>CAYNYG010000003.1:27240-149302 GCA_964401365.1 uncultured Planctomycetales bacterium | reverse complement strand
CGCGGGCGCGACAGTCGCGTTACGCGGGGCGGCAATCGGCGGCGCATCGCGGTTGACCAGACCGGCCGCCACGATTTCCAGTGCGTCCACGCTCATGCGGGTTTCTCGCACTCGACGCGCCAGAAGGCATCCACGATCTCGCCGCTGACCACGTCCCGCTCCAGCGTGTGCACGAGCCGGCGGACGGCGAAACGCCGGCTGAACAGCGCCTCGACTTCGTCGCGCGGCGCGAAGTGAACGTGTCCGACGCCGGCGAAGTACCCCCCGCTGAAGCGTCCATACGTGTTCTCGCCGAGGTGCTGGCCGAACGAGCGGCCCGCGTGTTCCGGCGCGTAGAGGTTGACGGAGAGCATGCGGCCGCCCGGCTTGAGCACGCGCTGCGCCTCGGCGAGGGCCGCTTCGATCGTGTGGAGCGGGGCGTGGGCGAGCGCGCCTCGGTCGAGCACAACGTCCATGGACGCCGACGTCCAGGGCAGGCGTGCGAAGTCCCCGACCGCGAATTCACCGTTCAGGTGCTCGCGGGCGAAACGCCGCCGCGCGTACTCGATCGCCGTCGCCGCGCCGTCGATGCCGAACACGGTGAAGCCTTCGCGCGCGGCGAACCAGAGGTTGTTGCCGGTCCCGCAGCCCAGCTCGCAGACGCGGACTTCGCCGCGTTCGGAGCGCATGCCGTAATGGCGCATCATGAACCCGACCACGGCATGGTGCGGATAGCGATTGAGGTGCCGTCCGCGGCCGTAGACCTCGTCCTCCCAGGCCGGGGACCAGCCGGCGAGTTCGGTCGCTTCGGGGGCGGGTGCAGCGGTCGTCACGCGGTAGGTCCTCCGACGGGCGCTCGCTCCTGGACGGCGGCCAGGGTGCCCAGCGTTCGCGCCCGCCTCACGCTGTCGAGCGAGTCCCAGCGCTCGAAGCGGCCCCGGGCGGCGTCGCTCGGAATCGCGTCGCGCGCCAAGTCCCACTCCTGCGCCAGCACCCGCTTTACGCGTTCGCGCACAGGACCGTCGGGCATGGTTGCGACTCCCCGTACAAGCCGTCTTCGCCGCCGTCGCGGGCCACCCATTCCACCAGCAGCCCTCCCGTGCTCAGCGGCGACGGGAGACCCACCCGCTTGCAGGGCCGCGGCCCGGCGTGGACGCCCGCCCATAGGCTCATGACCTTTGGATCGGACGAATCGGAGGACCGGCTCCAGCGCGTCCGCTCGCGGTGCGCGATGATGACAGGGGCTGTCCGCGCGGCGGCTGACGGAACCGCTTACGGCGCCGTCCTCCCGCGCCGAGCCGTCGGCCATCGCCAGCGGTTCGGGCTCGCTCTGCCGCGGCGGATCGACGGCCAGGTCCCGGTCAATGAACGGCATGGGCCACCCCGGGCGTCTGAAGGCGAAGACGAGAGACGGCTCGCTCGACGATCAGGGCCTCCAGCGCGCGTACCACGCGCTCCGCCCCGCGTGCGTCGACCAGTCCCCGGCCCGCCTCGCGCATGGCGCGCAGCGCGGCCCGGTCCGCGGCCAGCGCGGCCAGAACTTCGAGCGTGCGGCCCAGCGACTCATCGGAGATCAGGCCCCCGTCGAGGCAGACCCCGCGCGCGACCAGCTCCCGGGTCATGTTGCGGTGCTCGGCCCGCTCGAACAGGTTCACGGACGGCAGGCCCGCGTAGACCGCCTCGACCGTGGTCAGCCCGCCCGCAAGGACCGCGACCGCGCAGTTGCTCATCACGCGCCACATCGAGCGGTTCGTCCTGGCCAGGATGACTTCGTGCCGCATCCGTCCGCGTGTCGCGCTCACCAGCGCGTTGTAGCAGTGCGCGTAGCCTTCCCCAAGCAGCACCCAGATCGTGCAGGCCGGCTCCAGTCCGCCCAGGGCGCCCAGAACGCACAGCGTCTTGTTGGCCGCGTCCGCGCCTCCCATGCACAGCGCGACCGACAGCTCCGGAAGCGCCAGCGCGGCTTCGAACACACTGTCCGGGATGGGTGTGCATCGCTCGCTGAAGATCGCGTACTCCAGCCCCGCATGGAAGCGCACGCCGGGCAGCGCGTCGTACTCGCGGCTGCGCGTGAAACAGGCGTCCACCCGCGGCATGTGCTCGAACACCGGCGACAACGACGCCGTCAGCAGCGCCCGCCGCGCCGTCGCCTCGAACGCGCGACGCTCCAGCGTCGTCAGGTCGTACAACACCGCGTCCCAACAGTCGTCCGCCGGCGACTCCCGCAGGCCGTCGTCGCTCCGCAGGAAGCGCGTGAGGCACGGCGCGTCGCTCAGCAGCGGCTCAAGCTCGGGCGCGACGATGGCCGCCAGCTCCACGTCGTGCCCCCCGGCAACGGCCGCGCGGGCGAACGCCCGCGCGCGGATGAGGTGCCCCAACCCCATCTCCGACGACCCGCGGCATATCACGCGCATTCGCATCTCAGGTTCCCGCGCCCGCCGCCTTAAGCTCGGCCGGCTCCACGCCGGCCTCCAGGTCGTCGAGCGTGAGCATTTCGTACTGCCTCACCGCGCGCCCCAGCGCCCGCCCCAGCACGCGGTCGAGATCATCGGGCCCCAGCGCGCCCTCGGGGCGTACCACCAGCACGTCCGCCTCGCTGAGCGACTCACCGGCCTCGAGGTCGCGGGCCGCGTACAGCGAGCGCCGCGCCCGCGCCCGCACCTCGCGTTCGCCCGGGCCGATCTTCTCGTCGGGTCGGCGGCAGGCCGCTTCGACGGCGCGAACGTCCGCGACGTACGCGGCGAACATCTCCGGTGTCATCGCGTAGTTGTGGTCGAAGCCCTCCGCCGATCGGTCCAGCGTCAGGTGCTTTTCGATCACGGTCGCGCCCAGCGCCACGGCCGCGGCTGCGGCGAGACTGTTCTCAGTGTGGTCGGAGAACCCTACGGGTAGCCCGAAGGCCTCACGCAGCACGCGCAGGAAGCCGACGTTGCTGCGCGGCGTCGGGCATGGGTAGAGCGAGACACAGTGCATCAGGACGACGTCGTGCGCCGCGGCCCGCTGAAGCTCGGCGACGGCGCGCTCGATCTCGCCCAGCGTCGCCATCCCGGTTGACACAATCACCCGCCGCCCGGTCGCGGCCGCCAGGCGCAGCAGCCGCGAGTGGTTGAGGTCGCACGATGCCAGCTTCACGTACGGCGCGTCGAGCTGCTCCAGCAGGCGCAGGCCGCGCGGGTCGAAGACCGACGCGCTGAACGGCCGGCCCAGCCGGCGGCAGCGGTCGGCGACGCGGCGCCACTCGGCATCGCTGAGCATCGCCGCGGCGCGGCGGCGGAACACCGGGTTCTCGACCAGTCGTCCGTCGGTCCAGTGCCGCGGCAGGTACAGGCCGTCGGGATCGATGAGCTGGAACTTCACGGAATCCGCGCCGCCGCGGACGGCGGCCTCGGCGAGCGCCTCGGCGGTCTCGACCCGTCCGCCGTGGTTGGTGCCGGCCTCGGCGATGACGTGGATCGGCGCGGTCACCAGTAGACCTCGGGCATGGCGGGGATCTCCGCGACCCGCGCGTCCCGCGGCGCCGGCCCGCCGCCTGCAACGGCGCCCTGCGCTTGCCTGGCCGTGGTGGCGCCTTCCGCGGCGCAGGACCGCGCCGCCTGCGCGAACTGGCGGAACGTGCCCAGGACGCGCTCGTAGAGGCCGGCGAAGCGCTGGTTCAGTCCGGCGCGGATCACGTCCAGTTCGCGCCGCCGCCGGCATCGGTCGCGCACGGCGTTCAGGAGCGTCGGCTCGCGCAGCATGTCGATGCTCCAGTCCGACAGCCCGACCGTCTCGATCAGGCTCATGGCGCGCTCGTCGTAGGTGATGGCGATCGCCGGCGTCCCGAACGCGATGCACGGCAGAAACGCGTGCAGCCGGTACGAGACGCTCAGCAGGCACGCGCGCAGCAGCGCCAGAAACGTGTACACGTCGCCGGTGTACATGTACTCCACACCGGGAAACGACGCGGCGAACGCGATGTCGCGCGGATCATGGCACAGCAGCGCGACCTCGCCCAGGTCCTCCCGGCGCAGCCAGTCGATCATCGCCGCCACGTCGTCCCAGACGCGCGACTGCCGCGCAGGGGGGACGTTCATCAGCGTCGGGTTGCGGATCGAGATCAGCACCCGGCGGCGGTTGGCGTCCGGAAGGTGCGGCAGGCGGTCCGCGACGCGGTCGAGGAAGATGGTCGGGCAGCCGCCCACGTCGCACTGCCGGCAGCCGATCTGCCGCAGGTACGCGCCGGTGGCCTCGTCGCGGGCCAGGGCGAAGGAGGCCCTGCGGTCCAGCGCCATCACGGTGCGCTGCGGCATCGAGTCCGTTCGCGCCACCAGCCGCCCCCCGCGCCCGAAGATCCGCCCGTGCGACAGGCTGAACAGCATGAGCGGGACGTGCAACGACTCCAGGGCGTCCAGGTTCACGTCCAGCTCGCCGTTCTCGTACAGGTTGCCGCCGCCCACGATGACCCCGTGCCCGTACTGGTTGATCTCGTGGATGGTGCGCGGCGTCAGGCCGGCGTGAAGGTGGTTTTCGTACCGGCCGGTGGCGGGCAGCGACACCAGGTTCACCACCTCGCCGAACGCCTCGTACACGAAGTGCTGCATGGCCATGTGGATGGCGTCGTTGCCGATATTGAGTCCCTTGGGGCGGATGCAGTAGAGCGTGATCATGTCGTGTTTCCCGTCCGCTTGGATGGTTGCCCCGCCGCGCTGCCGCAGTCACACGCGGCCTCAGGCGCGGCCGGGCAGGCCGTGCCGGCGAAGTCGGCCACGAACGTCTGGTACGGGCGGTCGATCCAATCCGCGCCGCTGGCCGCGATCACGGCCTCGAACTGCCGCCAATCGTCCTCGGTGTCGATCGTCATTCGCACGCCGGACTGCGGCGATCCGGTGCGGCGCAGGTTGGTCCACGCCAGGCGGTCCAGGCCCGCGTATACGGGCTGCATCGGGTGTTCCTGCGGACCGCAGGCCGCCAGCAGTCCGCGGTAGGCGCCGGTGCGGACCACCTCGACCGCCACGCCGTACGGGTAGGTGCGCGGCGCCAGGTTGGTGACGAAATCGAGCTCGACGCGGCGGTCGCGCATCACGCTGCACGCGCGGCTCAGCAGCGCCGGTTCGACGAACGGACTGTCGGCGTTGATGCGCGCGAACCCATCGAGCGCGTGCGCGTCGGCCGCGGCCAGCAGCCGACCCGACACGTCCTCGACCCGGCCTCCGTATTCGAAGAGCACGGGCGCGGGACTCCCTTCCCGCGCCCGCTCATTCGCAGCCGCGAGACTCCGTTCTCGCCAGGCTCGGTAGTCCGCAAGGGTGGCGGCGATCGCCCGATCCACCGCGCGGGACGTGGTCGCCACAATCAGCGTGTCGAAGGCACCGGCCGCTTCGCGCGCCGCGCACGCGCGCGCCACCCGATCCAGCACCCACCAGAGCAGCGGGCGGCCGCCGGCGCGGCGCAGCACCTTGCCGGGCACGCGGCTCGAATCCATTCGGCAGACGACGATCGCGCCCAGCTTCATGCCTGCGGCTCCCGGTCCGGACAAAGCATCCGCCCTCTTATCGGGTCCGCGCCGCCGGCGACTTGGGGCCGCGAGGCGACGGCCGGGCCGACCTCGCGCCGTCCGACTGGGGTGGGAGCCGGTCCGGTCAACGCGGCTCCGGCCCGGTTCCGGAGGACTGGCTTCGACGCCGGTCCATTCTTGCGCAAGCCCTGCGAAGCGCGGCGCTCTTGGCGTGCAGGGCGAGACGCGCGGGCTCTGCGCGTCGGCCCGCACCTCGGGCGTGTTCGCGCACCCCGCGCCTCGCGAATCCTCCGATGGAGTGGGTTCCAGGAGCTGCGCGTGCCTGACGAGTCACCGGTCGCCTTCGCCCCGTTGCACGGCGGCCCGACCGCATTACCTGCGGCTGCGGTCCCTTTGGCCGGTCCAGATTTCCCAGCTGATCGCGGCGATCCCTACGCCGTTCTTGCGGCCGCCTTGCCCGCGGCCCATTGCGACCCGGCCGCCGCCCGCGCCGCAGCCCTCGCCTTCGCGGCACTAGAACTCAACGGACCGGCGCGGGAGCTCCTGGCGCGGCTGGGGGACGACGGCCCGTCGCGCGCCCTGGCTCAGCGGCTCGCCGGCCGTCCCAGTGGGCGCGAGTCCTGGTCGCGGCACCAGGCGCGCTTCGAGGCCCACACCCGGCGTCTCTATGCCGTCCATCCCAGCCTCGTGCGCTTCGACGCCGATTTCCGCGACGTCCCGCGCCGGCTCGAGCTCTTCCGCGCCCGCGACAACGTGTGGCGCGTCGCCTGGTCGCCTGCACGCGGCGAGCGGCGCTGGATCGGCGGATTCGTGGACGCCGGCGCCGCCGTCCGCGACATGACGCTGCCGCACGATCCGGCCGCGCTGTTCTGCGCTCCGTACGTGGTGATAGGCGACTACGGCGGGGAGCTGCTCGATCGGGTGCACCAGGCGACCAGGAAGATGTTCCTCACGTTCACGCCGCACATCTTCGTCATCGAGCCTGAGCCGGTCGTGTTCGGGGCGGCACTCTACGTGCGTGAGAGCGTGGACGCCCTGGCCGACCCGCGCGTCGTCCCGTTGCTGGGCCCCGACTGGCGCGCGGCGCTGGATGAGTTTCTCGCGGCCCATCCGCGGGTGCGCGTCCCCGAACACGTCGTCGCGCCTCCGGGCGCGCCGCGCGACCTCATCGACGCCGTCCTCGCCCGGCTGCGGGAAGCGTCGCGCGACCGGCAGCGCCGTGCCATCGACCTCATCGGCCGGGCGCAGGCCCGCTACGACGCGCTGGCGCCGGATCATTGGCGACGCCGCTTCGCCGACCCCTCGGGCGAGCCGTTGCGCGTGCTGGGCGTGACGAGTCGCTACACGACCGTGCTCCAGCACGCCATGCGCGACCTGGGTCGGGCCTTCGAGCAGCAGGGCTGCGCGTTCGAGCTGCTCATCGAGGCGACCGACCACGAGCTGATCGGGCGCGACGCCATCGCCGCTGCCGTCGAACTCCTCCGCCCGGACCTGGTCTTCATCATCGACCACCACCGGCACGAGTACGGCGGCGCGATCCCGGCCAACGTGCCGTTCGTGTGCTGGATTCAGGACCTGCTGCCGCACCTGATGAGCGCCGCGGCGGGGCGCTCTCTGGGAGCGCTGGACTTCTACATCGCGCCGGAGCTGGACCAGCTCACCCGCGCCTACGCGTATCCATCGCGGCAGGGTCTGGCTTCGCCGATGACCACCAGCGAGCACACGTACAGCGCCGACCCGCTGCCCGCCGACGAGCTGGAGCCGCTGCGCTGTGACTTCTCGTTCGTCAGCAACCAGGCCGTCACGCCGGACGCGTTCCGGCACGACTGGCTGGCGCGGTTCCGGGCGGGCCCGGACGCAGCCCGGGTCACGGAGTACCTCCTGGGCGCGCTGCGCGATGAGTTCGCGGCCGACCCGCGCACGGCCTTCGCGCGGCCCGTGGACGCGCTGCTGGAGCGCGCCGCCCGCGCCACGGGTGTCGCGCCGGCTTCGCCGCAGCAGGCCGACCATCTCGCCCGCTCGTTCATCCACCCGGCCGGCGAGCTCATCTTCCGCCACCACACGCTCGAGTGGGTCGCCGACTACTGCGAGAGCCGCGGCCGCTCGCTCCACCTCTACGGCAACGGGTGGGACGCACATCCGCGCTTCGCGCGCTATGCGCGCGGCGTGGTCCGCAACGGGCGCTGCCTGCGCGCGGTCTACCAGGCCAGCCTCGTCAATCTCCAGATCATCGGCTCGGGCGCGATTCACCAGCGCCTCCTGGACGGACTGATGTCGGGCGGCTTCTTCCTGTGCCGATACACGCCGATCGACCACATTGCCCCCGTCGTGCGGCGGCTTCTGGCCGCACTCGACGCGTCGCGGCCGCCGGACGGCGCCGGTGACGCCACGCAAGCCGCGACGGCCGACCCGGCCGTGACCGCGGCCCTGCACGCGCTGGACGCGCTGCACGGCGCGCCCCCGCGGAATCCGGCGCGGCTTGCGGCGTGGGAGCTCAATCGTTATCGCGAGCACGCCGCGCAGGGTTTTGCCCGCGTGGCGGCGGATGTGCTTCCGCTCTTCGAGCAGGTAACGTTCGGCTCGGCGTCCGAGTTCGCGGAGCGGGCCGACTCGTATCTGGGCCGGCCTGATGAGCGCCGCCGGATCGCCGCCGCGCAGCGCGAAGCCGTCCGCGCCCGCTACACGTGCGGGGTCCTCGTCCGGCGGCTCCTTTCGCTGATCGCGGCGCGGCTGTAGCCCGTGTCGGCACGGGAGCCGCTACGATGGCGGGCTTCGGGGGAGCAGGAGCGCAGCGATGAAGTTCTCCACGCGTGCCATTCACGTCGGCCAGGACGCCGACCCCTCCACCGGCGCCACCGTGCCGCCCATCTACGCCACCAGCACCTACACCCAGGCGGCGCCGGGCGTCCACAAGGGTTTCGAATACTCCCGCACGCACAACCCGACGCGCAACAACCTCGAAGCCGCGATCGCAGCCCTCGAGAGCGGCGCGGCGGCCGCGTGTTTCGCCTCGGGCCTGGCCGCCACGAACGCCCTGCTGATTTCGTTGCTGCGCCCCGGCGACTCGATCGTGGCCTACAGCGACCTGTACGGCGGCACGTTCCGGCTGTTTGAGCGCGTCTTCAAGCCCTGGGGGTTGGAGACGCGCTACACGGACAGCACTGACCCGGCGGCACTGGCGGCGCTGATCGACGCCTCGACCCGCATGGTGTGGGTCGAGACGCCCTCCAACCCCATGCTGCACCTGCTGGACATCGCGGCAACGGCCCGCGCAGTGCGCGATGCGGAAGTTCGCTTCGACCTGATCCGCGGTGAGACCGTGCCCGGAACGACCCCGCCGGGAGTTCCGCCACCCCGACCCGACGGCATCGTGTTCGTTGTGGACAACACCTTCGCCTCGCCCGTCTTGCAGCGGCCCATCGAGCTGGGCGCCGACCTGGTGCTGCACAGCACGACGAAGTACATCGGCGGTCATTCCGACGTGGTGGGCGGCGCGGTCGTGGCCGCCAGGGCGCAGACGCTGGCGCCGGTGCGGTTCATTCAGAACGCCGCCGGAGGCGTGCCGGGACCGTTCGACTGCTTCCTGACGCACCGCGGAGTCAAGACGCTCGAGCTGCGCGTGCTCCGGCACTGCGACAACGCGCTGCGCGTCGCGACCTGGGCCGCCGAGCAGCGCGCCTTTGAGCGCGTGATTTATCCCGGGCTGGCCTCGCACCCGCAGCACGCGCTGGCGCGGCGGCAGATGCGCGCGTTCGGCGGCATCGTGACCTGTGTGCTGCGCGGCGGAATCGAGGCGGCCAGCCGGTTCATGTCGGCCACGAAGCTGTTCGCCTGTGCCGAGAGCCTGGGGGGGGTGGAGTCACTGGTGAATCACCCGGCGGTGATGACGCACGCATCGATCCCGCGCGAGATTCGTGAGCGGATCGGAATCGTGGACGGCCTGGTCCGGCTCAGCGTGGGGATCGAGGACGTGGACGACCTCGTGGCCGATCTGGAGCAGGCGCTGGGAGGGTAACTTCCCGCCCCCTCCGGCGCACGTTGCTGGACGACGGCGACGCGGGGACGCCCGGGGTCGAGCGCAGGTCACAAAACACGCGGGGGCGGGCTGCCTTTCGGCCGCCCGCCCACCATCGCTCACTGTTTCAGTTCTTGCCTCGTCGGATTAGCGGCGACGACGCAGAGCCAGGGCGCCCAGGCCGAGCAGGGCCAGGGTCGTGGGCTCGGGCGTGACGTACGCATCCGGGTCCGCCGACGTGCGGCCGACCTTGTTCTTGGTCGACGCATCGCCGAAGCCGAAGTACACGTTGTCGGTGTTGCCACCGCCGACGCGGGCGTTGGTCAGCGAGCCGTTGGCCATGCGGATCTCGGCCGCCGGGTCGCCGGCGCCGCCGGTGAACTCGACGTCGATGCGGCCGAGCAGGGTCGAGCCGCTGGCGCCGCTGTTTCCGCCGGTGGTGAAGTGCGTGTCACCGGACATGTCGCCGATGTTCCGCGCACCGAATTCGGTGATCTTGAACGCGTCGAAGTCGCCGGCTTCGTCGATCGAATTCCAGCGGTTACCAGCCGGGCTGGAGGGGGCGACGATCGGGTGATTGTACACGTCGACGCCGGTGATGCTCGCCGCGCCTGTGATGTTGAAGTCCAGCGAGATGGAGTTAAACTCCTGGTCCGCCGCACCGTACATCAGGTAAACATACAGGCTGCCCGAGTTCACGATCGTCGGGTTCGTGTTGGCCGACGGACCGGCATTCGGCGAGCCTTCGGCAGCGCCGGCCGTGTCAAAATAGAAACGGAACGTGTCGCTCTGGGCGAACGCCGCGCCGGACAGACCGGCGACCGCAAGGATCGTAAGAAGCTTTCTCATACCTTTCGCTCTCCCTACAATAAAGATCTGAAGCAGTGGGCGGGACGTGCTTCCTGCCTCCTGACACATTGATAGAGTGCGGGGTGCCGCTCACCCTTCCTCTTTGATTGCTTCAATAGGTTCTAGGCACGGCGAGTCCTCGAAGGCAACTGGCACCTCCCACGCATCGGGAATTTTTTCCGGGACTTGCCCCTGCCGCGGTCCCACGGCCGCTCAGCCCAACCTAAACAGTTGCCCCTACATAATTTGTGCCGCACCGATCCCCCGCAGTTATCGGCGTCGCTGCGCCCACGCGGGGTTTCCCCGGCACGCCGGCCGCGATAATCTGGCACTCCGGTCCATGCAATGGAGGCCCGTCATGCAGAGGTTCCTGGTCCGAAACTCACTTGCGACCGCTGTGACGTTCCTGGCCGCGTCGGCGCTTTCGTTGGCCCTACAGGACCCGCCGCCGGCCGAATCGAGCCCACGGCGCCAAATCGGTCAATTGGTGCTCGACGGCATCCCGGAGTGGTCCGATTCGGCCCGGGAGCGCATGCTCCAGTACCTCGGCGTTCGGCCGCACGCCCTGCGCGGCTTGGCCGAGGACGGGAGCGCCCTGGTGATCGGGACGCGCTTCGGAAACGCCACGCAGCTTCATCTCCTGACCCAGCCCATGGGCGCGCGCCGGCAGATCACGTTCTCAGACGAGCCGATCGGGGGCGGGGCGATCATCCCCGGCACGGGCGGCCGCCGGATTCTCTTCAGCAAGGACAAGGGCGGCGACGAGCGCGCCCAGATCTACATTCTGGACCTCGACAGCGGGAAAGCCCGTCTGCTCACCGACGGAAAGTCACGTAACACCGGCGTGTCGTTGTCGCGCAGCGGGCGGTTGATGGCGTTCAGCAGCACGCAGCGAAACGACAGGGACTTCGACGTCTACCTGCTGGACATGGCCGCCGCGGCCCAGCGCCCGGCCGACGACGGCGCGAGCGGCGCGGCGCCGCAGCCCAAGCTGATCTGGCAGGTCCAGGGCCAGTACTACGCGGGGGAGTTCAGTCCGGACGAGACGAAGCTCCTGGTGGTGCACTATCTTTCGGAGCGCGAGACGCACTGGTTCGTGCACGACCTGGCAAGCGGGCAGAACACGAGGCTGACGCCCGAGACGCCGCCGATGTATTACGGGTCGGCCGCGTGGGATGCCGAGGGCAAGTCGGTGTATCTGACCAGCGACCGCGAGGGGGAGTTTCGCAAGCTCTATCGCCTGGAGCCGGGGACCGACCGGTGGCAGTGCCTGACCGCGGACATCGCGTGGGACGTCGACGACGTGGCGGTCGACCCGGCCGGAAAGGGCATCGCGTTCGTGGTCAACCAGGACGGGCTGTCGCAGGTCTACTTCGCCAATGCGGACGGGAGCGGGCGCCGGCCGGTGACGGCGATCCCGCCGGGCGTGGTGGGGGGGCTGAGCTTCGCGCGGAAGGGGGGCGTGATCGGCCTGACGCTCAACACCTCGCAAACGCCCAGCGACGTCTACACGCTCACCTATCCCCAGGGCAAGCTGACGCGGTGGACGGAAGCCGAAGTCGGCGGACTGAACCCGGAGACGTTCGTAGCCCCGACGCTGATCCGCTACGAAACGTTCGATAAGGCTGCGGACGGAACGCCGAGACGCATTCCAGCGCTCTACTACAAGCCGCGCGGCAAGGGTCCGCACCCGGTGGTCATTTACACCCACGGAGGCCCGGAGGGCCAGACGCAGCCGACGTTCTCCAGCATCTTCCAATACTGGGTCAACGAGCTGGGAATCGCGGTGATTGCGCCCAACGTCCGCGGCTCGACCGGGTACGGGCGATCGTTCCACCAGCTCGACAACGACGTCAAGCGACTCGATTCCGTGCGCGACATCGGGGCGCTGCTGGACTGGATCGGCAAGCAGCCGGAGCTGGACGCCAAACGCGTCGGCGTGTTCGGCGGATCGTACGGGGGCTACATGGTCCTGGCGTCGCTGGTGAACTATCCCGAGCGGTTCAAGGCGGGGATCGACATCGTCGGCATCGCCAGCCTGGTCACGTTCCTGGAGAACACGCCCGAGTACCGCCGCGACCTGCGGCGCGAGGAGTACGGCGACGAGCGCAAGCCGGACGTGCGCAAGGAGCTGGAGGCCGCCTCGCCGCTCAACCACGCCGACAAGATCAAGGCATCGCTGTTCGTCGTGCATGGAAAGAACGATTCGCGCGTGCCGTACACGGAGGCGGAGCAGATCGTGGCCAAGACGCGCTCGCTGGGCCGGCCGACCTGGTACGCGCTGGCGCTGAACGAGGGCCACGGATTCGCCAAGCGCGATAACAGCGACCTGGCGGCGATCCTGTACGCCCTGTTCTGGGAAAAGCACCTGCTGAACTGAGCACCTGGCACCCCCCGCGATGCTGAAGTCCACGTTTCTTCACCACCAGTTGCCCAACGGGCTGCGGATCGCCTGCGAGCGCATGCCGCGCGTCCGCTCGGCGGCGGTCGGGTTCCTGGTCCGGACGGGATCGCGGCACGAGCGCGCCGGCGAGCACGGGGTCAGCCATTTCCTCGAGCACATGTGCTTCAAGGGCACGCCGACGCGAAGCTGCCACGAAGTGAACGTCCGCTTCGACGAGCTGGGGAGCATCTACAACGCGTTCACCAGCAAGGAGCACACCTTCTACTACGGCTGGGTCCCCGCGGCGCGCCTCGCGGCGCAGGTGGAGCTGCTGGCCGACATGCTGCACCCGGCGCTTCCGGAGGCCGAGTTCGAGACCGAGCGGAACGTCATCCTCGAGGAAATCGCCCAGAGCGACGACAGCTTCGACCGGCACGTGTCGTCCCTGCTGCACGAGGCCGTCTTCGGGTCGGGGACGCTGGCGCACGAAGTGCTCGGCGACGCCGAGTCCATCGGCGGGATGGAGCGCCAGACCATGCTTGATTACCACCGCCGCCGCTACGCGGCCGACAACGTGTGGCTCCTCGCGGCCGGAGAGATCGAACCCGAAGCGCTCTTCGCCGCCGCGGCGCGCTCGTGCGGACACTGGCGACCGGTCCACGAGGAGTTCAACGGCGCCTCGACCGCCAGGCGCGCGGGTGTGGAAAAACTGGTGCTGCCGCAGTTCCAGCAGCAGGCGGTCGTTCTGGTCTACCCGTCGGTAGCGCAATCGGACCCGCGCGCGGAGTCGATCGAGGCATTCTGCGCATTGTTCGGCGGGTCGAACTCGCGCTGCTACTGGAACATCGTGCAGACCGGCGTCTGTTCGCAGGCCGGCGCCGCCTGGATCGCGTACGACGACGTGGGGTTGATGGCGCTGTACGCCTACGGCGAGCCGGAGCGCTGCGAGGACATGATCGAGGCGCTGCGGCGCGAAGCGCAGGAGGTGTCGACGGGGGGGGTCACGGCTGACGAGGTGATGCGGGTGCGCAACCACCGTCGGACCCAGGTGGCGCTGGAGGCTGAGACGCCGCGCTCGCGGATCTCGCAGATGCTCGATGACCTTGAGTGCGTCGGCCACGTCCGCACCGTGGGGGCAAGGCTGGCGGCCACCGAGTCCGTCACGGTGGACAGCGTGATGGACTACCTGCGGGCGTATCCGATCGTGGGCGACGGACTGCTGCTTTCGGCGGGTCCGCGGGACTGGCCCGATACAAGCTCCGGCGCGGCGCTGGCTGCATCAAGCGGCGCCGCCTAAGATGCGCTCATGCCGATCGAATTCCACTGTGTTCACTGCCAGCACCTGATCCGCACCGGCGACGAGCACGCGGGTCGGCACGGCAAGTGCCCCTTCTGTCACCAGAGTGTCTACATTCCGACGCCGCGCGACCAGCTCGAGCCGCTCGAGCTGGCGCCGCTGGATGACAACGAGGAGCGCGAGCGCGAGCGTGCCCTGCGCGAGACGCGCGACATCACGCAGGCCATTCTGCGTGACAAGGACAAGCCCGAGGGTGCCGCCGCCCGCGCGCCCGTCACTCCGCCGGGCGCGGGCAAGCCCGCCCGTCCGTCGTCGGCCCCGGCGCCCAGCCCGCCGGCAGCGAGCGGCGCTTCGGCCGGCGACGTCGAAACGCTCATCGTCGACTACGCAGTCTGCATGTTCGACGGCGACCTCGACGAGGCGCGCTCGCTGGCCGCGCAGATCGCCACGCACCGGGCCGCCGCCGAGCGGGTCGTCCAGCGGCTCATCATGGACGAGGTCCTGCCCAAGCCGTTGGCCCGAATCCCGCGGGCCATTCTGAACGGCTACCTCAAGAAGCTGGGCAGCGCCTGACGCCGCGGTGACGCGCAGAACCTGCGCGGGGCGGGGACGCACGTGGCGCCCGGATCGGCGGGACCGGGGGGATGCTTTCGATCTCGCGCGAATCCGCCGATGAGTTCACCGATGAGGCGTCGCGCGCGAGTTCCGGAACGATCGATCCGGCCCGCGCCGGGGGTGGCGTGCGCAATCCTCGCGTGCAGCGCGGCGCTCGCCACGGCTGCGCGTGCGCAGAGCCCGCCCGCGACGGACACCTCCAACGCGGGTACGCAGGGCAGCGGCCAGCCGGTGCGGCTGGTTCGCCACTTCGATTTCGACGAGCGCAAACTCGGGAACTTCGAAGCCGAGCCCATGCACTGGCGCCGGCACACCGGCGCAGGCCTGCCGGCGTTCGGACGCGGTCAGTTCGACGACGCCCTGGGCCTGCCGGCGCCGTCCTTCCGCGTGGACATGCGCGGCGGCAACGTCGGCTATGCCTACGACGCGAACGACGTCCGTGTCGAGCCGCGCGCGGACTATCTTGTCGTGGGGCAGATCCGCACCGAGGGGCTCAGCCATGCCCGCGCATTCATCGCGGCCGCCTACTGCGACGAGGACGGGGAGGCGCTGCCCGGGACGGCGGCGGTGAGTCCGCTGCTCGGGAGCGGCGAATGCGCGTCGTGGCAGCGCGTGGAAGTCGACCTGGGCCGAGCCCCCGACGCGGCCCGACGCATTCGACTGGAGCTGTGGGCCGCACAATCGCAGCAGTGGACATTGACGGGGCGCAGCGACTCCGACGCCATCCCGCGGCAGGACGTGCGCGGCACGGTCTGGTTCGACGAGATCACCGTGTACAAGCTGCCGCGCGTTCGGCTTTCGTTCTCACACCCCGGGGGCATTGCGCCCGTCGGGGCGGATTGCGCGCTGCTGATCGACGTCTCCGGGCACGGCGCGGAGGCGCTGCGCGCGGAACTGACGGTCTTCGAACCGGACGGCGCGCCCATCGCGCAGCGCACGATCGAGACGTCGGCGGCCAACGAGCGCGTCGCGTTGCCGCCCCTGGAGCCGGGGAACTACTGGGCGCGCCTGCTCGTGCGGATCGGGTCGGATTCGCTGATTGATCGGCGCGTGATGTTCGCGATCCTGCCCGAGCTATGGGGCGCGCCATCCGCATCGGCGCAGTTCGGGGTGGACGTTCAACCCTGGAGCGGGGAGGACATCGCTGGACTGAGCGAGCTGATTGCGTCGCTGGAGTGCGGCGCCGTCAAGGTGCCGATTCCGACCGTGGGTCCGCTGGCCCGCTCTGTGGAAGTGGAATACCTGCTGGGCGTCAGCGCGCTCCTGCGCGAACTGTCCGGCCGCCGGATTGACACCACAGGCGTGATCCTGACCGAGGAGGCGTTCTCGACGCCCCGCGGGGGCCAGAGCACGCGGCAGGCGGTCACGACCGACCCGGAGTGGAAGACGCGCATGGGGAGCGTGCTGGCCAATCTGGGCGGGCTGCTGAACAGTTGGCAGCTCGGCGATGAGCGCGGCGAGCTGGCGGAGGGGGACGCGTGGGAGGAACTCAGCATCGCCGCGGCCCGAAACGGCCTGCGCCAGTTCCTGACGTCGCCCCAGGTCGTCGTGCCGCGCACGTTGCTGGCGCCGGCCTCCGCCGGGCGCGAGATCAGCTCGGTGCTCGTGCCGCCCGAGATCGCGCCGCGGGCGATGGTGGGGCAGTTGGAGTTCCTGACGCTGGGCGGGGAAGGGCGGACCTGGCTGCGGTTCGGAACCGAGTCGTCGGCCGAAATCCCCGCCTCCCAGCGCGTTGCGGACCTGGCGCGGCGCGTCGTCCTGGCCAAGGCGATTGAGCCGCACCGCCTGTACTTCGACGCGCCCTTCCGCGAGTCCCGCGACGGCGGCCTGTGCCAGTGGCAGCCGACCGAGTGGTTCGTGGCGCTACGCACCCTCTTCCGCTGGCTGGCGGACCGGCACGCGGCCGGCGTGCTGCCCGTCGGGCCCGACAGCGTGGGCATCGTCTTCGACCGTCCCGGATCGAGTTGCCTGATCGCCTGGACCTGGGCCACGGAACCTCAGCCGTGCGCCATCGACCTGTTCGTCGAGGATCACGTACGGGCCCAGGACCTGTGGGGCCGCAGCGTGCCGCTGGACGCGCGCAAGGGCCGGGTCCGGCCGATCATACCGCCCACGCCCATCCTCGTGGACGGCGTACGCGGTCCGCTCACGCTGTTGCACGCCACCCTCAGAATCGAACCGACCGAGATCGAGGCCCGCGCCAGCCGCTCCACGGTGGAGCTGGCGTTCACCAACTGCCACGATTCCCGCATCTCCGGAACCGTCGAGATCGCGGCTCCACGCGACTGGTCGGTCGAACCCGCCTCCGTGCCCTTCTCGGTGGAACCCGGGCAGGAGTTCCGTCAGGCCCTCTCGCTGACGCTGCCGCGGCGGGCGGTCGCGACCACGCGGAACCTGTCGGCGGTGGTCCATCTTCGATCGCCCGAGTCCGCGGACCTGGCGCTGGACGTTCCGATCATGGTCGGGCTGCGCGAGCTCCGCTCCCGCGTGACGGCGTCCTGGGAGGGCGATCGACTGGTTGTCGAGCAATCGCTGCACAACCTCTCCAACCACGAGGTCAACTTCACCGCGTTCTGCCAGGCCCCCGGCCGGCGCCGCAACGAGCGGACCTTCCTGCGACTGGCGCCCAATGCCGCGGCGCGGCACCGATACGTGTTCCCCGCGGCGCGCGACCTCGCGGGGGCGCGCCTGTGCGCCGGCGTCCGCGAAATCGGTGGCGAGCGGGCCCTCGACCACGTGGTGGACGTGCCGCAGCCCTGACGCCCTCAGTCGTCCGCTGCCACCTCGTCGCGGACCCCCGCGTCCGCGCCGCAGCTCCGCACGCCCTCGAAGAACCGCCGCCGGCGGTCCTCGATGAACCCCGGCGCGTACAGGCGCTGCGCCAGGTCGATCAGCCCGCGCTGCAACCGCTCCGCCGACATCCGCAGCGGAACGTGATTCACGTCGAACAACGTGCACCGCCGCCACGCACCCTCCTCGATCAGCCGGCCTTCCTCGCGCAGCCGGCTGTAGAGCGGCGTGCCGGGAAACGGGGTCAGCACCGTGATCTGCGCATCGTAGAGCGCCGTGCGGTCCACGAAGTCGTAAACCGCGTCGAACACCTCCTCCGTGTCTCCGTCAAGCCCCAGGATGAAGCAGCCGTTGACCGTGATGCCTCGCGACTGGATCGCGTGAATCGCGGCGGCGTAGCTGGGGTGCTTCCGCAGCTTCCAGTTGCGCTTGATCTCGATGCCCGCCACCCCGCGCGGGTCGGGGCTTTCCAGCCCGATCAGCACCTGCCGGCACCCGGCGCAGCGCATCAGGTCGAGCAGCTCCGCGTCGTCGGCGACCGAGATGTCGCACTCCGTGAACCAGTGCACGCGCTCCTCGATCATGGCGCGCAGCAACGCTTTGTAGTGCGCCCGGTCGGCAAAAGTGTTGTCGTCCGCAAACTCGATGAACGGCCGCCGCCAGAACTGTTTGATGCGCCGGATTTCGGCGATGACCTTCTCCACGGGCTTGACCGCGTAGCGCGGCGTCAGCATCACCGAGCTGGCGCAGAATTCGCACAGGTGCGGGCAGCCGCGGCTGGTCTGCACCGTGATCCGGTTGTAGCGGCTGCGCATCGATGCCGCGCCGTCGAGCAGGTCGAACCTCGGCATCGGCGCCGCGGCAAAGTCGAATCGCTGGCCCGGACGCGGACCGTAGCGCCGCGCCAGGCGCCCGCCGCGGGCGTCGCTCACCAGTTCCGGCCAGCTCAGCTCGCCCTCTCCCACGACGACGGTGTCGCAATGCTGGGCCGCCTCGTCCGGCAGCGCCGTGACGTGCAGCCCGCCCATCACCACCGGCACCCCGCGCGCCCGGTAGCGGGCCGCAACCACGTACGCGTCCTCCACCTGGGCCGTGAACGTCGCGATCGCCACCAGGTCGAACCCGTTCGGAAGCTCCGCCTGATGCCGGATGTCGGCGATCTCGTGGTACTCGACCTCCACGTCCGGCGGCGTCAGGCCCGCCAGCGTCAGCAGGGACAGGCTCGGCAACGACGCGACCACGCGGCTCCGCTCGACCACCCCCGGCATGGTGAGCCCGACCCGGTTGAGCTCTTCGTTTTCCGCCCGAATCCCGCTCATGGCGATCAGTCCGATTCTCATTGGGGCACCGTTCCCAGGAGCGTCAGCAGTCCGGCCGTGACCAGCGCCGCCACCGGGATCACAAACAGCGGCTTGGCCACGGGACGCCACGCAGTCACGAAACAGCCAAGCGGCATCGCCAGCGCGCCGACGATCCAGGCGACGCTGGCGACCTCAAGCTGGATTGACGAGAGTCGAAGCCCCGGCCGGCTTTCGTCATACAGCACGTTGAGCGCCCCGAGCGCGACCAGCGCGATGTGTCCGAGTCGTACCAGCCGCCGACGCAACGCGCCGTAGCCCCCCATCCAGTCCGGGCGGTCAAACCACAGGCCGATCACGGCGCCGCTCGCAAAGCCCAGGGTGATGCAAAGCCAGCCGACCGGCGCGTTCATCAGGGTGCTCTCTTCCAGGGTCGCGGCGACGCCGTCGGCACCGGACTCACGCGAAACGCCACGTGCCCGCAGTCGGGCGCGGGCGGACTGCCGCCGTGTTGCCCGCCGCCCCTATTCCGGGAAGCACCCCAGTGGGCTATAGTGCCGCGTTCAACGACCGGACCGGTCGGGAGTGCGGGATTGCTCAGCCCGAGGAAGAACCAGACCCTGCCTGCTTGCGCCACGGTGCGAGTGACGCTGGTCAGCGCCTGCGCGCTGGGCCTCGTCTGTCTGCTGGCGGCCGAGAAGAAGGGCTATGGTGCGTCACCACCGCCGCGCAGATCGACCCCGCCGGCCCGTCCGAAGCGCAGCGAGCCGAAGCCGCCCCCGCCGCTGGCGGAGGTTTTGCCGGCCCTGGCACCGCCGCGCGCCGACCGCTGCGCCGGCGACGTGCGTCCGGTGGTTCGGCCTCCCGTTCGCGTCCTGCCGATGGGGGACGGCGGCTCGCCCGACGCTCCGTCCGGCGGTGCAGCCCTCGCATGGCGCGGCTTCGATTTCCCGCAACGCGCGACCCCGCGCGAGCCGCATGGCGACCGCTCCATCGCGAATCCGCTCGACGGCGCGATCCTCACGGCCATTCGCCCGCTCGCTCCTCCCCTACGGTAGGGCGCTTCCGAGCGCTCCGCAGCTCGGCCGGCGCGTAGCGAGTTCGTTCCCGTTCCGCGCCCGCCGCGGCTCGGGTGCCTCATTCGTAATGTGACGACGGACGAAAGCGGCTAACTCCTTCGGAGCTCCGCGGCCCTGACGCCGCCTGCCAGCCTGTCCGAGCGGGCCGCCCAATCGACAAAGGACCAACTCCATGTGGGAAAAACATCTCGGCCGCCGGGCATTGCTGATCGGCGCCGTGCTCCTGATCGCCCTCTACTACCTCTGGCCGCCGTGGGACCTGGCGCAGAACCTCAAGGGCGGGCTCGACATCGCCGGCGGCGTTTCCATGATCTTCGAGATCGACGAAACCGGGCTGGCGGAGTGGGAGAAGGCCCAGGTCGCCGAGCAGATGAAAACCCTGCTTCAGCGGCGGGTTGACCCGGACGGCGTTTTCAACCTGACCTGGCGCGTTCTCGGCCGCAACCGCCTGGAGGTGCAGATGCCGCTGCCCCCGGAAGGCGTCAAGCAGCTTCGCGACCGCTACAACGCCGCCATCGACAGACTGAGCGAGTCAATCCTCACTCGGCGGACGCTCGACGCCGCCCTGCGCGCCGACCCAGTCCAGCGTCCGGCCGAGCTCCTGAAGCTGGCGGCAGGGTCCGCGCGGCGTCAGGCCGCCCTGACGGTCGCTGCGACCGCGTACGACGAGTACCGGGCGGCGCTGGATGCCTACCGAGCGGCGGCCGCAACCCAGCCCGCGTCGGCCACGACCGAGCCGTCCGAGATCCCCCCGCACGTGGCGGAGCTTGAGCTGGCGCAGCGCAACGCGGCCGAAGCGCTCGAGGACGCGATCAACGCCGTGCTGGCTGAGAACGTGAGCATTCAGCACCTGCAAAGCGTGCTCGATATGGACCGCCAGGCGCCCGCTCGCGACGCCGAGCTCAGCAAGCTCAAGTCCGCCCATCCCGAACTGACGGCGCAGCTCGAGGAAGTCATTCAAGCCTACGCCGCGTGGGGAGAGCGGCGGCACTTTCTGGAGGGCCCGGCTGACTTGCAGCGCCTGCTGAAAGGAGCGGGCACGCTCGACTTCCGTATTCTGGCCGAGCCCGACCCGCAGAATCCCACCCGCTACGACAAGCTGCGCGAGCAGCTCCAGGAGCGCGGACCCAAGCCGGCCCCCAAGGACACCGAGGGCTGGTTCAAGATCGAGAACCCGGTGGCGTTCTTCATGCTCAAGTCGCCGGCGGAGCTCGCGGGTTTCAACTTCAGGAACTACGGCCTGGCGGTCGTCGAAAAGCTGGGCGACGACTTCTACGTGCTCGCCAAGCTGGGCGAACGGGACGGGCTGCTGACGCGCGGACGCGTCAAGTGGCAACTCAAGGCGGCGCGCCCCAGCCGCGACGAGCGCGGGCTGCCTTCGGTCGCGTTCCAGCTCGACGCTCCGGGCGGCGCACAGTTCGAGCGCCTCACCAGCGAGAACATCAACCGGCAACTCTGCATCGTCCTGGACGACGTGGCGTATTCCTCGGCGCGGATCAGGTCCAAGATCCGCGAGTCCGGCGAAATCTCGGGCGAATTCTCGCCCGACAAGGTGCGCTACCTCGTGCAGACCCTCCAGGCCGGCGCCCTGCCCGCGCGGCTCAAGGACACCCCGCTCAGCGAACGCGTCATCGAAGCGCGGCTCGGACGGGCCAATCTCGACCGGGCCTTCCGCGCCGGCGTCGTGTCGCTGGTCATCGTCTGCGGCATCATGGCCGGCTACTACATGGTGGGTGGCCTCGTCGCCAACGCCGCCCTCCTGCTCAACATCGTCCTCATCCTGGCGGCCATGTCGTTCATCCAGGCGCGCTTCACCCTCGACGGCATCGCCGGCGTCATCCTCACCATCGGCATGGCCGTCGACGCCAACGTCCTCATCTTCGAGCGCATCCGCGAAGAGAAGGAGCGCGGCGCGTCCCTGCGCATGATGCTCAAGAACGGCTATGACAAGGCCTTCATCACCATCTTCGACTCCAACGTCACCACGCTGCTCACCGCCGTCATCCTCTACTATCTCGGCGGCGAGGACGTGAAAGGATTCGGCATCACGCTCGGCTGGGGCATCGTCATCAGTTTGTTCACCGGGCTGTTTGTCACCCGCACCGTGCTCACCGCGCTGGTCCGCTACAACCTCATCCGCGAACTCAAGATGCTCAAGTGGATCCGACCGCCCAACATCGACTGGTACGGTAAGCGGCGCGTGCTCTGGCCCATTTCCGCCGTGCTCATCCTGGCGGGTTTTGCTTCGCTCTTCATTCGACAGCCGCGCGAGCTCTTCGACGTCGAGTTCATGGGCGGTGTCAGCGCGGTCGTCGAAGTCAGCGATGCCAGCCTGAGCGGGCAGGCCATCGACGAGGCGCTTTCGAGCGTCGGGCGCGACATCATGACGCAGGCCGACGCGCTCGCCTCCGCCATCGTCGCGGACGAGCCCGGCCAGGCCGCGGCGTACCGCGTCACCGTGCCCGGACTCGCGGCGCCCCGCATTAAGGCGATGATCACCGAACCCCTGGAGGACTCCGGCCTGCTTCGCCGCGATGGCGTCCAGGAGACCGGTCCGGAGACCCTGCTCGTCCAGCTCAAGAACGCCGTCCCGGCCGCCGAGCTTCAGGAACGCGTGCGGCGGCTTCGATCCGACGTGCGCCTGGCCGGCGACAACATCAGCAAGGTGAACGTCAATCAGGTCGTTGAAGTCGACCAGCCGCAGCAGCGCGGACGACTCTGGAACGTGCTCACCACCGAGACCAACAAACGCCTGGTGCAGCACGCGCTGGTCAGCGCCCTGGGCGAGAAGCTTGTGATCCAGCCCAGCGTGACGTTCAACTTCGCCAGCCCGGACGGGCGCCCGTACCCCATCACCGAGAAACGCCTCGAGGCCGTCGTGCCCGGGCTGCCCCCCGGTGCAGGCGGCGACGTGGGCGACTTCTACGGCGGGGCCGCCATGCACTTCACCGCGCTCAGCCCGCCGCAGACCCTCGGCCAGCTTCGCAACCGCCTGAAGAACATGCGGCTCCAGCCGGGATACCAGGAGTTTCCCTGGCGCGCTTTCGACGTGTTCGGCATCACTCCGGCCGGTACCAGCCGCGACGGACAGCCCACCTATTCCGACGTGGTCGTCACGGTCTCCGACCCCAATTTCTCGTTCCTCGACGACCCGGAACGCTGGGTGTCCGAGCTGGCCGGTCGCGAGCTCGAACTCGCCCGCGCCGCGCTCGAGTCCGAGCAGTCGTTGCAGAAGCTCACGCAGTTCAAGCCGCAGATCGCGGCCCAGGCCCAGACGCGCGCCATCCTGGCGATCGCCTTCTCGTGCGTGATGATCGTCCTCTACGTCTGGATCCGCTTCGGAACGGTGATCTACGGCCTGGGCGGCGTGGTCGCACTGATTCACGACGTCGCCGTCGCGGTCGGAATGGTCGCGCTCAGCGGCCTGATCGGCGGTGCGGGCACGCCGCTCGGAAACTTCCTCCTTATCGAGGATTTCAAGATCAACATGCCCGTGATCGCGGCCCTGTTGACCATCATCGGTTTCTCCATCAACGACACGATCGTCATTTTCGACCGCATCCGCGAACTGCGCGGGCGGCTGGGCATCCTCACGCCCGAACTGATCAACCGCGCCATCAACGAGTGCATGTCGCGCACCATCCTGACCAGCACCACCGTGTTCGCCACGCTCCTGTCGATGTACATCTTCGGCGGCAGCGGCATTCGCGGGTTCAACTTCTGCATGCTGGTCGGCGTGGTCTCGGGCGTCTATTCGACGATCGCGATCGCTACACCGTTGCTCCTCGTCGGAAAGGAGTTCAAGGTCACCACCGGCGCGGCCAAGGCGCCGGCGACCGCGCGCGCCATGCGCTGACACCGTCGCCCGCTCGTGACCCCGTTGGCCGGGTCCCGCGGTGACTTGCGCGCGCCGCTTGGTCACGTCGGACGCCGTCGTTCCGCACGGCTGCCTTGCCGCGTGGGCAACCGCGCCATTGACCGGGCCCGCGCCGGGCCAATAATGGTCGCGGTTTCGATCCGAGGCGCGGTCGCGGCCGGCCGTCTGCCGGCTCGGCCGATTTCTGAAAGCCCGAGTTGCGCAATCACCCTAGCGACGTCTCGGTGGCACGGGCCAACGCCGCCCGCTCTGGCGCATTCTCCGCCCGCGGCGCCGCGCGGTCCGTGTGCGGCACGAGTCGCCTCGCGGCGCCGTCCACTCGGTCCGGATTCGCTCGCGCAATCGTCTCGCTGTCCGTCGCCGGGCTCGCCGTCACGCTGCGCGGAGCCCTGCTGGGCCTTTCGGGCGCCGCCGCGCTCGCCACGCCGCCGCAACCCGCCGCGCCACAGTCCTTCCCCGCCCAGGACGACGACGAACTGCTGTTGCCGGAGACGATTTCGACGGCCGACATCGAACTGCGCGGCCGCTACGCCCGGCAGTGGCGTGCCGACGACGGGACCCTGGTGGTCGTGTTCCAGGGTGGGTTTCGGCTGCTCGCCGGCCAGCGCCGGATGTCGGCCGAGGATGGCGTGGTGTGGATCGCGTCGGGCTGGTCGCAGGAGAGCGCGCGGAAGTTCTACGACCTCACCGTCTACCTCTGGCGCGCTGCCGAAGTGCGCGAACCGTCCGGCACGGTCACCAACGACGAGATGCTGCTGGTCAGCAACCTGCGGACGTTCGGGCGCGTGGTGAAGCTGCACGACGCGCACGCGCCCGAGCGGCTGGAGGAACTTCCCCTTTATCAGCAGGCGGTGCGCGACCGTGTCTTGATCGAGTCGCAGTTGCCCGAGAGCGACGCCGGCCTGCCGACCGTCGAGGTCGCCAAGCCGGAGGAAGCGCGCCCCACTCGGCCGCAGCGCCCACCGCGCGTCATCCGCTACCGCCTGCCGCCGCTGGAGCCGGCGACGACGACCGACGGCCGGCAGGTCCTGGTGGCGCGCGGGCGGTCGTATTTCTCCGAGTCCAGCTCCGCCGGCGGGCCGCTGCTGGAGATTTCAGCCGACAATGCCGTCGTCTTTGCCGCCGACGAGGGCAGCGTCGGCTCGATCCTCGAGAGCGGGATGCTGGGGGAGACGCCCGCCGACGGGAACCGTCCGTCCGACACCGTCCCGCAGGAACCGCCGCCCGACGAGTCTCGCCCCCAGGAGGCGCCGCCGGGCCAGGCCGGCATCCAGCGCGAGCTCCAGAAGCGGATCGCGGGCGTATACCTCGAGGGCGACGTGGCTCTCTCGCGCGGCGACCGGTTCGTGCGCGCGGATCGGCTCTACTACGACTTCGAGCGCGATCGCGCGCTCATTCTCGATTCGGTGTTCCGCGCCGAGATCCCCAGCCGCGAGATTCCGCTATACGTCCGCGCTGACGAGATCCGCCAGCTTTCGGCGCGCGAGTACCGCGCCGACCGCGCCCGCATCTCCACCAGCGAGTTCTTCACCCCGCACTACCACGTCGGCGCCGATCGCATCTACATTCGCGACACCACCGTGCGCGACAGCGCCGGTCGCGGCGCGACCGCCACCCGCGGCGAATACGAGCTGCGCAACGCCACGCTCAACGTGGAGAACGTCCCGCTGCTCTGGTGGCCTGCAAGCCGCGGCAACTTCGAGGAGAGCGAGACCGCCCTGCGCAGCTTCCGCACCGGGTACACCGACCGCTTCGGGCTCGCGACCGAGACGCGCTGGAACCTGCTGACGCTCCTGGGCGTGCCCCACGCGCCGGGCTTCGACGCCAACCTGCGCCTCGACTACTACTCGAAGCGCGGCCCGGGCGCGGGCGTCGATCTCGACTACGCCGCGCAGGACTACTTCGGCCTGCTGCGCAGCTACTACCTCCACGATACGGGCGAGGACAGCCTCGGGCCCCTCGCGAACAACCAGCCCGAGAGCGAAAACCGCGGGCGCGTGCTCCTGCGCCACCGGCAGTTCCTCCCCGAGGACTGGCAGGCCACGTTCGAGATCAGCTACGTCGGCGATCCCAACTACCTCCAGGAGTGGGAGAAAAGCGAGTTCTTCGAGGGCAAGGACCAGGAGACGCTCTTCTACCTGAAGCGCGCCCGCGGCGTCGAGGCCGTCAGCCTCCTGGCCAACTGGCGGCTGCTCGACTTCGTCACCCAGACCGAGCACCTGCCCGACCTCAATTACCGCCGCATCGGCGACGTACTCGATCCGCTCGTCTTCTACCACGAATCGCGCATCGGCATGGTGCGCTACCGTCCGGACGACCGCCGCTGGTTCGACACGCGCCGGCTCGACAACCTGGCCGCCACCGACACCACCTTCCGGGTCGGCGCCCGCGAGGAAGTCGAGCTGCCGCTCAAGCTCGGACCGGTGAACCTGGTGCCCTTCGGCGTGCTGCGCGGTGACTACTGGGACGGGACTCCCAGCGACGGATCCAAGGGTCGCGGGCTGGCGTCCTACGGCGTCCGCGGCGGCACACAATTCCACAAGGTGTACGACGACATCGAGTCCGAGCTGCTCGACGTGCACCGCGTCCGCCATATCGTCAAGCCCGAGTTCGCCCTCTGGAACTCCCACGCCAACGTCGAGAGCCGACGCCTCACCCCCTTCGACGAGGGCGTCGAGAGCATCGACGACTTCTATGGCGCGCTGGTCGCCCTCAAGCAGGTGTGGCAGACGAAACGCGGCGCCGCCGACCAGCAGCGCTCCGTCGACCTGCTCACGCTCAACCTGGAGGCCGGTTTCTTCGGTCGGCAGCAGCCCCACGAGATGTCGAACGGGTTTGCCAACCCCATTCGGCCTGAAGACAGCCGCACGCGAAACTACATCGCCGCCGAGGCCATCTGGCGTCTCAGCGACACCACCGCGCTGCTCTACGACGTCAACTACGACGTCAACGATCAGAGCTTCGACCGACACAACGTGTCGCTGGCCGTCGAGCGCTTGCCGCGCCTGGCGTACCTCTTCGGCCTGCGATACGCGGGTGACATCGATTCGAACCTCGTCGGCGGTGGGTTCAACTACAAGCTGTCCGAAAAGCACTCCTTCGCGTTCCGCGAGTGGTACGACATCGAGCGCGGCGAGAACGGTGAGATCGCGGTGGGCTACATCCGCAAGCTGCCGCGCTGGTACTTCGCGGTCAACTTCGAATACGACAACATCGACGACGACATGCGCGTCAGCGTCTCGCTGTGGCCCGAGGGCATTCCGGAGTGGACGTTCGGGTCGCGGCGGTTCACCAACGTCTCGTCCAGCACCGGCATTCGCCCTGAGCGCTGAACTCCTTCCCGCGCGCACCCGGCGCCCCGCGGCTCACGGGACCGGGCGCGGGTTCGCGAGCGGCCGCCGTCGCGCGGGCGACGTTTGCCGATTGAACAGCACCGATGCGCTGAACTCCCCGCTGTTGGCGACCGCCACGTCGGGCGCACGGTCGCCGTTGAAGTCCCCCGCGGTCAGGCCCACCGATGTCGCCCCGACGCCATACTCCCGGTCGCGCTGGAACGTGCCGTCCCCCAGGTTCCGCAGCACCGACACGTTGTCGCTCACTCCGTTCACCACCGCCAGGTCCACGCCGCCGTCCCGGTCGAAATCCGCCGCCGTGATGCCGGACGGCCAGGCCCCGACGGCGTATTCCACGTGGAACGTGAAGCCCTCCTCCGGGTCGTTCCGCAGCACCGACACCGTGTCGCTGCCGCGGTTGGGCACAGCCAGGTCCAGCGTCCCGTTGCGGTCCAGGTCCGCCACCACGATGTCGCGCGGGTGGCTGCCCACAGACTGCGACTCCCGCGGCGAAAACGTCGCGTCGCCGTTGTTGAACAGCAGCGAAACGGTATCCGACAGGAAATCGGCCGTCGCGATGTCCGTGTCGCCGTCCTGGTCCAGGTCCGCCAGGATCAGGCCCACCGGGCCGGTGCCGACCGATACGTGCGTTTGCGGCCCGAACTGGCCCAGGCTCTGGTTCAGCAGGATCGCCACGCTGTTGCTGTTGTAGCAGGCGGCGGCAAGGTCCGGCAGCCCGTCGCCGTTCAGGTCGCCCGCCGTCGCGTCGAACGGATTGCCGCTGGCGCTGAATTGCTGCGGTCCGTTGAATGCACCGCCGCCCAGGTTGACGCGCACGCCCACCATGCCCGCGCCGGGTATGTCGCCGTTGTTGGCCGTGATCAGGTCAAGGTCGCCGTCGGCGTCCACGTCACGCAGTACGACGGATTGCGGCGCAAAGCCCATCCCGAGCCGTATCTCTCCGGCGAACGCGCCGCCTCCCTGGTTCAGCATCAGCGACACCGAATCGCCCATGAACAGCGCGCTGTTGGCCACCACCAGGTCGAGGTCCCCATCGCCGTCCACGTCGCCGGCCGCGGCGTCGCGCGGGCCCGATCCCACGGCCAGAGTCACATCCGTCGGAAAGACGCCGTCGCCGCGGTTCCGCAGCACGCCTACGAAGCCGTATGCCTCGAAATCGCCCGTGTGCGCAACGACCGCGTCGAGCGCGCCGTCACCGTCCATGTCGGCCAGCGCGAGGCCGCGCGGCGAGACCCCAGCCCGCACGGACTCCTCGGGAGCCAGGTTTCCCGCGCCGTCGTTACGGTGCAAGGTCACGGTGTTCGTGAATGCGTGCGTGACGCACACGTCCCGATCACCGTCGCCGTCGACGTCAGCCAGCGCAACGGACTCCGGAAACGTCTCGATTTCATACGCCATCGCCGACGCGAACGCGCCCGCGCCCTGGTTCATCAGCACCGACAGGGACGGTGGGCTCAGGCTGCTTACCACCAGGTCGGCCAGCCCGTCGCCGTTCAGGTCGTCGGCGGCAACGCTGGTCGGCAACGCCCCCGTCGCCAGCGGCACCGGCGTCGAGAAGGACCCGTTGCCCTGGTTCCACAGCACCGACACGTTCTGGCTCAGCCGGTTGGCCGTCGCCAGGTCCGCGTCCCCGTCGTGGTCGAGGTCCGCCGCACCCACGCCGAACGGCATGTCTCCGGCCGCGGCGTCCGTGCGCGCCCCGAACGTGCCATCGCCGTGGTTGGGCAGTATCGACACGCTGTCGTCGAGCTCGTTCCCAACCGCCAGGTCGACGTCCGTGTCACCGTCCAGGTCGACCGCTGCGATGGACGACGGTTGCCGCCCGGCCTGGATGGACACCCCGGCGGCGAACGTGCCGCCGCCCAGGTTCAGAAACACGGTCACGCTGTCGCTGAGGCGGTTGACAACGACGACGTCCGGCAGCACGTCGTCGTTCAGCTCCGCCACCAGCACCGCGGAGGGTTGCTCGCCTGCCTCCAGCAGCTCCCCATCGGACAGTCGCCCCTTCCCCGCGTTCAGCAGCACGCGAACCGCGCTCGCGTCGTCCAAAGAAGCCACGACGTCCGCGTCACCGTCACCGTCCAGGTCCCCGACTGCCACCGCGCGGGCCCGTCCACCGGCCGGGTACTCCGCGCCGTCGAACAACGCCGTCCCTTCACCCTTACCCCACGCCGCGACCGCTAGACCCGCCAGCAGCACGATCCGCGCCGCGGAGCGACTGCGTCCGGATCGTCCGTCGCTGAATCGAACCCGATGGAACATGTGCGCCTCCCGAGCATGCTTGTCGCGGATCGGACGTGAGACGCGGCGGCGTGCCCGCGAAAAGTCGGCTCACCCTGCTGTTCCGTATAGCGATTTCGCCCGCCGCCTGCAACGAAATCCCCTGCGACCTTCCCCGGCCGGCCCGTGGTTCCAGCCGGCGTCGAATCGCGGAGCCAGTCGCCGCCCCCCAACCGCTCAGCGCAGCGCCCCGACCTCACGCTGCCAGCGGATCGAGCGCGGAATCCCCGCCGTCAGCGGCGTCTGCGGCTCGTACCCCAGTAGCCGCCGCGCCTGCGTGATGTCGGCCACGTAGCGCGTCACCTCGCCCGGCCGCGCGGGCTCGTAACGCACGCGCGGCTCGCGCCCCAGCGTCAGTCCGATCAGGTTCACCACGTCCACCAGCGTCGAGCCCTGCCCGCACGCCAGGTTGATCGTGTTGCGCCGCAGGCGTCCGGCGGCCAGGCCATCCAGCCCGCGCACCACGCCGTCCACGCAGTCGTCGACGTACGTGAAGTCCAGGACCTTCTCGCGCCCATAGACCACGATCGGCTCGTCCGCGGCGATGCGCCGGATGAACAGCGGGATCACCCGCTCCATGCGCTCCAGGTCGCAGTCGTAACGTCCGTACACGTTGCTGAAGCGGAAGACCAGGCACGACAGGTCGTAGCATTCCGCGTACGAGTAGATCATCGCCTCGCCCGCGATCTTCGACGCGCTGTAGGGACTCTCCGCCACCACGAAGTCCGCCTGCGACTCCTCCGTCACGTGCCGCGTGATGTCTCCGTACACCTCGCGCGAGCTCCCGAACACGATCGGCGTACGCGCCGCCCGGCAGAACTCCAGGACGTTGAACAGCATGGCGATGTTCTCCATCGCCCGCTGCGGGCGTTCCACCAGCTCGAACACCTTGGCGTGCGCCGCCAGGTGAACCACCGCGTCGAACCGGCCCTCGACCGGCAGGCTGCCCGCCGCGGCCCGCGTCAGGTCCGCCTGGACGGTCGCAATGTCGCGCGTCCACGCGTTGGGGCGGCGGTCGATGCCCACCACTTCGTCGCCGCGCTGCTGGAGCGCCAGCGCCAGGTTGGTCCCGATCTGTCCGCTCGATCCGGTGATGAGAATCCGCACGCCGGTCCTCGCCGCTGTGCTTCGCGTCACGCCCGGTAAGCTTCCGCCGTGCCGCGCCGTGCGGGTATCTTACGAACCCCGGCCGGGAAGGCGAGCAGCGCCGGACCGATTCGGGCGATCAACCCCGCACAACGGCCCGCGCCCCGCGGCGCGCGGCTCAGTTGCCGGGGAACAGGATGCGCGCGATCCGGTCGCGGGCCCGCGTGAGTCGAAGCTGCTTTCTCCGGATCTCGCGCGAACGCTGCTCGTGCGTGGCCGCGGACGCCAGCACCGCGCCCAGCCCGGGCGCGTCGCACCGCGCTGCGATGCGAACCAGGTCCTCGCCGCGCCACGCCGCCCCGACCGGGGCTTCCAGGTCGAGCGGCCAGCGGCCCAGCGACTCCAGCGCGGGCTTCACGTATTTGGCGAGGCTGCGCGACGCGATCACCCGCTGCGCATCATCGCCCCTTCCGGCCAGCTCCAGCAGCGCCGGTACGCCCGCGACGTCGCCAAGCTCGCACTGCGCGCTGGCGCGCCCAAGCCGGTCCCAGTCGTTGTCCGGCTCGGGCGCGCCTTTCAGCAGCTCGCCGCACCGCTCCGGGCTGACACGCGCCGCAGCCAGCCAGGCCGCCTGCCGCACGTACCCGTCCGGGTGCGTTTGCGCCACGCCGGCCAGCAAGTCCCAGTCACCCGGCGCTCCGACCAGACCCAGCGCGTACACGAACGCCTCCAGCGCTCGCGGGTCGCGCTCCCGTCCTTCGCGGACGGCCGTTCGGATTGTCGCCAGGCATTCCTCCAGCCGTTCGTCCGCCGCCACCCACGCGGCGCGCTGCCGAACGTCCGCTTCCGGAGACCGAAGCCGCGATTCCACCCGTTCGGCGCGCACCAGAGCGCTGATCCACACGCCGGCAACGGCGCAGCCGCCCGACGCCACCCCCGCCACCGCCAACCACATCCAGACTCGCTTTTCCGGTGCCACGGAGATTCGGACCTTCCCGTCGCGCGAATCGCCCGACGCATTCGCCGCGCCGCCAGTGTAGTGCCGGCGACGCCGGCGGAGTACCCGTGGGTCCTGCGGTTGCCGTCTCGGGCCGGACCCGTCCGTCCTTTTACCTCGCCGGCCCCGCCCGCGCCGCGCGCCTAGAATCCCCTGCACGCCGGGGCCGCGGAGGCGCCACGGCGATTGAGTTACCGCATCCGCCCGCGGTATGCTTACCGGGCGTTGAGGTCACGCGGATGACCGCTGAGCATTTTTTTCAGACCCTGGGGCTCGCGCCTGGCCGCCACGATTCAGGCACGCTCGCGCGTCGATTCCGCGAGTTGCGGGCCGAGGCGTTGCACCTGCTCGCCAGCCCCGACACCGCCATGCAGGGGGAAGCGCGCCTCGACGCCCTGCACCTGGCTTACCGCGCACTCTCCGCCCAAACCGCCGCGACGCCGGCCGGCGCCGATGCGCTCGGCGACCTGCGCGCCCTGATCGCCGCCAGCCTGGAGGACGGGCTGCTGCGCTACTCGCGACGCCAGCAGATTCTCGAAGCCGGGCGCGCCGCCGGTCTCTCCGACTTTCAAACGCAACTGGTCATCGCGCAGGTCCAGTTCGGCGACGACCACGCCGCGCCGGCGCTCCCCGCGCAACGCCCCGCCTGCGCGCCGCGCCGCCGCACCTGGCCATTCCTGACGGCCGCGGCTCTGCTGGGCCTGGCGGGACTGCTGGCCGAGATCTGGTGGGTACGCTGATGTCCACGCCCTTGCGATTCAGACGCCCGGAACGTTGGTGGGCGCGGCGCGTCGCTCTGCTCGTAGCGCTCGGCCCGCTCGGCGTCACCCTCCCGGTCGGCTGCCAGAGTGGCCAACCTGCGTCCCAACCCGCCGGGGCTGAGCGCGTGGAGGCGGGCGACCCCGTGACCGACGAACCGGGTGCGGCGATGGCGACCGAGGACGTGGAGCGGCTGCGACTCAAGCAGCGCCGCGCCGAGTCCACACGACCCCCGGAGATCGATCGGCGCCCGGCCTATGATCAGCCGCGCGTCCGTCCGTAATCACGCTCGAGGGCCGGCCCCGCGCCGACTACCCTCCGCGACCCGCCGCGCCTCGCGGATGGGAGACGCCCTTGGCCGAGTTTCACGATAACCTGTGGGCACCCTGGCGCATGGCCTACATCAACGAACTTGCCGCCGGCGCCAGGACCTGCTTTCTCTGCGACTACCGCGAACATCCGGAGCTCGACGATTCCAACCACGTCGTTTGGCGCGGACCTCATACTCTGACCCTGCTCAACCGCTACCCCTACACCAACGGGCACCTGCTCATTGCCCCCCTCGAGCACGGCGGCGACCTGACGCGCCTCCCGGACCCGGTCATGCACGAGCTGGCGGTCCGCCTGCGGATCATGCAAGGCGTGCTCCGCGAGTGCCTGCACGCCGACGGGTTCAACATCGGCATGAACCTGGGACGCTGCGCCGGCGCCGGACTCCCCGACCACGTGCACTTTCACATCGTGCCGCGCTGGACCGGCGACACCAACTTCATGTCCGTGCTCGGAAACTCGCGCATCATCCCCCAGTCGCTTGAAGCCACGTGCGCCACCATCCGTGACGCCCTGCGCCAAGCCGGCGCCGGGTGACCCTGCCTGCGCCTGCCCGCGCAGCGCGAGCCGCCGACTCACGGCCCGACGAAGATCATGAACGTGATCGCCTGATAGGGGTCGAGCACGTTCATCGGCATGCCGTTCCCTTCCATTCCCGTAACGCTCGACGAGGGGGCGCTGGTCGGAATCCCCACCGGCGCAGACACGTCGGCGCTCTGAACGTGCGTCGTCCCCGACGTCCCCAGGCCCCCCAGCACGTCATGCGTGTGCGTCATGTCGTGCGCGTGCGGCGGCAGCTCCGAAATCGTCAGCACGTGCTGCGCCTCTCCCCCGTATTGCGTCATGTACGACGTGACCGTCGTCATGGGGACTCCCCCGGAGTCGTCCAGCGACGTTCCCATCGGGCCGCGATCTCGCAAGTCGGGCAGGTTGAACGTCGTCACGTCATCGCCGGCGCCGTAGATCGTCCCGATTGTGCCGTACAGCGCCGAATACGTCGTCCGCGAAACCTGCCGTCCGTCGCAGTGCATCCAGCCCGGCGGGATGGCCGCGATCGGGCCGGCCCACATGCGCACTTCGCCAATGATCGGCCCCGGTCCGGGCGGTCCCGCCGGTCCCTGAGGACCCACCGGACCCATCGCCCCGTCCATTCCGGCCGGACCCATCGCCCCAGGGGGCCCCGGCGGCCCCGCCGGTCCGCCCGCACCCATGGCGCCGGGCGGTCCGACTGGACCCTCGGCGCCAGGGGGTCCCATCGCGCCAGCCGGCCCGGTCGCTCCGCTTGGGCCTGGAATCGTACCCAGGAACACCACGAGGTACTTCTCGCCACCCGCGGCCGCCACGAGCTGCTCCAGCTCCTCGCGCGTCAGCACGCGGCTCGCATCGCCTACGACTCCTGTCACGGAACTCGAATCCGACGCCGGTTCGGACGCCGGCGCCAGCAGGTCGGGCGCACAGGTCGGCTGCGTCTGCACCGCCAGGACCCCGCCGAGAAACACGACCGCCGCGGCCACGACATGACCGCGCCGTCCTGCGCGCGGCTGAATCGGTTCACTCATGGATTCGTCCTCGAAGCGCCGTGCGGGTACTCGACCCGTGCAGCGCGCCTATAATCCCATGTGTATCGGGGGTTCGCGCGTTCAACTTTCGGCGCCGCTGGCGCGAATCCGATCCACGCCGTCGCGATTCAATCCGGACGGCTGGCCTCCGGAAATGTGATGGTTCCGAGAAAAGCTCGGATTTCTGTGGTCAAGACCATGAACTTGTATACGATACGCGCGCCAACCGTGGCTGGGCCGGCCACGTCGTTCCTATACACCATGTGACGTGGCTGTTCGGCGCGTCGGAACCTTTTGTCAGGCGTGCCCATGCTCAAAAGCAAGGCTGCGACGTACGCGACGCTTACGCTGTCGGAAATTGCGCGTCGGCACGGGCCGCGCGAGAACCTCCGACGTCGCGGGCTCAGGGCCTCCGAGGTCGCCGAAGCGCTTCACCTCCCAGCCGCCTACACCGCCAAGATTCTCACCCAGTTGACGCGCGCCGGGATTCTCGAGTCCGGCCGCGGGCCACGCGGCGGGTTCTTCCTGGCCCGCGACCCGCGCCAGATCTCGCTGCTCGACGTGGTGGCCGCGGTGGAGCGGCTCAACCGAACGGTGCCGGTGCGAGTCGAACCGGCCTGGCGCGAAGTGGGCGTGCGTATCGACGTCGCCTTCGAGCGCGCCCTGGACCGCGCGCGGCAGTACCTCGCCTCGGTCGTGCTGGCCGAGCTTCTGGGCTGCCCCGAGGGCGCCGTCGAGGAGCCGGCCGCGATCCGCTGACGGCCGGCACACTTCCGACTCCTGTCGCCGCGGGCCCGGGGCGCCCGCAGTGGGACGACCCGCCACTCTGCACGCCAGTTGACGGCCGCGCGCAAATGGCCAGAATGCCGCTTGAGTCTCGGAGCCGCCTCACGTTCGCGCCGCCGTCGGCGGCGTCATTCGACGGAGTCCCGCACGATGGCACGCATCGACCCCAAGCTGCTGATCAAGAAGCTCAATCCGATCTGCACGAAGGCCCTCGAGGCCTCCGTGGCGGCGTGCATGCAGCGCACCCATTACGAGGTGTCCGTCGACCAGTTCCTGCTCTCTTTGCTCGAGCGCCCCGACGCGGACATTCCGCTCATCTTCCGGCACTTCGACGTGAGCGCGCCCAAGGTGGTGGCGGCCATCAATCGCGCCCTGGAGGATCTCAAGACCGGCAATTCCGGCAAGCCCATGTGGTCGCCCTACCTGGTTGAGCTGCTCGAAGCGGCATCCCTGGCGGCCACGGTCGAGCTGGGGGGAACGCGGATCCGCTCCGGCGCGCTGCTGCTCGCGCTGGTCCGGAGCCCGAGCATCGCCGTTCTCACCGACTTCACCGAGGAGCTGGGCAAGCTCAAGGAGGACGTCCTTCGCGGGGACTTCGTCAAGATCGTCGGCGAGTCCGCCGAGAACGAGGGCGCGGCCGCGGGCGCGCCACCGGGGGCCCGCGCCGGCGCCGGCGGTCCCGGCGAAGCGCTGGAGCAGTTCACGTTCGACCTGACCGCCAAGGCCAAGGCGGGCAAGGTCGACCCCGTGATCGGCCGCGAATCCGAAGTGCGTCAGGTGGTCGACATCCTGATGCGTCGATTCCAGAACAACCCGCTCATCGTCGGGGAGCCCGGCACCGGCAAGACCGCCATCGCTGAGGGCTTCGCGCTGCGCATCGCCTCGGGCGACGTGCCGGCCGTGCTCGCCAACGTCACCATCCGCACGCTGGACGTGGGTCTGCTGCACGCCGGCGCCAGCGTCAAGGGTGAATTCGAGAACCGCCTCAAGAACGTGATTCGCGAAGTGACCTCCGCCAACGCCGCGGGCAAGCCCATCATCCTCTTCATCGACGAGGCGCACACGCTGATCGGCACCGGCGGCGGCGCCGGTGACGCCGCCAACCTGCTCAAGCCCGCCTTGGCGCGCGGCGAGCTGCGCACGATCGCCGCCACCACCTGGGCCGAATACAAGAAGTACATCGAGAAAGACCCGCCTTTCGCGCAGCGCTTCGGCCTCATCAAGCTGGAAGAGCCGTCCGTGCCCGTCGCGATCGAGATGTTGCGCGGCACGAAGGACAAGTTCGAGTCGCACCACAAGGTGCGCATCCTCGACGATGCGGTCCGCTCCGCCGTCGCGCTCAGCAACCAGTACCTCTCCGAGCAGCAGTTGCCGCGCAAGGCGATCGGCCTGCTCGACACCGCCTGCGCCCGCGTTGCCGTCGGCCTCAACACCACGCCCGGCCCGGTGGAAGACATCCGCCGCCGCATCATCCAGCTCGACACGGCCATTCGCGCGCAGGAGCGCGACCTCGAAGCCGGGCACAAAGTCGACCTGCGCGACCTGGAGGACTTGCGCGCCGAGCGCGCCCGGCAGCAGGACGCCTATCACACGCTCGAGGCACGCTGGAAGGGAGAGCGCGAGCTGGCGATGGACGTCATGCGGCTTCGCGACGAGCTGTCCGCCGCGACCGACGGCAAACCCGCCGACGCCAAGGCGCAGGAGCCCAAGGCCGCCGATGCCAAGGAGGGCGACGCCAAGGTCGTGCCGGCCGAGGCGAAGGAACCGCCCAGGCGCCCGGTCGAGCAGATTCGCGCCGACCTCGAATCCGCTTCGAGGAAGCTCAACGAGTACGTCGGCCGCGAGTCGCCCATGGTCCCGCTGGAAGTCAACGGCGACGTCGTGGCACAGGTGTTGGGCGACTGGACCGGCATCCCGGCAGGCAAGATGGTCCGCGACCAGGCCGACGCCATTCTGCACTTCGAGGACCGCATCGGCGGTCATCGCATCGTCGGCCAGGACCACGCCATCCGCGAGATTGGCAAGCGCCTGCGCATCGCCAGCGGCAAGCTTCAGGACCCCAACCTGCCCCTGGCAGTCATCTTCATGGTCGGCCCCTCCGGCACCGGCAAGACCGAAACGGCCCTGGCCGTCGCGGACCTCATCTTCGGCGGCGAGCGCTTCATGACCGCCATCAACATGACCGAATACTCGCAGTCGATGAACGTCTCGCGCCTCATCGGCTCAGCGCCGGGACTGGTCGGCTTCGGCGAGGGCGGCGTGCTCACCGAGGCCGTGCGGCAGCGCCCCTACAGCGTCGTCCTCCTGGACGAGATGGAGAAGGCCTGCCTCGACGTGAACCTGCTCTTCATGCAGGTTTTCGACAAGGGCTCGCTCAACGACAGCGAGGGCCGCGAGGCGTCGTTCAAGAACACCGTCATCATGCTCACCAGCAACGAAGGCAGCGACATGGTGATGGACATGTGCGCTGACGTGCCCGAGGACAAGCGCCCCGGCCTGGAGGAGATGCGCAAGGCCATCCAGCCCATCCTCGAGAAACGCTTCACCCCCGCGTTCGTCGGTCGCACCACGGTCATTCCGTACTACCCGCTCAGTCCGGCCACCATGCGCAAAATCGTCGATCTCAAGCTCAAGAAGATTCGCGAGCGCATGATGACCAACTACAAGATGGTGCTGGAGATCGACCCCAAGGTCAGCGACTTGATCGCGGCCCGCTGCAACACGGTCACCACCGGCGCCCGCCTCATCAACCTGATCATCAACGAAACCGTCCTGCCCGAGATCGCACGCAACATCCTGGAGATCATGGGCGGCGACAAGGTCTACGAGAAGATGAAGCTCGGCGTCAACGGCGGCGGAGAGTTCACGTACGACTTCGCGTGAGCCTGCCGGTCGGTTGCCTGCCCTTTTCTGGTACGTTGCCTGAGTCTGCTTTCCGCACGCCGGTCCGAGACTTCCTCTCGCAGGCCGGTCGGAGAAACCTGCGTCGAAGGGGTCTCCAACGTGCTCCCGGACGCACTCATCCTCGGCGGGGGGGTGATCGGGCTGTCGGTCGCGATGAGACTGGCGCAGGCCGGGCTCCGCGTCCGCGTCGTAGAGCGCGGGCAGGTCGGCCGCGAGGCCTCCTGGGCCGCGGCCGGCGTGCTCGACCCCGGCAGCCTGACGCGCACCGACACGCTGGCGCTGCTTCGCCGCCGCAGCGCCGCGATGTACCCCGCCTTCACGGCCGAAGTTCACGAACTCTCCGGAATCGACCCCGAGTATCTCCCCTGCGGCGGGTTGGACCTCATCGAGGACGAGAATCAGGAGCGGGCGGCCCAGCGCGAGGTCGCCGCCGCGAGAGCTGCGCCGGCGCAAGGCAGCGCCGTACCGGGCGCCGCGAACGCGGCCTCCGGCGAACGGGAGTCGCGCGCCGCGACGCGTTCTGACACCCCCGCTCACGCGTCGGTCGCGCACTGGTCCACGCCGGAGCTTCTTACCGCCGAACCGGCGCTCTCACCGCGACTGGGCGGTTGCCTGTGGAAGCCCGCCGTCGCACAGGTGCGCAATCCACGCCTGATGGCGGGGCTGGCGACGGCGTGCCGCGCGCTCGGCGCGGCCATCGACGAAGGCGTCGAAGTGCGATGCATCGACGTGGCCGGCGGGCGCGCCAGCGCGATCGCGGTGGACGGCGCCCGCCTCGCGGCAGGCCTGATCGTGCTGGCCGCCGGCGCCTGGTCGTCGCACGTTCTGCGCGAAAGCTCGCCGCACCTCACGGTTCGGCCTGTGCGGGGACAGATTGTGCTGCTGGAGGGGGCCGCCGTGTCGCTGACCCATGTGATTCAGTCCGGCAAGCGATACCTGGTACCGCGCCGGGACGGGCGGATCCTGATCGGCAGCACGGAGGAGCACGACTCGGGCTTCGAGAAGCGCAACACCGCCGCGGGCGTGGCGTGGCTGCTGGAGTTTGCGCTTCGCGTCGCGCCTAACGCGCGCAGCGCCACCCTGGCCGCAATGTGGTCCGGACTGCGGCCGCACACCCCGTCGGGCCGGCCCCTCATTCACCGTGTGCCGGAGGCGTCCAACCTCGTTCTTGCGACCGGGCATTTCCGAAGCGGGCTGGTTCTCGCCCCGGCCACCGCCGAGATCGTGGCGCGGCTGGCGCGCGGAGAGCCGGCGGCCGACCTCTGGCCGGAGCAGCCCGACGAGCCCGGCGCAGTCGCGTAGCCGTACGAATCCGGTGCGCGGCGGGCCCGGCCGCGCGGTAGCATGCGATGAATCGCGCCGCACCGAGGATGGGTGATGATGTTGCTGGCCGCCGCGCTGACGCTGATGCCGATCCCGTTCCAGCCTGAACCGCAGACCCGCCCGGGCGCCCCGCTCGCATCGAGCACCCAGCCCGCGCCGGCGACCGGGTTTCTCTTCAAGGTGCTGCGCCGCCAGGACGGGGACTTCCGCTACTGCGTGTTCGTGCCTCCCGGCTACACGCCCGGCAAGCGCTGGCCGCTGATTCTCTTTCTGCACGGGGCGGGTGAGCGCGGGCAGGACGGTTTTCTCCAGACCGAAGTCGGCCTGGGTCGGGCCATCCGCTGCTACTCCGACTGGTGCCGGGCGATCGTCGTTTTCCCCCAGTGCCGGCCCGAGCAGAGCTGGACAGGCGACATGGCGCGCCTGGCGTTGGAGTGCGTCGAGCAGACGGCACGCGAATATCCGATCGACGCCGGCCGGCTGTACCTGACCGGCATCTCGCTCGGTGGAGCCGGTGTGTGGACGCTGGCCGCCGCTGCACCCGACCGCTGGGCGGCCATCGCCCCGGTGTGCGGCTTCGGCGAGGCGGCGCTGGCGCCGAAGCTCGCGCCGATCCCGACCTGGGTCTTTCACGGCGACAAGGACGATCGCGTTCCGCCGGCGCGCTCACGGGAAATGGTGCAGGCCATCCGGCAGGCGGGCGGAAACCCGCGCTACACGGAGTTTCCCGGCGTGGGCCACAACTGCTGGGACGCGGCCTATCGCGACGCCGAGTTCTGGCGCTGGCTGCTTCAACAGCGGCTCCCCCCGAAACGGTAAGGACCGCGCCGCTCCTGAGTCACGACATGCAAAAGGCCCTGCTCGCCTGGACCGCGCTGTTCGCCTTCGCGGCCTTCGCTCAGGACGCCGCCACGACCGCCCGGCCCCTACCCTGGGTCGATCGGCTGGGTCTCGATGCCTGCTCGTTCGTCTACCGCGCCGGTTGGGCGGAGCTGCGCCCGCGGCTGGAGCACACGCATGCCGGTCGCGCGCTGGCATCGCCCGGCGCGAAAGCGCTGTTCGACGACCTCGCCCGCGTCGCACGACGAAGCGATTCGCTTGCGCCCGTCGTCAAGCTCGTTCTGTCGGCTCTGCATCACGAAGTCGTCATGATCACATTCGACGTCCCGCTGGCCGCGGACCGGCCCGACGCGGACAGCGCCGACGCCGCGCGGAGCGAGCCTCCATCGCCCCGCGGCGCGCGGCGCTCCGTGCGGCTGGCGATCGTCGCGCCTCCCGCGCACGAGCGCGGCGCATTCCGACGCACGTTCGAGTCGGGCGTCGCGGCAATGCCCGGCGACCTGACGCGCGTCGAAATCGACGGCGTGCAGTGCATGCAGTTGGGGGCCGTCGATCCGCCGCTCCTTGTCGGCTCGCGCGACGACCTCTACTTCTGGGCGACCGACCACGCCGCGCTGGAGCGCGCCGCGAGGCGCCCGGACGGTCCCACGCTGCAAGCGTCGCGGCTCTTCCAAGCCACGGTCGGGCCGCTTCTGGAAGGGCGCGCCGATCCGCCCATCGCGCTGTACTACTTCAACTTCGAGCCGGACTGGAACCGCATCCAGGACCAGCCGGCCGACGCGGTCTGGTCCCAGATGTCGTGGCGCAGCCTGGATGCGGTCGCCGGCGCGACGTTCATCGAGGGCCGCGGCTTTCGAAACCGTCACTACTGGAAGATCGGAGATCGCCGGCTGGGCCTGTTTCGCCACACCGAGGACGCGCGGCTCGATGAGACCTGGCTCCGGCGCGTGCCGGCCGATGTGTCGGGCTTCACCACCGGCGTCGCGGACGCTACCAGCTTCCTTCTCTCGGCGATGATGCTGGGTGCCGCCGCATTCGGCGACCAGTCCGAAGGCCTGGAGCCGCTGGCGCTGGCCGTTGTTCCGCTCCAGCCGCTCCTGCGCACGCTGGGAAACCGCTACCTGGTCTATCGCCGGCCGGGGCGCTACGGTGGGGGGGTGGCGGATGCGTTTCTCCCCAGCTCGAACCTGGTCGGAGTCTGGGAGCTGCGCGACGCAGAAGCGTTTCAGTCGGCGCTGGATGGTGTCCTGGCGCTGGGACCGGCCTGGATGCGCGGGTCGGTCCACTGGTCGGGAGTGGACGTGCGCTCCCTGAACCTGGTCTACCTGTCGTTGCATGTGGCCGTTTTAGAGCGCGCCGTGCTGCTCTCCACCAGCCTGCCGCTGCTTAAGGACGCCATCGACAACTGGCGCTCGCCCGGCGCATCCATCGTCGACACACCCGCGTTCAAGGCTGCGCGGCAGCGGTGCCTCCCCGACGCGTGCTTCATGATGTACTTTCCGCCCGGCGGCTTCGCCCGCGGCATCTACGACCACTACGTCCCCCAGGCGCAGCAGGTCGTCCCCATGATTACAGCCTTCGCGTCCATGTTCAGCGCCGGCGGCGATCCCGGCAGGACCGAGGACGGCCTGCGGCTCGAACACCTGCCGCGCGGCGACGAACTCGTCCGCGGCGTGGACGAGGGCACCATCCTCACCGCGCGCGACGACGGCGTCGGTGTGCTCTTCGACGGGTACGCCCCGCTCCTCAGCACCCCGTACTATCTTCCCTACGCGTACGCGCTGCTGCGGCTTTCGTCCACCGACGCCGCCGGGCTGGCGACCGCGCTGCCCCCGCTGGCGTATCTCCTGTCACCGGCGCAGGTGGCCGATGACGCCAGCGCCGCAACCGCGACGCAGGAGTCACCGCAATGACGGGCCAGGAACACGGAGATCCGGTGTGACCCTCACCTGGCCTGACATCCTGGCCCTCGTCGCCGCGTGCGCCGCGGGAGGCGTGATCGGACTCGAACGCGACATCCACGACAAACCCGCCGGCCTGCGCACCAACATCCTCATCTGTCTCGGCGCCGCGTTGTTCACCATCATTTCGGTCCGCCTGGCCGAGAACGGCGTCGTCGCCGCCGGGTTCATCCGCGGCGACCGCACCCGCATCGCCGCCCAGATCGTCTCCGGCGTGGGCTTCCTTGGCGCCGGCGCCATCCTCCAGACCCGCACCAGCGTCATCGGACTGACCACCGCCGCCACCATCTGGACCGTCGCCAGCCTCGGCATGGCTTTCGGCGCGCACGAGTTCCTGCTCGGTGGCGTAGCGACCGCGATCATCGCCGGCGTGCTCTACGGCCTGGCGCGCGTCGAGGCCGTCATCGCACGCTGGCACGCCACCATGCATTTGCACGTCGACACGGACGGTTCCGCGGAAGCACCCCAGTTGCTGCGCCGACTGGCCGGCGCGCGCGGGCTGCACGCCAAGGTCATCGTCATCGCCCACGACCGGGGCGCCAGCCGCCTGCTGCTTGAAGTCGGTGGACCCGAACGCCGCCTGGAGGCGTACGCGCTTGAGCTCATGGACCAGAGCTGCGTCAAGTCCGTCGTGCGGTCCTGATCCCGCTGCGCTCCTCCGCTCGCCGATCGGAACCCGGTCCCCGACCTCCCTGACCGCCGAAAGCACGTGACGCCGGGAGCCGGCGCTCGCGATGCTCCCGGACCACACCCTGCCTCAGCGCATGCACCAGATCAGCGAGGCCACGAACACCAGGATCGCGATCACGCTCACCGCGACCCAGCCGATCCGCCGCGCGGGCCGGGTCGTGCCGATCGTCGGGACGATGTAGTCGCCGCAGTTCGCGCAACGCTCCGCGTCGCGGTACACCGTCGCCCCGCAAGCCGGACACGTCGCGTCGTCGGCCTCGTCGTCATCGTCCGCAGTCCAGTCCGACTCGTCCGGCGCCTCCGGGTCGTCCTCCCATTCCGGCCGCTCGTCGTCGAAGCGCGGCATTCGTCACTTCACCAGACCAAGCACGCGCTTGAACAGCGGCGTGCCGGCCTCGACCAGCAGCTCGAAAATCGCCGCTTCCACCGTCGTCACGGTCACGCCCGCATGCGCCAACCGCGCCAGCGCCACGTCACGATCCCGCGTCCGCCGCGACCCGACCGCGTCCGCCAGCACGAATGGCGACAGCCCTTCCGCAACCAGATCCAGCGCCGTCTGTTGCACGCACACGTGCGCCTCGACGCCCACCAGCACCACCTGCGGCCGCCCGGCGCTTCGCAGCGCTTCCAGCGCCGCAGGCGTCCGACAGACGCTGAACGTCATCTTCTCCACGCGCCGCGCATCCGCCGCCGCGTCCGCCACGCCGGTGTGCGTGCGCCCCAGGCCCCGCGGGTGCTGCTCGCTGACCGTCGTCGGAAGCCCGAGCTGCGCTGCCGCGCGCACCATGCGGATGCACTGCGCCACGACTTCGTCGTGGCCGTCGATGTGCGGCAGCAACCGCTCCTGCACGTCGACCACGAGGAGCTGCGCTCGCGACGCGTCCAATCTCGACGCGAATGGACCTTCGACGCTCCCGATCCGTTCGACCTGCATGCTGCGCCTCGACACGTACGTCAGGGCCGCGCCAGCGGCGCCTGACGTGCGCACATCCTATCAGCGACGTCGAGCATCCGCGCGACGAGCTCGATCGGTAGTCCCACGACGTTGGAGAAGCTCCCCTCGATCCGCTCTACCAGCCGATCGCCGGCGTCTTGAATGCCGTACGCTCCGGCCTTTCCCACCCAGTCCCCGCTCGCTACGTAGGCATCGACGGCCGCGGGATCGTCGCGCATCCACACCCAGGTCGCGTCGTGCGCCATCCATCGCAGCCTTCCGGCGCTCCCCATCCGCACCAGCGCCACCCCCGTGACCACGCGGCTGGCCCGTCCCGCCTGTGCCAGCAGCATCCGCCGCGCCTCGCCCGCGTCGGCCGCCTTGCCCAGCAACACTCCACCACATTCGACCACCGTGTCGGCGCCCAGCACCCAGGCGTCGCGCCGCACCTCGGCCACGCTCCGCGCCTTGAAGTACGCCAGCGCCTCGGCCCAGGCCGCGGCGGACACCGCGCGCGGCTTTCGCGCCGGTTCCGGCAGCGGGCTGGGCACGATCTCCACCCGAGCGACCCGCTCCTCCAGCAGCGCGGCGCGGCGCGGGCTGGCGGAGGCCAACACGATCGCGCGCACAGGTTCCTCCATTCGCGCGGCAACGAAATCGGACCGCCCGAACTTGGCTCGGGCGGTCCGCACGGACGTACGCGGTCGCGTCAGGCCGCGCCGCAGCGCGACGCGCGACGGCTCAATGCGCCGCCGCGGGCTTGTTGCGAAGTCCCGGCTCGACCGGGATCCGCATCGCGTAGAACGAGCGCCACACGAATACCAGCGCGATCACCAGCATGACCACGCCCACGATCCCGGTGAAATCCGTCCCGCTGCGCGTGTGGGCGGCTTCCTTCATCTTGATCGCGATCTCGACCGCCAGCAGCCCGAACAGGGTCGAGAACTTGATGATCGGGTTGAGCGCGACCGAAGTGGTGTCCTTGAACGGGTCGCCGACTGTGTCGCCGATCACGGTCGCGGCATGCACCGGGGTGTTCTTTTCCTTGAAGTCCACTTCGACCAGCTTCTTGGCGTTGTCCCACGCGCCGCCCGCGTTGGCCATGTAGATCGCCTGGAACAGCCCGAACACCGCGATCGAGATCAGGTACGCGACGAAGAAATTCGGGTCGAAGAAAGCGAACGCCAGCGTGATCGACATCAGCGCGATGAAGATGTTCCACATCCCGCTCTGGGCATACTGCGTGCAGATGCGGACCACCGTCACCGAGTCGTTCATGTCCGCTTCCTTCTTGTCCAGGTTCATGTTGCGCTTGATGAACTCCACGGCCCGGTACGCCCCGGTCGTGACCGCCTGCATCGACGCGCCCCCGAACCAGTGAATCACGGCGCCGCCGCACAGAAACCCGAGGATGATCGGCGCATCGGTCAGGCTCAGCGCCAGCAGACCGGCCTTCTCCAGCAGCAGGATGATCGAGAAGATCATCGTCGTCGCGCCCACGACCGCCGTCCCGATCAGCACCGGCTTGGCCGTCGCCTTGAACGTGTTTCCGGCCGAGTCGTTGGCCTCCAGGTAGTGCTTGCCGCGCTCGAAGTCGGGCTCGAAGCCGAAGTCGCGCTTGATCTCCTCCCGGATGCCCGGAATGCTCTCGGTCTGGGCCAGCTCGAACACCGACTGGGCGTTGTCGGTCACCGGGCCGTAGCTGTCGACCGCGATCGTGACCGGACCCATGCACAGGAAACCGAAGGCCACCAGGCCGAAGGCGAAGATGGAGGCATGCGCGCCCATGACGTTCGTCAGCTCGTACAGGCTGACGAAGTAGGCGCCCGACATCAGGCTCATGATCAGCATGCCCATCCAGAACGCCGAGAAGTTGCCGGCCACGATGCCGGAGAGAATGGTCAGCGAGGCACCGCCCTCGCGGGACGCGGTGACGACCTCGTGCACGTGCTTGGAATGCGAGCTGGTGAAGATCTTGGTGAACTCGGGGATCAGAACGGCCGCCAGCGTGCCGCAACTGATGATCGTCGCCAGTTGCCACCAGAGCTGCGGCAGCAGCTTGACCATCTGCTGCCCGTTCTCCGTCACCCGCACCGACAGGTCGCCGATGAGCAGCTTGCTCATGAAGAACGAGGTGGAGATGCACAGCAGCGCCGCGATCCAGATGAGCCGGGTGAGCGGGGCCTCGAAGTTGAATTCCTTCAGCCCGCGGTACTTGGCTTTGGATATGGCCTGGTTGACGAAGTACGAGATGCCCGACATGCAGTCCATCAGGAACCGCATGGCGAAGATCCAGACGATGAGCTTGGCTTGCAGGTCCAGGTAGTTGGTTGTGTGCGTCGCGGCGTCGCTGGCGACGAAGCCCGCGTTCTCCGAAAGCCCGAAGATGCCGCGGATGACTCCTTCGGTCAGGGCCAGCGTGATGAACGAGATCAGCGCCACGCCCGTCACGCCGTAGGTTTCAAACCCGTCGGCCGTCGGACCGACCGAGTCGCCGGCGTTGTCGCCCGTGCAGTCCGCGATGACGCCCGGGTTGCGCGGGTCGTCCTCCTTCACCTTGAACACGATCTTCATCAGGTCCGACCCGATGTCGGCGATCTTGGTGAAGATGCCGCCCGCGATGCGCAGGGCCGACGCGCCCAGCGACTCGCCGATCGCAAACCCCAGGAAGCAGTAGCCGACGATCTCGCGCGGCACGAACAGCAGGATGATCACCATCATGATCAGTTCGAGCGAGATCAGGAACAGCCCGACCGACATGCCCGCCCGCAGCGGAATGTTCACCACGTCCCACGGCTCGCCGCGCAGCGCCGCAAACGCCGTGCGGCAGTTCGCATAGGTGTTCACGCGGATGCCGTACCAGGCCACCCAGTACGAGCCGCCCATGCCCACGATCGAGAACAGCAGCACCAGCACGACCGTCGCCGCTCCCTCCCCCTGGAGCCCGATGAAGTAGTAGGTCATCGCGACGGCCATGATCGCAAACAGCATCAGCAGGAACTTCCCCTGCTGGATCAGGTAGGTCTTGCAGGTCCGGAAGATCACTTCCGCCACGTCCAGCATCGACTTATGGGCCGGCAGACGATGAATCTGCGTCCGCAGGTAGAGACTGAAGCCCAACGTGATCGCGATGATGACCGCGCCGCCGAACAGCAGGTTCCAGGCCGTCACGGTCGCGCCGAAGATGTGGAACTTGCCCTCGTGCAGGTCGGGAATCGCCAGGTCGGCTTCGCTCGCGAGTGCCGCACCGCTCATCCCCACCAGCGCCGCCATCGCGACGGCAAACATTCCCAGCACCTTGTGTGCCGCACCGCGGCGCGGCGCTCCGTCAGCCTTCATGTGTTCTCTCCGTCGACACCCATCGACTGGGCGGTTGCTCCGCCGGACGGGACCGCGCCGTCCGCGGCTCGATTCTCTCGATTCAACTGGATGTTCGATCGCACCCGGGCTCGGGCGGCTCGGCAAGTCCAGCGAACCGCGCGACTGGCGGAAGCCACCGATCCCGGCGACGCGCGGGGCCGTCGACCGCTCCCGAGCCCGCACGGGCCGCCGCGACTTCCGAAAGACCGGGTACTCTACAGGCTGCCGCGACGGAAGCAAGACCGCAAACGCACAATTCGCGCCGCCCCCGCGCCGCCCCTCACTCGCGGTTCGCGCTGACCATGGCGCGCGCCGCGCCGCCTTTGTCCGCCCGGGACCCCGTTCCACTCCCGTTCACCGTGTACACGTAGAAGCTCCCGTACGTGGCGGACCGGTCCGTCGCCAGCAGCTCGCGCGCAAGCTCCGAATGCGGCGTGATATGCGCGCGAATCGACGCCGGCGGGTCCAGCCGGTAGCTGCCCGAGCGGTAGATGAACCGCGCCCCGGGCGCCGCCGCGCGCAGCACGCTCTTCAGCGTCGCCTCAAACGCCTCGTCGCTCATCCAGTCGAAGATGTCCAGCAGGTTGAACTTGTGGATCGAGCCGGCCGGCTGCGAGTCCAGGTACGGGCCCAGCCACCCGTTCACCACCTCCACCCGCTCCAGGTTCCGAGCCAGAACCTCGAAGTTGCTCGCGAGCAGATACGGTGGAACGTGCTCGCCGCGGAACCGGCCCGTGACCGCCATGCTCAGAAAGTAGTTGTTGTAGATCGGCACACGCGTCATCACGTGGTCGATGCGCTCCTTGACGTACTCGTAGATGTCGTGCCGCTCGTCCACCAGGTCGAACTGCTGCGGGTGCACGCCCGCCAGGTAGAGGAACGGCCGGAAGTTCAGCATCCCGCGCGTCGCCGGACCCCAGATGCGCGGCGCGATGCGCGTCTGGTACCACTGCGCCTGCTCGTCCAGCGACTGGCAGTCCATGAATTCGTCGATGACTCGCCAGGGAAACATCGCCTTGAGATAGAATCGCAGAATCTGGCAGAACATGCCCATCCGACCGAACTGGTACACTCCCCGCGCCACCATCCACAGCCGCCGGTCCCAGAAGCGCCTCGCTCGCTCCGACAGCCTCGGTCGCAGCAGTCCGCGGTACACCTGCGTGACGCGCGCCGGCCGCCGGGCCGCGAATATGTCGAAGAACGCTTCGTGGTCCAGGGTGGCCAGTCCCGCCAGCTTCAGCTCCATCAGGGCGTTCTGGGCCGGGTTGCTGTCGATCGAGATCAGCTTGCGCGGATTCTGGCACAGGAGATTGAGCGGGTTGCAGCCCGCCGACGTGATCGACAGAACGACGTCGTCGGACTGAATGTTGAACGCCCGTCGATCCATCTCCGGATCTTCCCACGACATGTTGAACACGATCCCGTTGAATACCAGTCGCTCCATCCGCGGACGCTTGGCGCTCGCCTGCGGCATGTCGATCACCGTGTTCATCATCCGAGCTTTCTCACGAGTGCGGTGAAACTGTAGCCCCCGAGCCAGCGGCCGACGTCCACGTTCCCGAACGTCCGTTGCAGCTTGTCAACGTACGCCGAGCACGTCTCCACGTGGTTGGCGCGAAGCCACGCCCGCATGAGCGGTGCCAGCGGACCCCACGAATCGAACCGCCCGAAGTCCAGCACCACCAGCCGCCCGCCGGGTTTCAGGTGTGCGTGCGCCCGCTCGATCGCCGCGCCCCAGTTCGGGATCATCGTCAGGCTGTATCCGAACAGAATCGCGTCGAATCGCGTCGCCAGGTCGAACTGCGTCGCGTCGTCGTACACGAGACTCACGTTGCGCCACTTCCGCCGGTCCACCCGCCGCCGCGCACGTTCCAGCATGTCCGAGGAGAAGTCCAGTCCCGTCAGCCGACCGTGCTGCGGGTCGAGCCGCCTTACGATCAGCCCGAAGTTCAGCCCCGTCCCGCAGCCGATCTCCAAGACCTGGTCGCTCAGCCGGAGTTGCAGCAGGTCGACCGCCCGGCGACGCCCGTGCAGGATCATCCAGCGCGTGCTGTCGTAGACGCGGGCGTGCATCCGATAGAACCGTTGAACGCTCGTGACGCTCATTCGTTTGCTCGACCCGCCTGCCGCCGCGGCAGGTACCCGGCCAGGCGCTCCAGCGTGACCCGCGAATCGAGCGCCGCCTTCCCGAACCCCGGCGCCCCGCCCAGACTCAACGCGCGCCTCTGTGCCTCCGCGTCGTTGCTCACAAGCATGATCGGCGTGTCCGCCAACTTCGCGTCTTCCTTCATCCTGCGGATCAACTCCGCCCCGTCGCTTCCATCGGCGAAGATCAGCCGATTGACCAGCACCAGGTCGTACCGCTTCTGCGCAAGGCGATCCAGCGCTTCTTCCACGAACATCACGCGATCGATCTCAACCGCGAACTGCCCGTCGAGCATGCGGCGAATCGCGCTGTGATCCGGGTCACACTGACCCACGTCCAGCACGCGGGCTCCCATGCGGGGCGTCTCCAGACCGGCCGGTAACTGCCAGGGCGGGAGTCTAGCACGGCCCGCCGCGCACGCCAATTCGCGTCGCGCCAGGTCCGGCTACTTCGACGTCGCGCCCAACGCGGGACGGGCGCCGACTCCACGACGTCGACCTCGCTCATTCCACGAACTGAAGCGGACCCACGTCCGGCACCAGCCCCGCGGCGCACGCCTCGCCCAGCAGCCGTGCAACCGCCGTCCGACCGCGCGGACCGTAGTCCAGCGTCCAGCGATTCACGTACATGCCGACGAAACGGTCGGCCAGCGCCAGGTCCAGCCCGCGCCCGTACTTCAGCGCGTGCCGCACGGCTTCCTCGCGATGATCCAGGCCGTATTGGATGCTGGCGCGGATCAGCCGCGTTACTTCGGTGCACACGGCCTCGCCAAGGTCGCGCCGCACCGCGTTTCCGCCCAGCGGTAGCGGCAGGTCCGTCCTTTGCAGCCACCATTTTCCGAGGTCGACGACGGCGTGCAGACCGGCCCGTTGAAACGTCAATTGCCCCTCGTGAATCACCAGTCCCGCGTCGACCCGCCGCGCCGCCACCTCGTCCGGGATGCGATCGAAGACCTCCGTCCGATGCCGGAAGCGCCCCGCCCCAAGCAGAAGTTGCAGCACCAGGTACGCCGTCGTCATCGTGCCCGGAACCGCGATCGTCTTTCCCGCCAGCCACTCCGGCTCGTGCGCCTCCGGCGCCACGACGATCGGACCATAGCCGTCGCCCATGCTGCACCCGCAGCCCATCAGCGCGTACTTGTCGCGCACGTGCGCGAAGGCGTGCATGCTCAGCGCGGTAACCTCGTACTCGCCGCGCGTGGCACGCTCGTTGAGCGACTGAATGTCCTCCAGGATGTGCTCAAATCGATACGGACCGGGATCGACCCCCCCGCTCGACAGGCCGTAGAACATGAACGCGTCGTCCGGGTCGGGGCTGTGGGCCAGGCGGATTCGCATGCGCGGCGCTCCTGCCCGCGGATCGTAGCCCACTCCGTACGGGATGTTCAAAGCGCCGCCACTCGCACGGCCTGTGCGGCCCGCTCCCAGCGCCTGTCCCGCGCAGCTGCGGTTTCGCCCCCGGAAATGAAACAGCCGGGACGCCAAGCAGGAAGCGCCCCGGCCGGAGAACGCCGCAGTCCTTGCTCTTCAGTCCGAGTCGCGGCGCTTCCTTCCTGGGTTCGGTCCCGCGTGCGCGTCAGGCGTCAGCTCCTCGCTCGACGGATCGCCGATCATCGCCGCACCGCAGGTGCAGCGGCCGCCGCTGGCGCAGCCCTCGCAGCAGAAATTGACTCCGTACCCGTCCTGTTCCGGCCAGTGTTCCCGCGGGCACCCGCATTGCAGGCAGCGGAGCGGGGGCTCGGTGACTCTTCGAATCTCCATGACTGCTCCTTCTCGAACCGGGCGCGCCGCCCAACCTGGGTTCCGGGCCTCGCACGCCGACCGAAGAAAAAAAGCGCGGGGCGCCCGGACGCGGGTTCGGACGCCCCTTCGGACGCTCGAAGCCGTGCTTACGGCTTCGTCGCGCCTCCCAACGACCCCTGCGGTTTGGCGTCGATGACACGCTTGGCCTGACCGTCGACGCGCACGGTCTGAATCCGCTCGTCGGCGAAGCACGTGATCTCATAGATCAGCCGCTTGCCTGCGATCTCCTGCCCGCTCTCGTCCGATGGCCCGCCGGGCTTGCCCGGCTTGTCGCCCTTGTCGGGCTTGTCCGGTTTCCCGGGCTTGCCGCCCTCCTCGGGCTTCGTCGGTCCACCGCCCTGGACGTTGCACATCGCTTCCAGGGCCGTGCCCTTGACGTGCCGTTCCGCCAGCGCCGTCGCATCGCGGAGGTTGAGCTGGCCCGCCGCGATGAGCTGGGCCATCTCCTTGGCACGCGCCACGTCGTCGTGTTGCTGGGCGAGCACCGGCCACGCGATCCCCAGCGGGATCAGCGCCACGATCGCCCCAGCAGTCCACAGCCTTCCTCGGTTCATGTTCGAGCCTCCGATTCGTCACGCCGCACGCGGTCACGCACCGGTGCGTCGTGGCGCCATGATCAGGATGCCTCCACGTACCCGGTCGCCGGCAGCCCTTCCGCCAGCCGCCAGTAGCACAGCCGCCTCGTCTCTCGCACCGCCGGAAACAGATCGCCTACCCCCAGCAGGATGTCCGCCGCCTGCGGCGACGGGCGCGGCCGCGGCAGGCCGCCCGCGTAGCCGTCGAAGCGATACCATCCCGCTTCCGTGCAGATCTCGCCGGACAGAAACCTCGTATTCGCAAAAATCATGGCCTCGGCTCCGTTCGCGTCGCCGTTTCACCGGCCGCGTCTTTCCGCCTGTATTCATAGGCCCCCCGCGCGATCCCGATGATTGGGACTTGTCCTCAGCCCCATGCACCAAGTACCCAGGTGAGCGTTTCAGCCGGCCTGCCGGGCAGCGCGGGCGCGCGGCGCCCGGCGATCACGGGCCCGCGCCTCGCGCGCAGAACTCCCTGGCCCGGCGACCGGCAACGCCCGTTCGCGGCACTTCACCCAATCCGGGATGGGATCGGTACGTACTCCGCCCCGTAGACACCTGGGAGTCCCACGCGGCCGCGGCCCTCCGCCGCCCCCCCTACGTCCCGCCGGCGGCCCCGCACGCCAGCGCGCAGCGCACCAGCTCAGGCAGCGAGTCGGCTTCCAGCTTCTTCATCACCCGCGCACGATGCACGTCCACCGTCTTCTTGCTGATCCCCAGCGCCAACGCGATCTGCTTGCTGGCCCGGCCCGCGACCACCAGCTCCATCACCTGCCGCTCACGCTCGCTCAGCCGCGCCAGCCGCTCCTGCACCGCGCCGCGCTGCGCCGTCGCCGCACGCCGCTGCCGGTCACGCTCCAGCGCCGCCCGGATGTGCTCCAGCAGGAGCTGCTTGCTGAACGGCTTCTCCAGGAACTCCACCGCGCCCTCCTTCATCGTCCGCACCGCGATCGGCACATCCCCGTGCCCGGTGATGATGATCACCGGTAGCTCCACCCCGTCCTCCTTCAGCCGCCGTTGGAGCTCCAGTCCGCTCATGCCCGGCATCCGCACGTCCAGCACCACGCAGCCCCCGCGCGATGCGTCGAGCCGGTCCAGGAACGCCTGTCCGCCCGCGTACGTCTCCACCGCCAGCCCCACCGACCGGATCAGCAGGTCCAGCGACCTCAGCACCGCCGGGTCGTCGTCCACCACGTACACCGTCGATTCGTTCGTCATGTTTGCCTCCTCACAACGATCGGTAGCGTGAACCGAACCGTACATCCGCGTCGACGCGGCGGCGCCCAGATGCGCCCTTCGTGCAACTCGACGATCGATCGGCTGATCGACAGCCCCATCCCCATCCCCTCGCGCTTGGTCGTGAAGAACGGCTCGAACAGCCGCTCCCGGTGCTCGGGCGCGATCCCCCGACCCGTGTCGCTCACCGACACCTCCACCTCCCCCGCGCGATGCGCCGTGCGGATCGTCACCCCGCGCCGGGACCGCGGCACCTCTCCCAGCGCATCCAGGCTGTTGCGCACCAGGTTCACCAGGACCTGCTGCACCTGGATCGCGTCCGCCAGCGCCCGCGGCAGACGCTTCGCCAGCCGCAGCTTCATCGTCGCCTCCGCGTGCCTAGCCTCCGCCCCGGTCAACGCCGCTACCTCCCGCACCAGCGCGTTCAGGTCCACCGGCTGTCGCTGCGGTTCCTGTCGCCGCACGAAGTCCCGCAGCCGGCGCAGCACCGCCCCGGCCCGCTGCGCCTGCCGCGACACGTCCCCCAGCGCGCCTCGCAGCGTGTCGGCGTCGGCCGTCCCGGCGTTCATCAGCTCGACGCACGCCTCCGTGAAATTGACGATCGCGCACAGCGGTTGGTTCAGCTCGTGCGCCATGCCCGACGCCATCTCGCCCATCGTCGCCAGCCGCGCCACGTGCGCAAGCTGCACCGACTGCTGTCGCGCTCGCTCCTCGCCCGCGACTCGCGCAATCGCGATCGCCCCTAGCCGCGCCAGCGTCGCCGAGACCTCCAGGTCCACCTCGTCCGGGCGCCGCGGCCGATCGCAGTACACCCCCAGCACTCCCCACGCTTCGCCCGCCGCTGACCGGATCGGCTCGCACCAGTACGAGCGCACCCCGGCCGCCTGATATGCTTCCAGCTCCTCAGCCTCCGCCGCCTCGACCCGCACGTCCTCCACCCACGCTCGCCCGCACCCCAGCGCCGGTGCGATGCCCGTGCCCGCCATCGACCCGTACACCACGCCCTGTTCGGCCGCCCGGGTTCCGGACGATTGGCCGCCGCCCTCCGCCGAGTGCCCGTTCCGCGCCAGCCGAATCGCGCAACGCACGTCCCCGATCAGCGCGCGCAGCGCCCCGTCCACCGCGCCGAACACCTCGTCCAGCGGCGCTCCCACCGCGATCAGCTCCAGGATCCGGCTCTCGAAGCCCAGCAGCGCCTCGGCTCGACGTCGCTGCTCGATCTCGGCCGCCAGACGCGCGTTGGCCGCGGTGAGCTGGGCCGTGCGCTGCTGCACCTTCGCCCGCAGCCGGTCTTCGCTGGCCCGCAGGGCCTCCTCGGCCCGCTTGCGATCCGTGATGTCCGTCGCCGTCCCGATCCACAGGCGCAGCACGCCCCCTTCGTCGCGCAGCGGCACGCTCCTCAGCGACATCCAGCGCTCGACGCCGTCTGCTCGATGGGCGCGGAACTCGACTCCGAACGCCTGCCCCTGCCGCAGCGGTTCGGCAACCTGCCCCGTCACGCGCGCCCGGTCCTCGCCGTGCACCAGCGCGGGCCAGCCGTCCCGCAGCACGTCCGCCCGCGTCAGGCCGGTCAGTTCCAGCCACGTTCCACTGACGAATTCCAGCGTTCCGTCCGCGTGCAGCGTCCACGCCATGTGCGGCGCCGCCTCGGTCAGCAGCCGGTAACGCGCTTCGCTTTCGCGAGCCGCGCGCTCCGCCTGCCGCCGCGCCGTCACGTCTCGCACGATCGCCGTATAGATCGTGCGGTCCCACAGCCGTGTCTCGCTCACGCTCAGCTCGATGGGAAACTCTGTGCCGTCGCGCCGCACTCCCCGGATCGCCGGCCCGGCCCCGGTCAGCCCCCGCAGGTCGCCCACGCCCGACCCGTTGCGCGTCGCACATGCCGCGCCGGGCATCAGCGCGCGCACACTGCGGCCCCGCAATTCCTCGGCTGGGTGGCCGAACATCCGCATCGCCGCCGCATTGACGCTCTCGATCAGCCCCTGCTCGTCCAGCGTCAGAATCCCGTCCACCGCCGTGTCCACCACCGCGCGCAGCCGCGCCAGCTCCTCACGCTCGCTCAGCTCGGCGTACTCTCGCCGCGTAATGTCGCGCGCCACGACCGACGTCCCGACCAGCTCTCCAGACGCGTCGCGGATCGGCGATACCGTCATCGACACCGGCACCGCTTCCCCGTCCTTGTGCAGCCGCACACTCTCGAATCGCCCCACTCGCTCGCGACGCCGAAGGTGGTCGATCACCCGGGTCATCTCGTCGGCGCGATCCGGTGGGATCACGCGTGCGATCGACCGCCCCACAATCTCCGACGCCGCGTACCCGAGCAGCCGCTCCGCCGCCGGGTTCCACACCCGCACCGTGCCGTCCAGCGCGCAGCCGATCACCGCGTCATCGGAGGACTTCACGAGCAGCGACAGCAGCCCGGAGTCGCCGGGCGCCGCGCCGGCGCGCCCCATCCCCGAACGTACGCCGGCGCCGGATAGGCGGCCCGGACCGGCGCCGCCATCCTCGGCGACCAGCGAGCGCACAGCGCCCGCGTCGATTTGGCGATTGGTTCCTCGGTCCATCATCCCAGCGCAAGCGATTGACGCGAAGCCCATTCACCCGAACGATAGATTCTAGCGCGCTCCCAACTGGCCCGCGCGCCGCCCGGGACCAGCCGCGCAGGGCAAAACCCTCACGTGCCAGCCGGAGACATGGCGCAGCGTGGACTTTGATTCCCCTTTCGCTATTATCCCCACATTGTGAAAACTTTCACAGCATCGCCCACGAACGGCTCCACCTGAACCGCGCATGCCAAGAATCACCGTCGACGATACGCCGATCGAGTGTCGCCCCGGCATCCCGGTCCTCCAGGCCGCTCTCGAGGCCGGTTGGGACGTGCCGCACTACTGCTACCACCCCGGCCTCTCCGTCGTCGCAAGCTGCCGGCTCTGCCTCATGGAAATGAAGATGCCCGACCCGCGCACCAACGAGCTGTCGTGGGCGCCGCGGCTCTTTCCATCCTGCCAGACCCCCGTCAAGGACGGCATGGAGGTCCGCTTCGATTCTCCCAAGGTGCGCGACAACCAGGCCCACTGCATGGAGTACTTCCTCCTCAATCATCCCCTCGATTGCCCCGTCTGCGACAAGGCCGGCGAATGCAGCCTTCAGGACTACAGCGAGCGCTTCGGACACGCCACCAGCCGCATGGTCGAGGAGAAGTACAAGAACCCCAAGAAGGACATCGGTCCGCGCACACTGCTCTACCAGGATCGCTGCGTCCTGTGTACTCGCTGCGTGCGTTTCACACAGGAAGTCGCCGGCACCAGCGAGCTGACCGTCGTCAACCGCGGCAGCCGCTCCGAGATCGACGTCTTCCCAGGTCGCCCGCTGGACAACCGCCTTCAGGGCAACGTGGTTGACCTGTGCCCCGTGGGATGCCTGCTCGACAAGGACTTCCTGTTTCAGCAACGCGTCTGGTTCCTCAAATCGGCCGACTCGGTCTGTCCGGGCTGCGCCGCCGGCTGCACGATCCGCGTCGATCAGAACGAGGACCGCGTCCACCGCCTCAAGCCGCGCTTCAACGAGCAGGTCAACCAGTGGTGGATGTGCGACGAAGGCCGCTTCGGATGGAAATACGTCCACCGCCCCGACCGGCTCACCTCGCCCATGATCCGCCGATCCGGCGAGCTGGTGCCCGCCGCCTGGGAGGAGCTGCCACGCTGGATCCGGCAACGACTGGAATCCGTCCCCGGGCACGGCAGCGCCGCCGCCTTCGTCCTCAGCCCCATGTTGGCCTGCGAGGAAGCCTGGCTCCTGGCCACGTTCGCCCGCTCCGTCGCGCCGTCCGCGATTCTGGTCGTCGGGCACGTTCCTCGCGTCGGACAGGACGAGACCTTCAAGTCCGGCTTCACGATCCTGGCCGAGAAGTGCCCCAACCGTCGCGGCGTCGAGCGCGTCATCGAGTCGTTCGGCGGCGCGACGCTGACGTTCCCCGACTTTCTGGCCCGTGCCGCGGAAGGGGCCTTTCGCTTTGCGTTCGTCACCGCCGGCTACCCCGACGCCTGGCTTTCCGACGCGGCCGAAAAGGCCCTGGCGAAGGTCGAGACCCTGCTGCTGCACGACCTGTTCCCGTCCCAGGCCGGCCGGCATGCGGCCGCGGTCATTCCCGGCTGCGCCTGGGTCGAGCGGCAGGGCAGCTTCGTGAACGCTGGCGGGTTGGTGCAGCCCTTCCATCGCGCCATCGCCCCCCTCGCGGGCGTCAAGCGCGACGGGCAGTTCTTCATGGAGCTGACGGGCCAGTCCGGGCTCTACCGCGCCGACGCGGTCCGCGCCGCCATGAGCCCGACGCTGCCTGAGTTCGCGTCCGTGTTCAACCCGCGACCCGCCCCCGACCACGCACACTGAGACTCGCCGCCGCCACGCCCTACCGCGAATGCGCCACCGACGCCGCAACCGCCGGTCCGTCGGTCCCGGCCGCCCGTGCCGCTTCCGTCCGCCGGGCGCCGCGCCGCAGCAATCCGCCGAACCGTTCCATGTACAGGTAGAACACCGGCGTCACGTAAAGCGTCAGGGACTGCGAGAACACCAGTCCGCCCACCACCGCCAGCCCCAGCGGCTGCCGCGATTCCGCACCCGCACCGTAGCCCAGCGCGATCGGCAGCGTCCCCATCAGCGCCGCCAGCGTCGTCATCATGATCGGTCGGAAGCGCACCAGGCACGCCTTCAGGATCGCGTCGCGCGGCGCGAGCTGTTCTTCACGCTGCGCGACCAGTGCGAAGTCGATCATCATGATCCCGTTCTTCTTGACCAGCCCCACCAGCATGATCACGCCGACGAATGCGTACAGATTCAGGTCGACGTTGAACCACAGCAGCGTCGCCAGCGCTCCCAGCCCCGCCAGCGGCACCGCCGACAGGATCGTGATCGGGTGCAGGTAGCTCTCGTACAACATGCCCAGCACGAGGTAGATCACCACCACCGCCAGAACCAGCAGCCACAGCAGCCCCTGCTGCGACGACTGGAACGCCTGCGCCGTGCCCTGAAACGCGCCGCTCACGCTGGCAGGCAGCACCTCGCGCGCCAGCCCCTGCACCGACTCCACCGCCGTCCCCAGCGCCACGCCCGGCGCCAGGTTGAACGACACCGTCACCGCCGGGAGCTGTCCCACGTGATTCACCGACAGCGGCCCCACCGTGCGTCGCACCCGCGCCACCGCGTCGAGCGGCACCAGCCGCCCGGTGCTCGTCGAGCGGACGTGTAGCAGCGGCGGGGCGGACGCGTCCCTCTGATATTGCGGCAGAACCTGGAGGATCACCTGGTACTGGTTGTTCGAGCCGTAGATGGTCGATATCTGCTTCGCCCCGTACGCGCTCCCCAGCGCCAGCTCGATCTGCTCCGCGCTGATCCCCAGCACCGCGCATTTGTCGCGGTCGATCTCCACCGTCAGTTGCGGCGTCGAGAGCTGAATGTCGCTGGTCACGTCCTGAAAGCCCGACAGCGAGCGCATCCGCTCCACCAGCCGCGGCACCGCCGCGTACAGCTCGTCCGTGTCGAGCCCCGTCAACGTGTATTGGTACTGGCTCTTGGCCAGTCGGCCGCCGACGTTGATCGGCGGGATCTGCTGCATGAACACGCGGATCCCCGGCACCACCGCCAGCCGCGGACGCAGGTCCTGGATGATCTGCTCGGCCGATTGCGCGCGCCGCTCCCGCGGAACCAGCCGAATGAACAATGTGCCCGTGTTGGTCGTCGACGCGCTGCCGGCGCGCTGCCCGATGCTCGACATGAACGAATCGACGCGCGGATCGGCGGCGACGATGGCGGCCAGCGCCCGCTGCTTGGCGACCATGGCCTCGAACGACACCCCTTCGATTGCCTCCGTCTGCGCCAGCACCCGACCGTTGTCCTCGTATGGCAGGAAGCCCTTCGGGACGACGCGGTACAGATACCATGTCGCCACCAGCACCGCCGCCGTCCCCAGCATCGTCAGCCCCGGCGCCGCCAGCACACCACGCAGCGTCACCTCGTACCCGCGCCGCACGCCCTCGAACGCCCGCTCGATCGCAGCGTTCATCCGGCTGGGCCGCCGCCCCGAAGCCTCCGCCCCGATGAAGCGGCTGCACATCATCGGCGTGAGCGTCAGCGAGACCACCCCGGAGATCAGGATCGCGGCACCGATCGTGACCGCGAATTCGCTCAGCAGCCGGCCCAGGATTCCGCCCATGAAGACGAAGGGGATGAACACCGCCGCCAGCGAGATGGTCATCGAGACCACCGTGAATACGATCTCGCGCGAGCCCTCCAGCGCCGCCGCCAGTGCCCCGGCCCCGCGCTCCCGGTGCCGCACCACGTTCTCCAGCACGACGATCGCGTCGTCCACCACGAACCCCACCGACAGCGTCAGCGCCATCAGCGACAGGTTGTCCAGGCTGTAGCCCAGCGCCTGCATCACCCCGAACGTGCCCAGCAGCGACATCGGGATCGCGATCGCCGGGATCACCGTGGCCGACACCTTCCGCAGGAACAGGAAAATCACCAGCACCACCAGCCCCAGCGTCAGCACCAGCGTCGACTTCACGTCGTGGACCGCGTCGCGGATCGACTCCGACCGGTCGAACAGCACCGCGATCGACAGGCTGGCCGGCAACTGCTCGCGGACCTTCGGCAGCAGCGCCTTCACCCGGTCCACCACCTCGACCGTGTTCACCCCCGGCTGCTTCTGGATCAGCAGCACCACCGCCCGCGTGTCGTTGAACCAGGCCGCCACCTTGTCGTTCTCGACGCTGTCCACCACTTCCCCGAGCTCGTGCACCCGCACCGCGTTCCCGTTGCGGTACGTCACGATCACGTCGCGGTAGTCCGCGGCGCTCCCGAGCTGACCGTTGCTCTCCACCGTGAACGCCGCCTGGGAGCCGTCCAGCAGGCCCAGCGGCAGGTTCGTGTTGGCCGCGCTGACCGCCGCCGCCACCTCGTCGATCCCGATGCCCCGCGCCGCCAGCGCGTCCGGGTTCACCTGCACCCGCACCGCGTACTTCTGCGCGCCGTTCACCACGACCTGCGCCACCCCCTCCAGCGTCGAGATCCGCTGCGCCAGCATCGTGTCGGCGTAGTCGTTCACCGCGTACATCGGCAGCGTCGCCGACGTCAGCGCCAGGTACAGGATCGGCTGGTCCGCCGGGTTCACCTTCCGGTAGCTCGGGGGCGTCGGCATGTCTCGCGGTAGCCGCCCCAGCGCTCGCGCGATCGCCGCCTGCACGTCCTGCGCCGCCGCGTCGATGTCGCGCGACAGCGCAAACTGAAGCGTGATCTGCGTCGCCCCGAGGATGTTCGACGACGTCATCGAGTCCACCCCCGCGATCGTCGAAAACTCCCGCTCCAGCGGCGTCGCCACCGACGTCGCCATCGTCTCCGGACTCGCGCCCGGCAGACTGGCGCTCACCTGCACCGTCGGAAAATCGACGTTGGGCAGGTCGCTGACCGGCAGGTTCCGGTACGCCAGCGCCCCGAAGATCGCCACCGCCGCCGTCAGCAGGCTGGTCATGATCGGGCGATGAATGAATACGTCCGTCATGTCCCGGTTTCGTCTCCGCCGCTCCCCAGCGCCGTCACGGCGCGGCACCGTCTCCGGGCACGTCCGGACCAGACCCGCGCGCCTCCGAAGTGCCGGCCAGCAGATCGGACAGCGTCACCGTGCGCAGTCGCTCCCGCGCCTCGTCCCGGGCGCGGCCCAGCGCCTCCCGGATGAGCTCCCGCAGCCGGTCCGGGGCCGTTTCCGCTACTTCGATCGGGTGAACCGCACCGACCGCCTCCACCAGCTCCAGCAGCGTGATCGCGTCCGGGGCGCGCGCCAGGCAGTACCCGCCCTGCGGGCCCCGGGCCGATTCCAGCAACCCTGCCCGCGCCAGTTGCGTCAGGATCTTCGCCGCGTACGCCGCCGGCAGCCCGAACGTGCTCGCGATCGTCTCCGCGTGCATCGCCTTGTTGCCGTTCGCGCGCGCCCGGGCGACTTCCGTCGCCGCCATCACCGCATAACTCGCCGATTTGCTGTTAAACATGCGTGCGTTGGTCTTTCTCCCGCGTGCATGAGACGAACCGCCGTTTCATCGGACCGGCGGCACGCGCCGGTCCGGTCGCTGGGGGCTGCTTCGCTTCGATCCTCATTCCCGGCACGAGCCGCAGGTGGCCGTCGGTCACCACCGTCTCTCCCCCGGTCAGGCCCCGCTCGATCACGGTCTTGCCCTCCACCGTCGGCCCGGCGGTCACGTCCACCCGCGAAACCGTCTTGTCCGCGTTCACGACGTACACAAACGTGCCCCCCTGGCCAGGCTGAACCGCCGACGCCGGCGCCACCGCCGCCTCTCGCAACGTCCGCGTCACCAGCGTTACCCGCGCGAACCGCCCCGGCCATAGCCGCCGCTCCGCGTTGGGCGTGGTAGCCTTCAGGCGCACCATGCCCGTCGACTTGTCCACCTGGTTGTCGATGAACGTGAGCGTTCCCGTCTCCACCGCCGCGTCCGCGTCATCCGAGCTCACCTCCACCCGCAGCGGCTCGGACGCCGACGCCGCGCGGATTTCCGACAGGTATCGCTCCGGCACCGAAAAGGTCACGTAGATCGGCGCGAGCTGGTTGATCACCACCAGCTCCGTCTCGTTCGCCTTCACCACGTTGCCCCGGTTCACCAGGTAGCTGCCCGCCCGGCCGTCGAGCGGCGCGCGGATCGTGCAGTACTCCACGTCCAGCCCGGCCCGCGCCATCTCGGCCTCGTCCGCCCGCACTTGCGCCGCCTTGGAGTCCGCCACGAACCGCGCGTCGTCCCGTTCTCGCTCCGACGCCTGCCCCTGCGCGAACAGCCCCTGCACCCGCACCGCCTCCTGCTCCGCGTTCTCGGCCAGCGCCGCGTCGCGCGCACGCGTGGCCTCGGCCAGGTGCAGCGCCGACTCGAACGGTCGCGCGTCGATCGTGATCAGCAACTGCCCCGCACGCACCTCCTCTCCCTCCGAAAAGTGCAGCCCCTGCAACTGCCCCGATACCTGCGGCTTGACGGTCACCGTGGCAAACGCTTCCACCCAGCCGATGGCCGACACCGTCAGCGGAAAGTCCTCCCGCGCGACCGTCGCCAGCGTCACCGCGACCGGCGGCTGCACCCTTCCCTCCGCCGCGGATGCCGCGCCGCCTTCCGCGCCGCAGCCCGCGCCCAGCCACGCCGCGCCCGCCGCGGCGCTCAGCAGCGCCGCGCGCCGCACCGGCGCGGACTTTCCCGCCGTGAGTCTCATGCGTCCGCACCCCCGCCCGTGAGCCGCGCCCGCTCCTCGTCCGTCAGGATCCCGCGAAACACGATGTCGATGATCTGGTCGGCCTGCGTGTCCAGCGGCTTTCGCCGCCCCGCGAAGAAGTTGACGAACATCGTTCCGTACAGCGTGCCGCTGAATACGTCGGTGATCTTTTCCGGCGACATCGTCCGCACGCGCCCCTGCGCCATGAGCTGCTCATGAAGCCGGTGCCATTCACCCACGGCCCGTTCGCGATACTCGAAATAGGTGGGCGTCTTTCGATCGCGAAACACGGCCCGCTCCAGGATCAGCAGTTCGACCGCCTCCGGATGCGCGTCGAAATACGCCAGGTACGCGCGAATGGCCCGCGCGATGCGCTCCAGGCCGTCGGACACCGCGGCGGACGCCTCCGCGACGTACGCGAACAGCCCCCCGATTGCCCGGTCCGCCGCGGCGAGAAACAGCCCCTCCTTGCTCCCGAAATGGCGGTACAGCGTGCCTTTCCCGACCCCCAGCTCGTCGGCCAGCTCCTGGAGGTCCGTACCCTGATACCCACGCCGGGCGAAATGGGTCGTCGCCGCGGCCAGAATCTGCTCGCGCCGCGCCGCGGCGAGGTCCGGTCGTACCGGTCGGCCCCGCCGCGACACGGGCTTTGATACCGTCTGGTCCACGTAGCGGCGCCTTTCTGTGACGGACTGGTCCGTCCGGTTAAAGCAATCCTATCGCCCAACGGCCCAGGTTCAAACGACGTTATTCGGACGGCCCACCGCGCGTCGCCGTCGGACCCGTCGCCGGCTGGCTGGTCGCCCTGAGCAGCAGCTCGGCCTGCCCCCGCCACGCCGACTCCGGCTGCTCCGCTACAAATGCACGCAGCACGTCGTGCGCCAGCTCGACCTGCCCCGACAGCGCCCGCACCCGAGCCTCCACGATCGCCGCCTCCGCCGGAAGCTCGCCCCGCGCTCGAAGCAGCGCCAGGGTCGACGCCGCACGCTCCAGCGCCCGCGCCTGCGGTATTTCCCGGCCCAGCGTGGCGCGGCCGGCCCAGCCCAGCGCCGCTTCGACGCGGCCGCCGCGTGCCTCGCACACCGCCCTTGCCAGGCACGCCAGCGGGTTGTTCGGGTCGATCGCCAGGAGCTCGTCCGCGAATTCCGCCGCGTTGCGGTGGCCCCCGCACGCGACGCTCCACACGAAAAAAGAGCTGAAGGGGCGCTGAAGCGGCGAGTCCTGTCCGGCCGCCACCGTCGCCCGCCGCCACGCGTCCGCCGCCTCGGGCCAGGCGCCGGTCTGCGCGCTGGTCTCGTGCAGTCCGATGAGCGCCTCATAGCGGATCGGGTCCCGCGCCAGGATCGCCACGTACGCGTCGCGCGCTTCGCTCCAATGGTGGCTGCGGAGGTGATACTCCCCCTCGACCAGCAGCACGTCCGGATCCTCCGGGGAGACACGCCGCAGCGCACGAATGAGGGCGAAGCCGGCTTCGCCCAGACCGGCGCGCACTTCCGCCCGCGCCAGTCCGATCGCCCCAAGCTTGTAGGCCGTATCGCTGCCGAACGTCCGCAGGAACGGGTCGCTCTCGTGGCCGGCCTGGTCCAGCCGCTGCGCCAGGCCGCGCGCCACCGCGGACGGATCGGAGGCGTCGACCGCAACCAGCGGCGCCAACGCCAGCGCCAGCACGCGACGCGCCTCGCCCGGCTCGCGCACCGCATTGAGCAGCAGCGAGCCGTACTCCGTCAGGCACGCCGCACGGTTGGGAGCATCCGCGGGGATCGTCGCCAGCAACCGATCGTAGGCGCGGCGCGATTCATCGGCCCGGCCCGCGGACCACAGCGCCTGCGCCAGCCGCAGCAGGCCCAGCACGGTGTCCGGCTCGGCGGCCTGGGCCGCCAGCGCCTGGTCCAGCGCGCCTTCCACGTCTCCCACCCGCTGCATCATCAGCGACGTGCGCAGATGGAACGATGCGCGGTCGGCCGGCGTCGCGAAGTAGCGCGCACCGCCCCGCGCCAGCTCCGCCGCGCGGCGCAGCGCCGCGCGCGTGTTCTCGCCGAAGTCGATCAACGCGCCGGCCCGCGCGAAACGACGCTCCGGCGCGTCGTGCTGGGCCGAGTAGTCATACGAAACGGCCAGGAACAGCGCCGCGCGCGGGTCGTCCGGAAACAGCGCCGCGGTCTGCGTGGCGCGCTGAATCATGCTGCGCGAAACGGCCGCCAGCGGCATGTCGAGCAGCGCGAACGCGACCGCCACCGCCGCGCCCCCTCCATACGCGAACCGCATCCATCCGGCGGCGCGCGGCCGGTCGAGGCGGGCGCACGCGTTCGCGACGGCCGCGCACAGGGCCAGCATCACCCCCATCAGCGGCTGGTAGAGGTAGCGATCCTGGGCGGCGAAGGTGCGCGCCCCGACCAGCCCGATGACCGGCAGCAGCAGTCCCCAGATCCACAGCACGCCCAGGGCGATCGGCCGGCCGATCGGCTGGCGCGCGGCGCGGGCCGCAATCGCCAGCGTCGCCAGCGCGACCAGCGCCCCGCCCCAGACGCGCGGGTCGGAGTACGCCGTCCCGGGGTCGGGCGGGTACCAGGGCGCCAACCAGGCCGGAATCAGCGTGTTGCGGGCGTAAATCCACGTCGCGAGCAGGCTGCGGCTCACCGGGTCGCCGAAAAGCCGGATGTCCGCGTCGGCCATCATGCCCCAGCGCTCGCTGGTTCGCAGCGTGAGCCAGGCGAAAAACGCGCAGATGGCGGCCGTGACGTAGAGACGCGGGCTTGCCAGCGCCCGGCGCAGTCCGCCGCCCGCCAGCTCGATTCCCAGCGCGACCAGCAGCAGGCCCGGAATGGCCTTGCTCAGCATTGCCGCCACGAGGCACACGGCCAGCGCGACGAAGCAGTACCGTCCACCGGCGTCGGCCAGCCCGGCCCGCGGGTAGCACCACAGCGCTACCAGCGTGAATGTGGCCGCCAGGAGGTGCGTGCGGCCCATGTCCGCCGCGTAGACGCCGACGTTGATCGGGTGCAGCGCCCAGAGCAGCGCGAACACCCACGCCAGCGTGGCGACGGAGAGGTCAGCGCCACGCCCGCCGGCGGGCGGGTCGCCGCGCAACCGCCGCAGCAGGTCGACGAGAACCCACCAGAGCAGCAAACCGTTGATGGCGTGCAGCACGAGGTCGGTTCGGCGGATGGAAGCGGCCGGGTCAGCGGCCAGCGCCCATTCGAGCGCATAGGTGAAGATGGGCAGCGGTTGATACAGGTCCTGGTGGACGCGGGTGAAGATGCCGAGCAGCCGCTGCGCCAGCGGCTCGGGCCGGCCGGCGCCGGTCACGTCCGGGTTCTGGGCGATGAAAATCTGCTCGTCGCCCTGAAGGAAGGTGGCGCTGAGCCACTGGGACCCGGCGACGAGCGGCGCGACGAACAGGACCAGACCCAGCAGCGTGTAGCGGCGCCGGGCGGTCAGGCCGGAGGAATCGACGGCGGGGAGGGCGCGATGGTCGCGGGCCACGGGTTGGGTCGCGTCCGGGGACGGGTCCATGACGGAATTCTGGAGAAAAACAGGGAGGGCGGAAAGGTGCGCGGAGCGGAATGTCGGGCGGCGATGAACGGCAGGGGCGCGGCGCGAGGTGCGGCCGGGGGCTGCGGCTAGTGACTGTAGAGTATGTACGAACCATCGCAAATCTGTTTCACGTGAAACACCGTTGCGCCGGCCGGTCGGGATGGTCCCGAGGTGCAGACATTATCGGACGTGAAACGCCGACCACGCTTCGAGCCGCGGCAATGCGCGTCGCCGCCGAAGCGGGACCCGGCGCCGTCCGGTCAGCTTTGCTCGAAGAGCGGCGTCGAGAGATATCGCTCACCGAACGAGGGGATGATGACCACGATCAGCTTGTCGCGGTTTTCGGGCCGGGCGGCGACCTGGGCGGCGGCGGCGAGGGCCGCCCCGGAGCTGATGCCCACGAGGATGCCCTCCTCCTTGGCGCAGCGGCGGGCCCAGACGAACGAAGTCTCGCTGTTGACCGTGACGACCTCGTCGATCACGTCGAGGTTGAGGATGTCGGGGATGAAGCCGGCGCCGATGCCCTGGATCTTGTGCGGGCCGGGCTGAAGCGGGGCGCCGGCGCGGGTCTGCGATATGACGGGCGACTCGGCCGGCTCGACGGCGACGCAGCGGAAGGACGGCTTGCGCTTCTTGATGACCTCCCCGACGCCGCTGATGGTCCCGCCGGTACCGATGCCGCAGACCAGGATGTCGGCCTTTCCATCGGTGTCGTTCCAGATTTCCTCGGCGGTCGTGCGACGGTGGATTTCGACGTTGGCGGGGTTGCGGAACTGCTGCGGGACGAAGGAGCCGGGGGTGGCGGCGGCGAGCTCTTCGGCGCGGCGCACGGCGCCGCGCATGCCTTCGGCCGGGGGGGTGAGGACGAGGTTGGCGCCGAGCAGGCGAAGCACGGCGCGGCGTTCGAGGCTCATACTTTCGGGCATGACGAGCGTGAGCTTGAGGCCCTTGGCGGCGCAGACGAACGCCAGGGCGATTCCGGTGTTACCGGAGGTCGGCTCGATGATGGTGGTGTCGTGCTTGATGAGTCCGTGGGCCAGGGCGTCGTCGATCATGCTGACGCCGATGCGGTCCTTGACGCTGGAGAGCGGGTTGAAGAACTCGAGCTTGGCGTAGACGGTTGCTCCGCCGCTGATGATGCGGTTGATGCGCACCAGGGGGGTGTTTCCAATCGTCTCGGTGATGTCGTTGTAGAGCCGGCCCATGGGGACTCCTTCGGGGGGTTAGTGGCGGCGCGCAGACGGCCCGGCGCGTGCCTGAACACCCCAAAACGTACGAACAGGGCGTGATCTTAATCCGGGTTCTGATTCGAGTCACGGAGAGTCGGGGCGAGCGACGAGGGCGTTGGACGATCCGGGGGGCGCGCGGGAGGGGGGCCGGCGTGCCGCGGTCAGCCGCGCGCGGCGAAGGCGGCTCTGCGGAGCGTCCAGACGAGGAAGCCTGCAAGAAGCAGGGCGAGCGTTCCGGACTCGGGAATGCTGGCGAGCTGAGAACCCGTGAGGCGAATGCGATACGCGCCCGTGCCGCCGTTGCGGTCCCCGTCGCCGTCCCAGCCGATGATCGGCTGGCCGCCACCGACATGGGTCGGTCCGACGGTCCCGACGAAGATGGAATCGTCGAGAAAGATGGGGCCGGCAAGGCTGTGGGGGTCGCGGTCCCAGCCGGAGATGGCGAGGTAGTAGAGCCCGGCGGTGGGGGGGTGGAAGTCGCCGCCGGCGGCGAGAAGCGAGCGAGGATTGTAGGGGCCGGTGCCGTTGGCGATATCGTCGTTGGCGCTGACGCCGTAGCCCTGGCTGTCGAAGAGGAACAACTGGGTATCCCAGACGCCTCCGATCAGTCCGTCCGTGGTTGCCGAGAAGCTGAGAGGATCGTCGACGTAGACGGCGTACATGTCGGCATCGTCGGCGCTGGAAAGATCGCCTTCGATGGCGGTGACGATGCTCGCGGTCGTCTGCGCGGTCGCGGGCGTGTCGCCGGCGTCGCCGCTCTCGACGATGAGGTCGGCGCGAGCGGCGACGATTGCCAGGGCGACGAAGGTCAGCGACGTTGCGTAGCGCAAGCCTACAGCTCCGGAGCGCGGTGCGGAAGCGCGCGGCGTAACCGCAATGGAAGGCTCGGAAATCTGGCCAACGGAATCAAGGGGAAAGGGGGGGCGGAGGCCCGGGAGCCGATAATGCTCGGTGTGGGACGTCGCGGCTCAGGGCGATGCGCCGGCTGGGAGGTCGGCAGGCTCGGCGACGGCGAGCGTCTCGGTCGCCAGGCGCAGCTCGAGCACAGACACCCACAGGGCGGTCTTGGCGTCGTTGAGCTGGTTGCGGGCGGCGGTCCACTCGGACTCGGCTTCGAGCTTGTCGCGGTTCTCGATCTTCCCGTCCTCCCAGAGGAGCTGCGTCAACTCACGGCGGTTGTCGGCGACCTCGACCGCGCGGCGGTTGATGAGGACGGTCTTGTCGGCGAGGCGGATCTGGTTGACGGCGGCGCGGACCTCGGCGCGGACCGACTCCTGGGCCGCGACCGCGATGCGCTGGGCGCGGCGGACGTCGAGGAGGGAACGGCGGTAGGCGTTGCGCTCGCGGAAGCGGTCGACCGGCAGGGAAAGGACCAGCTCGCTGCGCCAGAACGCGCGGTTGAATTCGTAATCGGTGACGCGATAGTGCAGCGGGTCGGTGTCGAAGCTGACGGTGGTGTTGAGGTTGAGGTCGGGCAAGAGCTGGTTCTCGGCGTTGTGTGCGCCCCGGCGGGCGTCGTCGATCTGGTCGCGCAGGTTCTTGAGGTCGAGGCGGCGCGCCAGCGCGATCTGCTGGGCCAGCAGCTCATCGTCGGCGCCGTCGGGGCGGGCTAGGAGCGGCATTCGGCCGGCCTGGATCTCGCGCTCGATCTCGTCGATGCTCTGGAGGTTGTCGAGCCCGATGGGGATGTCGATGGACATTCCGATGAGGAGCTTGAACTGGTCGGTCTGAGCGCGGAAGCGCTCGCGCTCGCGTTCGAGGCGGTCCTCGGCGCCGAGCATGGTGGTCTCGGCGCGCTGCGTCTCGACGTTGGTGCCGAGCTGCATGGCTTCGAGCGAGCGGGCGCGGTCGTAATCGGCGCGCAGGCGTTCGACGCTTTCGCCTGAGTCGGTGACGCGCTGCTTGGCGCTCAGCAGCGCGAAGTACGCGGACGACACTTCGACGAGCTGTCGCCGGCGGAAGCGCTCGAAGACGCGGACGGCGTAGGTGAGGCCGCGTTCGAGCTGAAGCAGCTCCTCGCGGGCGATGTGGCCCGCGTTGCGCAGAAAGGGGATCTCCAGCCCGAGCGTCGTCTGACCGCCTTCCTCGGCGGTGATGGACTTTTTCACGTCGCGCACCAGCGCGCTGAGCATGCGGGCGGAGAACTCGCCCCCGTACGGAAGGCGCTGCGTCACGCCCAGGTCGGCCACGAAGCGCATGGCCTGATCGAAGTTCTGCGCCTCGCCGTAGTTGCCGTAGACCGTGCGGAGGTCGGCGGAGAAGATCGGGGTCCAGAGGTGGCGCTCCAGCGTGAGGTCCAGGGCCGCGATGTAGAGGTCTTCCTTTTCCGACTGGTATTCGCGGCGGTTCCGCTGGGCGAACTCGAGCGCGTAGGGAAGAGTGAGCCAGGGCACACCGGCCTGAGACGAGGCGGACGCGGTCTGGGTGGTGGAGGGGGCGGACGGAACCGCGCCGGCGGGGCGCGAGGCCGGCGCGCCGAAGCCGGGCGGCGGGGCGTCTTCGCGCGAGCCGGGGGCCGAGCGGAGCGCTTCGTCGGGAAGCGCGGCGCGAGACGCCGGTTCCAGGCGCAGCGGCACGGTCTGGCCAAACGCGGCGTGCTGTTTTCGGGCGACGGCGCGGGCGACGTCGCGGTCGGCCTGGGTCAGCAGCGCATGGCAGCCGCCGACGGCGGGCAGGGCCAGCAGCGTGATGAGGAACGTGGCCGGAGTTCGCCTCCCCCACGAACGAAGGCACGAGTTCAGGCGCCGCGGATTCGGGGAATGATGGACGCGCTGAAGCACGTCGTTCCCTCCTGCGGGCGGATGGAGAGTGCGGAAACGCGAACCGCGCGGGGGTGCTACGGGCGCGAGGCTCCGTGTCTCACGGGGGGCGCGCCGCGGCAGCCGGGGCGGGACCTACTCGTCGTCCTCGTCGTCGGCGTCCGATTCGCCGTCGTCGTCGTCGTCGAATCCGTCGAGGTCGTCCTCTTCGCCGGGCTCGTCGTCGAATTCCTCGTCGTCGAAGTCGTCGTCCTCGTCATCCTCGAACTCGAAGTCGTCCGCGTCTTCGTCTTCGGCCTTCACGCAGCAGACTTCGAGGAACCGCGATGGAACCGGGCCCGATATCCGCGCATCGGCGACCGTTCCAGGCTTCTTCCCACTCACTTCCCAAATGCCGCCTGCGTCCATTCGCGACAGCGCCATGAGCCGTTCTCCTGACCCTACGTGCACGAGATAAGCGGCGTAGGTTATGTTCGCCCAAATACGCGTCAACCCCGCAGGCACGGAATTTTTGCGGCCCGCCGGGCCTCCGGCAGAGCCCGCTCGTTGCGCGCCTGACAACCACGGTGCGCGCACTTTACCTTCGCGCGGGTGCGATGCAATAGCGGGAAATCGCGGTTGAAAGGGTGGGCGGCCGGGGCGCGGAACGGGTGCGCTTTCTGGGGGGGGCGCGTGGGGCCGAGGTTGGGGGCGCGGCGCGCTACATGCTGATCATTCGCAGCGGATTCTCGAGCGACTCCACGATGTCGCGCGTGAAGCGGGCCGCATCGGCGCCGTCGACGACGCGATGATCGAACGAGAGCGACATCGGCATGAGCAGCCGCGGGACGATCTGCCCATCGCGGACGGCCGGCTGCAACGCGGCACGGGACAACGCCAGGATCGCGACTTCGGGGAAGTTGACCATCGGGGTCGAGCCGCTGCCGCCCAGGGCGCCGACGTTGGTCACCGTGAAGGTCGCGCCGCGCAGCTCGGCGATGTCGAATTTCGACTCGCGCACGCGCGCGGCCAGGTCGTTCAGCGCGGCGGCCAACTGCGGCAGGGACTTCTTGTCGACGTCGCGGATGACGGGGACGACCAGCCCCCGGGACGTGTCGACGGCCACGCCGACGTGGATGTAGTCCTTGAAGATGATCTCGCCGGCGGCCGCGTCCAGGCTGCAATTGAACTGGGGAAACTCGCGCAGCGCCGCGGCGACGGCCTTCAGCACGATGGCGGTGACGGTGAGCTTGGGCTGGTCGGGCTTGAGCCCGGTGTTGAATCGGCGACGGTTGGCCTCGAGCTCGGTGATGTCGGCCGTATCCATGTGCGTCACGCGCGGCACGTTAAGCCAGGCGCGGGTCATCTGCCGCGCGATCGTCTTGCGGATCTGCGTAGCAGGCACGCGGCGGATCGGTCCCCATTGCGAGAAGTCCGGGAGGTCGGCGCCGGGCAGGGCGACGCCGGCCGGGGGCGCCGCAGCGGGGGGTTCGGCGAGACCGGCGCCGGCGTCCCCGCGATGACCCAGCGCGAAGCGCTCGACGTCTTCCTTCAGGACGCGACCGCCCGGGCCGCTGCCCGTCACGAACCGAAGGTCCACGTCCATTTCGCGCGCCAGCTTGCGGACGGCGGGTGCCGCGGGGACCGGACCCTCGTGCACCGGCTCGGCGGCGCGCGCGGTCGCGGCGGCCGCGGGTCGAGCCGCAACCGCGGTCACCGGCGGCGCGCTGCTCCGGACCTCTGCGACCGGCATACCGGCGGCGGCCGGTGCCTGCCGGGCGGGCTCGGGGGCCGCCGCCGCGGCGGGGCGCGACGGAGCGGTGGGGGCGGCCGCATCCGCGGCGCCCGCGACGTCGATCGTCACGAGCACCTGACCGACCTTGACGGTCTGGCCCGGTGCGGCATGGAACCTGGCGATGCGCCCGGCCTTCGGGGACGGGATTGCGACGGCGGCCTTGTCGGTCTCGACTTCCAGGATCGGTTGAAACTCGGCCACTTGGTCGCCCTCCTTGACAAGCAGGCCGACGACCTGTCCTTCGTGAATGCCCTCGCCCAGGTCCGGAAGCTTGAATTCGAACATGTGCTTTCTTTCAAGGCGCGGTTGCCTGCAGAATCGCGAGCCCGGGCCGCGCCAGACCGGCGGTGCGCGCCCACCGCCGGAGAACCGGGGCCGCAAGGGTTCTAGAACCTGACCGTTTCGAGCGCGGCACGGACCACGCGGCCCGCGTCCGGCAGGAAATTCCGTTCGTTGGCGAAGAACGGGATGATGGTGTCGAAGCCTGTGACGCGCTTGACCGGCGCCTCGAGGAACAGCAGGCTGTCCTCGACGATCCGCGCGACGATTTCGGCGCCGAGACCGCAGTGGCGCGGCGCCTCGTGAACGACGACGACGCGGCCGGTCCGCCGCACCGATTCCTGAATCAGCGCGTTGTCGAGCGGGGCGACGCTGAGCAGGTCGATCACCTCGGCATCGACGTCGTACTCGTCGAAGAGCTCTTCGGCCGCGTCCAGCGCGGCGCGGACGGCGGCGCCGTAGGTGACGATCGAGACGTGCCGGCCCTCGCGCAGAATGCGGCCCTTTCCGATGGGCAGGTTTTCGGGCGTGTCGGGAACATCCTCGCGGAACGCGCGATAGATCGCCTTGGGCTCGAAGAAGATGACGGGGTCGGGGCTGGCGATCGACTCGCGCAGGAGGGCACGGGCCGTCCGGGGGCTGGAGGGAATGACCACGTGCAGGCCCACCAGGTGGGCGTAGGTCGCCTCGGGCGCCTCGCTGTGGTGCTCGATGGCTCGGATCCCGCCACCGTAGGGCATCCGCACGACCAGCGGGCACGTCAGCCGGCCGCGCGTGCGGTTGCGGAAGCGGCGCACATGCCCTTCGACCTGGTGGAGAGCCTGGTAGGAGAAGCCGTCGAACTGCATCTCGCAGACGGGGCGAAAGCCCTTGAAGCACAGGCCGATGGCGGTGCCGACGATGGCGGCCTCGGCGAGCGGGGTGTCGATGCAGCGGTCGGGGCCGAAGTCGCGCAGCAGCCCTTCCGTGACGCGGAAGACGCCTTCGTCCTGTCCGACGTCCTGTCCCATCACGAGCACGTTGGGGTCTTCGCGCATCGCCTCGCTGAGGGCGAGATTCAGCGCCTTCACCATCGTCAGCTCTGCCATGAGTCCTCTCGCTGCGGGGGTTGCGTTGCGGCGGTTCTCAAAGCACCCGGCTCACCGCGTCGGTCTCGCCGCGCTGCGGGACGGCGCCGTTCTCCAGGTGTGTCCGAAGCTCCTCCATCTGCCGCCGCAGGTCGGGCGTCATCTCGGCGTACATGTGCTTGAACATCCCGTAGGGGTCGACCTGGTAGGTCTCGTAGCGCGCGATCCCCGCGCTGACCTCCTCGTGAATCTGCTTCTCGATCTCGGCCTGGATGGTGTCGTTGAGCAGGTTCTTGCGTTCCAGGTAGGTTCGGAAGCGGACAAGCGGGTCCTTGGCTTCCCAGGGCTTGACCTCGTCGTCGCGGCGGTATTTCTTGGGGTCGTCGGCGGTGGTGTGCATGCTGAGGCGGTAGGTGACCGCTTCGATGAGCGTAGGTCCAAGCCCATTGCGGGCCTTCTGCGCGGCTTCGCTGACTGCGACGATCATGGCCAGGATGTCGTTGCCGTCGACCTGGAACCCGTCGATGCCGTACGCCAACGCCTTCTGCGCCAGCGTGGGGGACGCAGTCTGGTTCCTGCGGGGGATCGAAATCGCCCATTGGTTGTTCTGAATGATGAAGATGGCGGGGACGCGATACACGGCCGCGAAGTTGATCGCCTCGTGGAAATCGCCCTCGGAGGTGGCCCCGTCGCCGAGGAAGCCGGCGCACACGCTGCCGTCCTTGCGGAGCTTCGCGCCCCAGGCCAGGCCGGTGGTGTGCTGGCACTGCGACGCGACCGGGACGCAGATGGGCAGGTCGTTGACACCTTCGGGCGGGCTGGCGCCGTCCTCGTGCCCACCCCACCAGAGGATGATCTTCTCCATCGGCCAGCCGCGCCACAGCATGGCCGCCGTCTCGCGGAAGGAGGGCACGAGCCAGTCGTCCTTTCGCAGGCAATAGGCCACGCCCAGCGACGCCGCTTCCTGCCCCTTGCTCGGGCCGTAGGTTCCGATGCGGCCCTGGCGCTGGAGGGCGAGCAGGCGGTCGTCGAAGATGCGGGTGGCGAGCATGGTCTTGTAGAGCCGGCGCAGGTCCGCGTCCGGAACGGACGGCTCGAGGGCCGCGTCGACTTTCCCGTCGGGCGCCAGGATCGCCAGCGATTCGACGCGGTTCGTGATGGACACGGTGTCGCGCGGCACGGATAGCTCCTTCTGAATTCGCGATCGGCCCGGGACGGCGCGGACCGCCGTCCGATCGGTGGTCAGGAACCGCGATTCTAGCGAACGGGCCGCGGAGGTGCCAAGCGGACGGCGCGGGAACCGTCCCGGCCGTCGCCAGCGCTCGCGAACTCCGGTACGATTCGGCCCGGCGAATCGCGGATCACGGTGCGGCGTGCCCCGCGCCGCGTCCGCGTCGCAGGCGAAGGAGGCTCTCCAGACGTGAGTACCGCGGATGCTGTGCAAGCCTTGAAGGAGCGCTTCCCGGAGCTGGGTCTGGAAGCGCGCCCGCTGCTGGTCCGCGCGGGCGGGGCCGCCTCCGACCAGCTATGCGTGAGGCTTCCGGCCGCACGGCTGCTGGAAGCAATGCGCTTCCTGCGCGATGATCCACGAACGCGCTTCGAGCAGCTCATCGACGTCACGTGCGTCGATTACCTCGAGTACCCCGACGCCGCGGACCGCTTCGGCGTGACCTACAGTCTTCTGAGCCACACGCACAACCACCGCCTGTGGATCAAGGTGTTCGTCAACGACCCGCAGCCGCGGGTCCCGTCCGTCACGGACATCTGGCAGGGGGCCAACTGGCCGGAGCGCGAGGTGTTCGACCTCTTCGGCATCGCGTTCGACGGACACCCGGACTTGCGCCGCATCCTGACGCCCGAGCAGTTCGTCGATCACCCCCTCCGCAAGGACTACCCGCTGCGCGGTCGAGGCGAGCGCGAGGCGCTGCCGCAGATTTCGCGCGAAAGCGCATAGGGCACGGGACACAGCCTCGGCCGGGGGTGCCGGGGCCGCGGTCCTGCGCGGGGGGGACCGCGAGATCGACCGGGCGCTCCGGACTGCGGGCCGCGAATCTGTGCGAGCGTATCAATCCGCCTGGCACGCGTCGAGGGTCGCGCCGGCGGCGACGAGGCTGCCCGGGCCCTCGCGGTGCCGCACGGCCGGCCAGTCGCGCCGCGGGTCGTACCACTCGTCGAGCACGCGGAACCAGTCGTCGCGCGTCGCGGCCCGGATGAAGGCGCTGCGCACGTCGTCGGCGTGCGGGTGGAGCTCGCTGTACTTGATGCCGAACTTCCGCATGATGCGCGGTGCCATCCGGTCGCCGTGCGCCGCGACCACGAGGGAGAAGTGATCGCGAATGACCTGTCCCTGTCTCGGAACGTCGGGCGGGTCGGGAAGAGGCTGCCCGTTCAGCAGCGCGCGCGTCTGCTCGAAGATCCAGGGATTGCCGATGCAGCCGCGGGCGATCGTCACGCCGTCCACGCCGGTTTCGGCCAGCATGCGCACGGCGTCGGCGGGCGTGAAGAGGTCGCCGCTGCCGAGGATGGTGACGCCTGGCGCCCGCGCGCGGACGCGGCGGAGGAACTCCCAGCGGCTCGGACCCGCGTAGCGCTGCTCGACCGTCCGCCCGTGAACGGTGAACGCGGCCACGCCCGCCTCGAGCCCGGCGTCGAAGATGCGCCAGAAACGGTCTTCGCTCTCCCGCGAGTCGTCCAGCCCGCGGCGCATCTTGACGGTCACGGGCGTTTGCAGCGGCACCGCGGCGCGGACGCGGCGGATGATCTCGATCGCGGTCGGCGGGTCCGAGAGCAGGTACCCCCCGCGGTGGCGTCCCAGCACCTTGCGCACCGGGCAGCCGAAGTTGATGTCGATCACGTCGAAGCCGGCGTCCGCCATTTGAGAGGCGGCCTCCGCGAACTGCACCGGCTCGGACCCCATGAGCTGCCCGCCGACGGGGTGGTCCTGCGGTGGAATCTGAAACAGCCGGCGGCGGAATCGCCCCGGCACGAGCACCAGTTTGTCCAGCACGACCTCGTGCAGGGCGTAGGCCGCCCCATGTCGGCGCGCGATGAGCCGCATGGCGGCGTCGCTGTACCCGGAGAGCGCCGCCTGGGCCAACGGGGTGTCGAAGACAATCGGTCCGATGCGCATCTCCCCAACATCGTAGCGTGGACTCCGGCCGGGTCCGGATTCCCGGTTCCCTCCTCAGTGCGTCAGCGCGTACAGCACGACGTTGGCCGCGATCCGCCGCGCATCCTCCGCCACCAGCCCGCGACACTCGTAGCACTCATGACCGTCGAGCCCGCACCCGATCCCCATCGGGCTGTAGACGACGGCCAGGCGCCCGTCGATGGCGATCCCCTCCAGCAGCGGCTCGCGCAGCCCGGGCCGCGCGCTCAGCGCCGCAGGCCGATAGCTCACGGTCTCGATGCGGAATCCGGGGTCGGCCGCGAACAACTCGTGCCCCGGGGGGATCGGCTCGAGCCGCGCCTGCGGAAGCGTTGCCGCCATGAGGGTACGGAACGCCGCGTCGAACTCCGCGCGCCCGCAGCAGGCCTCGGCCAGCAGGGTCCCGCCGCGCCGCAGGTGGCCGGCCAGTGCGGTGCGCTCCGGGTCGCTGAGCGAGAACGCGTGGTGTCCGGACAGGTACAGGATCGGGCAGTCCCGCAGCTCCGCGTCGGTGAGCCGCACCAGGTGCGGCGCCGGCACGACGTCGAGCCGCGCTTCACGGCGCAGGTAGTCGGCGAAGTTCACCAGGGCGTTGGCATCCGGACGCCAGTCCCCGTCGTAGACGACCTGCGCCAGCCGCAGCGCGTCGAACTGCGCCGCACCCGCGGCGGCCCGTGGCTCGCGCCGTTCCCCGGGCACGATGACCAGCGCAAGCCGGTCGCGCAGCTTCTGGCGCCCGGTCGCATAGGCCGCGATGTTCGTGCCCAGCTTGAACGCCGACTCGCTCAGCCTGGGCACGTCGGCCTGTTCCCAAAGGCACGACAGGTCATCCGGGCTCAGCAGCACGCTGGTGCGACAGCCCAGGTCGATGCCTTCCAGCGTCCCGCCGCGCAGCTCGAATAGCGCCGAATACACGGGGTGCGACTCGGGCAGCGCGCGAAGCGGGGTCTCCGGAAACGTCTCGCCGGCGAAGCGGCGGAAACCCGCTGCGAACTCGCGCTTGCCGCAGCATGCCTCGGCCAGGAGCGTCCCGCCGCGCTCGACGTAGGTGCGCAGCTTGGCGGCCTGCTCGGGCGACCACTGAGGGAAGTCGTGCCCCTGCATGTAGAGCATCGGGGCCGCCAGCCAGTCTTCGAGCGGCGCGTTGAAGGCCACGGTCTGCCAGGCGACGGGCTCTCCGAGCTTGTCGCCGATGAAGGCCGTCAGGTGCTCCAGATCGTGGCGGTCGAGGTTCCAGGCGTCGTCCCGCTCGCTCCACTTCAGCTTCTGGATCAGCAACGGCTTGTGCCCCTTGGCGAGAAACAGCAACGCGAAGGCCGTGTTGGCGATCTCGTTGGTCCACATCCCCGCGGGGGACTGCGAGCGAACCAGGAAGTCGGCCCCCTCGCGGTACCAGTCGTGCCGGCCGAAGTCGCGCCGCCCGGAGAGCATGCCGCAGCGCTCCACCGCGTAGAGCCAGTAGTAGAGGTACATCTCGCCGCGGCCCGGATTGGCGTCGGCGCGGAAGTGGCGGCCGAGCCAGTCCAGTCCGGCGCTGAGCGGTTCGTTCAGCGCATATTTCCCGCACCCGGGCGCGACGCCGTTGCGGAAGCGGCGTTCGCGGCCGACCTCCTCCACGTCGCCCAGCAGAAGGAGCGCGCCGACCGCGGCGGCGGTCATGCTGCCGTAGCTGGCGTCGCCCTGGCGGTAGCCCCAGCCGCCGTCGCGGTTGCGGTGCGTTAGCCACGCACCGCGCGCCTTTTGCCACTGTGCCGGGGCGATCTTCAGGCCGGCCTGTGCGGCCGCGTGCAGACCCAGCATCGCGAACTGCGAGTTGGAATGGTCGTACTCGTCGGACGGGCCATAGTGCCACAGCCCGCTGGCGCCCTGAACCGAGACCAGCCAGCGCGCGGCTGCCTCGAGATCGGCCCGATACGCGGCCGGATCGGCGGCGGCCAGCACCATGATCTTCAGCGACGTGACGTAGACCATCGAGTTGGGCAAGGCGCGCACCCGCGCCACCGCACGCCGCACGACGTCGGAGTCGGCCGGCTCGCCGGCCTGAAGCAGGGCCAGCGTTGCCAGGCACGTCTCGCCGCCGGGGAAGTAACGCTCGACCCACGAGCCGTCCGGTTTCTGCGCCCGTTTCAGAGCGGCCACGCCGCGCGCGACCGCCTGCCGCACATCCTGGCCGGTCACGTCGGCGGGAGCAGGGCGCGCGTCGGTCGCACACACCAGGAAAAGGATGGCCGCGGCTGCGACCCGCGCGCGGCACGGGAACGCATGCGCGTGCGCTTCGCGAGCACGGCGTTCATGCGGCCTGTCGCGCGGGGCCATGCCGCTATCGTAGTCGCCGCGCGCGAGCTTGGGGTGCGTCGGCTTGCTGAGCGCCGCGCGGCTGCTCCGATGCCCCGCCGGGACATTACTATCTGTTCGTGCTGAGCAGCGGCGGCACCGGCCGCCCGCGGGTGCCCTCCATCGCCCGCGTGATCCACCTCGAACCCCAACCGCCCCGCCGCCGTGATGCACGGACGTGACTTGACGGTCGGCGAACCGCCCCGCCCGAGTGCGGTGTCGCGCCGAGGGGACGCTAGGACATGGTTCCCGCGCCCGAGGGCGCGGACGCCACCGCCGGGCCGACCTCGGCCTCCGCCGGCGTCGTGTAGTCCGCGTAGGCGCGGCGCAGCGCCGCGTCGATGAGCCCGACGAACATGGGCTGCGGCGAGAGGGGCCGGCTGGTCAGTTCCGGGTGCGCCTGAGTGGCCATGAAGTAGGGGTGCAGGCTGGCCGGAAGCTCCAGGATGTTCATGATCTCCGCCCGCGGCGACTGCCCGGAAAACACCATGCCGGCCGCTTCGAGCTGCGGCACGTAGCGCAGCTCCACCTCGTAGCGGTGGCGGAAGCGCATGCGGACGGTCGGACCGAACATCTGCGCCGCGCGGGTGTGGTCGCGGACGCGCACGTTCTGTCCGCCCAGCCGCATGGTCCCGCCCAGCCCCTCGATCTTCTTCTGCTCGGGGAGCAGACTGATGACCGGGTGTCGGCACTCGGGCTCGATCTCGGTCGAGTTGGCGTTCTCCAGCCCGCACACGTTTCGCGCGAACTCGATGACCGCCATCTGGAAGCCGTAGCAGATCCCCAGACACGGCAGACCGCTGGTGCGCGCGTGCCGGATGCAGGCGATCTTGCCTTCGGCGCCGCGGGTGCCGAAGGCGCCGGGGACGATGACGCCCTGGATGCCCTCGAGCGTGGCGGACACGTTGGCGTCGTCGATTTCCGTGGTGTCGATCCAGCGCACGTGGACGCGGGCGCCGAGTCGTACGCCGGCGTGCTCCAGGGCCTTGAGGATGCTGGCGTAGGCGTCGCGGACGGCGGTGTATTTGCCGGTGACGCCGATGGTGACGTGCCGTTCGGCGGCCTTGAGGCGGGTGACGTAGCGTTGCCAGGGCTCGCGTGCGGCGCGTTCCGCGGCCTCGTTGACGCGATCCTGGAGGTTGAGGCGGTCGGTGACGGCGCGGTCCAGGCCGGCGGCGCGGAGCAGGTCGGGAATGGAGTAGACGCTGTCGCAATCGTGCATGCTGAAAACGCGGTCCATGGGCACGTTGCTGAACAGGGCGATCTTCTCGCGGACCTGCTTGGTGACGGCGTGCTCGGCGCGGCAGGCGATGATGTGCGGCTGGATGCCGGACTCCATGAGCTGGCGAATGCCCAGTTGGGCCGGCTTGCTCTTCTGCTCACCGAGGATGTTGGGTTCCATGACATAGGTCAGGGCGACGAAGCAGACGCTGCCGGCGCCTTCCTCGAAGGCCAGTTGGCGCATGGCCTCAATGTAGTAGGCGTTCTCGACGTCGCCCACCGTCCCGCCGATCTCGACGAACACGACGTCGGCCTGAGAGGCCAGGGCCAGCTCGCGGACGCGGTTTTTCACCTCGCCGGTGACGTGCGGGATCATCTGCACGTCGCGGCCGAGGTAGGCGCCGGTTCGCTCGCGGTCGAGGACGCGGCGGTAGATCTGTCCGCTGGTGCAGAAGTTGAGGCGGGTCAGGTCCTGGTCGAGCATGCGCTCGTAGGTGCCCAGGTCCATGTCGCACTCGGTGCCGTCGTCGAGGACGAAGACCTCGCCGTGGCGGTAGGGGTTGAGCGTGCCGGAGTCGATGTTGAGGTAGCCCTCGAGCTTGATGGGGGCGACGGTGAGGCCCTTGTCCTGGAGACAGCGCGCCAGCGAGGAGCTGAAGATACCCTTGCCCAGCCCGCTCATGACGGTGCCCAGCACGACGACGTAGCGCGTCTGCCCGATGCGGTACCCGCCGGGGAGCGAGAAGTAGAACTCGGTGCTGTCGGACCGGTCGCGAACCGCGTCGAACATCCTTTCGGCGTCCATCGTCACTGTCCTGTTGCCTGTCGACCGACCCGTCCCATGCCGCAACCCACAAGCACCGCCGGCTCACGTCCCACCGCGAGCGCGCCAGCGCCGCACGAACGCCTCGTAGTCCGCGGGCGTGTCCACGCCCGGGCTGGCGTGTTCGACCGTTTCGACCGCCATCGCGTACCCATGTTCGAGCACGCGTAGCTGTTCGAGCTTTTCGAGTAATTCCAGCGGACTGGGTCTCAGCCCGCCGAATTTCAGAAGAAACGCGAGACGAAATGCGTACACGCCAAGGTGCAGTAGCACCGTGTCGCGTACCCGCGCCGAGTCCGACTCGTCTCGCGGGTATGGTACCCGCGATCTCGAAAAATACAGCGCCTTTCCTCGCAAATCCTTCACGACTTTCACGCAGTTCGGGTCGGACGGGTCCGCATCGGCCGGAAACGGGCACGCCAGCGTTGCACAATCCCACGCGCCGCCCCTCATCAACCGCACCAGACGATCCAGGTACGCCGGCTCCAGCTCGGGCTCGTCGCCCTGCACGTTCAGCACGATGTCGTCCGGGCCGCCGCCGCGGCGCGACATCACCTCCGCGATGCGGTCCGTTCCGCTCACGTGGTCGGCGCGCGTTACCTCGACGTCGCCCCCGAACGACCGGACGGCGCGCAGGATTCGCTCGTCGTCGGTGGCGACCACGCACGAAGTTATCAGACGTGCCGCGCCGACGCGCTCGCACACGTGTTGGATCAAATACTTGCCCGTCGAGGCCAGCAGCGGCTTTCCGGGCAGGCGGGTCGAGGCGAAACGCGCCGGAATAACCGCGGTGACGGCGGGGGGCATCGAGGGATCGTAGCGAGACGACCGGCCGGTCGCAAGCGCGTCTAACCTGCTGCGGAATCGGCAGTTGTACGCGGCACATGAACCGGCCGTGGCGACGCGCTCCGCGCCGACCCGACGGCGGTGGGGGGGGGCGGCTCGCCGGCGTCCTCGCTCTAGCATGCGCGGGCGGCGCGCCGCTCCTTCCGTGGACTCGACGCGCGGCGACAGCGTTTCGGGGGCCGAGCCGTGTCTCGAGCGCAGGTGCGTCTGCGGATCGGGACGCGCGTGGGCGCTGGTCCCGGCGTGGACGGGCGATCGCGCGGCTCTGGCGGCGCGCGGACCCTCCTCTATAATCCTCCGGGCCGCACCATGATCCTCGACGGGCGTCGGTCCGCGTACCGCGGGCGCCGGTTCGACCCGGGAGCGGCGTACCATCCACGGAGAGCGACGCGGTGAATAAGTACTTCCGCGACATCTACAAGACGGTGCGGACGATCCTGATCGGGATGCGCATCACGCTGAAGTACAACTTCGCCAAGACCGTCACCGTCCAGTACCCGGATGTCGCCCCGGTGCTTCAGCCGCGCTACCGCGGCTTTCACTACTTCGAGATCGAGAAGTGCATCGCCTGCGATCAATGCGCGAAGGCCTGCCCGGTGGACTGCATCTACATCGAGAAGTCCGGCCCGCGCAAGATCGAAAAGGAGACGGGCATCGCGCGCGGCGGCGCCCTGCTGCGCTACGCGATCGACTACTCGAAGTGCATGTTCTGCGCGCTGTGCACCTTCCCGTGCCCGACCGACTGCATTCACATGGGCAACCTGCACGACCTGTCGGCCTACGATCGGGAGAGCATGACGGTCGAATTCACCGAGCTGGCCAAGGAAGGGCTCCAGACGCCCCAGCCGCTCTGGATGCGAAAGGACCGCCTGCCCGAATGGGCCGCCCAGCGCAAGCAGGAGTGGCTGGACCGGGGCGTTCCGCTGCGCGAGGAAATGCTCAAGGCCCTGGAAGACACGCGCGCCAAGAAATAGCCCCGTCCGCCTCTCCGAATAATCCCTCCCCGCCGGCGAATCCGCTGGCAGCAACGCACCGTTGCGGGATCGCGCACGACCAACGTCCGCGACCGGCGCCGGTCTGATTCGCCAGGACTCGCGTCGAATCCGTTCGCGCGGCGCACTCGCGCCGCGCCCGGCGTCATTCGCAATCCAGGAGAGACTCATGTTCCGGGCTCATGCAGCAGATCGTACCTTCCCGGCGTCTCGGCCCGCGGCCGCGCTGGCGTGCCTGTTCCTGGCGCTGCACGGCGTCGCGACGGCAACCGCGCAGCCGGCGTCCGACAAGTTCCACCGTGCCTACTACCTCGAGACGGCGGACCGCAACGTGGACGCGGCGGCCAAGCTGTACGGTGAAATCGCGGCGGACGGGTCGGCCCCCGCGGAGTTGAAGGCGCGGGCCCAGGCCCGGCTCGCCGGTGTGCGCGAGGACATCGCCACCGCCGACTTCGCGCAACTGATGCCGCCCAATCCGCTGGCCTATTTCGAGTTGAGCCGTCCGGGCGAGCAGGTCGAGCGGCTTCTGAACCAGCTCGGCCTCCTGGCAGCCGCTGACGCAGCCCCGGCACCCGGGAAGCGCGGTCTGGCCATCCGTCCGGCGCTGGTCCGGGCGCTGCTCGGCATCCGCGGCGCCGGGGTGGCCGTCACCGGGTTCGACCCGCAGCGCCAGATTCCGACCGGCGTACTGGTGCTGCATGCGGGCGACCTCCCGCTCAAGGCATTGGTGGATACGGTTCTGCCGGTTGCCGCCAAACCGGCCGACGCGATCGAGGGTTTCGCCGCGTACGAGATCGACGGCGAGGCACACGTGACCGTGGTCCTGACATCGCGGCTGATCATTGCCGGCAATGACGAGGACCAGGTCGCCGCCGTCTGCCGGCGGGTCAAGGGGACCGAGCACGAGTCGCTGGCGACCAACGCCGCGCTGGCCGACACGCTCAAGGGCCGCGACGGCTCCCTGCTGTACTTCTGCGTCAACGCGAAACCGCTCATGCCGATGATCCAGGGCTTGGCCGGCGCGGGAGCGATGCAGAGCCGCGAGCTGGCAGTGGCCAACGCGTTGCTCGACATCCGCAGCCTGAAGTCGCTCTCGGGGCGGCTGGGCGTCAACGAGGCGGGCGTGGCGCTGGACGTAAGCGTCAACCTCGAAGAGGGGCATCGCAACCTGATCTACAACCTGCTGCGCCTGCCGCCGGTCGACCCGCAGGTACTGGCCAGCATCCCCGACGGGGCGGCGGCGTGTTTCGCGGTGTCGCTTAACGAGGCCCCGTCGCGGCACCGGGATTCCTCGACGCCCGCGAAGGGGGGCGAGCTGCCGCCCGTGACGCTGCTCGACCTCGGCCGCGAAGTCTTCGCCAACATCGTCGGGGTGGCGGTCTTCGCCCTGCCGCCCGGCGCTGAACCGGCCACGGGCGGGCCGCCCATCCCGGACGTGGCGGCCGTGTTCACGGTCCATGACCCGTCGAAATCGCGCGCCCTGTGGACGCAGTTCCTGGGCATGGCCAGCCTCGCCTCCGGCGTGGGCGCCATGGAGGGGGAGGTCGAGCAGATCGAGGGCGCCGACGTCCACGCCTATCGCATGCCCGAACGCGTCACGCTCTACTTCGCCAACGACGGCAACCACGTGCTGGTCTCGCCCAGCCGCAACGCGATGGCACGGGCGCTGTCGGCCAAGCGCAGCGGCAAGTCGATCGTGCAGGATGCGGCGTACTCCCAGGCGATGGCGCGCCTCGGGGCGGACAGCACCATCGCGGCGTTCGCGCACCCGGCCCGCTGCTTCGCGATGGCGCGCAGCTTCATGCCGTCGGGCGACGCGAAGGAAGTCGAGCCGTTCATCCAGATGCTGAGCGAGACGGTGGCGTCGGTGGTGGTGACGCACGGCGCGTCGAGCCTGCGCGTCTCGGCGAGCGTGACGGGTCTGCCCAAGATCGACGGCCTGATCACGCGCATCATCGACGAGCAGATGCGCGGCCAGCGCGTGGCGGCGATCCGGGGGAGTGCCAGCCGCGGCGCGCGGAGCGCCTTCACCGCGGCGGCCGCGCGCGGCGATGAGACCGCCGCCCGGGCGGCCCTGGACGAGCTGTACGCGACGATCGAACAGGATGCGACCGCGCTGAACAACTTCGCCTGGGGCCTGGTCGAGGAGAACGCCTACGACGGCCGCTATGGCGACGCCGCCCTGCGCTTCGCGACCCGGGCCAACGAGCGCACCGGGTTCGAGAACTGGATGTTCATCGACACGCTGGCGTGGGCCCACTTCCGCGCCGGCAACGTAGCCCGCGCGGTGGAGCTGGAACGGCGGGCGCTCGAGGTGTGCCGCGACCCATCCCGGCGCCCCGAGGCGGAGAAGGCGCTGGCGACGTTCGAGAACGCGCTGCGAGGCGCGGAGCGAGCCGCCGGCGCCGTGGCGACCGGCCGCTGACGCCGACGTTCGGCGCGGACCGAACGCCGGCCGGGTCGAGTCGTTCGGGAACCGACCCGGCCGGCGCCGTTTCATGCCTCGCGCGGCCCGCCCGGGGACGGGGCCCCAATCGGGGCGACGGTGGGTACCATGCGGGCCGCGAATGCGACTGCTCGTGATCCAGTTCGTCCCGGACGTGCGCGGCCGGCCGGTGCCGCGCTTCGAGCCGCACCTGGGGACGCTGCTGACGCTGCTTCAGCAGCGTGACCACGAGTTGGCGCTGTGCGGGCTGGCGCGCTTCGATGCCGGCGCCGTGCGCGCCGCGCTGGCGCGCCTGCTCCCGCAGCTCATCTACGCCGACGTTTCCGCGGTGTGCGTCGACGCGGCGCGGCGGACGCTGGAGTACGTGGCGCAGCATGAATTCGTACCGGTGGTTGCGGGCGGGCAGTTCCCCAGCATCGACCCGGAGGCGGCGCTGAGCCTCCCGTCGGTCTGCGCGGTCGCCGTGGGCGAGCCGGACGCGACGCTGGTGACGTACCTGGAGCGACTGAAGGACCCGGTCAGCGGGCAGCTCGTCTCAGGGGTCTGGCTGCGCGACGAGGGCGGTCTGGAGCGGCCGGCGCTGGCGCACCTGGTCGAAGACCTGGATTCGCTGCCGTTCCCGGAGCGCGACCTGTTCCTTTACTCGGACCACGTCCGCCGCACGGGCGAGCTGGAGGTGGCGGTGGGGCGCGGCTGTCCGCAGGCATGCGCGTATTGCGTGAACGACGCGATGGCGGCGCTGCACGAGGGCGGCGGGCAGTGGGTTCGGCGGCGCAGCCCGGCCAACGTGCTGGACGAGATCGAGCTGCTGCGTGTGCGGTACGCCGGGGCGCGCAACGTGCGCTTTCTCGATCACGCGTTCGCGCTGGAGGACGGCTGGCTGACCTCGATGCTGAACGAGTACGCGACGCGCTGCGACCTGCCGTTCCGCTGTCACCTGCGGGCCAACGCCGTGACCGAGGCGGTTGCGCAAAACCTGGCCCGGGCCGGCTGCGCCCAGGCGGACGTCGAGCTGATCAGCGGCAGCGACTTCCTCCGCAACGAGATCTTCAACATGGACCTGAGCGCCGAGCAGATTTCGACCAGCGTCGCGCTCCTGCGCGCCGCCCACATCCGCGTCCGCGCCGTCGTCTATCTCGGCGCGCCCTACGAGAGCGAGGCCGCGTTGGACGAGACCACGCAGATGCTTCGCTCGCTGCGGCCCGACGCGGTCGACGTGCGCCCCTATTACCCCTGGCCCGGAACGCGCGCGGCCCAGACCGCGCGCGAGAACGGGTGGCTTCACCCGCGCGGGGAAGACCAGTTCCACAAGCAGCTCTGCGGCGTCAACATGCCGGCGTGCCGGCCCGACGTGGTTGCGGCGCAGGTTCGGCGGTTGCGGGCGGAGTTCGCTACCGACGTGGCCGAGCCCTGGTGGCGGCGCTGGGCGCGGCCCGTGTTCTTCGGGCGCTGAGACGCGGCCGGGACCCCTTCGCGATGAGGTGGGAAGCGGCCTTTGACGCTATGGGCCTGTCTGCGACGCGGGCGGGACGTAGTTGGGGATCGCCTGCTCCTCGCCGAAGAAGAACGCCTCCATGTATTTTTGCAGGATGGCATTGGCCTGCGGGGAGGACGGGTCGAGCCGGAACTCGTTCACGACCATGACCTGGTGGTCGGTCCACATCCTCCACGCCTGCGCTGACACGCCGGCCTTTACGCGGTCGGCCAGCGCCTGACCGCCCAGCATGCGGCACATCTTGATCGCGCGGGCGCCGTCCGGGGTCGCCTCGTCCAGGCCCGGCAGCAACTGTCCCAGCTTCGCGCATTGCACCATCGGTGCGCCCATCGGCGGCTCCTTGTCGGTACGCGCATCATAGTGCGCCCGGCGTCCGCCGGCACATCGGGGATCGGGTACGGGGAGAGTGGAGCGGCCCACGTCGGCTCAGCGATTGCAGCAGCTCCAGGAAGGCCTCGATGGCCAGCGCGTTCGCACCGCCGTCGGCGATGCGGTCGTCCAACAGCGCGTCGCGGGGCCGGCGACGTTTCCATCCGCCCCCCATTCGCCGAACGAGGCACTCAGTCGCGCTGGGATCCCGCGGCTTCCGCGGGCCGGTCCGCCGCCGGGCCGGCGGTCGGTGACTGGTCTTGCGGCCGCCAGACGCGCACGTCGGTTACCTCCACCTGCACGCTCTCGACCGGCTCGTGCGTGCAGGCGTACATCGCCAGCACGCGCTCGCTGTTTCCCGGCAGCAACGGCCCGGGTAGGTCGCGGTCGGCCGCGATCGGCGTGGCGGCGTAGCGGACGAAGTCGCACACGGGTACGCCGCCTGCGTCCAACAGGCTGACGCGCAGGGCCAGCAGCGTTACCGTGTCCGGACCACTGTTCCGGACCGTCAGTACGACGCGCGAGTCTTCGCGGCGGTCGGAGTCGCGCTCGCTTCGACCCGAGCTGGGGGCCAGTCGCGCCGAAACCTCCAGCTTCCCCCGGTACGACGGATCACGCCGATCGTTCAGCGTGTCGGACAGCAGCGGCGGGAGCGATTCCGTGAACTTGGGGAGCGCTTCGAGCACGTCGCGCCCGATGCTGACGGCGCGGTCGACCTTGCGGTCGACGACGTTCAGCGCGTAGATCCCCAGGCCCGACGCGCACACTGCGACGGTGATAATGACGCCGGACACACCGGACACAAGTGTGCTGAGGAACCCGCGTTTCACGATGATGGGCGTCATTCCGTTCATGTGGAGCCTCCAGCGAATCGGCATCGACCGCGCTCGTATTCGTGCGGTCTGGGGCAATATTGCGTGGGCCTGGGTGTCGAGATTGTTGGCCGGCCCGGGCACCCTATAATAGCCGCGATGGGCTCCAAACTCGTCCGTTGCAGGATCAGTCGGCGGACAGCGCGCGGCATCGCCGCGGTTGCGTGCGCCATAATCACATTTGTGGCAATCGGTTGCGCCGGACCGAGGCCACCCGCCAAGGACCAGTTGCTCGAAAGGCTCAGTTTCATCGTGCTCGACCCGGCGATCACGTGCACCGAGCTGCGGGACCACTTCCACCTCACGGATTTGCCGGTGGTGGAGGCCCCGGATGAGCTGGGACTGGAGTACGTCAATCAGTGGGTGATCGGGGCCGACTCGGCCGCGCTGCACGTCTGGTACATCCCTGCGCAGCTCGACCGGGGGACGGTGGTGCTGTCGATGGGCGCGTCGGGGCGGATGGCGTGCTATCTGTTTGTGACGCAATTACTTGTAAACAACGGCTGGTCGGTCGTGATGTACGAGTATCAGGGATTCGGCGAGAGCCAGGGCACCCCCAGCCTCGGGACGCTGGCGAGCGACCTCGAGACGGTCGTGAACTGGACGCGCTCGGCTGCGACCGCGCCGCGCGTCACGGTCATGGGCATCTCGCTCGGGTCGATCCCGTCGGTCGCGGTCGCGGCGCGCAGGCCGGACGCAATCAACGGCGTGATCCTGGATTCGCCGGTCGCGTTGAGTTCGGAGCTGGAGCGGTTCGACTTCCTGTTGAACGGCGAAGCGGCTGAATACGTGGCGCGTCTGGATGCGGAGCTGATCACGGAGACGATGATGCCGCTCGTCACGCAGCCGACGCTGTTCTTTCTGAACGAGGCCGACATCGTCACTCCGCCGGCGACGATCGAGCGGCTGTACGGGCTGGCCAACGAGCCCAAGCAGCTTGTACGGTTTCCGGACCTTGAGCACGCGCTGGGTCCCTACGCGAAGACGGCGCTGTATACGGTGAGCCTGGAACGGTTCCTGTCGGGGTTATGGGGCGGCGGCGGCGCGCAATAGCGGCGGGCGCGCTTGCGTGAGCGCGGCGCCCGGGCTGCGTTGTTATTCTTATCCCCGATCCACCGTCCGGCGGCGACGTTGCAGGGTCGCCCGCGGCGCGCCGGTGGGACCCGCGGCAGCGAGATGACAACGCCCACCGATCGAGCGGTCCGGATTCGCGAACTGGCCTGGGGCTGCATGGCGCGGCGTATGGCCGGCAACGCGCTCAGCGACCAGGACCTCCTTCGTGCCCATCCCGACCTGCTGCCGGAACTGGCTGACGAGCTGCGCAAGGTCGCGGTGATCCTGGAGGCGCGGCGGCGTGCCCAGGGCTCATCCGCGGGGGGGGTTGGCGACGAGACGCGCGCCTCGACGCCGGCGGGCGCGGGGCAGGCGTTCACCGGACGGGCCGACGACTCGCGAGCCGCGGTCGCGTGGCGCGCCGCCGGCCCCGGCGGGGTTGCCATCCCCGGGTACGAGATTCAGGCGGAAATTCATCGCGGCGGACAAGGGGTAGTGTACCGGGCCGTGCAGCACGCGACGTCGCGGACGGTAGCGGTGAAGGTGATGCGCGAGGGTCCGTTCGCCGGCCCGCACGACCGCGCCCGCTTTGAGCGCGAGGTCCACATCCTGGCGCAGCTTCGGCATCCCAACATCGTGGCGATCCACGACAGCGGGACGACGGCGGGCTGTCACTACTTCGTGATGGACTACGTGCCCGGGCTGCCGCTGGACCGCTACATCGAGTCCCGCCGGGCCGCGAGCGGCCGGGGGAACGCCCCCGGGTTCGAGCTGGAGTCGGCGTTGGCGCTGTTCGCGACGGTGTGCGAGGCGGTCAACGCGGCGCACCTGCGCGGGGTGATTCACCGCGACCTCAAGCCGGGCAACGTGTGCGTGGACGACGAGGGCCAGCCGCGCGTGCTGGACTTCGGGCTGGCGAAGTTCGCGTTGTCGGAGGGGGGCGCGCTCGAAGAAGGCGGCCCGATGACGATGACCGGGCAGTTCATCGGCAGCCTGCCGTGGGCCAGCCCGGAGCAGGTGGAGGGCGCGCCGGGGAGGATCGACCTGCGGACCGACGTTTATTCGCTGGGGGTGATGCTCTACCAGACGCTGGCCGGGCGCTTCCCGTACGACGTGACCGGCAGCTTCCGCGACGTGGTGACCAACATCCTGACACGCGAGCCGCCGCGGCCCAGCACCGCGCGCGGGGGGGGCGACGCCTGGTCGCGGCGCGCCGCCGCGGGAGGCTGGGGCGTCGCGCGGGGCCGCGGCCGAACGGGGATCGACGAGCTGGACACGATCGTGCTCAAGTGTCTGGCGAAGGACCGTGAGCGGCGTTACCAGTCGGCGGGCGAGCTGGCCCGCGACCTGCGGCACTTTCTTTCCGGCGAGCCGATCGAGGCCAAGCGCGACTCGGTCGGATACCTGCTGCGGAAGCAGTTGCGCCGCTACCGCGTGCCGGTCGCTGTGGGTGCGGCGTTCCTGGTGGTGATCGTGGTGGCGCTGTTCGTCTCATTCGGGTTCTGGCAGGCGGCGGCGGCGCAGCGCGACGATGCCGTCCTGGCGCGCGGCGCGGAGCGCGCCCATCGGTTGCGGGCGGAACGCGCGCTGGACGCGGCCCAGGCCGCCCGCGCGGAGGCGGAGTCGGCCCGCGCCCGACAGGAAGCCGAAGCCGCCCGCGCCAGCGCCGTGAGCGGCTTCCTGCAAGACATGCTGGCGTCGGCCGACCCGGAGCGGTCGCGCGAGCGCGACGTCACGGTGCGCGAGCTGCTCGACGAAGCGGCCGGACAGTTGGAGTCGGGTTCGCTGCGGGAAAGGCCGGAAGTGGAGCTGGCGGTGCGGACGACGGTGGGACGAACGTACCGTTCGCTGGGCCGCTACCCGGCTGCTGAGCCGCACCTGCTGCGCGCGGCGGCGCTGGCGGAGGCGTTGCACGGGCGCGAGGCTGCGGAGTGGGCCGAGGCGCAGTACGAGCTGGGCGAGCTGTGGGCCGAGATGGGGCGGAGCGCGGAAGCGCAGCAGTGCTACGAGGACGCGCTGCGCGTCATGCGAGCGGTGGCCGGGGAGGACGATCTGCGGGTGGCGCGGGTGCAGGCGTCGCTGGCGCCGGTGCTGTATGCGCGGGGCAAGACGGCGGAAGCGGACGCGGCGGCGCGGCAGGCGCTGTGGATCCGGCAGCAAAGGCTGCCGCTGCGTCACCGGCTGATTGCGGATTCGCTGTCTGGGGTGGCGCGGATCGCGTGGGGCGAGGGGCGTTTGGACGAAGCCGAAGAGATGCTCCGCGCCGCGCTGGAGATCGAGGATGACGGGGACGAGCGTCCGCGGATGCGCACGGCGCGCGGGCTCAACAACCTGGCGGAGCTGCTGCGCGATCGGGGCCGCCTCTCGGACGCTGAGCCGCTCTACGTGCGGTCGCTCGAACTGCGCCGGCGAATCCTCGGGGAGGAGCACCCGGACGTGGCCCGCGCCATGTACAACCTGGCGCAGCTCTACAATGACCAGCAGCGCTACCGCGACGCGCGCGACCTGCACGTCAAGGCGCTGGAGATGCGGCGCAAGCTGCTGCCGGCCCAGCATGCGGACGTTGCCTCCAGCCTGCAAGGGCTGGCGGCGGCGCAGCGCGAGCTGGGCGACCGCGCCGCGGCCATCGAGAACATCCTGGCCGTGTGCGAGATCCACTTGCGAAACGGCGGGGAACAGAGCCGGGACTATCTGTCGTCGATCGGCAACCTGGCGACACTCTACTTCGAGGCCGGACGGCTCGACGAGGCCGAGCAGATGATGCGGCGCTCGCACGAGCTTTTGCGCGGGCTGCTGGGTCCGACCCACCCGAACGTGGGCGAGCGGGCCTACAACCTGGGCCTGCTGCTGAAGCTGCGCGAGCGCTACGCGGACGCCGAACCGCTCATGCGCGAGGCGCTGGGCGTGTTTCGCGGGGTATACGGCGCGGCGCACCCATCGATTGCCGCCGTGCTTCAGAACCTGTCGGAAGTGCTGCTGGAGCTGGGTCGGTTCGATGAGGCCGAGCCGCTGCTGCGCGAATGCCTGGAGATGCGGTTGAACCGGCTGCCGACGGAGGCGTGGCTGCTGGGTACGACCCGCAGCCTGCTGGGGGAGGCGCTGACCGGCCTGCGGCGCTACGACGAAGCGCAGCCGCTGCTGCTGGAGGGGTTCGCCGCCGTCGATGCGCACCCGCAGGTGCCGGTGGCGTGGAAGCGGCGCGCGGCGCTGCGCGTGGCGCGGCTCTACGAGGCGTGGGGCAAGCCGGAGTTCGTCGAGACCTGGCGAAGCCGATTCCCGGCGTCGCAGCCGGCCGGCGGCGAATGATGCGGTGGGGGGGTGGTCTACTTCTCGCCGAGCGCGCGGCGGCGGCGGAAGAATTCGCGCAGGATCTCGGCGCAGCTCGCCTCGAGCACGCCCCCGAGGACCCGCACGCGATGGTTGAGTCGCGGGTCGTCGGCGATGTTGTACACCGATCCGCACGCGCCGGCCTTGGGGTCCGCGGCCCCGAAGACGAGTCGGGCGACGCGCGCCAGGACGAGCGCGCCGGCGCACATCGCGCACGGTTCCAGTGTCACATACAGGGTGCAGTCGTCCAGGCGCCACCGACCCGCCTCGGCGGCGGCGGCGGAAATCGCCAGCATTTCGGCGTGCGCGGTCGGGTCGGCGAGCTTCTCGCGCTGGTTGAACCCCTTGCCGATGATCCGCCGGTCGCGGACGACGAGCGCCCCAACCGGCACGTCCTCACTGTCGAGCGAGGCTCGGGCCAGGTCCAGCGCCCGCATCATGAACTCGCGATCGATTTCGTCCTGCGACATGCCTCCAGTTGTACGTCGGGGACGTGGTCCGTGCACGGTTGGGCCGGGCGGGGATTTCGTTGACGCGGGGCGCAACACCCGATAACTTCGAGCGTGCTGGGATAGAGAGCCTCGGCGTCGATGACGCCAATTCACCGCGACGCGCCGCGGGTGCTCCGCGCGCGTTCCATCCCGGCCGACTCAACCGTACCGCTATGGAGGAAAGAAGATGCGCAAGCGGACTCTGCTGGGTTTGCTGACGATTCTGTCGGGTACGGCGCTGCCCGCGACGGCCCAGTGCGTGACCGAGACCGTCAAGCTGCTGGCCGGCGACGCGCAGGCCAACGACCAGTTCGGAGGCGCGGTCGCGACGGACGGGACGACGCTGGTGATCGGCGCCGAGCAGGACGACGACCGCGGCGACGGCGCCGGCGCGGCGTACGTCTACGAGCAGGTGGGCGGCGCATGGACGCAAGCGGCCAAGCTGCGGGCCTCCGACGGCGACTCCGGCGACAATTTCGGGCACGCGGTGGCCGTCAGCGGTGACACGATCCTGGTCGGCGCGTATCAGGACGAGGAGAAAGGTGCCACGGCCGGTGCGGTCTACGTGTTCCGCCGCGTCGGGGGATTCTGGTCCGAGACGCAAAAGCTGCTGGCGTCGGACGGGGGACCGGGCGATCGATTCGGATCGGCCGTCAGCCTGGACGGGGGCCTTGCGGTCGTGGGCGCCAGCACCGACGACGGGGTCGCGCCGGACTCGGGCTCGGCGTATGTGTTCGAGTACCTCGCGGGAACCTGGGTGCAGCAGGTACGGCTTGACGCGGACGACGGGCAGAATTCCGACCAGGCGGGGGCGGCGGTGCTGGTCCGCGGCGAGACCGCGCTGGTCGGGTCGCTGTTCGCCGACGGGGTCGCAGCCAACAGCGGCGCGGTCTACGTGCATCAGCGTGAATCGGGTACGTGGGCCCAGACGGCCAAGATCACGGCTTCGGACGGTGAGCCCCTGGCGCGATTCGGTCGGGCGATCAGCTTCGACGGAAGCACGCTGGTCGTGGGTGCGCGGGACGCATCCGGCGGGGGGATCGCGGCCGGCGCCGCGTATTCCTTCGAACCGTCGGCCGGCACATGGAACGAGACCGGCATCCTCACGCTCCCTGTGCCGCAGGATGAGGCCGGTTTCGGTTCGAGCGTGGCGGTGCAGGGGGGGCTGGTCGTCGTGGGGGCGTACCGGGCGGATTCGGGCGGTCTGAACTCGGGCGCGGCGCGGCTTTTCATCCGGGTGGGCGGCGTCTGGACGGATGCGGGTGAGCTGCTGGGCGCTACCACGGCGGCGGGCGAGCAGTTCGGGTGGGCGGCGGCGCTGGCGGGAACGACGCTGGCGATCGGCGCGCCGTTCGACGACGACGCGGACGTGTCGGCGGGGTCGGTCTACGTGTTCGCCGCCTCGGAGGCGCCGTGCTGCGAACCGTGCGACACGAACTGCGACGGATCGTTGAACGGGTTCGACATCGGCGTGTTCATCGACGCGCTGTCGGGAATCCCGTCGAACTGCTCGCCCTGCGCCTCCGACACGAGCGGCGACGGGTCGGTGAACGGGTTCGACATCGCCGGCTTCATCGCGTGTCTGAGCGGACCGTGACGGCCGCGTGCGGCTTCGTCAGTAGCTGATCCAACCCGTCCATCGGAACCCCTGGTGAAGCCAGGAGGTTCCCCACGGCGCGGGGAGTGCGTAGAGCGCGCTGAAAGCCGATAACGCCAGCGCAGCGAGCATGCCGGCGCGCGCCGCCGGGGTGCGCGTCAGGGCGGGTAGCTCGCCGGGCAGCGCAGCCAACCAGAGCGGGATCATCCAGAAGAGCCAGCGCAGGCCCTGGCAGGTGCCGCCGTAGTCGCGGCTTCCGTTGTAGAGGTGGAACAGGGCGACCGCCGCGAAGTTAGCGATTACGAAGAGATTAAAGGCGGGCAGGCCGGCAGGGCCGCGCCGCCAGCGAACGACCATCGAGGCGGCCAGCGGGATGAAGAGCGGGGTGTGGGAGAACCAGCCGTGGTGGCCCAGCATCATGTGGAAGAGGTAGGTCGCGGTGGAATCGTGGTTGGCGGCGATGCCGCGCGGGTTCTCCCAGAAGCTGCCGGGGTAGCGGTAGAGCTCGGTGAACTTGAACGCGTACGCGGGCAGCAAGCCGTCCATCACCAGCCAGTTGGTGATGAAGAAGCCCGCGATGGGCACCAGCGCCGCGGGCACGAACGCGGTCAGGCAGCGCCGCGGGTCGAGCCGCAGGAGCCAGGCGAACACGCACACGCAGAACGGAACCGCCAGGAAGTCCAGCGCCGGCAGCAGTCCGGCCAGACCTCCGGCGGCGGCGAAGAGCGCGGAGGTGCGACGCGGACGGGGCGACAGGGGGGTGCAGCCGTCCGTCTCGGCGCTGAGCCGTTGCACGGCGTATATCACGAAGAAGCACACCAGCGCCGCGGGCGTGTGATTGTTGAGCGTGACGGCGTAGCTGGTGACGAAGGTTCCCAGCGCGGCGGCCGCCAGGCACAGCGTGCGGTCGAACAACGATGCCGTGCGAGCTGCGACGAATTGGGCGTAAAGCCACAGGAACAGCCCCAGCGGCGCGACGTTGACCAGCGCCAGCAGCGTGCGGACGACCAGGTGCGGGTGCGTTTCGAGCCGCCAGCCGGTCAGAGCCCGCAAGGCGGCGTATCCCCCCGCGACCATCGTCGGGAACAGGGGCGGCTTGCTGGAGTAGAAGTGCCCGTCGCGCCGAATCTTGTCGACCGTGTGCGCCGTCCAGGGCGCGTCGTCGATGACGTAGGTGCCGCGCTCCACGAGGCTCCAGACGGTACACCAGCGCGATTCGTCGTTGGCGTTCTGGATCGGCTCGATGCGTCCCAGCGCCGCCGCAACGGCCGCGATGGTGAGCGTCCCGATCACCAGCGCGACCCCGGTCCAGGCGGCGTCGGTGCGGCCCGGCTCGGCGGGGCTCATCGGCGGGCCTCCGGCGCGCAGCCGGCGCGCACGTCGTCCGCAACGTCCGCGGGCGGGGCTTCCAGGTGCTGAGCGGCGGGACGGCGCAGCCCGCGCGTGCGGCACCACAGCCGCAGGAAGTCCCACGCGGCGCGCGGGACGCGCGCCAGCCCGTACTTGCTGCGGCCGAAACGGCGCGCGCGGTGGTGAACCTCGATCTCGTCCACGCGCATTCCGGCGGCCGCCGTCATGGCGGGCAGGTAGCGGTGCATACCGGTCGAAAGCCACAGGCAGTCGCGCACCGCGGGGCGAAACGCCTTGTAGCCGCAGTTCTCGTCGTGAAGCCGCAGCCCGGTGGCGAGGCGGACCGCGCAGTTGAACGAGCGGCTCATCAGGATGCGTGAAGTGCGATCGCGGCGGCGGCGCTTCCATCCGACGACCATGTCGGCGCCGGCGTCGATGGCGGCCAGGAAGGCGGGGATGTCGGCGGGGTCGTCCTGCAAGTCGCCGTCCATGGTCATGAGCACGTCGCCGACGGCCCGCGCCAGCCCGGCGCGCAGGGCCGCGCTCTTGCCAAGCCGACGACAAAGCCGCACCGCCCGGAATCCCGCGCGGCGCGTGGCGTCGCACACGAGTCGCCAGGTGGCGTCGGTGCTGCCGTCGTCCACGAAAATCACGTCCAGGTCGAGCCGCGCTCCGGCGGCGACCTGCGCCAGCTCGTCGGCCAGGGGCGCAACGCTCTCGGCTTCATTATGGACCGGAATGACCACGCTCACGCGGCGGGCGTGCATGGCCGGAGCATAGCGGAAAAGGCAGGTCGGGCCCGACCGCGTGCCGTCGCCCGGCGCTGCCGGCCGGGCGCGGGCGCCGACCGCGGCCACGGTGCTCAGCCTTCGGGCGGTTCCACCGGCTCGTCCGGCGCCTGCGCGCCGGGCGCGGGCACGCCGTACGCCTCGCGAAGCCACTTGCCCAGGTCAATCCACTGGCATCGCGGGGAGCAGAACGGATACGCCGGCGACAGCGGGTCGCGGCGCTCCACCGCGCGACCGCAGGTCGGGCAGGGGTGGATCGGCGTGGCGCCGCGGCTCATCGGCTGGGAGTCGGACTCGCCCACCAGGTCAGGACTCCAGTGTGACCTCTCGCTTGGCAGCGGGGCAGGCTCAGCCGCAGTGGCTCCCGTCCCGCCCGGACCGCAGCACCCGCGCGTCATCCCCCGCCGGCCTTCCGGATTCCGACCTTGAAGGCCTCGCAGTAGCCGTTGGCCATCCGCAGCACCTTGTCGTAAACGGTCGGGTCGGACAGCTCGGCGAGCGAGTGGAGGTCGAGCGAAGTCGCGAAGTGGTAGAACTTGTCCGCGTCGCGGAAGTGCTCGACGATCGGCGCCGGCCAGGTGAGCCCGGCCTCCTCGAAGCCCAGCTCGACGAACTCCGACATGGTGTCGCCGCTGTCCTCGATCACCGTCTCCAGGTCCTCGCTCAACCAGCGGTCGTCGGTCACCACGCCGACGCGGACCTGTGGCACGCCGGGTCGCACGCACACTTCCAGCCACAGGCGCGGGGCGAGTTCAAAGCGCGTCGCCAGCGAGGACCCGTCGGCACGGTCGTGGTCGTGCAGGCCGTGAAACCGCGGGTCGCCGCCGAGCGCGTCGCGCAAGCGGCGCCGCAGCGAGGTGACGTGCTCGGACTGGGCGGGATCAACCGGCATGCAGGGGCTCCGTCGCGCGTGCCGCGGCGATCAGGACTCGATCCAGCGGACCCACGAGCGCCGCTTCGGAAAGTCAATGCAGAACGATCGCATTTCACGGAAGATGGGCACGCCGACGAGCACGTCGGCCTGCATGCCCAGGAAGGTGCTGAGCAGACCGTCGAGGGCGTCAAGCCCGACGCCGCTGACACGGTCGTAGTGCTTTCCGCCGAACGTGAGATCGACCGGGCGGCCGAACCCGACGGTGGTGTCGCCCGAACCGACGCCGGCGGCGGGCACGGCCAGCGTGGTGACATCTTCGCCGGGGAAGAGGCTGCGAAGCCGCTTGGGCGAAACGGCGATGATCCCGGCACCGGAGTCGAGCAGGGCCGTGGCGGGCTGCCCGTGCAGCGTCACCGGGGCCATGATCTTGGCGTCGCCGACGACACGGACCACGAGCTCGGTACCGGCGGCGGCGGCGGTAGTGGAAGGCGCCACGATCAGCCGGGCGGATTCGAAATCGAGCGTCATCCGCGCGTCGGCGAAAATCCCGGTGCCGATGATGCCGTCGCAGGCGAAGGCGGTGGACTTCCGGACCGCGAAGGCGCGGGTCATCACGTTTCTTACGACAACCGCACCGATGTGCATCTCGGGCACGATCGTCTGCCACGCGGTGTCCTTGCCGCCTACGCCGTGCACGGCCGCGTCGGCGATTCGCTCCAGTCCCAGCTCCTCGGCCAGCTCGGCGTCGAGCGACAGACTGACGCTTCCGCCGGTGTCGAGCACCATGCGGTAGGGGCCGCGCCCGTTGATGAGGACGTCGCAGCCGGGCAGGAGAATGACCGGGATGAGAGGCATGGGCGCTTCCCCGTGCCGCGTAATCTGGTTGAGCTTGCGGTCGCCCAGTTTCTCGAACAGCTCGGGCATTCCCTCGGAGACCTCGGCCAGAAAGGTTTCGGGGTAGCCGTTGGAAGCGTCGATCGCCTTGAGCATCCTGCGCAGCAGTGCCTGAAGGCCGGCGGTCTCGGCGAGCTCGAGTCGTACGGACATGATAAGACCCATGTCGGCGGCCGAGAGTCGCTCCTGCCGCTCGAGGCGGGCGACGCACGTGCGGGCGACGTCGAACTCGCCGCGGGCCATGTGGATGGTCGCCAGGGTGTGCAGCGCGGCGCGGTCGCGGGTGTCGGCGGGAATGTCGGACAGCGACTTTTCCGCGTCGAGCAGGTGCCCGGCGCGCCACAGCGCCCGGCACACGTACCCGGTGAGCTCGGCGTGCCGGGGGTGCTGCTCGGATGCGGCGGTGGCCAGGCGCAGCCCCGCTTCCCAGTCGTCGCCGCGCCACGCCGCGTCGAGCGCAGCGACGAACGCCTTGGGGGTGCGCTCGCGCAGCGCCGCCTGCTCGGCCGGCTTGACGCGGGCCTTCCACGGGTTGACGACTTCACCGTCGGCGGGAAGGAGCAGCATGGTGGCAGCGGCAACCGTAACGAGGCTCATGGGCGGCGTCTCCACGTCCCGGGCCTATGTTAGCCCGCCAGGCGGCCGTTCACCAAATGCAGGGTGCGGTCGGCACGGGCGGCAATGGCCGGGTCGTGCGTAACCATGACGATCGTCTGCCCGGCGCGGTGCAGATCGAGCAGCAGCTCCATCAGGCTCTCGCCGGTCTGCGCGTCGAGGTTGCCGGTCGGCTCGTCGGCGAAGAGCACGTCAGGCCGATGCACGAGGGCGCGAGCGATGGCCACGCGCTGCCGCTCGCCGCCCGACAGCTCGGCCGGGCGATGCTTGAGGCGCGGCTCCAGCCCGACGCGGGCGACGATCTCGCGTGCGTCGCGTCGCGCCGCGCCGCGCGACGTCCACCAGCCCAACGTGCCGGCGGCGATCATCCTCGGCAGCAGCACGTTCTCCAGCACGGTCAGCTCGGGCAAAAGATGGTAGAACTGAAAGACGAAGCCGAACCGCCGGCGACGCAGACCGATCCGCCGCCGCTCCCAACCGGAGAGCACGTCGAAGACGCGTCGTGCGCCATCGAACAGGCCCGGGGCGGCGGCGCGGCCGCGCTCGTCGGCGAAGATGGGCCGCTCTTCGAACCAGACCTGTCCGCGCTGCGGCACGTCGAGCGCGCCCAGCAGGTGCAGCAGCGTGCTCTTGCCGCTGCCGGACTTGCCCATAATGGCCAGGAACTCTCCGCGCCGAATCTCGAGCGCGCAGCCGCGCAACACCTCGACCCGCGTGCGCCCCATGACGTAGGTCCGCGTCAGGCCGTCGGCACGCAGCAGCGGGACGTCATTCATAGCGCAGGGCCTCGACCGGGTGCATCGAGCCGGCGCGCCAGGCGGCGGCAAACGCGCCGAGGGTGGAGGTGAGCACGGCGACCAGGAACACGAGTCCGACGTCGGTGGGGCGCACGGTGTTGGGGATCGCGTCGAAGGAATAGACGGACCGGTCCCACACCTGCCAGGCCGGGTTGAGCCGGATCAGCAGCTCCTGGAACTCGTTGATGTAGGTGACGAAGGCGACGCCCAGCGCCGACCCGAGCGCGCCGCCGACCAGCCCGACCGCCGCGCCGTAGATCAGGAAGATGCTGGCCACGCCGAAGGACGAGCCGCCGATGCTCTTGACGATGCCGATGTCGCGCGTCTTCTGAAGCGCGATCATGTAGAGAATGCACAGCACCAGGACGATCGCGACCAGGGAGATGATCCCGAAGAGGATCGACACCAGCACGCGCTCCTTCTCCACGGGAGCGATGATGTGCTCCTGGGATTTCTCCCAGGTCCGGGCCTGGGCGTCGAGCACGAGGCTGCGTTCGCGCGGGTCGAGGTTGGCCTCCGGGCGCGACGCCAGCGCGTGCAGAGCGCGCTCCAGGCGCTGCGCCACCTGCTGCGGCGGGGCGCCCGGCGCGAGCTTGACCTGGATCTGCGAGCAGCGTCCGGGCGCCAACCCGGTGCCGTCGGTCCGCTCGGCGGCGCTCCAGCCCAGCAGCTTCTGGAGCAGCTCGAACTCGCAGTAGACGTGCTTGGAGTCGATTTCGTAGATGCCGGTGCGCGAGTCGTCGCTGTAGCGGAACGGCTGCTTGATCGGGATGGGGTCGACGTTGCCGCTGATGCCGGTCGGCCAGAGCGTCAGCGTCGCCACATAGCCGCGCGGGTAGACGGTGAGGCGCAGGTAGCGCCCGTCGGGCTTGCGCTCGGCCAGGATGTCGCGGCCGATGATGAGCCCGGGCCACTCGTCGCCGCTGAGCTCGGGAGCGTCGAGGCGCGCGTCGAAGTCGTAGACGCCGGGGATGGGGGGCCGGCCGCTCTCGGCCAGGGCCTCGTCCAGCTCATTGGGGTACGTCTCGTCGTCCGACACGCCCGCGGCGCGGCCGGCCGCGAGGGCGTCGGCGTAGGGGCGCGGCAGGAGCAGGTCGCCGGTGACGCGGTCCAGCGCCATGACCGGCTGGCGCTGCGGGGCCAGCGTCGTCGTACCCGGGTAATGCTTCTCGTAGAACAGGCCGCGGCGAAAGTCGTTCACGACGTACACGTCGTCGAGCCGCAGGCCGACGGCAAAGACCAGGGTGGTGGCGTTGGTCGTGGGAAACCGCAGCAGGGAGGGGGAGTAGATGACCGGGGTGGCGCGGACGATCTCGGGCCACTGGGACACCTCGGCGATGAACTCGTCGTAGAGCGGGAATCCCTGGTAGCGCCGGTTGTCGATCACGACGTCCCCGAGCAGGCCGCGGGCCCGCGCCTTGATCATGTCCAGAAAGCCCCCCATGACGGACATGACGATCAGGACCATCGCGACGCACAGCGTGACGGCCGCGATCGCGAAATACGCGATGCGGCGCTTTCGGAGGTAGCGGAGGGTGAGGAAGAGCTTGTACAACGCCGCGCCTTGCCCGGGCGTGCCGCGCGCCGGACTGGATATCAGACCGCCGGCGCGAAGCCGACGCAAGCGCGCGGAAGGAACCGGCCGCGATCGGCACGTGCCCGGGTGAGTCCCGAGCCGCCGGGCGGCAATTCACGCTCGATTGGACCGCGCGGGCGGGGGAATCAGCCCGGCTGTCCGTCACCGTTAAGGTCGAGAGCTTCCTGGCCGGGCGGAACGGGCCGGAAATCGACGTACGCGCAGTCGCGGGAGTTGTCGTCGCTGGCGCCGATCCGCACGCGGTAGTCGCTGGTGAGCGGGACGCCCTCCAGGTCCACCGTGATCGTGAACACGCCGGGCGAGTCGCTGACGGGGGCCATGTCCGCGCCGAATCGCTCATCGAAGAACGGGTCGGTTGCGTCGCCGGCGGCGCGGGCCGCCGTGTAGAAGGACTCGATGTCGAATTTGAACCCGAAGAAGCGCACTGCGGTCGGGGTGCCCACGACGGTGGCGCGGACCTCGAGCGTGTCAGTCGCCAGGTCGTGGCGGTATTCGACGTGATCGATGATCGGGCCGCTGCGGAACTGCGCCGCGCCCGGGCGCCAGGCGTAGAGCCGGGCGGGATCACCGAAGCCGCCGTTGGCCCAGGTGCCGACGAGAATGCCCCCGCCGTGGCTCATGGATGTGAACGCGACCCAGTTCTGAATCCAGCCGTCGCGGTATTCGAGCCGGCTGGTGCCGTCCGGGGTGAACAGCGAGGTGATTTCGGCGCTGTCGCCCAGCATGCCCCAGCCGGTGAGCACGACAGAGCGGCCCGGATCGAGCAGCGTGCCGAAGCTGCGCTGAAGATTGTCGATGACGGAGATCTCGACCGGGTCGCCCCCGCCCACGTTCCGCACGTAGGTGCGGTGAATGCTGTTGTCGGAGTCGTAGCGGCCGTAGGCGACCAACAGGCCGTCGTCGCTGATCCCCAGATCATTTCCGTTGGCGGTGTTGTACCAGTCAATGTCCCCCGTGGCGGTCAGCCCGGAGAAGCCCGAGCTGTTCCTGACGTACAGATCGGTCGGGTAGTACCCGCCGCCGGCGTCGAAGCGGATGATCGCGGCCAGCGCGGTTCCGTCGCCCACGACGCGAAAGCGCACCGGTCCCAGCGCGGTCGAGCCGGAGCGCACCCAGTCGGCCGGCGTCGCGATCACCGTGGGCGTGCCGCCGCTGACGCCGATGGAGTAGATGATGCCGGATTCATTCTCTCGGAAAAAGACCGTCTCGCCGTCGTCCGTGAGGTGCACGTCGAGGAAGTCGTTGAATTCTTGCAGGGAACGGCCGTCGAAGATCGTGAACTGCTGTCCGGACGCCCGGTCCACCAGCGTCAGGACCGAGGCCGTGCTGATGTATCCGGTCTTGTAGCCGTCGGCGTCCACGTCGTGAAGGAGCACGCACGAATCGCCGGTGCCGGACACGGCCAGCTCGGAGGCGGTCGTGTGAAACCCGGCGGGCACGGCGAATTCCTGAAGGCCTGTCCCGTCGGCGTTGATGCAGAAGATCTGCGGCTCCAGGAAGCCGTTGTAGTCCTGCGTGGTGAACCAGACCCGAGCGCCGTCCTTGCTGACCCGGGCCAGGCGCACCGCGGTGTGGATGCTCCCGTCCACGTTGTAGTTCGCTTCGGCCGGGAGGTTGATGGTCGCGTCGGCGAGGAAGCCGGCGGCGCCCTGGTGAATGACCGCGGCGGTGGTGAAGCCGGCCTCCGTCGTGTCGTCCGAATCGCTGTCACCGGCGGCGTTGTCGTTGGTGTCACCGGACGCGTCGCCGCCGTCGTCCGCGTTATCGTTCGAGCCGCCGGCGTCGTCACCGGAGCCACCCGTGCTGTCGCCGTTGGAGTCGTCAGCGCCGCCGCTGTCGGACCCGCCGGAGCCGGTGTCGTCGGAGGTGTTGTCGTCGTTGTCGCGGGAGACCCGGTTGTCATTGCTCGCGGTGCCGCCTGTGCCGGCGCTGTCGGTTCCCGGGTCGGTCGGGCACGAAGCGCCGCTGAAGAGCAGGGCCAGCGCCACGGGGAGTAGCCGGGCGAGTCCGCGAAGGAAGCGTGAGGAGTGCATGAGGGTGCTCCGAGTGTGCCAGAAGACCCCCGACGCGATCGGCGCTGCCGCGCCGGCCATCGGGCGTGCCAGCTCGCCCGTTCCTTTGGCGCTATCGACGCGGTGAGAGGCTCGGCTTAAAGACCGCGGCTCGTTCCGCGCGGCGCAAGTCCTGCGCCACGTGCGCAGCGCGCCGTCGGCCGCGGGCGGCATCGACAGGCGGCGGGCGAACGCCACCCACACGCGGGCCTCGTCCGCCGCGCTCGACGCCCGGCCCTCGCCGGCGGAGAATAGGTGCGCATGCGCGACGATCTTCAAATCGCAGAGGGGATGTGCCACGTCGTGCTGGCCCATGACGTGGGGTATTCGATCGATCTCGATCAGGCCGAGCGGCTGATTACGACGGTGACGCAGCGGGAGGTGCTGAAGCACCGCCGCCGCGCGCCGCGCTGGTTCCAGTACCAGCCGGCGCCGCTGCGCGTGACGGAGACGATCGCGCCGGTGTGTGTAGCCGGGATGTCGTCCAATTCCACGGTCGATGTGACGGTGTTCGACTTCGGCGCGGTGTCCGTGAGCTACGGATTCTCGTTGCGGGGGCCGCTGACGGACCTGTTGCGCTTGAGCGGGGGTCTGTACGACAACGAGTCGCTGCTGGCCGATTCACGCTGCCGGGTGCGGGTGTTGCTGGACGCGATCAGCCCGGCGGTGGCGCGGCCGGGGCTGGCGCCGTTCGTCGAGGACTACGCGATGTTCGAGGTGCGCGCGCTGTCCGACGGCATGGCCTGCTGCGAGCCGCTGGCGACGCACCGGCAGGAGCTGGCGCGGCTGCTGCGCTCGGAGGACCAGCCGCTCTCCGACGACGAGGTGAACGAGGCGCTGTCCGCGCGCATCTCGTACGGTCCGGACGATGCGGCGGTCATCGACTGGAACGCGGCCCTGCTGCTGGGGGCCGACGCCGACGACGTTCGGACGGTGCTGGAATTCGCCAACGTCGAGCTGCTGGAGATGCGATACCTGGACTCGAAGCTGGATGCGGCCCTGGAGACGGCATACGGGACGCTGCTGAGCCGGCGGCGGGTGCGGGCGTTTTCGCCGTCGTACCGCATGGACATGCAGCGCGTGGCGAGATTGCAGGCCGACAGCGCCAGCCTGTACGAGGGCGTTCACAACGCGCTGAAGCTGCTGGGCGACCCGTACCTGGCGCGGGTGTACCGGCTGGCGTCGCAACGATTTCATCTGCCGCAATGGGACGCGGCGATCCTGCGAAAGCTCCAGTCGCTCGACAGCATCTATGGCAAGCTGTCGGACGAGATCTCGGCGCGGCGGATGGAGCTGCTGGAGTGGATCATCATCGCGCTGATCTTCGTCTCGATCCTGCTGCCTTTCGTCTGGCAGACCAAGGGATAGGCGGGCGCCGGCGCGGGCGCGGCTGCGACCGCGTTGGCCTGACCCTGCGCTACGCGGTGCGAATCACTGTCCTTCGTCGTAGCCGGCGTGGCCGATGGGGCCCTGCATCTTGAGCGACACTTCCTGCTCGAAGCGCTCGTCCGCCCGCGCGGGCCAGGGGTTGTTGAGCCGCGGCCGCAGGGCCGGCTTGGACTCGTCGGGGCGGCCCTCGAGCAGTCCCAGCATGTAGAGCTCGAAGTCATTGGGCTCGATCATGGTGGCGCCCGGCACGCTGGTGATCTGGTCCGGCGAGATGGGCTCGACCAGCTCGGGCGTGACGAGCACGACCAGCTCGGTCTGGTTGGCCTGGTACTCGACGGAGCTGAACAGCGCGCCGAGCACGGGGATGTCGCCGATCGCGGGGACCTTGCGGGTGAAGCCGCGCACCTTCTCGCTTAGCAGGCCCCCGATGGCGAAGGTCTGCCCGGACCCGATCTCGACCACGGTTTCGAGTTTTCGCGTGGTGAAGCCGGGCACGGCGACGCCGCTGAGCACGACGGACGAATTGAAGTCCGGCTCGCTGACTTCGGGGCGGACGTGGATGCGGATGGCGTTCTCGTTGAGGATCGCGGGTTGGAAGGCAAGCCGCACGCCGAATTCCTTCCACTCGATCTTGATTTTCTCGTCGGTGACGATGGGGATGGGGATTTCGCCGCCGGCGAGGAATGAGGCCATCTGCCCGTTGACGGCGACGACGTTGGGCTCGGCCAGGATGCGCAGCAGCCCGTTCTCGCGCAGGGCCTGAACGAAGACCTGCATCTCGACGCGGGGGAACCCGAAGCTGAGCGTGGAGCTGCCGGTGACTGGGATGCCGTCCTTGCCGACCAGGAACGGGATGCGCTGCGTGACGAGCGCGCCTTCCGGCGCGCCGATGTTGGAGGGGTTGATCTGGTTCAGGTTGTTGATGAAGAACATGTCGCGGACGTTATCGCCCGCGATCCACCCGTTGAAACCGAGCTGCCGGATGGCGGTGCGGTTCACTTCGGCGATGGTGCAGCGCAGCACCACCTGCTGCGTGCCGGCGACGCGCATCTGGTTCATCACCTTCGTGGCGTAGATGCTGGCGATCTGCATGATGGTGTCGGCCGATTCCGCGTCCGGCACCATCCCGGACAGCACCACGGCGTCCAGCACGGCCTGCGCGCGAACGGTCGAGCGCGGGACCGCGGCGCGGATGCTGGCCGCAAGCCGCTCCAGCTCGATGTCCACCGCGATGTCAAACACCTGCTGGTCGTGCTCGTTGGCGAACACGATGAGCTGCGTCACGCCGAAAGTCTTGCCCGTCACGACGATCTGCCGCGGGGTGATCGCGGAGACCTCGGCGATCTCGGACTTGGCGATGCGCGCCTCGCGCACCGGGGCGCTGAACTCTACCAGCACCGACTTGTTGACCGGCACGCTGATCAGACGGCCCGCGCTGCTCGCGTCGCTGATGGTGATTTTCAGCGGCTCGTGAGCGGCCGGTGTCGCCTGCGCCGGATCCTGGGCGCGCGCCGCCGGCGCGGCCAGTGACAGCAGCAGGACGGAAAGGGCCGCCAAGGCGCTTTCCGGGTTGCAGTGCGAGGCTGAGCTTGAGGTCCAACGGACGCGCGGCGCGCGACCGCCCAGCGCGATGACGCGGAGGATCATGAGAGCTCCTTGGGCTCTGTGCGAGTCCGATTACTCCGGCCGAGGTTCGTCATCGTCCTCGGACGGCTCGTCCTCTACATCGTCCGGAGATGGCCCGTCGTTGATCGGCTCGTCACCCTTCCCGACATCGGGTGCATCCATGCGCTGGGGTTCCGCGGGGCCAGGTTGTGCCTCCGGCGTTCGCTCACTCGTATCGGACGGATTGAGCCCACCGGGCAAGGCGGGTGCATCTTTGTGCGTCCCGATTCCGCGCCGCGCGGGCCCATCCGCGGCGGCGGCCCCGTCGAGCCGGATCGGCTCCGTCGAGTCCAGCGACGGCCAGCCCAGCACCACCCGTTCGGAACCGTTCACGACGACCATGGTGTAGAGGGGCGACGCCGCAGCCGGGCCGGCGGCCGCCAGCCGCAGGTTCGACGCTTCCTCCAGCTTGGCCAGGCGCTCCTGGACGGCCTTCTCCTGCTGGGTGAACATCTGCTTGACGCGGTCAAGCAGGGAGTTGTTTTCCCTGTCCGCGGTTTCCGTCTGCTCCTCCTCGCCGACGACCGAACCCTCGGTAATGGGGGATTTTTCGGTGCCGGCGTCGGTATCGCTCCCGTTGCGCAGACTGAGCTTGATCTTGCCGCGCTGCTCGGCGAGGTGAACCTCGGCCACGTCTTCGGGCTTGATGAAGAGGGTGACGGCCCGGGCGGGCTTAATGCCCTTATCGGACTTGGATTCCTTTCCCGCCGGGGCCGGGGACGAGAGCCTCTCCCCGACGGCGCCGACCTCGACGTTCTCAATCAGCGTGCGGGAGATCGTCTCCTGTCGGTTGCCGCGGCGGACCTTGAAGCATCCGACCACGTCGACCATCTGTCCCGGCTGGAGCAGGTTGGATACGCCGCTGCTCTCGTCGATCTTGATCGAAACGGCGCGGAAGCCCGGCTTGACGAACAGGCCGGGGGACGCACCGGGCGGCAGCAGCATCGCCTCGGTGATGGGGAGCCCGGCGGGAGCGGCCGTGCGCAGGACGCGGCCGGCGAGCTTGTCCTTGTCCTTGTCCTTGAAGGCGCCGGCCGGGACCGACTTCACCGGAAACGCGATCGCCTTCAGGAGGTTGGCGTCGATCGAGGTCCCGCGCGCCATTTCCTCGCCGGGACCCCACACGTTGACCATCGTGGCCTGGGCGCCCTGGGCCTTCTTGACCGTGTCGAAGACCATCTTGATCGCCAGACCGCCGACGCCCAACCCGATCACCAGGGGAATTGCAGCCTTGCCGCTCATGCATCACCTCTCGCTGCGCCGCCCGCGGCGCTGTACGTGTCCAAACGACTCCGGGCTCGAATGCCGACGCGACCCATCAGGAATCGCCGGCGCCTTCCTTGCGCATGGAGCACTCGGAGGCCAGGTTGAAATCCGTGCTGCCGAAGAACGAACCGAGCAGCGTCACGTCCGCGTAGGGGATGACCACGCGGACCCGCTCGGTGGGATCGTCGGGCGTGGCATGCGTCAGCTCGGTCGTGTACGAAGTAAGTCCGTAGGGTTGCAGGTACGACTGCACGCGCGCGTTGATGTCCTCGTCATCGGTGCCGCGCAGCACCGCGACCCGCGCGCCCTCCCGGGCCGCGTTGGCCATCGCCTGCCGGACGGTGAAGACCCACCCGTATTCGATGATGCCGAAAACGAGTGTAAGCAGAATCGGCGTGACGATCGCCATTTCCACGGTCGCTGCGCCGCGTCGTGCCGCGACGCGCCTCGATCTGCGGTGTACCAGGTCTCTCATGATCATTCCTTCCCGTGTGTCACCGTCGGCCCTATCGCAACCAGCCCGCCAGGTAATAGGTGAACAGCACCCCGAGCGTCCCGGCGGTGAGGGGAACGCCGTAGGGCAGGAGCTGCGTGGTGTTCCCGAAGGTCCGCGCGCCCCCGAACTCGCCGAACGCCGTGTCCCAGCGCTTCATTTTGGTCATGATGGTCTGCAAGTTGGTGATGGCATGCACGGCGCGTCCGGTGGACAGAATCATGACGATGGCGGTGGCGCCGCCGACGAGCGCGCCTGCGGCGAAGCTCATGAGCGTGAGCCAGGGACCAAGCCACACACCGATGGCGGCCATGAGTTTGACGTCACCGGCCCCCATCCCGTGCATGAGCCAGGGGACGATCAGCAGGCTGAAGCCGGTGAGCATTCCCCAGAGCCCGGTGGATAATCCGCTCCACCCGAAGAACGCCACCTGGGCAACGATTCCCATGGCGGCGATGGCCGCATTGAGCCAGTTGGGCACGCGGCGCTCGGTGAAGTCGATCCAGGAGGCGTAGAGGACGCCGGGCACGAGCAGTGCGATGGTCCATTCCCAATAGCCCAATCCCAACATGACTGACCTCGAAGCTGTGTCGCCTGGCGGGCCGTCCGGCGCCTCGCCGAAACGTGCCGCCCGGTGCGATCGTGTCCTTCACGGTGTCGGCGGGGTGCGTTGCACGCCCGGCGGCGCCGCTGGCTCTGCTCAGAGCCGGGTGCGCGGACGAGAGGGACTGCGCCGCGCGGCCGCTTCCGACCGCGCCACCCCGCACCCTCCCTCTCGCACGCGCACCGGGTTCTGAGGCGGCCGATCCGCCGCGGGACTCTGCCGCGCCGGAATCCGGCGGGGAGTTCTGAAAGGGGACGGCGGCGCCGCGGATCGCGGACGCCACCGCCCACTCGCCTTCGGTCGAGTCCGCCCGTGGCGGACGTCGCCGCTGTTTAGCCGGTGCCGTCCGGCAACGAAGTCTCAACGTTCGTGAAGATGTCGCTGACCTTGCTGCCCAGCAGGGTAATGGCCGCCAGGGCGACGATGATGATCAGCGCCAGCATGACCGCGTACTCGGTCGCGGTCGGACCGTCCTCGCTGACGAGGAAGTGCTTCGCTCGGTGCAGTAGAGCCTTCATGCGTGAAACGTCCTTTCCCAAAAGAGACACGTCCGGCGACGCTCGGCCGCCGATCACACCCCGGGCCGGGCAACGCGCCCATCCCGCCGCTTTCCCCGAACGCGGCTGATTCCAGCCGTCCCGTCCGGAAAGCACAGGCAGGCTCCGTCCCGCCGGAAGGGCCCCTGCGGGGACCCGCGCCTGGCAGGCTGCTCCTCCCGCCCGCCAGGCCGCGGCGCCCGCGGCCGTCTCAGCCGCGACCACCGCATCGCCGCCCGCCGCCCTCCGCGGCACGCGGCACGAATGGAATCTCCAATTCGTCGCGGCCGTGGACAACTCGAAGCGGGTGATTTGATGGATGCGGCTGCGCGAGTTATGGGCCGGGGCATGCGCGTCCGCGAAGAACCGCCGCGACGCCCGCGCGAGGCGCGGGAAGCGCCGGTCCCCACGGCAGGAGCCCGCGGGGGTCAGAGGGGAGAGGCCGCGCCAGGCCGGGCGACGTCCGGGCTCAGCGCGCGTGCAAGCATGCGGTGGAAGTGGTGCGTGCCCTGCTCACGCGTGGGCGAATAGCGTCCGCGCGAATAGAGTCTCGCGCCGAGCCCGACCTGCACCGACTCGACCACGGCCTCGTCCTCGCGCTCCACGCGGTCGAGCCCGGCGCCGGCGCCCTGTTCGAGCCGGGCCGGATCCCAGACGTACGTGATGAACGAGACGCGGGTGCGATCGACCGCCAGCGGCCGGACCACGTTGATCGACAGCCCCCAGGGGTAGAAGTTCAGCATCAGGTTCGGAAAGAGCCAGAAGTAATAGGCTGCGATCGGCTGCCCGTGGTCGGGCGACGAGGGGGGCAAATCGAAGCACGCTTCGCCGCGCTTCGCGACTCCGACCTGGAGGCAACCCGATTCGAACAGCTCGGTGCGGTATTGGCCGTAGTCAAGCGCCTCGGCCAGGCTGGCGTGAACGAACGGGATGTGGAAGCCTTCCAGGTAGTTCTCGCAGTAGAGGGCCCAGTTCGCCCGGACCAGGTAATCGCGGTCACGGGCCGGGTCGGGCGCGAAGTCGCGCAGCGGCATCCAGCCCACGCGCTGCCGCACCGGCGCCAACCAGTCGTCGAGCGCGATCCGCGGGCCCAGCGACGCGAAGATGAGCCGCTCCCACGTCCCGAAGCGGACCGGCGCCAGGTCGTCGGCCGGCGACGGGAAGTCGGCCGTCTGCTCGAACTCCGGCATGTGCTGGAAGCGGCCGTCCAGCCCGAAGCGGCGCCCGTGGTAGCGGCAGCGCAGGAAGCGCTCCTGCCCGGGATGCTCGCAGACCAGCGTCCCGCGGTGGGTGCAGACGTTGCTGACGCAATGCAGGCGATCCTCGCTGTCGCGCGTGAGGAGCAGCGGCTCGCCCAGGCAGCCCTCGAGCAGGCGGAAGGGGTGGACCTGGCCCGGGACGCGCACGACGTCGCAATCCGCCACGAGTTGCCACGAAGTCTCGAACACCCGCTCAACACAAGCGGCGTGCACGGCCGCGTCGGTGTAGACGCGGCCCGGCGGCGTGTGAGCGCGGCGGATGTCCGGGTCGACGTCGAACATGTCGCGAGGATACCGGCGGGACGAATCGGGTCCAAACGCGATGGGCGGCCGTGCCGCTGCTTGTCCCTTGGCGGGCGCTCGACTACGCTCCTTCCGACGGGTCACCACTCGGAGGATCGCCGTGCCAGCTCTTACGAATCGCTCGTTGCGCCGCTCCGCGCGTTCGGAGCGCGTCATCGCGTGGATCGGCGCGTGTTGCGCTTGTGCGTGTCTGGCGGGCGCCGCCCCGGACTGGCCGAACTTCCGCGGCCCGAACCACGACGGCATCGCGAAGGAGTCGGGCTTCCAGACGGCCTTCACGGGCGACGTGCCGAGGCTGTGGCAACGCAAGGTCGGGTCGGCCTTCAGCTCATTCGCGGTGGTCGAAGGGCGGGTCTACACGTGCGGTACGGAGCGCGGGCAGCAGACGCTGCTGTGCCTGAAGGCCGACAGCGGCGAACCGGTCTGGTCCACGCCGTTTGAGAAGGAGTATCCGGAACGGCAGGGGGGCGACGGGACCCGCGCGACGCCGACGGTGGACGACGGTCGCGTGTACGTGCTGGGGGCGCGTGGCAAGCTGCTGTGCGCCAACGCCGCCGACGGAAAGGAAATCTGGAGCAAGCAGTTCAACCACGTCCCGCAGTGGGGCTACAGCGGGTCGGTGTTGATCGAGGGCGAGGCCGCGATCACCTCCGGCGGCGCGGACCAGGGTGGACTGATCGCGTTCGACAAGAAGACCGGAAAAGAGCTGTGGAAGGCCGGCACCGACCCGGCGGGATACTCCACCGCGTACCCGTTCACGCTTGCCGGGAAGCGCTACGTGGTCGGCTTCACCGGAAGCTCGGCCATGATTGTCGAAGCGAAAACCGGCCGCGAGGTCTGGCGCACGCCGTGGAAGACGGACTGGGACGTCAACGCCGCCGCGCCGATCTTCCACGACGGTCTGCTGTTTCTGACCTCGGGGTACAAGACGGGCTGCGCCGCGTTCGCGCTCAAGCCCGAGGGTGACAAGCTGAGCGGAAAGGAAGTCTGGCGCAACAAGTCGATCATGGCCAAATTCCAGTCGGCCCTGCTGTACGACGGTCACCTGTATTGCAGCGATCAGAAGGCACTCGTCTGCGTGGAGTTCAAGAGCGGCGCGGAGAAGTGGCGCATTCCTCGCGTCATGAACGGGACGCTGGTCCTGGCGGACGGGTACCTGATCCTGCTGACCGAGGACGGTACGCTCCAGATCGCGCGGGCCGACGCGAGTCGGAAATTCGAGCCCACGACGTCGGTGTCGGTGCTGGCGGGCAAGTGCTGGGTGGTTCCGGTGCTGGACGGCGGGCGTCTCTACGCGCGCGACATGGAAAACGTGGTTTGCCTGAATCTGAAACCCTGACGTCCGCGCCGCGGCCTGCGCCGGTGACGCGCAGCGACCTCGTCCGAACCCTGCGCCGTCTGGGTCCCGCGGGCGTGCTGGCCGTCATCGCCGGAAGCCTTCCCGCGCTCGGCGCGCTCACGCTCCTGTATTTCATCGACACCACCGGGGAGTGGCTGCGCGACAACGGGCTCGCCGCGCTGGGGGCCTACGTCGCCGGCTTCGCGCTGCTCACCGGATTGGCCATGCTCAGCACGCACATGCCCGCCGCGCTGGGAGGCTGGGCGTACCACTTCGGACTGGGGTTTCCCGCGGCGCTGGGCGGCATTCTCGGGGGGGCGGCGATCGGGTACGCCATCGCCCGCCGCGCCTCCGGTGACCGGGTGACGTCGCTGGTCCGCGAGCATCCGAAGTGGCAGGCCGTGTACGACGCGCTCCTGGGAAGCGGGACGGCGCGGACACTGTTGATCGTCACGCTGCTGCGGATTCCGCCGTCTTCGCCTTTCGCGATCACGAACCTCGTGCTGGCCGCCACACGGGTCGCGTGGGGCCCGTACCTCCTGGGGACGCTGCTGGGGCTCGCGCCGCGCACGGGGCTGGTGGTCTATCTCGCGTCGCACCTGGCCCGGCTGGACGAGACCAGCGGCCTGAACAACCGATGGATCTGGATCGGCGGGATCGTGGTCACCCTCGCGGTCATCCTGGTGATCGGCCGGCTGGCGCAGCACGCGGTGGAGCGCGTGACGCGGACCGCTCCGCGAAGCGCCGTCGGATGACGGCGGGGTGGGGAGGCCCTCAGGCGGCGCCGATGCGGCGACGCTTCGATCCCACGTCGGGGTTCTGCACGATGCAGGTGCCGAGGATGCCCAGGGACTTGGCGAACGCCGACCAGCCGCTGCGCTTCAGCGGCGCCGCGCCTTCGCCCACCGTCGGATAGCCAAGATCGGTCGCATCGGCCTGCACCTGCTCCCAGTTGCGGAACAGCCGCCCCCAGTCCCCGGCCAGCACGTCCCGCATCGCACGCCGCGCCAGGGCCGGATACCAGAAGCTGTCGTGGTAGAGCACGCTGGCGATGTAGGCCCAGGGCGCCAGCCAGGTCTTGAGGGACCACTCGATGGGTCTCTTCAGCGAGCCCCAGTAGATCTTGTGCTGCATGCGGCTGGCGAACGTCATCTTCTTGAACGGGCCGACGAAGTTCCAGTTCTCGGCGGCGGCGGCCTGGTCGCCGACGATCTCGATCTGGCGCGGATCACCGCAGCCGAGGCCCAGATCGTGCGCCAGCCTGATGAACTTGATGCTCAGCGGGTCCATGCCCATGAGCTTGGCCGCGACGGCGTCGATCGCCACCTGGTCGGCGGAGGCGAGGAGGATGTTCTTGGCGTAGGGGATCATGCAGCGCGGCCCGGGGCCGTCGCCGGCGAACGTGCCGTCCATCACGGCAAACACGCCGCGGTGGATCTTCTTCTGAATCATCAGCAGATCGACGAGCGTCTCGTGAATGACCGGGTGCGTCCAGTGCCGGTGCTCATTGAGCAGCCCGCCGAAGGCGTTCTTCATCGCGCCGGTCGTGGTGGTGAAGATGTGCGTCTTGACGGTCGGCAGATGGATGATGTTCTCGCCGAGGAAGCGCTGCGGGATCATGAACCCCTTGGGGTAGACCTGGTTGAGGCAAAGGAACTTCTGCGTGAGATCGCCGACGGCGTCGCGGACGCTGATCCACTCCTCGCCTTCGTAGAGGTGCACGTTTCGCAGGCCGTGGGCCTGGATGACGTTGAGCTGCTTGTTCTCGCGCTCGCCCAGGTGTGCGTCGATGACGACCGTGCGATTGTGGCAGGCGTGGATGAGGTTCGGGTCATACCCGTCGCGCTTCATGGCGCGGATCACGCCTTCGAGCTGCCAGGGCGTCGTGCTGCTGCCCGGGAAGAAGAAGTGCCAGGAGATGTTGACCTTGAGGGCGGTGTCGGCGTCCTTGGCCACGACGTCCTGATAACCGGCCAGGTTCAGCAGCTCGTGATAGTCGCGCAGCACGGTGGCGGGCGAGGTGCGCAGGACGGCGACCTTGGACGCTGGCATGAAACCTCCGTGTGAAGTGTAGTCGCGGCAAGCGCGCTCCACCAAGGCGTACGTCGCAGGGCTACGCGAGTTCGGGGAGCGACTCCAGCGGTTCGACCCGCGCGCGAAGCCGGCCGTCGCGGTCCAGGTGCTCACCCAGAACGTCCGGGTCGCTGCGCACTTCACTCCCGTCGAGCCGCACGTCGCGAAGCTGGTGCCAGGCCGCCATGGGCAGCATCAGCCCGAAGCTGTACAGGGGGTCGCTTTCCGGCGTGTCGTCGCCGTCGGCCGTCTCGGCGTGGTAGTTCTCGTGCAGGTGGCCCTCGTCGAGCCACTCGTCGCGGAAGGTGCGCAGGCAACCGCGGGCCAGCTCGGCCGCCGCGTCTTCCTGCCGCGCTTCGCGCAGCGCCTGGTGGACGAGCATGGTCTGCGCCGGCCAGATGCGCCCGCGGACGTAGTACTGGTCGGGGTAGGCCGGGTCGTCGCGCGGCGACACGGGTATGACGTACCGCCCGCCGAAACGGCGCGGGTTCAGGAGATGAGCGTCGATAGCGCGGCGGGCGTGCGCCGCGTCGCCGCCGGACATGAAAAGCGGGTAGAAGCAGCACGGCGACGCCGCGTGGGTCCAGCGACCGTCCCAGCGGCGGCTGAGCCACAGCCCGACGTCGTCGTTCCAGAGCTGCGCTTCGATGCGCGCGGTGCGCTGCGCGGCCTCGTCGCGCAGGCGCTCGGCGGCGCCGGTCGCGCCGAGCAGGTCGGCCATACGCGCCAGGCACTCGGCGTCGACGACGTGCAGCGCATTGAGCCCGACGTCGGACTGCTCCTGCGTATGGGTTTCTTCGTTGAAGCGGACGTCGTCCCACATGGGGTGGTTGTCCATGCCGGTCTCATAGCGGCTGGCCCAGACCGTGTGCGCCTGCCACTGGGGATGGACCGCGCGGACGGGCTCGCTGCCCCATTCCAAAAGCCCGTCGCGGTTCCCGTCCCGCGCCCGGCTCCACCAGTCGTGGTAGCGCAGCAGCGGCTCGAAGTACTCGTCGACGAACGAGCGATCTCCGCTGCGCAGGTACGCCTTCCAGTGCGACAGCGCGCTCACCGGCGGCATGCCGCGGTCGCGGCTCACTCCCATCGGGCTGGCGATGCCCGGCACCAGCCCGCTCTCGAGCTGGACCGCGAGTTGCGGCCGGATGATCTGGTGCGCCAGCGCGCGGTCGAAGTCCGCGGCCGCCGCCACGAGAAGGAACTGGTCCCAGTTGAAGAGCACCCAGTCGCCGTAGCTGCCATGCACGCACCAGTCACGGCTGCACACGAGGATGGGCTCGCGGCGATCGGCGGCCCAGATCATGTTCCAGCCCAGGCCGTAGGGGATCGGCGCATAGGCCCACCATAGTTCCGCGGGCACGAAGTGGAAGCGTCGCAGATAGGAAGCTCGTGCCGCACGGACGGCGGCGGCGACGTCGCGCTCCTCGGCGTTGAGCGGGGCGTCGGGCGGGGCGGGCCTGCACTCGGCCGCGGTCCGCTGTTCCTGGCGCCGACCGAAGTCGGGCGCGGGCTCGATGACGATCATCGTAGGGCGCGAAAGCGGGTTGAGGATGGTCGTCCCCGAGCGGCGCGCGGTCGGCGAGGCGGGTCGCACGCACCAGGCGTGGGTGGCGTCGCGCGCGATCACTTCGCGCTCGCGGGTGACCAGCTCTCCGACGCCGTGCGGCAGGTAGAGCGTCTCCACGCGCACTTCGACGTGCCGCGCCGCCTGCGGGTCGAGTGCGCGGATGACGAGGTAGACGCGCTCGCCGGCGTTGGCCACCTCCATCGACCAGACGACGCGTCCGAAGCGGAGCGTGACCTGCGCGTACTCGCCGTGGAAGTCGTTCGGGCCGAGCCGGACCAGCGCGGGCCAGCGAAACTCGGACTGGTAGAGCCGGGACTGCGTATCGCAGAGCGCGACGCGCACGAGCAGTCCGGCGGGACCGTTGAGCACACCGGCGAGCGTGAGCCGCTCCCAGCAGCGCCATGGGTTCGCATGGAAGTTGAACATGATGCATCCAGTTCTGGTTGAAATGGGCGGAGAATAGGTCGAATGAAACGGTTCGACAAGGGCGCCCGTCCGCCCGACGCCATGCCCGCCCGGCTCGAGCGGGCTAACCGGGCGACTCCAGCGCAGCCGCCGCCAATTCCAGCACGTGCCGCGACGCCACGCCCGTATGGTGCGCAATCTGCTCGCGGCAACTGAAGCCGCACACGGCGACGTCCGCGTCGCCGCGGGCGCGGATTGCAGGGAAGAGCCGTTGCTCGCCGACGGCGCGGGCAACCTCGTAGTGCGCGTGCTCGTGGCCGAAGGAGCCGGCCATGCCGCAGCACCCGCTGTTGATCTCGCACACGTCGAGGCCCGGGACGGCGCTCAGCAGCACCATTGCGTCGCCGGTCCCCACCAGCGCCTTCTGGTGGCAATGACCGTGAAAGCGCACCGCGCGGGTAGGCGCGACGGGGCGGAACCGCAGCGCACCGGGATCTTCGCGAAGCACCGCTGCCAGCAGACCTTCCACGGTTCGCACGCGTCCGGCCACCCGCCGCGCCGCCTCGGAGCGCAGCAGTTGCGGCGTCTCGTCGGCCAGCGTCAGGACGCAGCTCGGCTCGCTGCCGACGATCCAGGCGCCCCGCTTCGCGAAATCGCTCAGCGCGGCCACGTTTTCGTGCGACAGCTCGGTCGCCTCGGCCAGCAGCCCCTTGCTGATGAGCGGCCGGCCGCAGCACGCCAATGGCGGCGCCAGCACCTCAAACCCGGCGGCCTCGAGCAGCCGGACGGCGGCGACGCCGACTTCGGGCCAATACACGTTCATCCACGTATCGACGAAGTAGACCACCGGGCCGCGCGGCGCCGCACCGGTTGGACGGGACCGGGAATCGAACCAGCGGCGGAAGGTGCGTGGCGCGAAGCGCGGCGGCGGGACGCGCCGGTCTACGCCGAAGAGCCACTCGAGGCCGGCGCGCGCCCAGCGCGACTGCGCGACGAGGTTGGCCAGTTGCGGCGCCGCGGCGCCCCAGGCCGCCCAGCGGGCCGCGTGCCCGAGGAACCAGGCGCAGCGCGACAGGCCGCGGGCCGCGTTGCGGTGGGCCAGCCACTCGGCCTTGAGCCGGGCCATGTCGACGCCCGTGGGGCACTCGGTCTTGCACGCCTTGCAGGACAGGCACAGGTCCATCACGTCGTCGAGCGCGGGATCGCCCAGGCCCTGGAGCAGTCCGTCGCCCGCCAGCGCGACCCGCAGCGCGTTGGCGCGGGCGCGGGTGGTGTGCTGCTCGTCAAGCGTGGCCATGTAGGACGGGCACATGGTGCCGACCAGCTTCTGGCGGCACTGCCCGACGCCGCTGCACATGCCGGCCATCCCGGCCGCGTCGCCATGTCCGCCGTAGTCGAAGTACGCGCGCAGCGGGAGCGGGCGACTCCCGGACGCCGGCCTCGTGGCGGCATGGACGACGTGGCGTCGATAGCGCAGGCGCTGGTCCATCGGCAGCGGATCGACGATCTTGCGCGGGTTGAAGAGTTGATCCGGATCGAAGGCACGCTTGACCTCGCGGAACGCGGCCACGATCCGCGGGCCGTACATGCGCTCCAGCCATTCCGAGCGAACGATGCCGTCGCCGTGCTCGCCGGTCATCGCCCCGCCGTAGCGCAGCACCAGGTCGGCCGTCCGCTCCGCGATGCGGCGCATGCGGCGCACGTCGTCCGGCTGATGCAGGTTGAGCGACGGGCGTACGTGAATGACTCCAACGCTGGCGTGGGCGTAATGGGCGACTTCCTGCACGCCTTCGCCCGCCAGCAGCGCGTCCAGGTCGGCGATGTAGTCGCGCAGCCGGGCCGGCTCGACGGCGGCGTCCTCGATGAACTCGTGCGGCTGGCGCGGGCCGGGGCGCGAGGTCAGCAGTCCGAACCCGCGGTTGCGCAGCGTCCAGACCGCCTGCTGCGCCGCTGGCTCGGCGACGAGGCGGCCCGGCTGGCCGACTCCGGCCGCGCGCAGCTCGGCGTCCAGCGCCGCAACGCGATCGTGCAGCGACCGCGCGTCGTCGTCGTACAACTCCGTCACGAGGATCGCCGCGGGCCTGCCGCTCAGAAACCCCTCGCGCGACCCGGGCGACATCTGCGAGACCCCGGCCTCCAGGATGATGCGATCGACCAGCTCGACCGCGGCCGGCCGGTGCGCCAGCATGCGCGGCGTCGCGGCGACAGCGTCGAGGACCGACTCGAAGTGCGAGACCAGCAGCGCCTTGCATCGCGGCAGGGGGGTGAGATGCACCTTGGCGCTGACCACCAGCGCTAAGGTGCCTTCGCTGCCCACTACGATCGTGGCCGGGTTGAGCGCCTCCGAGGTGCAGAGGCGGTCGAGCGCGTAGCCCCCATTGCGGCGCAGCACGCGCGGGTATCGCTCCAGAATGTCGTCACGGTATTCGTGCCGCACGCGCTCCAGCGCCGCGCGGATTTCGTGCGGCACGTCCGGCACCGGACCGTGCCCCGTGTCGCCGTCGAAACGGCGCCGGGTCGGAACGGCCTGCGGCGCCTGGGCGGCCCCGCACCCGGTTCGCGCGGGCAGGTCCTGGTAGGGCAAGTGCTCCCACCGCACCACGCGTCCGTCCGCGAGTACGACCGTCAGCGCCGCGACGTGGTCCACGGTTCGGCCGTACAGCACGGAATGCGACCCGCACGAGTTGTTGGCGATCATGCCGCCGATCGTGGCGCGGCTCGACGGGGCGACGTCGGGCGCGAAGTGGAGGCCGTGCGGCGCCACCGCCGCGTTCAGGTCGTCCAGCACGACGCCCGGCTCAACCTCGATCGTGGCGTGCTCGGCGTCCAGCGCGCCGATGCGGTTCATGAACCGCGAGAAGTCGACCTGCACGCCCCACCCGACCGCTCCACCGGCGATCCCCGTACCGGCCCCGCGCGGCACGATCGGCACGCCGCGCGCGCGGCACAACCGCACGGTCTCCACCACGTCGTCCACGTCGCGCGGCAGCACCACGCCGGCCGGCACGATCTCGTACAGGCTGGCGTCGGTCGCGTAGATCGTGCGGGTGAGCCGGTCGAAGCGCACCTGCCCGCGGAGGGCAGCCTTCAGGTCCGCCTCCAGCGCGACGCGCGACGACTCGCGGACTTCCGGCGACCCCGTCATGAATGCCGTTCAACCTCGCGAAGTTGCGGGCACACCGGCCCGGCGCCGACGGCGCAGCGGCCAGCGCGCAGCCCGCGTGAGCGGCGCGAATCCTTGACGCTCTCTCAGTGGGGACTATACTCGCCCGGCGTACGGTGCGGGCCGCGGCGGTCTGGCAGGCGTTGCACCGGGTCCACTGGCCAAGCTGAATCGGGACACTCGTGAAGAACTTCGCCGTCATCGGCGTCGCCGGCTACGTCGCCCCGCGGCACCTCAAGGCCATCGCCGACACCGGGAATTCGGTCGTGGCCGTCACCGACCCGCACGACAACGTGGGCGTCATCGACCGCTACTTCCCCGACGCCAAGTACTTCCGCGAGATCGAGCGGTTCGACCGGTACCTGGAGAAGCTGCGCCGCCGCTCCGACGCGGAGCGCGTGCAGTACGTCTCGATCTGCTCGCCGAACTACCTGCACGACGCGCACTGCCGCCTGGCGCTGCGCGTCCGGGCCCACGCCATCTGCGAAAAGCCACTGGTCATCAACCCCTGGAACCTCGACGCGTTGAGCGACATCGAGGCCGAGACCGGCTATCGCATCCACACCATCCTTCAGTTGCGGCTGCATCCGGCTGTGATTGCGCTGCGCGACAAGCTCGCCGCGCAGCGACGACAGCGGGTCGAGGTGCGACTGCACTACGTCACGCCGCGCGGCGCGTGGTACCACGCCTCCTGGAAGGGCGAGGAAGACAAGTCCGGCGGACTCGTGACGAACATCGGCATTCACTTTTTCGACATGCTGATGTGGCTGTTCGGGCGGGCCGACCACTGGGAAGTCTACCAGCGGACGCGCGACCGCGCCGCGGGCCTCCTGGAGCTCGAATGGGCCTCGGTGCACTGGCGGCTCTCGGTCAACCGGGCCGACCTGCCCGCTTCGACCGTGGCGGCGGGAAAGAGCAGTTTCCGCTCGCTGACGCTGGACGGCGAGGAGTTCGAGTTCTCCGATGGCTTCACCGAGCTGCACACGCGCTCCTACGAGCACGTGCTCGCCGGCCAGGGGTTCGGCATCGGCGACGCCCGGCCGTCGATCGAGATCGTGCATCGCATCCGACAGGCCGAGGTGGTCGTGCCGCGCGGCGCGGCGAGCACCGTGTTCGCGGGCGGGTAGCGCAGTCGCGCTTACAAGCCGTACTCCTTCCACCTCCGCGTCACGCGCTCCCTGATCTCCGCGCTCATCTCCAGTTCCCCCGGCCACTCACGGATCGTGCCTTCGCCGGGCATCTTCCGCGTCGCGTCGAAGCCGATCTTCGATCCGGCGCCGCACACCGGCGACGCGTGGTCGAGGATGTCGAGCGGGCCCTGAACGATCATGCAGTCGCGCTGCGGGTCGCAGTTGGCGCACAGGTGGAATAGCACGTCCTGCTCGTTCTGCACGTCCACCGCCTCGTCCACCACCACGATGATCTTCGTGAACGCCATCTGCCCCGCCCCCCAGATGGCGCTCATCACCCGCCGCGCCTGGTACGGATACTCCTTGCGGATCTTCACGAACGCGCAGTTGTGGAAGCAGCCGAACATGGGCAGGTTGTAGTCGATGATGTCGGGAATGATCATCTGGAGCATCGGCAGGAAGATGCGCTCCGTCGCCTTGCCCAGCCAGAAGTCCTCCTGCGGCGGCTTGCCGACGATCGTCGCCGGAAACACCGGCTTGCGGCGGTGCGTGATGGCCGTCACGTGCAGCCGCGGATAAAGGTCCGCCAGCGAATAGAACCCTGTGTGGTCGCCGAACGGCCCCTCGATGACGGGCGGATCGGCCGGGTTGATGTAGCCCTCGACGACGATTTCGGCCGTCGCGGGAACCTCGATCTCCGGCTGCGTGACGCACGGCACCAGCTCGATGCCGCCTCCGTTGAGAAAGCCGGCGAAAAGGCACTCGTCCATGCCCGGCGGGAGCGGGCATGTGGCGGCATAGGGCATGACGGCCGGGCCGCCGAAGCTGACGGCGATCGGCATCCGCCGGCCGAGCTCGCGCCACGCGCGATAGTGCCGCGCCCCGTCGTGGTGCATGTGCCAGTGCATCGCCGCCAGCCGCGGCCCGAGCACCTGCACGCGGTACATGCCGACGTTGCGAGCGCCGTTCTCGGGATGCTTGGTGAAGACGTTGGTGAGCGTGAGGTAGCGGCCCTGGTTGGCCGGAGGGAGGACGGAGGGTAGAGCGGGAACAGGGGACGAGGACGGCCCACCGGTCGTAGGCGATGGCGCGCGCGACGCGAGCAGTTCGCGGGCGTGCTCGCTGCCTTCATTCAGCGCGCCGAGCATCCGCCGCAACGCCTCCGCACCCGGTTCGCCGATCCCCGCTCCCCGATCCCGGTTCGCCTGCTCCCTGATCTCCCGTACGTGCGCATACACGTTGGCCGACAGGTCGCCGTCGCCCGGCCAGCACTTGATCGCCGGCAGCCGCGTCAGGTCGGCGTCGTCCGTGTGCACGACCTCCTGGCACAGGCCGCGCTTGGCGATCCTGGGCGGCAGGCTGGCCAGCTCGACCAGTTGCGGCAGCTTGCGCAGCTTGTCCATCAGCGTCGCCGGCATCTCAGGATGGATCAGAAGCCTGACGCGCGCCGCGAGTTCCTCGAATTCGTCGCACCCCAACGCAAGGCACATGCGTTCCTTCGCGCCGAACGTGTTGATCGCGACCGGAATATCCGACCCAACGACGCTCTCGAACAGCAACGCCGGCCCGCCGGCCTTCGTGACGCGATCGGTGATTTCCGAGATTTCGAGGATCGGATCGACGGTGGCCGAGACGCGCTTCAGCCAGCCGCGGCTCTCAAGCTCGGCCAGAAAGGACTGCAAGTCGGGCGAACCCATGCGCGGCTCCGCGTGCGCCGCGGACCGGTCGGCGACGAGGCGCTGCCAACAAGCCGCGGCGGAAGAACCGCGAATTCTAATGCGGTACGTTGAGAATGGCTCTGCCAGGCCCCCGGGCCGACGCGCGTCAGGATCGCGTCGCGTAGCGCCGGTCGCCCTGCCCCGAGGGGCCGTGGGCCCGAAGGTTGCCGGGATACCCGGCCTTGCGCTGGAGAATCAGATCGTGGTGTCCGAGCACGAGCGTGACGGCGGACACGTAGTCCGCGTACTCCCGGATGCGCAGTCCCGACGGACTAATGCAGGTGAACCAGTCGCCCATATCCGCGTATATGCGGCCGGAGCGATCCAGCGCGACGGCGTTGCCTTGCCGATCTGGCTCGAGGATTTGCAACTTTCCACGCAGCGGGCCCTCTCAATCCAGCGCACGCAGATAGGTGTGTATGTCGCCGGTAATCGTGTTGCGCGAATCGCCGCCAACAACCGGCCACTCGGAGAGGCAAGGCGGCATAACGTTACACCCTTGAATCCGAGCACGAAGCGCAAGCGAGTGGCCTCTGGATATTAGTAATACCAACGCTGGATCGAGAGAACCTGGGACCGAGGACCCATCGTTTGCGCTTCGGTCACTCGCTGGCGCTTCGTGCTCGGATCCATGGTTTGCTATTCGGTCACTCGCTGGCGCTTCGTGCTCGGACCCAT
>CAYNYG010000003.1:0-27140 GCA_964401365.1 uncultured Planctomycetales bacterium | reverse complement strand
CGTGCTCGGATCCATGGTTTGCTATTCGGTCACTCGCTGGCGCTTCGTGCTCGGATCCATCGTGCTCGGAATCCCTCGTCGTGATAGTCCTATAAGACAAATCGCGCCACCGCCCGCACGCCCGCGCACCGACAACCGCGTTTCACGTGAAACAGATTTGCTATACCCCCTGGTCGCGGCTATTCGTGCCGTACGGCCTCGACCGTACGACGGTGCGCGGCGCTACGACGCGACTCGCGCGCCAGCGCCAGCGCCGCCTCGACAATCTGCCCCTCCTGCGGCAACACGCAGTTCGCGGCCGCTCCAAGCGGGATGTAGGTGTCTTCGGCGGTGAGGCGCGCCATCGCGACTCCACTGCTCGGCGAGCCGATGGTCGCCTCGTACACCCCGGCCATGATCGCGTCGGCCACGCCGCCGCTGCGACGGCATTCGTCCACGACCAGCATGCGGCCGGTGCGCCGCGCTTCGCGCGTAATGAAATCGAGGTTGAGCGGCGCCAGCCAGCGGATGTCCACGACCCGCGCCCGCACGCCATGCTTTTCCGCCAGCGTTTTCGCCGCGCGCAGCGACAGATACAGCCCATTGCCGTAGGTCACGATCGTCAGATCGCCGGCGTCTTCGTGGTAGACGCGGCCCTCACCGAACGGAATGAACTCGCCCGGCGGGGGATAGTCGAACGACCAGCCGCGGTCGTCCGGCGCGTGCAGGTCCTTGGTCATGTAAAGCGCGATCGGCTCCAGAAACGCCACCACCCGGCCGTCGCTCTTCGCCAGCGCCAGGCACGTGCGCATCATCCGCACCGCGTCGTCGCCGCGCGCCGGGAGCGCGACGACCAGGCTTGGAATGTCGCGCAGCGCGGCCACGCTGTTGTCGTTGTGGAAGTGCCCGCCGAAGCCCTTCTGATAGGCCATCGAATTGATGCGCACCACCATGGGGTTGGCGAACTGCCCCTTCGAGAAGTACTGGAGCGAGCACGCTTCGCCGCGAATCTGATCCTCGGCGTTGTGGAGATACGCCAGGTACTGAATCTCCGGAATCGGCAGCAGGCCGAGGTGCGCCGCGCCGATCGCCAGTCCCAGGATCGACGTTTCGTCGAGCAGCGTGTTGAACACCCGCGCTGCGCCGAACTTCTTCCATAGCCCGGTCGTAACGTGATACACGCCACCCTTCTGCGCCACGTCCTCGCCAAAGACGACCGCCTCCGGATACTTCAACAGCGTGTCGTGCAGGCCCCAGTTGATCAGCACCGCCATGTGCCGCGCCCCGCGCTTCTCGGGCAGCAGGTCCGCCGAGCCGAAGGACTCCACGCGCTTGGCGCCGTCGGGTGCGCGGCTCGCCTCGTCGCGTACGACTTCAGGGTGGTAGGGGCCCAACGACTCCATGACGGCGGCCGCCGAGGTCAGTTTCGGCCGCCGGGCCGCTTCGCGGGCGGCCTCGCGGGCGCGCGCACCGATTCCGGCGTACATTTCGCGAATCTCGCCGGCGGTCACATAGCCCTCTTCGAGCAGTCGCCGCGCCGACGCAATCAACGGGTCGCGCGCCTCGACCGCCTCGATTTCCGCGAGCGTGTGATACTCGGTCTCCACGTCGCTGCCTGCGTGTCCCAGCATCCGCACCGTCGCCAGATGCAGAAACGTCGGCATGCGCGACGCGCGGCAATGGTCCACCGCCTCGCGCGCCCCGCGCCACGCGTCCACGAGGTCCAGCCCGTCCGCTTTCACGTAGCGGAACCCCGGCCGGTTCCGCATGCTGGCCTCGACCCACCCCGCCGGCGTGTGAACCGAAATGCCGATCCCGTTGTCCTCGCACACAAAGAGGATCGGCACCGGTACGTTCTGGTACGCCGTCCAACCGGCCGTATTGAAGGCGCCCTGCGAAACGCTGTGATTCACCGACGCGTCGCCGAAGCTGCACAGGATGATCGAGTCGTCCGGAACCGGCAGCGCCAGCCGCAACCGTCGCATCCGCCCCAGCGCGATCGCCGCGCCGACCGCCTTGGGCAGGTGGCTGGCGATGGTGCTGGTCTGCGGCGGGACCCACAGCGGGCGGCTTCCAAAGACCTTGTGCCGCCCGCCCGAAATCGGATCGTCGGCCGACGCCGCCAGCGACAGCGTCACGTCGCGAATCGGGTCGCTTCCCGGCACCTGGCGGGCGCGTTCCGCCATGAGCGCCCCGCTGCGGTAGTGGAGGAACGCCGGGTCCGTGTGCCGCACCAGCCGGCCCAGCACCGCGTTGCCCTCGTGGCCGGTGCTGCCGATGGTGTAGAATCCCTCGTCACGGGCGCGCATCTCGCGCGAGACGAGGTCGAGCTGCCGCGCGACGACCTGCGACTCGAACAGCTCAAGCAGCACCGCCCCGGTCAGGCCGAGCGCTTCGTCCGTGCCCCACGGCGCCTGGTCCAGTCGGCGCGTCCCCCGCGCGTACGCATGCGCCGCCTCCCACGCGTCGAGAAACGCCAGGAAGTTCTGGTTGACGATCTCGGCCCGGTTCAGCGTCATGCCAGCAGCATAGTGCCGCCCAGCGCGACGCAACAAGCCGGCTCGCGTTCGGAGATTCGGGTGGAACCTCCCCGCGGATCGCGTTACACTCAACAGGTTGCGGCGTCGCCGAGGACTGGCGGCGCGCCGCGGGAAACGGTCCGAGGAATCAGGATTGCGGAGGCAGGAAATGAAACGCTTCAATGCCTGGGTCGCGGCGATCGTCTTTACCGGCATCGTGCACGCCGACATCATCCCGCTCGTGCGGAGCGGCGACAGCGTCGCCGGCGTGGGAGACATCACCTCCATCGACAACCTCGCCGTCAACAACGTCGGCGACTGGCTGGTCGAGTCGGACACCAACAACCCCGACGGCAACGTCGACGGTGTGATGCTCCGCAGCGGCGTGCTCTACATCCGCGAAGGCGACCCCATCGAGCCCGCCGGCGCGTCCGTCAATTCATTCGATTCCGTCAACCTCAACAACTCCGGCGCCAGCGGATGGAATTTCTTCCTTTCGGGAACCGGCGGGACCAACAACGATTCCGGCGTCTATTACAAGACGACGCTCGTGCTTCAAGAGAGCACCTTCTCGACCAGCCCCGTCTTCAGCCCCAACACGCCCTACATCGGGTTCTTTGACGCCAAGATCAACGACGCCAACCAGATCTTGCTGGTCGCCAGCATCGACGACCCCAACATCCCCACCACCGTCGACCGCGCCATGGTCATCCTCAATCTCGACAGCAACGGCGAACTGGTCTCCGAGACCGTCATCGCCAAGGAGGGCGACATCCTGCCCGGGCAGGTCGATTCGGTCGCCGATTTCGGCACCGCCCCGCACCTGTCCGCCATCAACCATAATGGCGACATCCTCTACCTGGCCGATCTCAACGGCGACACCGCCGTCGACGGCACCATCTGGCTCAACACCACCCTCCTCGCGCAGGAAGGCTCCCCTTCCCCCGTCGCCGGCCGAAACTACGAGCTGCTCTCCAGCCGCGCGATGGACCTCAACTCCGCCGGCGATTACGTCTTCAAGGCCAACCTCGACGGCGACACGACCAACGACGAGATGATCGTCCGCAACGCCGCCGAGCTCGTGCGCGAAGGCGGTTCGATCCCCGCCATCGCCCCCTTCACCTTCGAGAACTTCGGCACGACCACCTCCGGCCCGGTGCTGCTCGACGAAGCCGGCGACGTGCTCTGGTTCGGCGACTGGAACGACCCCGACACCAACGTCGACAGCGGGCTGTTCCTCAACCAGACGCTGCTCGTCCAGGAGGGCGTCAGCCAGGTCGAGGGCGTCATCATCGACACCATCCAGAGCGGCGAGGACGCCTTCTCCATCAGCGACAACGGACGCTACGTCATCTTCGAGGCCGTGCTGGTCGACGGTCGCAGCGGCGCGTTCCTGCTCGACCTCGGCGCCGCGTGCAACCCCTGCGACACCAACTGCGACGGGTCGGTCAACGGGCAGGATATCAGCGGGTTCGTCGCCGCATTGAACGGCAACCCCAGCGGTTGCTCGCCCTGCAACAGCGACGCCGACGGGAACGGCACCGTCAACGGCCAGGACATCGACGACTTCGTCGCCTGCCTCGGCGGCTAGCCCAGGCTAGGTCCCGCGCCGCGGCTCGATCACGATCGCCCGCGGCGACGTCGGACACGCCATCTCGCACACGCCGCAGCCCACGCAGCCCGGGTCGCGCACGGCGACCCGGCCGGCCGCGTCGATGCCGATCGCGCGCTCACCCAGCGGGCACTTCTCCACGCAGATCCGACACTCCTCTCCCCCCGTGCGGACGCAGTGCGCGTCGCGCAGCACCGCCAACCCCATGCGGATGTCGTGCGCCGCCACCAGCCGCAGCGCGCCGCTCGGACAGGCCTTCATGCACGCCAGCTCGTCGCACACCACGCAGGCTTGCAGGCTGGCGACGATGTGCGGCGTGCCGTGACGGTGCGGATCGGAGTCACGCAGGACGCGGATCGCCCGTGCGGGGCAGGCCTCGACGCAGTCGCCGCTCCGCACGCAGGTGTGCAGGAAGGCCGGCTCCGGAAGCGCACCGGGCGGCCGCAGCGGGATGAGCGGCCCGGGCGGCGGGGCCGAACGCGCGGCGTCGCCGGCCGCCTCGCGCATCAGGCTGCGCCAGCCGCCGGTCAGAAACGAGCGCCGCGTTGGATCGGATTCGCGCTTCACCGCGTCGCCTCGCGCCGTAAGAGTGGAGTGTTGCCCATCGGCTTGATACTCTATCCGCGACGAATGGAGTCGTCGGTGCCTGATTCTGCCCGCAGCCGGCTTGAGCGTGGTGCGCCGCCGCCCGAATCTCGCGCGCCCGCGGCGGCGGATCCCGCGGATCGCGGCCACCTCTTGACCGAGCAGGTCCACGACGGGTCGGCCGATCTGGATCGTCTGCCGGCCGCGGAAGCGGTCGGACTCATGATCGACGACTTCGCCGAGGTCCTGCCCGCCATCGCCGCCGCGCGGCCGCAGATCGTCGCGGCTGTGGAACTGGTCGGCGGCGCGCTGGCGCGCGGCGGACGGTTGATATACGTCGGCGCGGGGACGAGCGGCCGGCTGGGGGTGCTGGACGCGGCGGAATGCCCCCCAACATTCTTGAGCGATCCGGGCCAAGTCCAGGGGGTGATCGCCGGCGGGCCGGACGCCCTGGTGCGCAGCATCGAAGGCGCCGAAGACGACGCCCTCGCCGGCGCCGCGGCCATGGAGGAGCGGCACGTTCGCCCCCCGGACGCTGTCTTCGGCATCAGTGCCGGGGGGACGACGCCATTTGTCCGCGCGGCCCTGGCCCGCGCTCGGGAACTGGGGGCGCGGACCCTGTTCATGGCGTGCGTGCCACACCACCAGGCGCCCGACGACTCGGACGTGTCCATCCGCGTGCTGACCGGGCCGGAGCTGCTGGCGGGCTCGACGCGCCTCAAGGCGGGCACCGCCACCAAGATGGTGCTGAACATGGTCAGCACGCTGGCGATGGTGCGCGTGGGCAAGGTCCTCGGCAACCTGATGGTGGACGTTGACGCCGGGCGCTGCGAGAAGCTGCGCGACCGCGGCGCGCGAATCGTGATGCGCGTCACCGGGTTGGACCGCATTTCCGCCGCCGACCTGCTCGTGCGGGCCGGACTGCGGGTCAAGACCGCGCTGGTCATGCACGCCCGCGGCGTCCCGCGCGAGCGGGCCGGTGAACTGCTGGAGCGCTGCGGCGGGCGCGTCCGCGAGGCGATGTCTGGCGCCCCCGGCTAGGCGTGCGCGGCGGCGGTGCGCTCCGCAATGCCCGCCGACGTCCCGGACGGGCCTGTCATCGGGTCGCCAGGAGACCGCCCCGGATGCGCGTGCTGTTGCTGGTCACCGACCTGGATCGCGGGGGGGCGCCGCTCCGGCTGGCTCGGACCGCCCGCGCCTTGCGCGATGCGGGGGAGACCGTCGTCGTGGGTTGCCTGGCGCACCGCGGGGCGGTGAGCGACGCATTGGAGACCGACGGCATCGCCACGTTCGCCTGCGGCGCCGGCGGTCCGCGCGATCTGCCCGCGATCGGCCGGCTCGTGGCGCACGTACGCCGTCTCGCGCCCGACGTCATCCATGCCACGCTGACCCACGCCAACGTCGCCGCCCGGCTGGTGGGCCTCTGGACGCGGACGCCCGTGCTGACCTCCACCGCCACCATCGAGGTCGAGCGCCGCTGGCATCGTTGGGCCGAGCGCCTGACCGCGCGTCTCGACGCGGGCCACGTCGTGAACGGGACGGCGGTCGCCGAGCACGTGCGGCGCGCGTTCGCGCTTCCGCCGGGCCGGGTTCACGTCATCCCGCCCGCCATCGGGGCGTTGCGCCGCGTCGAGCGCGCCACGGCCCGCGCGGCGCTCGACCTGGCCGCTCATGAGTTCGTGGTGGCCTGGGCGGGTCGCTTCGATCCGGTCAAACGGCTCGACCAGGTGGTACGCACGGCCGAGCTGCTGGGCGACCGCCCCACGCGGTTCCTGCTCGCCGGTGACGGGCCGCTGCGCCCGGACATCGAGCGGCTGGCAGCGTCCAGCTCCGCCGCCCGGCGCATGCGCTTCCTCGGCTGGCTCGACGACCTGTCGGAGCTGCTGGCCGCGGCCGACGCCTTCTTCTTCCCATCCCTCACCGAGGGCATGCCCAATGCCGTGCTCGAGGCGATGGCGGCCGGACTCCCGGTGCTCGGTAGTGATATCCCGGCCCTGCGCGAACTCAACGGTGGCGCGCAGCGCCTGGTGCTGATCGACTCCGGCGCTCCGCGGGTCTATGCCCAGGCCCTGCGGCAACTGGCCGACGACCCCTCCCTGCGGGCGGCGATCGGCGCACGGGCGGCCGCGTTCGCCGCACAACACGCCGAGCCGCGCGTCGTGGCGGGGCGGCTTCAGTGGCTCTATCGCAGCGTCGCGCGCCGCGGCCCCGGTTCGTCGTGAAGTTCGCGATTGGCGCGCGGCCCGGCGTCAGTATCGCCGCCGCTGCGTCCGGGTGGGGATGGCGAGTTGCGCCCGGTACTTGGCGACGGTTCGCCGCTTGATGAAGATGCCGTCCTGATCCAGGCGATGGACGATCTCGTCGTCGCTCAGCGGGTTGCGCTTGTCCTCGTTGGCGATGATCTCCTGCACCTTGGCGCGGATGCTGTCCCACCCGACCGATTCGCCCCCGACGACCTCCGCCCCGCCGGTGAAGAACCGTCGCAACGGGAAGATTCCGCGCGGCGTCTGGATGTGCTTGTCGTCCACGGTGCGGCTTACCGTGGACGGGTCGCACCCCAGCCGGGCCGCCACGTCGCTCATCCGCAGCACGCGCAGGTGCTGCTCCCCCTGGTCGAGGAAGTCGCGCTGCGCTTCCACCACCGACCGTGCCACCTCCAGCAGGCGTTCGCGCCGAAACCGCACCGCGTCGATGATCGTCTTGGCGGCGTCCAGCTTCTCCTTCAGAAACTCGCGCGCCTTCTTGTCCGACTTGTCGGCCGACTCCAGCGCCTCGCGGAACTCGCGCGATATCCGCAGCTCACGCGTGTTCCCGCGACTCAGGCGGACGTCGTACGTGTTCGACTTCTCGTCATACTCCACGATCAGGTCGGGAACGATCGGCGGCGCCTGCCGCTGCTCCACCGCCGATCCGGGGTGCAGCGACAGTCTCGAAATCACCCGCAGCGCCACCTTGAGCTCGTCGAGCGTGATCCCCAGGCGCGAGGCGATCAGCGGCAACCGGTTCTTCTGCAGGTCCTCGAAGTGGTGCTCGATGATCTGCCGCGCAAGTTCGGCACTCTCGCCCGGCAGTTCCCATAGCTGGATCAGCAGGCACTCCTTCAGCGAGCGCGCCGCGACCCCGGGCGGCTCGAGCTCCTGGACCCGCTCCAGGGCCGCCTCAACCTCCGCCTCGTCGGCCGGGGGAGTGACCCGCTGTCCGATCTCCGCCAGAGGTGTTTCCAGCCGACCGTTGTCGGAGATGTGCTCTATGATGCGTTGCCCGAGCTGCCGCGTGCGCTCGTCGACGTCCAGCAACGACCACTGCTCCAGCAAAAACTCGTGCAGCGCCTCCGGCCGTGACGGCGTATTGGCCATCGCCTCCAGCTTCGCGTCGCCGTCCTCCGCCGATTGCGCTCGCGACCGACTCCCGCGGTACTCCCAGTCGTCCTCCAGGAAGCTGTATTCCCGGACCAGGCTGTCGAGACGCTCAAACTCCGCCGGCGGCTCACCTTCCGCCGTCACCGGCGGCTCGCCCTCGCGCGAACCGTCGTCGCTTGCAGGCGCTTCGGACGACTGCTCGTCGGCATCCTCCGGCACGCGCTCCAGCGCGGGATTGGCGTCCAGCTCCTGCTCGATCTGCGACTCGAGCGCCAACAACCCGAGTTGAAGGATGTTCAGCGACTGGATCTGCTGCGGCGTGAGCCGCTGCGTCTGCTGGAGCTGCTGGCGTGGGACCTGGGAGAGGAACTGCGACATACCGGCCTTTTCATCACCGCCACGCACTCAGATGGGTCGGAGCGCCGGAACGCGTCGGCCAGCGGCGTTCGCGCGAACTTGCGCCCATCGGCGCTGCGCCGCCTTTGGGAAGGAGTATATCCCCCGGCTTGCGCTGCGTCAAAACGACCGCGAACGCCGCCGCGACGAAATCCCGGCGCGGGCGCAATGTACGCGCCGCCGCGCCCGCGCCCTGGCGCACCGCTGCGCCGCGCGCTTGCTGCGCAGGTTTGTGCCGAGTACCGGCATGCGCCGCGATCGCGACCGACCGCGCCGCATCTCGAACGTCCGTGGTCGCCGCCCGCACCGCAGGGCCTTATAATCCCCATCGCGCAGCTCGGAAACGGCAGACCTGCGTGAGTCCCCCGAAGCTTGCTTTCGCTGTGCCGCGCAACGTCCGATCACCAATAGCAGTATGAAGAACATCCGCACCTTCGTCGTCGTCCCCACGCTGCCGCAGCCTCTCGAACGACTCCGCGAGCTGGCCTACAACCTCTGGTGGTCGTGGAACCCGGTGGCGATCGAGCTGTTCCGCCGGCTGGATTTCGACCTGTGGGAGCGCGTCGGTCACAACCCGGTCGCGCTGCTTTCGCGCATCAGCCAGACGCGCCTCGAACAGGCCGCTCGCGACGCGGCCTACATGGCCCAGTTTGCGCGCGTGGTCGACGCGTTTCAGCTTTACATCAACGGTCGCACGTGGTTCCAGGAGGTGCATCCCGAATTCGCCGACCGGCGGATGGCCTACTTCTCCGCGGAGTTCGGCTTGCACGAGAGCCTGCCCATCTATTCGGGCGGCCTGGGCATGCTCGCCGGCGATCACCTCAAGGCCGCGTCCGATCTGGGGATTCCGCTGGTCGCCGTCGGTCTGGCGTATCGGCACGGGTATTTCGCGCAGCGCCTGAACCCGGACGGCTGGCAGATGGACGCCTACCCGGCGCACGACTTCCACCTGTGGTGCGCCCGACCCGCCAAGGACCCGCACGGCGCACCGGCACGCGTCGAGGTGGCCCTCGCAGATGCGCGTCTTGCCGCCGAGGTGCTCGCCGTCGACGTCGGCCGCGTCAAGCTCTACCTGCTCAATGCCGACCTGGCGGAGAATCGGCACGACCTGCGCTCGGTCACGTCCCGGCTCTATGACAGCGACTCCGAGCAGCGTATCCGGCAGGAAATCCTGCTGGGGATCGGGGGGATGCGCGCCCTGGACGTGATGGGAATCGACCCCGCCGTCTGCCACATGAACGAGGGACACTCGGCGTTCCTCGCGCTGGAGCGGATTCGGCTCGCGATGCACAAGCACGGGCTGACGTTCCACGAGGCCCGCGAGGTGGTGGTCAGCGGCTGCGTGTTCACGACCCATACGCCGGTCCCGGCGGGCATCGACCGCTTCCATCCGCGGCTGGTGGAGCGGTACCTGGGCCCGCTGGTGGGGGAGATGGGCACCGGGCTCGACGACCTGCTGTCGCTGGGACGCGAGACACCGTCGCGCGGCGACGACCCGTTCAGCATGGCCGTGCTCGCGCTGCGAACCAGTTTCCGCACCAACGCCGTCAGCAAGCTCCACGGCGAGGTCTCACGCGCCATGTGGCAGGCCTGCTGGCCGGGGGTCCCGAAGAGCGAGATTCCGATCGTGCACGTCACCAACGGCGTTCACGTCCGCACCTGGCTCAGCCGGCACATGGCCGAGCTCTTCGATCATTACCTGGGTCCCGGATGGGCCGAGGAGCCCGACAACCAGGACCTGTGGAAGCGCGTCGACGAGATTCCCGACGGCGAGCTGTGGCGCACCCACGAGCGCCGGCGGGAGCGGCTCATCGCGGTCGTGCGCAACCGCGTGCGCGAGCAGCTTCGCCGCCGTGGCGCACCGCCGGCCGACGTCGAGTCCGCCGACGAGCTGCTCGACCCGGAGGCGCTGACGGTCGGTTTCGCGCGGCGCTTCGCGCCCTACAAGCGGGCCACGCTGCTGCTGCGCGACCTGGATCGATTGGCCGCCATCCTCAACGACGAGGAGCGCCCGGTGCAGATCATTCTTGGCGGAAAGGCGCACCCCAATGATGCGGCCGGCAAGGAGCTGATCAAGCAGATCCACGCCGCCTGCCAGCGTCCGGAGTTCCGCCGACGCCTCGTGCTGCTCGAAAACTACGACATGGACCTGGCGCGGGAGCTGGTGCAGGGCGCCGACGTGTGGCTCAACACGCCGCTGCGCCTTCACGAAGCCAGCGGCACCAGCGGCATGAAGGCCGTCGCTAACGGCGCGCTGCACCTGTCCACGCTCGACGGCTGGTGGCCTGAGGCGTACAACGGCCGCAACGGCTGGGCCATCGGCGACGGGCAGGTGTACGACGACCTGGCGTATCAGGACCACGTCGATTCCGAATCGCTCTACAACCTGCTCGAGCGCGAGGTCGCTCCGCTCTTCTACGATCGCGCGGACGACAACCTCCCGCGGCAATGGCTGGCGCGGATGAAGCAGTCGATGCGCACCATCTGCCCCTTCTTCAACACGCACCGCATGCTGCGCGACTATTGCGAGCTGCTCTACCTTCCCTCGCTGCGCCGCTCCGCGCGCATCGCCGCCGACCACTTCTCGCAGGTGCGCGCCCTGACCGCCTGGAAGCAGCGGATGGCGCAGAGCTGGCACGAGGTTCGCGTCGTGGACGTGCGCTCCCACCTGACCGACGAACTGCGCGTCGGGGACGCGTTCGCGCTCTCGGCCAAGGTCCACCTGGGGCCGATCCGACCCGACGAGGTCCTGGTCGAGGTGTACCACGGCCCGCTCGACCCGAACGGCGACATCGTGCAGGGCTACAAGGCCGCGATGACCTACCAGGCCCACAGCTCGAACGGCGAGCACGTCTTCGAGGCCAGCGTGCCCTGCCTGTCGAGCGGTCAGCACGGCTACGCTCTGCGCGTGATCCCGTTCCACGCGGACCTGGCGCACCGCTACGAGCCGGGGTACCTCGTCTGGGGTTGAACCCGCGCCGAACCCCGCGCAACCGCTACGGCGCCGCGATCCGCCGCTCCATCGCCTCCGTCAGCGCCGCGTCCGCCAGGATTTCGCGGACGCGCGCCCCCACCGCCCCGGCCAAGGCCTGCCCCAGCTCGCGCTCGCGGGAGCTCGTGTTCTTGACCACCATGTTCCACACCTCGGTCGGCTCGGTGGGCAGCGCGCCGGCCACGTCGTGCCGGCTGATCCGCGACGAACCGAAGCGGCGCGTGATGCGGTTGTAGCGCACAATGCAATCGTCCAGGAACGCCGTCCGCTCCACCCGATCCTCGATGCCGTCCAGCTTCTCCGCGTCGGCCATCACGTAGGGCTTGGCCACGTCGAACAGGTGCGCCTGGAACGCGCCCTTGCGCTCCGGACTGCTGCGGCGCAGCGCCGCCAGGAACGCCTCACGATACGCCTCGCCCCGCAGCCGCTCCAGTTGCGCCGTCAGGAACGCCTCGCGCTGGGCCCGGGTCAGCCGCGGCAGCCCGTGCTCGTCGGCGATGAACGCCACGCACGCCTCGGCCGGCGAATCCGCGCTCGGCACCGGCGGCGCCAGCAGCACGCGCGCCAACACCCACCAGCCACCCGCGCCGACCGCGAAGACCCCGACGACCAGCGCCACGATCATCAAGCGCCGAGCCCCGTGCCAGGTCGACGTCGAGCCGGTGATCATGACGGCAGCGTACGGAAAAGCCCGTCGCACGCAAAGGCGCCGCCAGCCGCGGCGCGTCCCCGCGCCCCAGGGCGCGATAGAATCCGCGCGGCACAGCGCCGTCCGCGTCGAGGCTGAGGCATGTGGAAGATCGCCTGGTCGAACCTGATGCACGATAAGCTTCGTTTCGGGGCGGCCCTGTTCGGCCTGGTGCTGGCGGTGGTACTCATTGCCGTCCAGGCCGCGATCTTCTTCGGCGCCGTGGCAAGCTCGTCCCTGCTCGCGCGCCGGTCGGCCGGCGAGCTCTGGATCGTCCCGCGCCGCGCGTCCAACGCGGACTTCTCCGCGCCCATGGCCTCGCGACGCCGATACCAGGCCCTCGGCGTGCCGGGCGTGCGCCGCGCCGGTCGCATGGCCGTCGGCGTCAGCGTCCTGCGCTTCGCGACCGGGCGGCAGGAGCCCGTCATCGTGGTCGGAACCGACACCGACTTCCCCTGGCTGTCGATCGACACGCGACTGATCCGCGGCCGAACCAGCGAAGGCCGGCCCATTCTGCTCGACGAGCGCGAGCGCCGTCGCTTCGCCCTCGACGCTGCGCCGGAACTGCCGGCCGGCATCCGCGGCGAACTGAACGCGCGCCGCGCGGTCGTCCGTGGCTTTGTGCGCGACATGGCGTCCTTCACCATCACGCCCTACGTGTTCACCTCGTTTGAGGCCGCGCAGGAGTTCGCGCGCATCGACGCCGACGACACCATCTTCGTCATGGTCCAGTGCGCCCCGGGCGCCGACCTGCGCGCCGTCGCGCGCGCCCTGGAGCAGCGCATCCCCGACGTCGAGGTGCTCACGCGCGAGCAGTTCGCCGGACGAAGCTGGCGCTACTGGGTCATGGGGACCGGCATGGGGTTCTCGCTCATGCTCATGGCCGCACTGGCGCTGGTCGTCGGATTGACCACCGTGGGACAGACCTTCCTCACGGGCGTGCGCGTCAAGCTGCGCGAGTTCGCCGTGCTCAAGGCGCTCGGGTTCTCGAACCGGTTCGTCGCGGGCGTGATCGTCGTCCAGGGCCTGATCGTCGCGCTGCTGGGCTATGCCCTGGGCGCGGCGGGCGCGTTCACGGTGTCACACCTCGCCGGAGCGGGCGGCACGGCGGTCTCCATGCGCATGCCGCCCTCGATGCTGGTGGCCTTGCTGCCGCTTACGCTGGGAATCTGCATCGCCGCCAGTCTCGCCGGCGCCTGGAGCGTCTTCCGGCTGGCGCCGGCGGAGGTCTTCCGGTGAACTCCGCCGCGCATCCGGCACCCGATCCAGCGGCACGCCCGGACGCTCCGATCGCCGAGCTTGTGGGTGTCTCGAAGTCGTTCGGGCAAGGCGCCGCACGGGTCATCGCGTTGGCGGGCGTGGACCTGGCGCTGCACCCCGGCGAACTGGTGCTCATCGAAGGCCCCTCGGGCAGCGGCAAGACGACCCTGCTGCAAATCCTCGGACTGCTTCAGCGGCCTGACACCGGCCAGGTCCGACTCGCCGGGCGGCGCGTCGACACCCTGCCGGAGTCGGCGCTGCCCGAGCAGCGACGGCGCCACGTGGTCTTCATCTTCCAGGGCTTCAACCTGCTCGAGTCGCTCTCCGCTCGCGACAACGTCGCGCTGGTCGGCCGCCTCAATCCCCGCTCCCGTCCCGCCGTGGAGGAGATCCTCGCGGGCGTGGGCCTCCTGCATCGCGCCGGCCACCGGCCCGCGCAGCTCAGCGGAGGTGAAAAGCAGCGCACCGCGATCGCCCGCGCGCTGGCTTGCGACGGGCGCCTGGTGCTGGCCGACGAGCCGACCGCCAACCTCGACTGGGACAACGCCCGCCCCGTCCTCGAGGCGCTCCGCGGCCTGGCCGACACCGGCGACAAGGCGGTGGTCGTCGTCTCGCACGACGCTCGACTCGAACCCTTCGCCGATAGAATCGTCCGGCTGATGGACGGACGCATTGCGACTGACCACCCGCACGCCGCGAGCCCGACGGCGACGGTCCGCGCCGGCGCCTCGGCTGCGCCGACCGTCGCGCGCCGTGGGAGCACGCGCAGCCTGGTGCTGGCCGTCGGCGGCGTCATGCTGCTCGTCGTACTGGCCGCGATCGCGGTGATCTACTCAGGCCGCGACGCTCCGCCAGTCCGGCCGGACGTCGCGGAAGCGGCGCACGGGGCGAGCGTCGAGTACGTCGCGGCCGCGCCCGCCCTGGTCGAGCCCGCGTCGCGCCTGGTCACGCTGCGGACGGAGCGCCCGGGCCGGATCCGTTCCATCACCAAGTCGGCGGGACAGGCCATCAAGGCCGGCGAGCCGCTCGTGCTGCTCGACGACGCGGCGCCAGCGTCCGTGGTCGCCCAGCGCCAGGCCGACGCCGACCTGGCTCGTGCCGACCTGGCGCGACTGACCGCCTGGCAACGCCCGGAAGAGCGCGCCAAGGCCCGTGCGGCGATGGAGCGTGCCCAGACCCGGCTCGATCGGGCCGCCCGGGAACGCAAGCGCGTCGAGAACCTGCGCGACGCCAAGTCCGCGTCCTCGACCGAGCTGGACCAGGCGCTGGAGGACTACCGCTTCGCCGCCGCCGCGCTCGACGAAGCACGGCAGGAGGTCGCGCTGGCCGAGGCCGGCCCGACGCGCGAAGAACTGGACGTCGCCGTGGCGCGCGTCGCGCAGGCAGACGCGGCCTTGCACACCGCGCGGACGCAGCTTGCGCAGTGCAGCATCGTCAGCCCGTTCGACGGACACGTCGTCTACCGCCACCTGGAGCCTGGTGAAGTCGTCGATCCCGACGCGCCCACACCCATCCTCACCGTCGGAAACCTCGACCGCCTGCGCCTGCGGGCCGAAGTCGACGAAGCCGACGTGACGCGCGTTCGCGTCGGCCAGCGCGTCGAAGCCACCGCCGACGCCTTCGGCCCACGGGTCTTCGCCGGGCGCGTCGTTCACCTGGAGTCCATGATGGGCCGGAAGTCCATCCTCACTGGACGAACGACCGAGATGAGCGACACGCGCGTACGCGAGGTTCTGATCGAGCTCGACTCGTCCGCGGTCGGCGTTCTGCCCGTGGGCCTGCAAATGACCGCCCGGTTCATCGACCCGCCCGCGGGACCCGCGCAAGCCGCGCCATGAGCGCAGCGCGGGCGCTGTGCCGCGTGCGGCGCCGCAATGACATGCGGGCTGCTTCCATGCTACCATCACGCCCGGCGCGGTCGGCCGCCTGCCTCGTCGCGGCCCGATCGGCCGCGTGCGGCGTGATGCCCGCCGCCGCGGCGCCGTCCGAGACTGCCGCGGAAAGGTCCTCATGCCGCAGCGCTACCTCGTCACTGCCGGGCTGCCCTATTCCAACGGCCGACTCCATGTCGGCCACATCGCGGGCGCCTACCTCCCGGCCGACATCTTCGCACGCTACTGCCGCGCCCGCGGACGCGAGCTGCTCTTCATCTGCGGCAGCGACGACAACGGCGTCGCGATCGAGATTTCCGCCATGCAGGAGGGCAGGTCCCCGCAGGAGATCAGCACGCACTTCCACCAGCGCCAGCGGGCCGACTTCGCCGGCCTGGGCGTCAGCTTCGACATCTATGGCGGGACGCACCAGCCCGACTTCGTCGAGCTTCACCAGCGCTTCAGCCAGGAGTTCTTCCTGCGCATCCACGAGCGCGGCTACTTCACCAAGCGCCGCACGCGGCAGCTCTTTGACCCGGCCGCGCAGCGCTTCCTGCCCGACCGCTACGTGCGCGGGACGTGCTACCACCCCGGGTGCGGCGCCGCCGGCGCCACCGGCGACCAGTGTGACGCGTGCGGTCGCCTCATCGAGCCGCTGCTGCTCATCGACCCCGTCAGCGTCATCACCGGCGGCAAGACCGAGGTCCGCGAGACCACGCACTGGCACCTGCGCCTCAGCGACTTCGAGAAGCCGCTCACCGAATGGCTCGAACGCCAGCAGGGGCACTGGCGGCCCGGCACGCTCAATTTCGCCCTGGGGCAACTGCGCCAGGGGCTGCCGGAGCGCTCCATGACGCGCGACGTCGCCTGGGGCATTCCCGTTCCACTCGACGATCCGGACGCGCGCGGCAAGGTCCTGTTCGTCTGGTTCGACGCGCCGATCGGCTACATCTCCTTCACGGCGGCCTGCTGCGCCGCGCGCGGGGGGGACTGGCGCGATTACCAGCACTGGTGGTCCGACCCCGCTTGCGACATCATCAACTTCATCGGCGAAGACAACACCGTCTTTCACACGCTGACCTGGCCCGCCATGCTGATGGCCGACCAGCGCCACCGCCTGGCCGCCAACGTGGTCGTCAACAACTTCATGAACTGCCGCATCCGGGGCGAGGAGCGCAAGATCAGCAAGAGCTCCACGCCGCCCGAGTCGCCCGTCTGGATCGAGGCGTTCCTGCAACGCTTCGATCCTGACGCGCTGCGCTACTACCTCACCGTCGTTGCGCCCGAGTCGGCGCGGACCTTCTTCGACCCGGCCGACTTCATCACCCGCAACAACGCCGAGCTGGTGGCTGCGTTCGGCAACTTCTTCAATCGCGGACTGACGTTTGCCGCGCGCTACTTCGACAACCGCGTGCCCGACGCCTCCGCCGCGACCGACGCCGACCGGGCCCACATCGCCGCCGCCGCCCGAACTCTCACGACCGTCGGCGACCTGATCGACGCCCACCGCTACAAGAGCGCCCTGGACGAGGTGATGGGCCTGGCCCGCGCCTGCAACCAGCACTTCGACGCGCGGCAACCCTGGTCCTCGCGCAAGTCCGATCCGGCCGACTGCGCCGCGTCCGTGGCCTGCTTCCTGCATGCAATGCACTTCCTCGCCGTCGTCGCCGCCCCGTTCATGCCCGGCGCCGCTCTGCGCGCCGTCCGCATGCTGGGTCTGTGGGGCGACCATCCGCCCACGCTGCCGCTGACGCAGACGCATCCGGCCCTGACGTGGACGCCGCCGCCGCCGCCCCCGCCCGGCCGCGCTCTGGGTGAGGCCCGGATTCTCTTCCCCAAGCTCGAGCCCAGCGCGCTCGACGACGGAGCACCGCAGACATGAGTTCCTCGCGCGTCGGCCGCACCCGATCGACTCTCGTCGCAGCGCTGGCGCTGGGCCTGACGGTGGGGGGGTGCGGCCGCACCGCGCCCCCGCCCGCTCCGCCCGACTGGCCCATTCCGACCGTGGTGGACGATTCCCCGGAGGGCGCCGCGCGCACGTTGCTGAGCACGCTGCGCGCAGTCCTCGCGGCGGTGGCGCGCAACGACGCGGCGGCGCAGAAGGTCGCGGAAGACCAGGCGGTGTCGCTTGCCGCCGCCGACGTGATTCTGTCGCGCCAACCGCGCGGCGCGCCGGCCGACGCGCAGGTCAGGACGCTGGTCGGGCTTTGGGGCGCACTGATCGCGCACTATGCCGCCGATTTCCAGCTCGATTCACCCCGCGTGGTGCGCGTCTCTCCCGCTACCGTGCTGGTCGAATTCGCCGTCGCGCGCCGCGCGACCGTCCTTCGCGCCGAGTGCGTGCAGGTCGGCAACACGTGGCGCATCGCGGCGCTTGAGTACGCCGGCGCCAAGGCAACCAGCCGGCCAGTCGCCTCCGGCCCGGCCTGACGCAACGGACCTCGCGCGTGCCTTCATTCGACGCCGTCCTGGTGCCGGCCCTCATCGCCTTGCTCGGCCTGTTCCCCCTGGCGGCCCTGCCCGCGCGTTGGATGGCCGCCCGGGCCTGGTCCGCGCTGGCCGCACTGATTGTCGCCTCTGCCTACGTCGTCGGGCACGCGCTCGTCTTCCCCGGCTGGTGGACCTTCCCGCCCAACGACGCACTGCACTGGACCCTCTACCTCGCCGCCGGGGCCGGCGTGCTCGCGGCGTTTGCCGAATTCCTCCCGACCCTCGCGGGCCTGTTCCTGCGGCTGCTGGCGTGCCTGGCCGTACCGGCCCTCGTCCTTTCGCGTTCGCTTCGCGACCAGTACGCCGCGCCGGCGGCGGGAATCCTGATCGCCGACGTGGGGTGGCTCGCCTTCGCTGCGCTCGCCGCACACGCGTTCGTGCAGCGACGCCTGGGCCATGTCGGGACCTTCAACCTCGGTCTGACGGCGGCATGTGCCGCGGTCGCGTGCGGCCTGACCGGCAGCGCGAAGCTGGCGCAACTCGCCGGTTCGCTGGCGATTGCCCTCGGCGCGTTGTGGATCGCCGTCGTCCTCGTAGCGCGCCGCGGGGACGCCGGACGCCGACTGGCACGGGCGGTCGCGCCGGCCGCCGCGCTTCCGGCCGCGGTTACGCTGACCTCGCTGCTGCTCTGTGCGACGTTCTACGGGGACACGCCGGTGCCTTGCGTCTTGCACATCGCCGCCGGGCCGCTCATCGGGGCACTGGCGGCCGCGGCTCCGCTCGGGCCCGCGCCGCACAAGCAGCGCGCCCGGCGGACCGTGCTGTGCGCCGGCCTGGCCCTGCTGCCGCTGGCAGCGGCCATCGCGCTGGCGGTCGCGAGCTTCAATTCGAGCGACGAGGACGTGGCACAGGCTCCAGGCCTGCGGATCGTAGCGCGGGCCGCGGCGCATGCGATGCTGCGACCGGGGCCGCCGGCGCCCCCGCCATGAGCGCAGCTTGCAATTGCGCGTAGTTGCCCGCCAACGCGCTGTGCAGTTCGCCGTCGCGGAGCATCGCCGCGAACTGCGGACTGCCCATGATCGCAAACAGGTCGCGCTGTTCGGCCGCCTGCCGCAGCGTGGCATCGCCGCGCAGCGCATCCAGGTGTCTTTTCACCGCCGGCAACTGCGTGAATTCGCGCAGTGCGTCGCTGTCGGCGACGCGCCTCATCGCCGCCGGATCCGACGCGATCGTCAGAAGCTGCTGCGTAGCCCGGACCATCGGCATCTCGGTCAGCGGGTTGTAGCTCAGCGCGATCCGCGCGAATCCGTCGCTGCTCATCCCCTTGCGGAACGCGTCGATCCCCGCGAAGACGGGCCGCGTCCACGCCGTCGACGGCGCACGCGCCTTCATCGCGTCGATCTGCGGCCCGAACGTCGCCGCGCTCCAGCACGCCGCCGCCACCACCGCCACGCCCTCGCCGAACCCGAACAGCGCTCCGGCGGCGCGGTCCAGCGCCGCAAAGCGTGACCGGCGCACCAGGCTCCCCGCCAGACGGCCGAACAACCCCACGCCGACCATGGCCAGGACCGCTGCGCCCACGACTCCGCCCACGCCGCCAACGGCGGGCGGCAGCCCGGTCTTCGTCGATAGCCATGCCCCCAGGGCTCCACCGAACATCGGTCCGGCGTAGGCGGCCGCCAGCAGGGAGCACGCCCGGCAGACGTGCCGCGTCAGCCCGTCAAGATCGGCGAGGAGGGCGAGCAGCAATCCCGCGATCCCGGCGGCGCGCATGATCGGGCCGTCGCCGCCGACGATCGCGTACCCGCACGCGCCGGCGACGATCGCTCGCACAAACCAGTGCAGCCCGCTTGCAGGTACGGCCGACCGACTCTCGCTTTGATTCGCCACGCGCCCGCCTTTCTGCTCGGTTCAATATCGCAAATCGGCTGACGGGCAGCCACCCGCGGCGCCGAAGCCGCCGCAGCGGGTTCAGGTTACCGACGCGATGGCCGATAAGCACCCACGGGGGCGCGTGTCACGGCTGGAACCGGTAACGAAACGCCGTGGAACTGGAGGAATTGTGTAACGCTCGCGGCCTAGAATTGGGCGACTTCGCGCTGAAATGCGTCCATGGACGGATTACAGCCGGACGCCGTCTGATAACCGCCAAGCGGTCATCTTCTTTGCTCCCGGTCAATGGCTCCGCCGGGAAAGAGTACGAGGCGCCAAGCTGTCCCAAGCGGCGCCTCGCTCCTTTTCTCCCCTGGTGATCAAGCTTGTGGCCCGGTCGTTCCGGCCGCGCGCAGGAAAAACGCCGCGCGGGGATGTGCCGCGCGGCGTGGGAATGCGACTCAGGAGCGGGCCGCCACGGATTATGGCGGGTTGCAGTTCACCGAGGAGCTGGTGTAGTACCAGGGCCCGGTCCACCCGGGGTTGCCGGTCTTGACCCAGTTCGGATTGATGCCGGTCCAGCCGGTCCCGCACCAGGCGCGCGTGTCGAGCTGCTTGTAGTCGGCATGCGCGTCGAGGAAGCCGGCGGTGTGCTTCGAGAACTTGCGGTGGTAGCCCATCTCCTGGGTGGTGTCGTTGAAGGCCCAGTCGACGGATTCTTCGAAGATGAGCATGAAGCGGCCTGAGAAGCCGGACTGTGTCTCGCGCACCAGGGCCCGGCCGCGCTTGATCCAGCCCTCGCCGTTGTTGTACCACTCGCCGTAGCTGCCCGAGTTGGGACCGACCCCGAAGATCGAGTACAGGTTGTAATGATAGCTCAGCCCGACGTCGTCCCACGAGCTGATGACGGTCTTGTTGCTGGGGTCGTTGTAGAGCCGCTGATGCGAGAGACGGTCCGACGGGCACTGGAGGCTGCGGTTCTCCGCCTCCTTCTCCAGTTGCGTCGTGTTCAGCATGTGGCGGTTGATTTCCTTGTCCTTCGGCTCGAAGTAGAACACGCCGCTGTACACGCTCTTCCAGTAGTCGTGGGTCTTCTTCCCGGCGTAGCTCCAGGAGCAGATGCCGAGCATGCTGCCCTTGTTGAGCACGACGAACGGGAAGAAGTCGTTCGACTCGTTGAAGTACGTGTGAACCGCGGTGAGCGTCATCCTCAGGTTCGCCAGGCACTTGGCGACCTTGCCCTGCTCGCGTGCCTCCTGAAGCGACGGAAGCAGAATCGAGATGAGCACGGCAATGATGGCGACTACCACGAGCAGCTCGATGAGCGTGAAGCCGCCACGCGCTCGCTGCCTGACCGAATGAGACATGAGTTCCTACTCCTTGGTGATGTGTCGGGCGGTGCGCCGGTGAGCCAGACGCGCCGCTTCAGCTCTCAGATTTGAGCCATCACGGAGGTGGCTCGCAGTTCTTTCCCGTCGCGGCCGAATAGTACCACGGTCCCGTCCAGCCGGCGTTTCCCGTCTTCACCCAGTTCGGGTTGATCGTCACCCAGCCCGGACCGCACCACCCGCGCGTATCCATGAGCTTGTACTCCGCGTGCGAATCGAGGTACCCGACCGCGTGCTTCGAGAACTTCCGGTGATAGCCCATCTCCTGGGTCGTGTCGTTCAACGCCCAATCGACCGCGTCCTCGAAGAGCATCGCGTATCGACCGGAGAATCCCGCCTGCGACTCGCGCACCATCGCGCGGCCGCGCCGCGCCCAGCCGTCGTTCTGCCACGGGCTGCCCGGCTGCACACCGTCAATGCCGTACAGGTTGTACTGGTACGAAACGCCAACGTCGTCCCAGCAACTGATCGGGTCCGTGTTGTTCGGGTCGTTGTACTTGCGCTGGTTGCCCTGCCGGTCCGACGGGCAGCGCAGCGTCTCCGGCGTCGCATTTGCCTCCACGGAGACCGTGTTCAGAATGTAGCGGTTCATCACCTTGTCGGTCGCCGTGAAATAGAACACACCCGACGCAACGTTCTTCCAGTACTCCGACGTGCTCTTACCGGCGTACGCCCAGGTGCAGATGCCCAGCGTCCCGCCTTTCGACACGACGATGAACGGGAACACGTCGTTGAACTCGTTGAAGTAGATATGGCACCCGGTCATGGTCATCTTCAGGTTCGCCAGGCACTTGGCGACCTTGCCCTGCTCGCGCGCCTCGCTCAGAGACGGCAGGAGAATTGAAATCAGCACCGCGATGATGGCCACGACCACCAGCAATTCGATCAACGTGAACGCGCGCTTACGCACAGGTGCCTCCGATGATAGCTCTACCGTGATGTCAGACTACAACATCGGCATGCGCGACCCGGCGTCGACACCGACGCGCCGTCGCTTCACAATCCGAGCTTCCTAACTCCCGGTCTGTTCCATCATAGACGTTATGGGCGTGTCACGCAAGCCGGTCCTCGCGGGCCGCGCAAAAGCGGCACCGCCGAGCGCCCGTATCGGCCAAACTACCCTAGCACGACGCGCGCCAGAACCCCCAGTTTCTCGACCCTGCCCCGGTTTTCTCGGACCCGGACGCACGGTACGCTGCCGGCCTATGTCCCGGATCTCCACCGGATCGAGACCGCCGCCAGCCCCCGCGCGGCGCATGCTTCGGACCGCGGCCCTGCTGATACTCCTTCCAGGCTGCGCCGTCCGGTCCGCCGAGCAGCAATTGCGCCTCGACACCGGCCGCAACGCCTATCGCAGCCGGCAGTTCGAGCCGGCGATTCGCGAACTGACGGCGTTTCTGAAAGACGCACGCGACGACCCTGCCATCGCGGAGGCTTGTTACATCCGCGGCATGAGCCACGCGCGCCTGTCTCGCCGCGCCGAGGCCTACGCCGACCTGCGCCGTGCCGCAGCCCGCGGCGAGGACAAGGACGTGCGCTGGCGCGTCCACGTCGCGCTGGGCTCGCTGCACTACGACGACGCCGACTGGAGCGGCGCCGTGTCGGCGTACACGCTGGCCATTCCGCTCATGCCGCCGGCGCCGCCGCTCGACGTCGTCCTCTACCGCACCGGGCAGTGCTATCAGCGGCTCAGCCGCCCGACGGCGGCGCTGGACTTCTGGCGCCGCGTCAAGACGATCTTTCCGCGCTCGGACCTGGCCGAGTCCGCCGAACGCGCCCTCGCCGCCCGCGCGAGCGAGTTCCTCGTCCAGTGCGGCGTGTTCGCCCAGACTCGAAACGCCGAGAACCTGGCCGCATCCCTGCGCAAGGCCGGATTCGGAACCGAGCTGCGCGCGGAGACGCGTTCGGGAACCGCCGTCCGCGTCGTGTACGTCGGACCCTTCCGCACGTATTCGGAAGCAGAGGCGGCTCTGCGACGCGTTCGCCGCTACGTCGCCGATGCGTCCGTGTGGCCTTGATTCACGCCCGGAATGGTCCCGGGTAGTTCGGCTCATCCAACTGTGCCCGGCGGAGGAACCTCCATGCCTTTCGTTGATGGATTCGTCTTGGCCGTCCCGAAAAAGAACTTGCGCGCCTACGTCCGCATGTCGAAGGCCGCGGGGCGGGTGTGGCGCGAACACGGCGCCGTCGAGTACCGCGAATGCGTCGGTGACGATCTCAACGTGACGTTCGGCGTCCCGTTCCCGCGCCTGGCCAAGGCCCGGGCGGGCGAGACCGTGTTCTTCTCGTGGATCGTCTTCAAGTCGCGCGCCCACCGCGACCGCGTCAACGCCAAGGTCATGAAAGACGAGCGCATGGCGGCGATGTGCGGCGCCGATTCGATGCCGTTCGACTGCAAGCGGATGGCGTACGGCGGATTCAAGGTGCTGGTCGACATGTAACGCCGCACTGCGAGGTGGCGAGACCCGTGTCCGCCAGCGACGTCATTGAGCAGGCCGCGCATGCGTTCGGCGCCGATGCCGGCGCGCCTGCGCGGGTCGCGCGCCTGATTCGCGCCCGGGAGGCCGCGTGCAGGTGAAGCTCTGCGGAATGACCCGCGCCGCGGACGCCCGCCGCGCGCTGGAGCTGGGCGCCGACTACGTCGGGGTTGTGCTCGCGGCGGGACCGCGCGGTGCGAGTCTCGACGTCGCGGCCGAGCTGGTCCGAGCGTCGCCGGACCGCGTCGTCCTGGTATTTCGAGACAACCCCCTGGACGACGTCCTGGCCGCGCTGGACGCGACCGGGGCCCGCTGGGTGCAGCTTCACGGCCGCGAATCGCCCGCGTGGGTCGCGGCCCTGCGCCGGCGCGTGGCGGACGTGGGCGTGATCAAGGCATGGGAGGTCGGCGCCGGCGACGCCCCCGAAACGATGGCGACAGCGCGGCGCGCGTGGGACGGCGTGGCGCTGTCGCGCGTCCTGCTGGATCACCCGAAGGACCGCGCCGGCGGATCGAGCGCGGAGTTCGCTGCCGCGCACCGCGCCTGGGCCGGAACGTGCGGGGAAATCTGGCGCGCGGGGGCGCTGACGGCCGAGTCGCTGGCGGCCATCTTGGCGGAAGGCGAATACGCCGGCGTGGACGCCGCTCGGAGCGTGGAAGCCGCGCCTGGCGTCAAGGACGTCGCACGGATGCGGCGCTTCATCGAAGCTGCCCGGGCGCTCTAGTCACGCCAACGCGCGGTCCGGTGGGGGGGGCGGAGCGGCACGGCTCGCCCCCTCCCCGCAGACCCCGATTACCCGCGCAGGAGCATCGTGAATGGGTCGATGTCCAGCCCGTTGACGCTTCCGTTTTCATCCACGTCGGCGTTCTCAATGTGGCAGTCGGGGAACTGCGCCCCGTACGCCGCCGGATCGGTCAGCGCCAGGACGAACGGGCTGATGTCGTGTCCATTGATCGACCCGTCGCAGTTCATGTCGCCGCGCCGCAGGCCCTGCTGACTCTGCCAGTAGTCGAGCAGCGCCTCCAGCGCCAGCGGTGAATTCGTGGGTGGGGGGTTGCCGGCCTGGTCGTACTGGCTAGGCCCGTGGCACGAAGTGCAGACGCGAATCTCGCCCGCGGGGAAGGAGAGCCAGTTCCGCTCGCGAACCACGGGCGTTCCGTCGGGATCGAGCAACTGCCAGCTCAGCGCCCGCCGCGCCGGCACGAAGGCCGCCAACGACCCGTCGGGCGCGACCCGCACGGTGGCGGGCGGCTCGTCCGGATTGGGCGGATTGGCGGCAACCGCGCTCTCGTCGTGCAGGAACTGTGCCAGCATGCGCCGGCCCGGACGCGGGTCATTGTTGTAGGACAGGCTGCGAATCTGGTCGCCTTGAAAGAGCTGAAGGTTCTCGACGTCGTAGATCTTGCCGGGCTTGCCGATCGTCTGCGCCCCGCCGTCCGCGACACGCAGATTGAACGGCTGCTGAAGATCGAAGTCGTCGCGGGTCGTCACGTTCCGCGCCACGATCAGCGCCAGGTCGTTGGCGACCAGGTAGTCCCGGAACGCGGCAACGCTCACGCCCTTGTCGGCGAACACCTGCGCCTCGATCGCCGGCAGCGGCGTAACGCGGCGCTCCGGCCGCGTTCGGGCGCGCACCTCAACCGGCTGCCACTGCCAGAACGGCCCGGAATAGCTGACGAGCACGTCCGGATCCCAGTAGCTCACCGTCTTGCTGATGACCGGCGTGATCGTCGCGCCGCCCCCCAGGTACCCGTTGCCCAGCGCCTCCAGCTTCTTGAGCCGCAGGTCGTAGCGGCTGCCGGGGTTGGCGCGTGTCCCGGTGTTCGCGTCGGCGCGGGTCTCGCTGGTGTGCGAGGCGATCAGCAGCCCGTTGGACAGCATGATGGGATCGCGGTACAGGCCCGAGTGGTCCGGACCGGGCGAGTCGTCCGGTTGCGACGTGTCGCGGTGGGTCACGTAAGTCACGGAGATGTGGTCCGCGTCGAGCGTCTCGGGGGCGTCGAGCGATACGATCTGCCCGCAGGCGTGCGTCTGAAACTCCGGCGCGTCGGTCGCGAAGTAGCGCCCGGCGACCGAGGGGTCCTCGCGCGCCTGGAGCAGGTTATTGATCGGGCGCGGGTTGAAGCGGGGCAACTGACCGTAGAACTCGATCACGTTGGGGTCGTCGTTGATGGTCGCCGGAATGTAGCCGTGCAGCTCGTGCCGGCCGAGGTGGTTCAGGATTTCCAGGTCGCTGCCGTCCTCGTTCATCTGCCAGGGGAAGAAGTGGTTGAACGAGTGCCCATTGAGGTTGGTGCCTTCCAGCAGGTCCTGTCGCGCGGCGCGCGGCTCGGGGTAGATCTCAGTCCGGTCCCCGAACAGCGGCACGGAGTCGGCGGCTTCGCTCGACCAGTTGAAGGTCCCGTAGGGCAGCGGATCGCCCGGGGGCGTGAGCGCGTCGCTGTCAGCCTGCTGGTCGCGCTGCAAGTGGTCCCACTGGGTGAAGAGCAGGCGGCCGTAACTGTCGATCGTGGGCGTAAACGCGCCCGACGGGGCGGAGTTGAGCAGCGTCAGCTCCCCCTGGGAGGGGTCGAGGCGCCACAGTCCCGTTACGGTCGGCGCTTCTTCGTATTCGTCGAGCTGCGGGTACAGGTGCGCGGCGCCGTTCCGTGGGCGGTCGCTGCTGAAGATGATCGCGTCGTCGGTGCCGTAGACCGGGCTGACGTTGTTGTAGCCGGCCGGCTGCCCGACGACGTGGGTGATGACGGGCGTGTCGTTGGGGCCCAGCCCCGTGATCTCGTAGAGCTGCCAGGTGAAGTTCGTGTAGTCGTACTGCTGCGTAGCGCCGCCGACGACCATGCTGAAGACCGCCCGCTGCCCGTCCCAGTGAACGCAGGGGTCGCGGACGGCGATTGAATCGGCGCCCTGAAAGCCCTCCACGCCGTAGCCGGCCGCCTGTGTCAGGTTGCGCAGCGTGCCGTCCGTGTAGCGGATCCAGAGGTCGCCGCCGCGCCCCACGGTCGACATCGACGCCCGGTGATTCCCGAACACCGAGCCGATCGTGGTGAAGTCGCCCGGGATCGGCACCTGCGTGACGAAGAGGATCGGATAGGGCGGGTCAGGCGGGTCGGCCGCAGCGCGATGCGCGCCGGCCCACGCGGTGACCGCGACGGCCGATGCCAGAATCGCGTCCGCAAGCGGGCCGCGCCCCCGGCCGAACGAGGCGAAACGGGTTGCGCGGACTGATTTCCGTAGGGTCGAGTCGGACCGAGGCATGTCCATCTCCTGCGCGAAGTGAAGCTCGGGCGGATATGAATCGAACCCAGGCGGCGGCCCGAACGCGCCGGCCTGTCGAATCACCCACGAAGCGATCCCGTGAGCAGGCGGCCGGCTCCACGCCGGTTGTGTCCCGCCACGATCAGGGTCGAAATCGCTTCACGACAAGCGGGGCACGAACCGGTGCTCCGATTGCACACCGGCTTTCGCCGCGCCCCGGGGCCCGGCGAGTCGAAGAATACAGGTGCGTTCTCGAAACTCAAGACAAATCCGGCCGTGCCCCCACCTGGCCGGCCGGAGACGACTCGCGCTCGCCGGAATCCGAGCGGGTTCGCGCACGGGGCCGGCGAACCGCCGGGAGGTCTGTGGCAATCGGCGTCGAAAGCGACGATGGGGAGGCATCGTGCGCGGTTGTGGAACGCGGCGTGCTATCCCTATCGGGCGTGGGGCAGGTCGG
>CAYNYG010000002.1:0-187511 GCA_964401365.1 uncultured Planctomycetales bacterium | reverse complement strand
CTCGGATCGAGCGTCTGCGCTTCGGACACTCGCCGGCGCTTCGTGCTCGGATCGAGCGTCTGCGCTTCGGACACTCGCCGGCGCTTCGTGCTCGGATCGAGCGTCTGCGCTTCGGACAGTCGCAATTCAGGTCGCGCCGCTCCGGACGACCGGCCCGGTCACAACGACGGCTCGCTGCCGACCCGCTTCCCCGATCGCGCGTCGCGATCGTGCCGAAAGCGCGTGCTGCCCGGCCGGCACGGTGCCGGACGCCTCATAGGCGCAGCGCGTGATGACTGGGCAGTCCGTGTGCCGACCTGAGCGCGATCGGATCGCTTCGGCTGACGGACTACGGTGGCGCGCAAAGCACCTCGCTTGCGCCCGCAAAGGGGGGGCGCGCCCGTATGCGGTCCCGCGGAGCCGCCCCGCGCTTGCGGCGCGAAGCGTTCCGCAGGATGCTCCGCGTGAATGCCGCCCCTCTCGGCCGACGCACCGGCGAAGCTCAACCTGACTCTTCGCGTCCTGCGCCGCCGCGACGACGGTTTTCACGAACTCGATTCCGTCGTCGCCTGCGTCGCTCTGGCGGACACAGTCACCGTTTCGCTTCGCGGCGACGACGCGCTCACCGTCGTCTGCGACGATCCCGCTGTGCCCACCGACGGTCGAAACCTCGTCCTCAAGGCCGCCGCGACCCTGCGCGACGCGTGCGCCGTGCGGCGCGGCGTTCACATCGGGCTGGTAAAACGCATTCCCGCCGGCGCGGGTCTCGGTGGAGGCAGCTCGGACGCGGCCGCCACGCTGCGACTGCTCAACCACCTCTGGGGACTGGGCATGCCCGAGCAGCAGCTCGCGCAGGTTGCGGCCCGGGTCGGGTCCGATGTCCCGCTCTTCCTGGCCGGGTCGCTCTGCCGCGTGCGCGGGCGCGGGGAGCACGTCGAGCCCCTCCCGCTGCGACTCGCGGGGCACGTGGTGCTGGTCCTGCCGCCGATTCACGCCGCCACGCGGGACGTGTTCGCGGCTTGGCGGCCGGTGCCGCGGGTGGACGATGAGCCGAACCCGGCGCGGCTGCTGGCGGGCGGGTGGGCGCAGGTCATGCCGCGGCTTTTCAACGACCTGGAGCAGGCCGCGGAGCGCGCGGTCGGCGAGCTGGCGACATTCGCAGGCGCGCTGCGCGCGAAGGTCGACGCGTGCTTCCGCATGACAGGATCGGGCTCCGCGTATTTCGCGGTGTATGACGAACTGAGCCAGGCGCGCGCTGTCGCGGCGCAGGCGGCGGAAGCGCTTCAGGTGCGCACCGAAGTGGTCGGGTTCGCCTGAGCGCCTCGGTCCGGCGCGGTATCATCGCGCGCCATGCCAACCTCAGCCGCGGCACGACTGGGTCCGATCGCCGTCGGTGGCGGCAACCGGCTCCTGCTCATCGCCGGTCCGTGCGTCATCGAATCGCGCGACCACTGCCTGATGCTGGCCGAGCGCATCGCCGCCGTGGCGCGGCGCCTTTCGCTCCCGTACGTCTTCAAGGCCAGCTTCGACAAGGCCAATCGCTCCAGTGCCGAGTCGTTTCGCGGGCCGGGGCTCGACGCCGGCCTCTCCATCCTTCGCGACGTGCGCGACGCGGTCGGCGTCCCGGTCCTGTCCGACGTGCATGAGCCCGCCCAGGCCGCGCCCGCCTCCGCCGTCCTCGACGCCCTCCAGGTGCCCGCCTTCCTCTGCCGACAGACCGACCTGCTCGTGGCCTGCGGCCGCGGCGGCAAGTGCGTCAACGTCAAGAAGGGGCAGTTCCTCGCTCCGGAGCGAATGGCGCTCGCCGTCGACAAGGTGCGCCGCGCCGGAAACGACAACGTCCTCCTCACGGACCGCGGAACGTTCTTCGGCTACGAGCGGCTGGTAAGCGACATGACCGGTCTGGCCGTGATGCGCGAATTCGCGCCGGTCATCTTCGACGCAACGCACTCCGTCCAGTACCCGGGCGGCGGCGGCGCCGTCACCGGCGGCCGCCGCGAGTTCATTCCGATCCTGGCGCGGGCCGCCTGCGCCGCCGGTGTTGACGGGCTTTTCCTGGAAGTGCACGACAACCCGGCCGCGGCAAGAAGCGACGCCGCCACCGTCTGGCCGCTGGACGCGCTGGAACGGCTGTTGGCGCGCTGCCTGCGAATCTGGGAGGCGTCGGGTGGATGACGGGAGGGGCCGCCGGGGTGGGAAAACGGAAAAAGTGGAGTAGGCAGACACCGGCCGGGTGTTCGGGCCGAAGGAGGGATGCCGGTGCCGCCTACTCCATACGCACGTTCCCCAATCCCAGGGTTGGCAAGTGGCGTTCCAGTGCGTGAAATAATTCACGAATCGCAGTAACCCGGATTGGAGCCCCGGAGCGGGGGTGTCGACCCCGGATCCCGCGTTTGCCGACGGGGTGGGTGTTGGAACTGACGCAATCGTTTGCGCCATTCCGCACAGACGCTGACGCGGTTCGGGAGTCCACCCCGTCGGTTCGCCCGCCCCCTCACCGAATTCCGATGATCGCAATCCGGGGCCAGCGGAACGGGGATTGCCAGCATTGAAATCGCTAACTCGAATGGATAGAAGCCTTTGGGAAGCGGATCCAGTGGCGGCGAGGCTGCCGGCCGCAAGTCAGGACCGACTTCGCGCGAGACCGTACGGACGGATGGCCATGAAGCTCGCCCATTTCGCCACCTCGCAGGTGATCACGGTCGGGCCGCGCGATTCGATCGACAAGGCCATCTGCCTGATGGAGGAGCACGGTTTCCATCACTTGGTCGTCGCGGAAGCCGACCGCCTCGTCGGAATCCTGTCCGACCGCGACGTGCTGATTTCCACCGGCTGGATGCTGGCGGTCGAGCGGTCGTTGGCGGCGCCGGGTCGGGGGGCACGAGTGGTGGGGCCGACCCGCATCGAGCAGATCATGACGCGCGAGGTCGTCACGCTCGCCACGGACGCGACCCCGCGCGACGCCGCGTTTCTGCTGCTGGACCGCAAAGTGAGTGCGATGCCGCTCCTGCACGAAGGTCGGCTGCTGGGCATCGTCACGGAGACCGACTTCCTCAAGTGGCTGGCCGGCGCCGTCGATGGGGGTCCGGCGGCGCATTTCCTGCGCCGCGAGGTGCGCGAGCTGATGCGGATGAGTGTGACCTTCGCGACTCCGGTGACGCCCATCGGGGACATCGTGGACACGTTCCGCCGCCGCCGCTTCCGCCACCTTCCCGTCGTCTCCGACGGGCAGCTTCTCGGCATCGTCTCGGACCGCGACGTGCGCCGCGCGCTCGGGTGGGCGACCGTCCGTGACATGCAGTGCGAAGAGCTGGGCCGCGTCGAGGAGACCGGCCCCCCGCGGACGGCGTCCGACATCATGCATCGCCACGTCGTGACCGTGACGCCCGCGACCCCGTTGCGCCAGGCCGTCGCCCAACTGCTCGTGCACCACATCCACGCCCTGCCGGTCGTCACCGACGACGGCGTCGTCGGCATCCTGACCCAGACCGACTTCGTGAAGGCCATCGCGCGCGAGCGGCTGCTGTGACCCGCTCCGCGCCAGTCCGCTTCACGGCGCCAGCTCGATCTCGAATCCGAACTCGGTGCTGCGATACGCGTCGTTGAGCAGCCGGTAGCGAACCTCCGCGAACCCCATCCGCCGATAGAGCCGGTGCGCTTCACGGAATCGGGTGTCCGACCAGAGCCGGAATCGGGTGCGCCCCGCGCGGCGCGCGTGCTCGATGCTCAGCTCCACCAGCCGCCGCCCCCACCCGCGCCCGCGGTACCGCGCGTCCGCGTAGAGCGTCTTGAGCTCCCCGGCGTCCGGGTGCAGCAGCACGCCCGCGGTGGCGCGGATCGCGCCGTCGGCCTCGATCACCCAGAACTCGCCCCCGCGCGCCCGGAAGTAGGCGCCCGGATCGAGCAGGTGCCGATCTTCCTCCAGGTCAAGCTCGTAGTCGTATTCGCGGAAGACCTGCCGGATCATCTCGATGATGCCGGGCGTGTCGGCGGGTTTGACCGGGCGGGGCTCGACCATGCAACCACTCGTCGGCGCGGCCCGGGCGTGGGGCAGGCCGGCGGATCGCCGGGCCTCTCAGGGTCGACCGGCGATCGCCAGCGCCAACGGCTGGACGATGTGCGGCACCACGCGCGTGCTGGCGAACTGCTCGGCGAGCGTCAACAGCTCCCCGTGCACCTCGACCAGGTCGCGATCCGTGCTGAAGCCCCAGTAGCGGCGCAGCGTCGCGTAGACCGTCAACACGTTCTGCTCGAATTCGCCGCTGCGCACCTCGTAGGTCGACGTGCGGCTGCGGACCTCGATGTAGGCCTGCGTGTCGCAGTCGGGCGACAAGCTGACGCCGATGAACGGCTGGCAGTCGATGATGCTGTGCGGTCCGCCGCCCAGCCCGGCAAACAGCGGATGGTCGCCAAAGAGCGTCTCGGCCACGAGCTCGTCGTGGTTCCCGCGGTACTCAAGGTCGAAGTTGAAGACCACCTCCATGTGGTCCAGGTCCAGGTCGCTGAGACCCAGGTGGGGCGGCGCCTGGTCCAGGACGCAGGCGGCCAGCGCCTGCACGTCCGACAGCTCCGGGGGGCTGTGGTAGCCGAACCGAAGCGAGTCCGCGTCCAGGCGCAGGAAGCGCCGCCCGCCCTCGGCCCCGTCGCCCTCGTCGAGGATGAGAGCGCCGTCGTCGCGCCGCCGCAACTTAGACATGGCGGGGAACTCGCGCCGGATGCGGTCGAAGAAGTGCAGAATCGTCTCGCGAGACGGATCGAGCTCGAGTTTCAGGAAGAGGCGGGAACTGACATAGAATTCGTCGCAGACGGCCCGAAAGGAATCCATGGGCTTCCTCCGCCGCGATTTTCGCCGCGGTTGCGTCCCTTCTTCCGTGGAATACTATGGCGCGAGTCGGGCCGTCGCAAATCCGTCGCCGGATCCGGACGCCTCCGCGCCGCTCCCACGCGGCAGGTCCGGGAATACATCCCGTCTCCGGCGGACCCGGCGGCCGCGGCTCCCGTCGGACTGGGTCCGCATGCCAGAACCGCCGCCCAACGAGCTCGAGACCATCCGCGCCGCCGCGGGCGGCGACCCGGCCGCCTTCGAGCGCGTCGTGTCGGCCTACGCGGCGCGGATCCGATGGTTGATCCACATGCGGCTCGACCCGGCGGTCCGTGCGCGGGTCAGCGTCGACGACGTGATGCAGGACGTGCTGGTCGTCGTGTCCGACCGCATTCGCCGCCTGATCATCGACCACGAGCGCGCGTTCTGGGCCTGGTTGTGCAAGGTGATTGAGCAGCGCCTGATCGACGTGCGCCGCCGGCACGTGCGCGGCGCGCTGCGCGACGTGCGCCGGGAACAGCCGCTCGACGCCGCACGCCCGGGCGCCTCGGCGCTGCGGCTGGCGGACGTGCTGGCGGATTCCGCCACTTCGCCCAGCGCCAACCTGCGAAGTGCCGAGCAGCGCGAGGCGGTGGCAGCGGCGATGCGGCGGCTGCCCGCGTCCTACCGCGAAGTCATCCTGCTGCGCATTTTCGAAGGCCAGAACGTGGCGGAGACGGCCGAAATCATGGGCCGCACTCCCGGAGCCGTCAGCGTGCTGCTCAACAAGGCGATCAAGCGCCTGGCGGGCGTGCTCGGCGGCGGGACGGCGCCACCCAACGCTGCCGGCGAGTAGCCGCGACCCCGGGCGACGCGACCGCGCAGCGCCGTGTCCGCGGCGGCCAAGCGGCCCGCTGGCACCAGGTCCTGAACGTCGTCCGGGAGATTCGAAGCCGACCCGCCAGCGCCGGCGTGGAGACCGACGACACCGGGCCGCCCTCCTGCTGGTCCGCCGATGGGCCGGTCGTCGCCACGTCGATGGGGCATGGAATCATTCCACAGGCTACCTTCACCAGCCAACTCGCGCGCTGACTCTTGCGTGGAAGGACCGCGGGGGCGGCGAAGGCGGCGTTGACGGTCAAGCCGCCGCCGTCGCATTGGGTGACGTTGGGTCGACGGTGCGCGACGTGCCGCCCCTGCGTACAGGACGCACCGCACGATTCGAATCTGATTGGCACACGGTTTGCGGGGGATCGCTGAGGTTTCATCGTCGGACTCAGCGCGGCGAACCCGTCGACGTGCGATCGCGATGTATGGCCTATTGCCGTCGACGCGTCCCAAGGGGCGGTGGGCGATGGCGAATGGTGCTCGCGAAGCCGGCCAGATTTTGACCCGTTGCAGGGGGGTTCTGCGCACGAGGCTGCGGCGATTCCCGCAGGGTGGTCGTGGGGCAAACCGCGCTGCGGAATCGACCATCATTATCGGACTGGGCAGCGATATTGCAGGCGACGACGGCGTGGGGATTGAAGCGGCGCGACGCCTGCGGGAATGCCTGCGCGGGCGACCGGATGTGGAGGTCGTCGAACTACCGTGGGCCGGGCTTCAGTTGTTGACCGCGATCCGCGGCTATCGCCGCGCGATTCTGATCGACAGCCTGCGGAGTGGCCGCCGGCCGGCGGGGACAATCGTTCGACTGACCGAAACCGACCTTGCCGGCTCCGTGCGGCTCAATTCGTTTCACGATTTGAACTACCCGACGGCCATGGCGCTCGGCCGCCTGCTCGGTTGGCCGATGCCCAGAGAGGTGGCGATTTTCGCCATCGAGGGGGCGGTGTTTGATCGATTCGACACCAGGCTCTCACCGGCGGTCGCGGCGGCAGTTGAGGAGATTGTGGCGCTGGTCGCCGCGCAGCTCGAACGGAAGCGGCGCGCGGCCGGTTGCACGAGTGGGAGGTGACGCATGGTTGCGACGTCCGATCTTGAGCGGCTACCCGCGGCGCCGGGCGTGATCGATAGGGACGAGCCTGCCCTGCGTGAGGCTTTTCTGAGCGAAATCAGCCACATTCCCGGCGGGGAGCGCCTGAGACGCTGCATTCAGTGCGGAACGTGCACGGGCTCGTGCCCGGTCAGCTATGCGATGGACTTGATGCCTCGCGAGGTGATCGCGCTGTTCCGGGCCGGGGACATCGAGCGAATCCTCCGCAGCCGCACGATCTGGGTCTGCGCGTCGTGCTACCAATGCACGACGCGCTGTCCGTCCAAGATCAGGATCACGGACCTGCTCTATGCGCTGAAGCGCATCGCCGTGGATCGCCGCGTGTTTCCATCCAGGTTTCCGGTCTACGTCCTGTCGGAGACGTTCGTCAAACAGATCAAGAGGTACGGCCGCAATCACGAAGCGGGACTGCTGCGTGATTACTACCTGCGAACCGGGCCGCTGCGGATGCTGATGCAGGTCAAGCTGGCCCTGGCACTGTGGTGGCACGGGCGCATGGCGCTCCGGCCGCGGCGGATCAAGGGCATCGAGGCGTTGCGACGGATGATCGCCCGCGCCGAAGAGATCGACCGGCCGCAGGAGCGCGACCACGTTGCGAAGCCCACACGCGACGTCGGCTACCAGGCGATCGGCTGAAGCCGTCGCTCAAGACGGGACGAAGCGCGACGCACATGGAATTGCTTGTCCCGTAGGAGCTTACGGAGGCGATCATGCAGTATTCGTACTATCCCGGATGCAGTCTGCACTCGACGGGCATCGCCTATGACAAGTCGGTGCGGGCCACATTCCGGGCGCTGGGCGCCGAGCTGTTGGAAATCGACGACTGGAACTGCTGCGGCGCCACCGCGTACATGTCGGTCAAGGAAACCGTCGCCTGTGTCGTCTCGGCGCGCAACCTGGCGCTGGCCGAGCCGGCCGGGCGGGACATCATCGCTCCGTGCAGTGCCTGCTTCACCGTTCTGAACAAGACGCGCGCGTTTGTGCGCGAATTGCCGCAGTTGCGCGACCACGTGACGGCCTGCCTGCGGGAGGCCGGCCTGAGTTGCCGGTTCGATCTGCCGGTGCGTCATCCCCTCGAAGTGCTGTTCAACGACTTTGGACGGCGCAGGCTGGGCGAGGCGCAAGAGCGCGACCTGAACGGGCTGCGCGTGGCGTGTTATTACGGCTGCCAGATCGTCCGGCCGGAGCGAGCGGTCCTGGAGGATGCCGAGCGGCCGATGGCGCTCGACGATCTGCTGGAGGGGCTTGGGGCGGCTCCGGTGCCATTCCCACCCAAGGTCCGCTGCTGCGGCGGGATGCTGGTCGCCACGTTTGAAGACGTCGCTCGGCAGTTGTGCGCCGAGTTGGTCGGCTGGGCCCGCCAGGAGAACGCGGACTGCATCGTCACCACCTGTCCCATGTGTCAGGCCAATCTGGAGCTCTTGCAGCGTAGCCGCGCGGCGGGAGCTGACGGGGGCGGCAACGGCCGGGCCGGGCCGCCGATTCCGATTCTCTATTTCACGCAACTCATCGGCCTGGCGCTCGGATGCAGCGAACGAGAGGTGGGGCTGGAGCACAACCTGATTCCCTTGAGGTTCGATTTTCCATGCCGGGCGGAGGCGCGCAGCCATGTCTGACAACGGCATACAGGTCGGAGTCTATGTCTGCCACTGTGGGATCAACATATCGCACACGGTCGACGTGGCCGCCTGCCGCGAGTTCGCGGAAGGGCGCGCCGGCGTGCGGGTGGCCCGCGACTACAAGTTCATGTGCTCCAACACGGGACAGGAGCTCATTCAGCGCGACATCCGGGAGCAGGGCGTCAATCGCGTCGTCGTGGCGTGCTGTTCGCCGCTGATGCACGAACTGACCTTTCGCGGCGCCTGCCAGGGTGCGGGGCTGAATCCATTCCTCCTCCAGATTGCCAACATTCGCGAGCAATGCGCCTGGGTGCACGACGACCGGCAAAAGGCCACGCAAAAGGCCAAGGCGCTCATCAACGGCGCCATCGCCCGCGTGCGGCATCACCGCGAACTGGAGCCGCTGCGCGCCACGATCAACCCGGCGACGATGGTCATCGGCGCGGGCATCGCGGGCATTCAGGCGGCGCTGGAGATTGCGGAGGCGGGCCATCCGGTCTATCTGGTCGAACGCGAGTCGACCATCGGCGGCCACATGGCCCGCTTCGACAAGACCTTCCCGACGCTGGACTGCGCCGCGTGCATCCTGACGCCGAAGATGGTGTCGGTCTCGCACCGCCCGAACATTCACCTGATGACGCTGGCCGAAGTCGAAGACGTGCAGGGGTACGTGGGGAACTTCACGGTGCGCGTGCGCCAGAAGGCGCGCTACGTGACGCCGGACTGCACCAGTTGCGGCGAGTGCGCCAAGGCCTGCCCGGTGCAGGTGCTCAATCCGTTCGAGGAACGGCTGGGCGAACGCACCGCCATCCACAAGGCCTTTCCGCAGGCGGTGCCCAACATCTACGTCATTGAGAAGCGCGACCGCCCGCCCTGCAAACAGGCCTGTCCGATCCATCAGGACGCCGCGGGCTACATCGCCCTGATTCGGATGGGCAAGTTCCGCGAAGCCTGCGCGCTGCTGCGGCGGACGAACCCGCTGCCGTCCATCTGCGGGCGCGTGTGCTATCACCCGTGCGAGGCGGAGTGCAATCGCGGAAGCGTGGACGCGCCGCTCGCCATTCAGCACCTCAAGCGATTCCTGACGGACTGGGAAGCACAACATCTCGACGAGCCCGAGCCGCCGAGCATCGAGACGAAGCATGCCGAACAGGTCGCGGTGATCGGTGCCGGGCCGGCGGGACTGACGGCGGCCCACGATCTGGCGCTGGCGGGCTACTCGGTGACGGTCTTCGAAGCCACGGACGTCGTCGGCGGCATGTTGTGGCTGGGATTACCGGCGTATCGCTGCCCGCGCGACATCGTGATGCGCGACATCCGTTACATCGAGAAGCTGGGAGTGCGCTTTGTCAGCAACCGTGCCCTTGGGCGGGATTTTTCGATCCAGGAGCTGTTCGAGCGCGGATTCAAGGCGATCTTCGTCGCGGTCGGCGCGCACCGGGGTTTCGCGTTGAACGTGCCGGGCGAGGAACTGGACGGCGTGATCTCGGGCATCGAGTACCTGCGAAACGTCAATCTGAACCTCTGGCAGAAGACCGGCCAACGCGTCGCCGTCGTGGGGGGGGGGCAACACGGCGATCGACGCGGCCCGCACGGCCCTGCGCGAGGGCGCCGAAGTGACCATCCTCTACCGTCGGACGCGCGAGGAGATGCCGGCCGAAGAGGACGAGCTGGACGACGCGCTGGCTGAGGGGGTGGCGATCCGCTGGCTCATCGCGCCGACGGCAATCCTGGGCGAAAACGGACACGTGCGGGCCGTGCGCTGCGTCGACATGCGGCTGGGCGAGCCGGACGCCAGCGGCCGGCGGAGACCCGTGCCCCTTCCGCACACCGAGCGCGAGCTGGTTTTCGACCAGGTGATCACCGCCATCAGTCAGCAGCCTGACAAGGACTGGGCCGCCGCGACGAACGGGAACGGCCGCGACAAGATGCACTTCACCGAATGGAACACCGTCGAGGTGCATCCGGATTCGCTTCAGACCGACGTGCCTGGCGTCTTCGCCGGCGGCGACGTCGTGCTGGGACCGTCCACGGTGGTCGAGGCGATGGCGCAGGGGCGCCGCGCGGCCGAAGCGATTCACAAGTACCTGCGCGGGCGGCCGCTGGACGACTTCGAGACGCACATGCCGCCGCCGGAGCCGCGCAAGGCCTTCGAAAGCCGCCCGCATCCGTACGCGCCGGTGTACGCCGACACGCCGCGCATGCCGCGCGTCCGAATGCCGCAGCGCCCGGTCCCCGAGCGCGTGCGCGACTATCGCGAGGTGAACCTTGGCTTGAGCGAAGAGCAGGCGCGGCGCGAGGCCGGGCGCTGCCTGAACTGCGGCATCTGCGTGGAATGCTACGAGTGCGAGCGCGTTTGCGAGCCGAAGGCCGTTCTGCACGCGATGACGGACAAGACGGTGGAGCTGAACGTCGGGCAGATTCTCGTGACGACCGGCCATCAGATGTTCGACGCCTCGGGAATGACGCAGTACGGCTATGGGCGGCTGGACAACGTGCTCACGTCGCTCGAGTTCGAGCGGATGCTCAATTCCACCGGCGCGACGGGTGGGAGGGTCCTGTGCAAGAACGGTCAGCCGCCGCGCGTCATCGGCATCGTCCACTGCGTCGGCTCGCGCGACGAGAACCACCATCGCTACTGCTCGCGCGTGTGCTGCATGTACGCCCTGAAGTTCGCCCACCTGGCGATCGAGCGTACGCACGCGCAGGTGTATCAGTTCTACATCGACATGCGCGCCTTCGGAAAAGGCTACGAGGAGTTCTACTCGCGCGTGTTGCAGGAAGGCTCCACGATCATCCGCGGCAAGGTGGCCGAGGTCGTTCCGGCGCGCGACGGGCGGATGGGCGAGCAGGGCCGGCTGCTGCTGCGTTGTGAGGACACGTTGATCGGCAAGTTCCGCGAAATCCCGGTCGACATGGTCGTGCTGTGCAACGCGCTGGAGCCGCGCGGCGACGCGGCCGAAACCGCTGCGCGGCTGTCGCTGTCCCGCAGCCCCGACGGTTTCTTTCTGGAGCGCCACCCGAAGCTCGACCCCGTCGGCACCATGAACGACGGCATCTACGTCGCCGGAACGTGCCAGGGACCCAAGGACATCCCCGACACGGTGGCCCAGGCACAGGCGGCCGCGGCCCGCGCGCTGGCGCTGATCGGCAAGGGCGAGGTGCTGATCGATCCGATCCGGGCGCGGATCGACGCTGATTCCTGCTCCGGCTGCCGCATCTGCAATTCGCTGTGTCCGTACCAGGCGATCACGTTCGACGAGCAGCAGAAGGTTTCGCAAGTCAATCAGACGCTGTGCAAGGGCTGCGGAACCTGTGTGGCCGCGTGTCCGGCCGGGGCCATTACCGGCTCCGGGTTCAGCGATGAACAGATCTATGCCGAACTGGAGGCGCTGCTGGTGTGACCCATGCACGCGACGCCTTGCGAGGTCCAGCCATGATCACCACGATCGAACCTGCGAGCGAGTCTCGAGTCGAAGGGGCGGCGGCGGGCGAACCGCCCTGGGAGCCCAAGATCGCGGCCTTTCTGTGCAACTGGTGCAGCTACACGGGCGCCGACCTGGCCGGCGTCGCACGCATCAAATGGTCGCCCTGCGTGCGCGTCATCCGCATCATGTGCTCCGGCCGGATGGACCCGACCTTCATCGTGGAGGCTTTCCGAATGGGCGCCGACGGCGTCCTGGTCTGCGGCTGCCACCCGGGCGACTGTCATTACAGCGAGGGCAACCACAAGGCGCTGCGCCGCGTGCACATGCTCAAGCGGCTGCTGCCGGCGTTCGGCGTTCATCCCGACCGGCTCAGGCTGACCTGGGTTTCCGCCAGCGAGGGCGACGTCTGGGCGCGGGCCACGGAGGAACTGACCGAGGCGATTCGCGCGCTCGGTCCACTGAGGTTGGAATCATGAGCACGACACCGACAACGCGACAGGACGACCAGGACCGTGCGGGCGCCGCGGCGGCGCCGGGCCACGCCAAGCCCAAGCTGGCGCTTTACTGGGCGGCGTCCTGCGGCGGGTGCGAGATCGCGGTGCTCGACATCGAGGAAAAAATCCTGGACGTCGCGGCCAACTTCGACATCGTCTTCTGGCCCGTCGCCCTGGATTTCAAGACCAAGGACGTCGAGGCGCTGGCCGATGGCGCAATCACGCTCTGCCTGTTCAACGGGGCCATCCGCACGGATGACAACGCGCGCATGGCGGAGCTTCTGCGGAAAAAATCCAAGGTCGTCGTCGCGTTCGGCTCATGCGCCTGCGAGGGGTGCATTCCGGCGCTCAGCAACCTGACCACGCGACGGGAGACGTTCGACTGGGTATACCGGCAGGCGCCCTCCAACGCCAACCCCGAAGGAACCCTGCCGCAGGAACAGACGCGCGTCAACGGCTTCCAGCTCGAACTGCCCCACTTCTGGGAGACGGTGCGCTCGTTGGACCAGGTCGTTGACGTCGACTATTTCGTGCCCGGCTGCCCGCCGCAGGCGCATCAGATCTGGGCGGTGCTCGAAACGGTGATCGACATCCTCAGGAACGGCAAGCCGCTGCCGCCGAAGGGGACCGTGCTCGGGGCAGGCCAGTCCACCTGCTGCGATGAGTGCCCGAGGCAGCGCGAGAAGAAGAAGATTCGCAAGTTCGTCCGTCCGCATGAGATCATCCCTGATCCGGAGCGCTGCTTGCTGGATCAGGGCATCCTGTGCATGGGCCCCGCGACGCGCGCCGGCTGCGGCGCCCGGTGCATGCAGGCGAACATGCCGTGTCGCGGCTGCTACGGACCGCCCCCCCACTCGCGCGATCAGGGAACCAAGATGATCTCGGCCCTGGCCTCGGTCATCGACTCCGAAGACCCCGACGAAATCGAGAAGATCCTGGACGGCATCGTCGACCCGGCCGGGACGTTCTACCGGTTCTCGATGGCCAAGGCCACGTTGGGACGCAGGCGGGTCGAAGGCGCTCCCATCGCCATTGAGCAACCTCGGAGCGCGGAGGTGACGCTGTGAAAACGATCCACATCGACCCGGTGACGCGTCTGGAGGGCCACGGCAAGATCGACATCTTCGTCGACGACGACGGCAACGTCGCCGATTGCTTCTTTGTCGTGCCGGAGTTGCGCGGCTTCGAGCAGTTCTGCGTCGGTCGGCCGGCCGAGGAGATGCCGCGGATCACCACGCGCATCTGCGGCGTGTGCAGCGAGGCGCACCACATGGCCGCGGCCAAGGCGTGCGACGCACTGTTCCACGTCGAGCCGCCTCCCGCCGCCAGGAAGCTCCGCGAATTGCTCTACACCGCGTTCTTCGTCGGCGACCACGCGACCCATTTCTTCATCCTGGCCGCGCCCGACTTCGTGTTAGGCCCGGATGCCCCCCCAGCCCAGCGCAACATCCTCGGATTGATCCAGAAGGTCGGGATCGACGCCGGCCGGTGCGTCATCAGCGCCCGTGCCGCGGCGCACGAGATCGTCAAGATCCTGGGCGGCAAGACGATTCACATGGTCTCCGCCATTCCCGGCGGCGTGTCGAAGGGGGTCACCCCGCAGGAGCGCGATCGGATCGTGGAGCTGGCCCGACAGTTGTGCGAGTTCGGAAAGTTCACCGTGGACATTCTGAACAAGGTCGTGCTCGCGGACGCCCGGTACCTGGACATGATTCTCTCGGATGCCTACGCGCACCAGACCTGCTACATGGGAACCGTGGACCAGAACAACCACGTCAACTTCTATGACGGCAGGATCAGAGTGGTCGGGCCGGACGGGGCCGAGGTGGCGAAATACGACGCCAAGGACTACCTCGCCCACGTCGGCGAGCACGTGGAGAAGTGGTCGTATCTCAAGTTCCCGTTCCTCAAGGCCCGCGGATGGCGCGGGTTCGTGGACGGTCCCGAAAGCGGCGTGTACCGCGCCACGCCCCTCTCGCGACTCAATGCCTCCCAGGGCATGGCCACACCGCTGGCGCAGGCCGAATACGAACGCTTCTACGAAACGCTGACCAAGGACAAGAGCGGCCGCACGCCGGTGCATCAGACGCTGGCGACGCACTGGGCCCGTGTGGTCGAACTGGTGTACGCGGCCGAGCGGGCGCTTGAGCTGGCGACTGACGAGGAGATTCTGAGCGACAACATCCGCACGGTCCCGACCGAAACACCCGACGAGGGCGTCGGCAGCGTGGAGGCCCCGCGCGGAACCTTGACGCACCATTATGTGACCGACGAACGCGGCATCCTGCGGAAGGTCAATCTGATTGTCGGCACGACGAACAACCATGCCGCCATCTGCATGTCCATCAAGAAGGCGGCCCAGGCGCTCATCCGGAAGGGAACGGAGATTACGGAGGGACTCTTGAACCGGGTCGAGATGGCGTTTCGCGCCTACGACCCGTGTTTCGGCTGCGCCACGCACGCGCTGCCGGGCAACATGCCCATGATCGTGAGGCTCCGAGACTTGCGCGGCGCAGTGTTGGCCGAAAAACGCCGCGACTGAGTTGGCGGGTCCCCGGCCTTGCCGTCCTGGCCGGCTTCCGAGCCGCGCTGCCCCACACAGGCAGGTATGCGCATAATGCACGCATTCGGCTTCTATTCACGTTTTACGTGATGGGCGTTACAGGACTCGAACCTGTGACCTCTTCCGTGTGAAGGAAGCGCTCTAGCCAACTGAGCTAAACGCCCGCACCCGCGATTCTCGCCCGCGGGCGCCGCAGCGTCAATGGTCCCCGCCCGCGTCTTTCACAGCCACCGGCCGGCGTGCTACATTTCGCATCCGAACTTCGTACCCCGATCGAGGTGCTTGATGCCCCAGGTGGTCCCGAACTCCCTTCGCGGAGCGCGGTGCGCGACGGTCCCTGCCCATGGGCCCGCCCGACCTCGCGACCCCGCGTGTCCGGCGCAGCCCGGTCGACCGACCCGCATGCGGTGGATCCTGCCGCTAGGCGTCCTGCTTGGTCGCCTGATCGGTTCAGCCGCGGCCCAGGACCCGCCCTCGACGGCGCCGGCAACCGCCAGCGGCGCGGCGCGCGGCGACAAGCTCATCACCCTCGACGCCATTCTCGGCCCCACCGGCCGCGTAGACTTCGGCGGCACCTGGAAGGGCGGGCAGCGCTGGCTTCCCGACGGCGACGCGTACCTCGAACCGCGCGACGGACGGCTGGCGCGCGTCGACGCCGTCAGCGACGCGGCCGCACCCGCCTACGACGCCGCGCCGCTCAAGGCCGCCCTGCGCGGCGCCGGGCTGGACGAGAAGGCCGCCGAGTCGCTGGCGTCGCAGTTCGCCCTGACCAGCGACGACCGCGACACCGTCATCCTGCGCCACGGCAAGGTGCTTTACCTCTACCGCTTCTCGACCGGCCGCCTGTCGCGCGTCAACGCGCGCGAAGGCGACTTCGAGTGGCTCAGCCTGAGTCCCAAGGCAACGCGGCTGGCCTTCGTCCGCGACCACGACCTCTACACATTCAACCTGGCCCGCGAGAAGGCGGAGCCCCGGCGGCTGACGCGCGGCGGCGGCGAGAACCTCCTCAACGGCGAGCTGGACTGGGTCTACGCCGAGGAAGTGTACACTCACGCGTCGCGCGGGTACTGGTGGAGCCCGGACGACCGCCATATCGCCTTCCTCCAGCTCGACGAGACGCGCGTGCCGCGCTTCACCGTGCTGAACCACTTCCCACAGCCCGACGAGGAGCGCTACCGACTGAAGGTGGAGAACGGCCCCTATCCCAAGGCGGGCGACCCCAACCCCGTCGCACGTCTGGGCGTCGTGCGCGTCCGCGACGGCCGCGTCCGCTGGATCGACCTGTCGGCCTACGCCTCGCACGAGCCGCTCATCGTCCGGGTCACGTGGGCGCCCGACGGCCGGCTGTTCTACCAGGTCCAGGACCGCGAGCAGCGCTGGCTCGATCTGAACCTCGCCGATCCCGAGTCGGGCCGCACCACGCAACTGCTCCGCGAGACGTCGCCGGCGTGGGTGAACGTGCTCGATGAGCCGCGATTCCTGTCCGACGGATCGTTCCTCTGGCGCAGCGAGCGCGACGGCTGGGCGCACCTGTACCACTACGACTTTGTCCCGGGCCAAACCCGCGGCGGTTTCCTCGGGCTCGGCGCGCAGCACACGCCCGCCCGCGCCACGCTCGCGCAGCGCATCACCCGCGGCGAATGGGAAGTGCGCGACGTCGAGGGCGTCGACGAAAAGGACGGCTGGGTCTATTTCTCCGGCACGCGCGACAGCTCGATCGAGTCGCACGCCTACCGCGCTCGCCTCGACGGCACCGGACTGGAGCGCCTCACTGCGCCCGGAGCGTCCCACCGGGTTTCGTTCTCGCCCACCTGCCGCTTCTTCATCGACACAGCCAGCGCGTTCGACACCCCCCCGCGCGTCGAGCTGCGCCGCGCCGACGGCTCGCTGGTTCGCGTCATCAGCCCCAATGAGAACCCGCCCATCCGCGAGTACCGGCTCGGGCAACACGAGTTCCTGCGCGTGCCCGCGCGCGACGGCTACCGGATGAACGCGCTACTGCTCCTGCCGCCCGACTTCGACCCGGCCGCGAAATACCCCGTCTGGATCTACACCTACGCCGGTCCGCACGCCCCGGTGGTCAGCAACTCCTGGGGCGGCGGGAACATGCTCAACCACCTCCTGGCTCAGAAGGGCTACGTCGTCTGGATGTGCGACAACCGCTCCGCCGGCGGGCAGGGCGCCGTCTCCACCTGGCAGGCCTACCAGCGCCTCGGCGAGACCGAGCTGGCCGACATCGAGGATGGGCTTCGGTGGCTCATCGCCAACCGCCCGGGCATCGATCCCGAGCGCGTCGGCATCTACGGTCACAGCTACGGCGGGTTCATGACCAGCTACGCACTGACGCACAGCACCCTGTTCAAGATCGGCGTCGCCGGCGCGCCCGTCACCGACTGGCGCTGCTACGACACGATCTACACCGAACGCTACATGCGCACCCCGCAGAACAACCCCGACGGCTATCGCCGCACCGCGCCCACCCGCGCCGCGGCCAATCTGCACGGCAAGCTGTTCCTCATGCACGGCATCATGGACGACAACGTCCACATGCAGAACACCGTCCAGTTCATCGACGCCCTTCAGCACGCCGGCAAGCAGTTCGAGGTGATGTTCTATCCGCGCTCGCGCCACGGCCTCTTCCCCACGCGGCACGTGACCGAGGCGCGGCTCAATTTCATCTTCGAGAACCTCTGACCGCGACGCGCCGCCGCGCGCGGCACCGGAGGCCCCGCCATGCCCCGCATCACGCGCGTCTACACGCGGACCGGTGACGACGGAACCACCGCGCTGGGCGGCGGGCAGCGCGTTCCCAAGACCGCGCCGCGTATCGCCGCCTACGGCGCAGTCGACGAGCTGAACTCCGCCGTCGGCGTCGTGCTCGCCGCCGCGCCTTCGCCCGCGACCGCCGCCGCCCTGCGCACCATCCAGAATGAGCTGTTCCACCTCGGCAGCGACCTGTGCATGCTCGAGCCCGACAAGGCCCGTGTGCCCGTCCCCGTCATCGAGGCGCGGCACGTCGACGCGCTGGAGCGCCTGATGGACGAGATGAACGAGCAGCTCGAGCCGCTGACCAACTTCGTCCTTCCGGGCGGAACGCCGGCCGCAGCCCAGCTCCACGTCGCCCGCGCCGTCTGCCGCCGCGCCGAGCGCGACGCGATCGCGCTGGCGCAGCTCGAGCCGATCGGCCCGTGCGTGGTGCCGTACCTCAACCGCCTGTCCGACACGCTCTTCGTGATGGCGCGCCTCGAGAACAAGCTGGCGGGCGTGCCTGAACCCGTGTGGCAGAGCCGCGCCTGACAACCGGCGCGGCGGCTCGCCCCGCTCCGCGCGCCTACGTCCGCGGCGCCGCGGCGCTCAGGCCCGCCAGGTCGGCGACGAAGTCCTCGCATGCTGCGCGGACGCACGCCTCCCAGTCCGACCCGAACCGCCTTGCATACCGCGGCTGGTTGAAGGCGTAGATCACCGAGCGCGACGCGTTCACCACCGCCCCACGCCCGTCCGCCGCAAAACACGGGCGGCACGCCTCGGCCGTTCCGCCCTGCGCGCCATACCCCGGCACCAGGAACGGCGTCCGCGGCATCGCGGCCCGCAGCGCCGCCGTGCTCGCAGCGTCCTTCGGCGCCACCACCGCCCCGACGCACGAATAGCCGCACCCCCCCAACAGCTCCGCCCGATCTCCCCACCCGGCGACAAGCCGTCCGAGATGCTGGTAGAGCGGCGTGTCCCCGCCGAACTCGTGGATCAGGTCCGCCCCGGGGTCGGAGGGACGGACGAGAACGTACACCCCGCGCCCTTCGCGGGCGGCGACGTCCACGAAGGGCCTGGCCGCAGAAGCCCCGAGATAGGCCGATACGGTGACAGCGTCCGGCACACTGTCGCACTCGGCGGCGTCGGCCGTCACCAGGTGCCCGCGCGCGTAAAGCTCCGCGGTTGAGCCAATGTCGCCGCGCTTCACGTCCCCGATCACCAGCAGCCCGCGCCGGTGCGCGTGCGCGACCATACGGAAGTAGGCCGCGACTCCGGCCGCCCGATACGCCTCAAAGAAAGCGGAATTGATCTTCACCGCCGGCACCAGCGGCGCGACCACGTCGATCACCGCCGTCGCGAACCGCTCGATGGTCTGCACGGCGTCGAGCGCTTCGCCCAGCAGCGCGGGCGGCAGGTGCTCGCGCACCGGATCGATCCCCACCACGGCGCAGGTACGCCGCGCGTCGATCGCCGCCTGAAGCCGATCGCAGTAGTGGTTCGGCATGGAAGTCGGCGCCGCGCGGCGGCGGACGTGCGCACGACACGCGACGGCGGATCCGTGAACCCGCCGCCGATCATGTCATGGGGCCCGCCGCACGATGCGCACCGCGCGCGTCAGTCGATGTCGACGTCGTCGATGTCGTCGTCGTCGAAGTCGTCGCCGGAATCCGGCGCGGTTTCCGTGCGCGGCTCGTCGTCGTGCACGTCGAGCGACGACGGCTCAGGAAAATCGACCGCGGGGCCCGGGGGGGCTGGTTGCGGGGCGGGCGCCGGCATCATCGCCGGCGGCGGCGGCGGCTTGGGCGCCGTCTTCACCATCGGCTTCGGCGCCGGCTTGGCCATCAGCTTGGGCGCCGGCTTCCGGACCGCCGGCTTGGCAGCCTTCGTCACGGCGCGCTTCGCGGTCTTCTTGGGAGCCTTCTTGACCGCCTTCTTCGAGACCTTCGCAGTCTTCTTGCTCGCCTTCTTGCTCGACTTCTTGGCGCTCTTCTTTGCGGCTTTCTTCCTCTTTGCCATGGCGCTTCCTTTTGCGATGTGCCGTCACGGCGGCGCCGTCCGTGTCACCGTCTTGATCGGGTTCGGTTGCAGTTGGCGCGCGGTCCGTGAACCGCGGGCTCGTGCGCCGCGCGAGATTTTCGCTCGCGTCGCCGAACGCGTGGCAATATCTCAGCGCTCTCCACGCCGCGCGTCAACGGCGCCCGCAGTTTCGGCGCGAAAAATTCGGACGTTCGCTCCATTCCGACCGAACCGCGCCGAGAGCGGTCCATCTCCGCGGTCGCGATCAAGTTCGCCCCCCGATCGCTCGAAATAGGACTCAAGCAGTCTCTCGGGCACCGGCACCAGCCATCGGGGCCGCCGGTTTCACAACACGTTGGAGATCACCACGCATGAGAACTCCCCTGTCCCTGCTTATTGTGGGCCTCCTGGCGTTTGCGCTAGGCGGTTGCCCCCAGCAGACCCAGAACGGAACCGGTAACGACGGTCAGACCGGCGATACGACCGGCGATACGACCGGCGATGCGGGCGATAACACCGGTGGAAGCACGGGTGACAATGCTGGCTCGGGCGACTCCGGAACCGGTTCCGGAGACGTTTCCGACTCCGCGCTCAGCTTCAATGGGACCGTGAGCGGTTCCGTCGCCTCCCAGAGCTCGACCGCAGCCGCCTCCGGGTCCGGACGGGCCACCCCCCCGGCCCAGGACCTGGACGGCGCCACCCTCTGGCTTACCGACCTGCATGGCGACCGGCTGGTGGACGCCGACGGCAACGCCTTCGCCGACCTCCTCATCACCAGTCTGGCCGACTTCGAGCTCTCCAACCTCCCGGTCGGTGTCGACATCGTCGTCAACGTCGACGTGAACGGCGACGGCAAGCCCGATCTCTTCACCATCATCAACATCCCGCAGGACGGCAGCGGCGAGACCGGAACGCTGGCGGGAGTCGTGATCGACCCGCTCAGCACCCTGGTCGTCGGCCGCCTGATGCACCTGGTCAACACCAAGGGGCTCGACCTGGCCGATCTCGACATCAGCCCCTCGGCCCTCATCGCCCGCATTCGCGACGCCTACGAGAACCTGCTCGACGCGGCCGGAATCGACACGTTCGTCACGCTCGACGACATCGCCGACATGACCAGCGACCAGCTCGCCGAGCTCTTCGACCTCTTCATCCCCGTGACCGCGCAGCGCGCCATGCTGATGTGCGATGGGAACATCGACCTGAAGCGGGCGACCGACGTCGGCGGCGTGGTGCTGGCCGTGGCCCGCGTGCTGGTCCAGGGCGGCTTCGCCGTCGCGGACGACCCGGAGGGCTACGACCTCTCGTCGCTCGGCACGCTCCCGCACGTCACCATCCTGTCGTTCGACGACTTCATGGAGGCTCGCGGCGGCCAGGCCCCACCCAACGAGCCGCAGGGCCCGCGCCCGACGATCTACGTCAGCGACCTGGGCGAGCCCGACCGCAACCTGGTCGGCGTCGAGGAGCGCGACGATCGGCACCACCCGGGCCCGATCTTCTCGGAGCACGTCCTGGCGCGCATGGCCCAGCTCTTCCTGGACAACAAGACCATCGCGCTGGAAGACCTCTACCACATCGTCGTGGACGCGGAGACCGGCATGGGCGCGCGGTTCATCTACGACCGCGTCTTTGTCCCCGGCGGCGCGCCGCTGCTCGTGTTCCAGACCCTCGACGGCGAGGGCGTCGAGCTGAACCTTGACGAGCTCTTTACGGCCCTGGCCGACCTGCACGCAGTCGACCCCAACGCCGACGCCTTTGAAGAGGTGCGCTCGCAAGTGCACCAGACGATCGTGGACTTCCTGGCCGAGACGGTCGAGCCCTCGCTCGACGACCTGTTCGCCGGCATCCTGCGCGAGCGCGTCCCGAGCGTGGACGAGCTGGCCGCCGAAATCCGCGCGCACCGCGCCCACCTGCCCTTCAGCATCAGCGGGCCGGCGCAGCTCTTCGTCATCGGCGACGGGGACCGCTGGCGCGATCCCAACGTCACCATCCACGCCGTCACGGTCGATGTCGAGCTTGACGCCGACGGCAACGTCACGGGCGTGACCTACAACGCCGACGGCGCCGGCGAGTTCTACCTGCGCTACGGCGAGGTGTTCGAGAACGGCGCCGGGATCGACGTCGAGTTCATCAGCGTCGCCCGCGGTTGCATCCTGCGCAACCACGTCGGCCTGCGCCAGCACTTCGACATGGCCGACGCCGGCATCTTCAGCCCGGTGAACGGGGAGTCCTTCTTCGACGCGTTCAGCGAGTCCGGGCAGCACTACCCCGGCGCGCCGGCCCTGCGCATTCCTAACCCGAACTACGATCCCGCGCAGGCGCCCGACCCGGTGAGCAACCCGCCCGACTTCGAGATCTTCGTCCTCGTCACTCAACCCGGTCCGGACGGCACGCCCGTCCGCGTCAACTACGAGGCCGGCACGGCCACCTACCACGCCGAGGGCCAGTACTACCTCGCCTTCAACGAGAACACACCGTCGCAGGGCTCATTCGACCTGGTGAGCGCGGACGGCCGTTTCCTGGAGGACACTCCGGGCGATCCGGCCACGCGCGTGCACGTGCTGGCGTCGGAGGTGCAGGGCACGGCCATCGCGCCGGAGACCTTTACCCTGATCTACGGGATCGAGGTGCCGAACCCGCGCTACCTCGACGACGGCGCGCCGTACTATGACGACATCAACAACAACGACGTGGAGGACGCCGGCGAGCCGCGCTTCGACTACCGGAACTTCCTCTACGACCCCAACGACTGGCGCTCCACGTACCTCGAGAAGTACTACCGCCGTGCCGACAACAACGGCTTCATCGGCGACGAGGGCGTCGACTTCAACTCCGACACGCCGCGCGCCGGCGACGGGGTCGAGCTGGTCCCGCGCAACCTCAAGCCGCGCCTCAACGCCTACAAGTTCGGACGCCCCAACGTGACCGTGAACCTGCTGGCGGCCTTCAGCCCGCCGGAGTTCTTCGACGGCACGCACGACCTGAGCGCGTCCACGCGGCTCAACCCGTTCCAGGCGCTGGCGCTGCTGAACCTCGTGTTCGACAGCATCCACAACGTCCAGGGGCAGGTTGATTACGACGGCGACGGGCCGCTGCCGGAGCGCGAGGAGCTGATCACGGCGGAGCTCTTCACCCCGCCGGTGGGCGATCCGCTGCTGCTGATCGTGGATCAGTTCGAGGCCCGGTCGCAGTAATCGCCGCCGGCCTGCCTCCCGGATTCGCAACCGCGCGCCGGTCGAGCCATGCGCTCGACCGGCGTTCGGCGTCCGGGACCTGGCGCGCACGCGCGAACGCGCCCACGTCAGCGTCGCACAGCCTGCGCCCAGCGCACCGTGGAACCCCAGTACAGCCGCGCACCGTCGTCGGACGGGGGGGCGGGCAGGACGAACCGGATCGCGACGATTCCCTCTTCGTCACGGTCCGCCAGCGTGATGCGCATCCCGTGGTGAACCAGCGGCCGGCCAGGCTCGAGGGGGATCGCGCGGCCCGTGGCCTGCCGCGTCATCGACCCCATGGGCCCGGCGAAATAGCGGTCGCGCGCCACGCGAACCTCGAACTCACGATCGGAGATCCACACCAGCTCGGCCGGGCTCGCCATGCCCAGCAGCCGCGGCGCCCAGGTGAGCGCGACGGCCCGGAGGTTCCTGCGCCCCGTGTACTCTTCCAGGGCGTAGCGGGTGTAGTGGGCGATCATGGGAAGGTTGACAACGTAGAGCGTGTCCCCGTCGCGCAGTCCATTCGGATCGCCGGCGATCTCGTCGACCACCCGATCCTCGACCGACTGCGCCGTGTCCATCGCCAGCCCGAACAAGTGCGTCATGAGCGCGAAGAGCAGCCCCAGCCCGACCGCGCCGGAAAGTGCAAATCCGCCGCGGATACCCACGCGCCAGGCCCAGGCCCGCGGACCGCCCAGCGCGGCGAAAACGCGCGACACCACGATGGCCCAGCCCACGCCGGGCAGGTAGAGGTGATGCGGGGATTCGAACGCCGGGAGCACCGGCGCCACGAAGATCAGGAACCAGGCCAGACCGAGCATGTTCTCCGGACGGCGGCGGCGGCGCAGCGCGGCCCATGCGACCCCCGCGAGGATTGCCAGCGACGCACCGTAGAAGACCGCGGGCATGTCGCGCAGGTACTGCAATCCCCCAAACGGCACGCACGGCACCAGCGCGAACAGCGCCAGCACGTAGTAGCAGAGCTTGTCGAAAACGTAGGGGAGAAAGTCGGGCGCCGTCGGCGGAATGACGTAGGGTCGCGGCGGCAGCGCCGCCCCGCTCAGGTAATAGGAGCGCACCGCCACGTACGCGACCGCCAGCAGAACCGGCGCGGCGTAGCTGCGCCAGGCCCGCAGCCCGCGCTGCCGCCGATCGGCGAACGGCTCCATCAGGAACATCACCAGCGGGAACATCACCGCATTCTCGCGGCAGCCCAGCGCGGCCAGAAAGAACGCCCCGGCCCCGACTGCCCAACACCACCCGCCGCGGGCCGCGGGCGCGCCCGCTGCCTCCGCGACCGCGGGCTCGGCCGACGTCGTCACCGCGCCGCTCGCGGAACCGGCGTTCGCGGCGACGCGCGGCGAAGTCCAGCCGCGGTAGCGCGCCCAGCAGTGCGTGGCGCAGAGGAGGAACGTCGTGACCATCAACTCCGTCTGGCACGCAATCCACTGCACCGGTGAAACGCTGGCGGGGTGGATGGACAGCAGCGCGGCGGCAACCCAGGCCAGCAGCGGCGGCGCGCCCAGGCGCCGCAGCAGGTACATGAGCAGCAGGCACACCGCCAGGTGCCACCCCATCGACGCGACGTGCATCGCCGCGGGGTTCCAGTCGGTCAGCAGGTACGTGACCTTCATCAGCCCGAACGAGACCGGGCGGAAGAACCGCAGCCGGATCTCCGGCAGCCACCACACGTCCAGGATCTCCGGGACCAGGTCGAGCCGGCACGCGGCGGTCAATCCGCCCAACGACCAGTCCGCTTCGCGCAACTGGCGGATGTGGGCGTAGTCGTCCATGAACAGCCCGTACCGGACCGAACGCCCGTGCAGCAGCGCGATCAGCACCGCCAACGACAGCAGGGCGCAGAGCTCCCGCGACAGGCTGCGCGGCGGGTGCGAGGAAGGCGGCGGCTGCATTGTCGCGGATTAGAACGCGGGCGGCGCGTGCGTGCGAGCGCGCGGCGCCGTCCGACGCGCGCGGGCAACGACGGCGGCGGCGCTACTCCATCCGGAATCGGTAGCGCTCGCCGCCGCTCCCCAGCATGTCGTAGACCAGCGGAGCGTCCGCGGCCCACACCACCAGCAGCAGCACCCCCGCCGCAACCAGTCCCCACGTGCGCGGGCTGCGCCAGCCTGCCCCGCGCAGCACCGCCAGCGCCGCGCGCGGCGACAGCAGCGGAGCCGCGGCGAAAGCCGCCAGCAGCGGACGCAGCGGAACCGCGTAGCGCGACAGCGCGTACGTCAGCCCGAAGGCCAGGCAGGCGTGCGCGATGGACGCCAGCGTCCACGTGCGCACCGATCCGCCCGGCGCCGCCGCGAGGCCGACGCACGCCAGCAGCGTCATCGCGGCCGTGAACGCGACGCTGTAGAGCGTCAGCGATCGGACCACCGTCGCGGACACGCCCGGCCCGTACCAGCCGTTGCGCAGGTGGCGCAGCAGGAATGAGTCCAGCGTCCAGAGGTGCCCGGCCTCCCACGCGCTCTTGCGGGCGAAACCGGCCGGGTCGGACGCGATGTTCGCCAGCGCCGTCCGCACGGCGGTGCGCTGCGCGGCGGCGGCGGCCTGCCGGACGGCGAGCTCATACGGCCGGCCGTCGACGAGCCCAAAGCGGCGCTGGCTCCAATAGTTGTCCTTGGCCACAAAGGCGGCAGCGGGCTGGCTCCCGACCAGCAGGTTGAACGGACCGTTAGAGTCGATCGGGATGAACGCGCGCGCCACCAGCGCGTTGCGGACCGTCCAGGGCGCGATGGTGAGCAGCATCGCGGCGACGACGCGCGCGAACGACGTCCCGGCGGACTTCCAGCGCGCCCGCCCGCGACACCCGCCGCGGCCCGCGTCGGCCAGCGCCCACACCGCGATGAAGGGCACAAACGTCAGCAGCACCGGACGCGTGAGCGCCGCCAGGCCCAGGCACACGCCGCCCGCCAGCGCCCGGTACGCCGGCGCGCGGACCGGCGCCGCGCCGCCGGCCGGGCTCGAACGGCGCGCCGCCGTCACCAGGTCCACCCCGCACAGCAGCAGCGCCACGAACAGCGTCTCGGACCAGAGGCGGTGGCTGAACATGATCAGGACCGGGTCGGCGGCGACCCACGCCGCCGCCGCCAGCGCGGCGCCGCTCCCGACCGCGCGCCCGGCGATGCGATGCACCAGCGCAATCGACGCGGTCGCGAGCAACGCCTGGACGACGCGGATCGCGAGCGTGCCCCCGCCGACTGCGAAGATAGCGGCCATGAAGGCCGGATAGAGCGGCGGCCGGAACGTGCCTTCGAAGCGTCCCTCGGCGACGAGCGTGCGTGCGACACGAAGATACGCCGTCTCGTCCAGCACCGCGGGGGACCCGTCCGTGGCCACGGCCAAGCCGAGCCGCAGCGCGCCCCCCGCGAGCACGATGATGGTGGCGACGAGCAGGCTCCGCCGGCGCGGGTGGGAGTCAGCCGAGGCGGTGCTTCCGCGGCGCACGGGGGTCATCGGCGGCGCCTCAGCTCAGCCGGTGCCGATACAGCGCCTCGTACAGCGGCCGGCATTCGGCCAGCAGCGGCTCGAGCGACGCCGGGACGCGCTCGCTCTTGGCCCGATAGGGCTGGAACGACGTCGAGCTCTCGACGGCCGCGTACCAGTGCGGCGCCCAAACGCCGTCGGTGTCGCGGCGTCCCGCCGGCCACGAGAGCATGGCCGCGTCGAACGGGACGCGCAGCGCCTCGCACAGACGCGCCAAAACCCGCCGCGGGTCGAGCAGCACGTCGCGCGCGTCGACCACCGGCGGAACGCGTCCGGTCGTCCTCCGCACGCGGTCGAAGAGTTCGACCTGCTGCGGCAGGCCGGTGTCCTCCAGGGACGGGTGAGGCACGTTCTTGAGCAGGCTGGTGAGCATCTCTCCCGGTTCGCGAATGAGAAACGCGTGCGTCAGCCCGTCGAGCCAGCCGCGCTCGATCTGGGGGAGCAGGTGATGCGCCATGTGCTTCTGGTAGAATATCGCGCGCCCCAGCGGAACGGGGCCGGTAAGCCAGGCTACCACGCGACGCCAGTCGGTGTCGTGGCGCGCGATCACTTCGTCGCGGCCGGGATGCGGCTTGCCGGTGACCTGAAGGAAGTGGGCGTAGAGCGGCTCGTCGCAGACGAAGGTGTCGGGACGGTTGCCCCACGAGCGCATCAGGGCCGTCGAGATGTTTCGCGGCCCGGACCACATGGCGATCCTGACGGGGGTGCCGGACATCGCCTCCATGCGAGGCTGCGCCGCGGCGGCGGGCGGCGGCGCGAGGGGTCAGCGAACGGCCTCTTCCTTGTCCTTGTCGGGGGTTGCGGCCGGCTCGCGGGTCACGTCGGCGCCGCGGGGCGGGTTGAGCTCCTGGCGCGGCGTGGGGCGCGGGTTCGATGGCGCGGGGTCGTCGTGCACGTCCGCGTTCACGTCCTTGAGTCCGCGCTTGAACTCATTGAGCGCGCGGCCCAGCGAGCGGGCCACCTCGGGCAGACGATTGCCGAACAGGAGCAGCGCCACGACCAGAATCAGCAGGATGTGCCATGGACTCAACAGGTTCATAGGCGCCTCGTGTTATCGGGTGCGTCGCCGCGGTCACGTCCGACGCGCCCGCACTATTCTAGCATATCGTCCTGCGGGCGACGCCGACCGAAGGTCTGCGCGGCGAAACCGCGGCCGGAACGGCACGGCCGGGCGAGCCGCCGTGGAGCGAATCCACCTGCTCCGAAGCGGCCCGACCGCACGGGGCAGACGTCATCCGCGGCCGCGGCGCGACCCGCGCTCCAGGGCCTCGTTGAATTTCTCGGCCTGCTGTTCGTCGAGCAGGCGCAGGATCTTTTCCTTGACGCCCGCGGCGACAACGGCCTGCGCCTCGCGGTCGCGTCGCCCGACCTGGCGCGACTCGCGCAGCGCCTCGCGCTCGATGTCCTTGAGCTCCGCCTTCTGCTCGTCGGTGAGGTCGACCTTTTTCGCCGCGCGCAGGATGCCGCGGATGTCGAGCTTGCGCGCGTCGGCGCGGGACGAGTCGAGCTTCTGGCGGTACGCGTTCAGCAACGGCTTCTGATCGTCGTGCAGGATGCCCTCGACCGCATTCAGCATCGCGGCCAGCTCGCTGTCGCCATCGGGCTCGGCCTCGCGCAGTTGCTGCCGCAATTCCTCGATCCGGGCGCGGTCCCCGTTCTCGCGCGCCTGCCGCATCTCCTCCATCACCTCGCGCATCTGCCCGAATCGGCCGCCGGCGCGCTGCCGCACGTCGTTCAGAATCTCGCGGAACTGGTCGCGCTGCTCATCATCGAGCTTGAGTTCGTCCGGCAGCTCGCGCATCAATCGGCCGAAGGTCTCCATGCCCTCCGAGCGGCGCTGCCAGGTCTCGCGCATCTCGTCAAGGCGGGCAACCTGGTCCTCGCGCAGCACGGGTTCGAGCTGGTCAAAGGCCTCGTTCATCTGGTCGTTGAAGTTCCCGCCGCTTTGCATGAGCTGGCTGCGCAGCTCGGCCGCGCGGGCCTCGTCGCCCTCCTCCTGCGCCTGGCGCACCTCGCGCCAGCGCTCGCCCATGCTCCGCATGCGCTCGCGGTAGGGCTCGAGAATCTTCTCCCACTCGCCCTTCTGCTCCTCGTCGAGGTCGAGCTCGTCGGCGATGCGGTCGGCCATGCGGAACATGCCCGGTCCGCCCGGTCCGCCCGGCCCGCCAGGTCCGCCGGGACCCCGACCCTCGAAACCGCGCTGGCGGCGCGGCTCACCCTCCTGCGTCTGCGCCATGAGCGCGGCGCAGCACAACCCTGTCGTCACCCAGAATGTGATCGCGCGAACCATGCGGGAGTCTCCTGTGATCAGCGGCGCCCGTCCGCGATGGCACTCAGGCGCGCGCCGGTACAGCGTATTCTACACGCACGTGCGAAAAAAACTGCATTCCCGGCGCGACGCCGGACCAGGGACGGGACTCCCACGAGGTGCCGCGACCGGCCAGGGATATCATGCGGGTCGTACCCATGGAAAGCGCCTGGATCATTTCGATCGGTACCGAGCTGACCCTCGGTCAGACGGTGGACACCAACTCGGCCTGGTTGTCGAGGCGGCTGGCCGCCGTCGGGGTCCGCGCGGCACGGCACCTGACCGTTAGCGACGAACGGGCCCCGATCCGGGACGCCCTGGCGGAGGCCGCGCGGGCCGCCGACCTGGTGCTCGTGACGGGGGGACTCGGCCCAACTGACGACGATCTCACCCGCGAGGCCCTGGCCGATGCCATGGGACAGCCGCTCGAGCTTCACGCGCCAAGCCTGGCGCAGATCCGCGCATTCTTCACCGCCCGCGGCCGCACCATGCCCGAGCGCAACGCGTCGCAGGCGATGATCCCGCGCGGCGCGGTCGCGCTGGCCAATCCGGTCGGGACCGCGCCCGGCATTCGCGCCACGCTTGCCGGAACGCCCGTGTTCGTCATGCCCGGCGTGCCGTTCGAGATGGAACGCATGTTCGACGACCACGTCGCGGGCGAAATCGCGGCCGCGGCCCGTGGCCGCGCCATCTTCAGCCGCACGATCTTCACCTACGGGCTGGGCGAATCGCTGGTGGGCGAGCGCATCGCCGACCTGATGCGCCGCGGCCGAAACCCCGAGGTCGGCACGACGGCGCAGCACGGCGTGATCGGCGTACGCATCAACGCCCAGGGCGCCGATCGCACCGAGGCCGAGGCCCTGGCGGCGGTGGACGAGGCCGAGGTGCGGCGCCGCCTCGGATCGATCGTGTTCGGGCGCGACGGCGACACGCTCGCGTCGGCGACGGCAGCCCTGTTGGTCGCCCGCGCGCAGACCGTGGCCACGGCGGAGTCCTGTACGGGCGGGCTGATCGGCGCGATGCTCACCGAGGTGCCGGGCAGCAGCGCGTACTACCTCGGCGGGGCGGTCACCTACAGCAATGCGGCCAAGTCCGCTCTGCTGCGCGTTCCGCCCGAGTCGATCGCCGAACACGGCGCCGTCAGCGAGCCGGTGGCCCGCGCCATGGCGGACGGGGCGCGGCAGGTGTTCGGAACGGACTACGCCGTCGCCGTTACAGGCATCGCCGGACCGGCGGGCGGATCGCCCGAAAAGCCGGTCGGGCTGGTCTACGTCGCGCTCTCGACGGCCCGCGGGACCCATGTCCGGCCGATGCTGCTCGGTGCGGAGTTCCCGCGCTGGGTGATCCGGCACCGTGCCGCGTGCGCGGCGATCAACGTGCTGCGCGAAGCGCTCTTGATCGAGTAGTGCGGCCGCGCGGGCCGGTCGCTTCGCGTATCATCCGCGTTTGCAGTGCCGGGAGAATGCGCATGACGGCCGCCGGGGAACGTGCGATGGTGGACACCGCGAAGGTCGCCGATCGCCGCAAGCTGCGCTTCGCCGACACCGGCGAGCTGCTGGCGGAGATCGACCGCGTCGTCGCCGCCGATCAGGCCGGCCGGCTTCGCTGCTGCGGAAACTGGACCGCGGGGCAGGCGATGGGCCACGTGGCGACGTGGATCAACTACGGCTACGAGGGCTATCCGCGCCAGGTGTCGCCACCGTGGTTCATCCGCATCGTCCTGAAGTACCTGCGCGGCCGCTACCTGCGCGACGGCATGCCGGCGGGCGTGCGCATCCCGCGCATCGACGCCGGGACGCTGGGGACCGAGCCGCTCTCGACGGAGGAAGGCGCTGCGCGGCTGCGGCGGGCCGTCGAGCGGCTGACGCGGGAGCCGGCGCGCTTCCCCAGCCCCGCCTTCGGTGCGATGTCCGAGCCCGATCGGGTGCAGCTCAATCTGCGGCACGCGGAGCTGCACCTGGGGTTTCTGCACCCGGAATGAAGCGGGTCGCCGGTCGGTTGCGAACGGGACGGGGGCGGCTATTCTCTCGACCCACAGGCTTCAGGCGTCGCAGCCCCCGCGCTCCGTCGCGGGCCGGCCGGCACGCCCCGTGGTGATCGATGCAGCTCCCCGAGATTCCATACCAGGTCCTGCGGCGACTGGCGGACGGCGACGCGGACGTGCAGGCGCTGGCCGACGCGCTGGGCTGCGACCAGTCCCTGGCCGCCGCCGCGTGCGAGACGCTGCGCCAGCAGGGCTTCGTCGAGGTCAGCGAGACCGCGTACGAGGAATACCGCCTGGACCGGGACGGCGAGGCATACGCGTCGTCGCCGCTGCCGGAACGCGTCATCGTGGACGTGCTGCGCAAGACCGGCGGATCGTGCCGGATCACGGAAATCCCGCAGCACTGCGGGCTCAGCGCCGGCCAGGTCGGCCAGTGCCTGCGCTGGCTGGCGCAGCGCGGCTGGGCCAAAAAGGAGGGCGACCGCCTGCTGCTGCTCGAAGGCGCCAAGGACGCCGACGCACCGCTGGAACCCGACGAGCGGATGATCCGCGCGCTGGCAGGCGGCCGCGTGGCCCGGGGCGAAGCGCTGAGCGCGGAGGGTGTGCCGCTCGACGCGGCGCTGGCGCTGCTCAAGGGCCGCAAGGGCATGCTGACCACCAAGAACCGCACCGTGCGGCGGGTAGGCCTCACCGACGCCGGCCGCACGCTGCTGAAGTCCGGCGTGACGGCCCGGCGCCAGGTCACGCTGTTGACGCCGGACCTGCTCACCGACGGCGCGTGGCGCAATGTGGACTTGCAGCCCTATGACGTGACGCTGTCGGCGCGAAAGCTCTTCCCGGGCAAGGAGCACGCGTTTCAGCGGACGCTGGACAAGGTGCGACGCGTGTTTCTTGAGATGGGATTCGCCGAGGTCGCCAGCCCCTGGGTCGAATCGAGCTTCTGGGACTTCGATGCGCTTTTCCAGCCGCAGGACCACCCGGCGCGCGACATGCAGGACACGTTCTACGTGGGCCGGCCCGATCGGTGCCGCCTGCCGGACGACGCGCTTGTGGACCGCATCCGCCGCACGCACGAGGACGGCGGCACGACGGGCTCGGTCGGGTGGCGCTATCGCTGGTCGCGCGAGCTGGCCCACAAGCCGGTGCTGAGGACGCACACGACCGCGGCCACGATCCGGGCCCTGGCGGGGCACGAACCGGGGACGAGCGGAAAGTACTTCGTCATCGGTCCGGTCTTTCGCCGCGAGACGGTGGATTACAAGCACCTCCCGGTGTTCCACCAGGTGGACGGGATCATCGTCGATCCGCGCGCCAGCCTGGCGACCCTGCTGGGCACGCTCAGCGCGTTCTATGGCAAGATGGGCTTCCCCCGGGTGCGCTTCCGTCCCAGCTTCTTCCCCTACACCGAACCGTCGGCCGAGGTGTTCCTGTTCTTCGACGAGCGCGGCGAATGGGTGGAGATGGGCGGGTCGGGGATCTTCCGCCCGGAGGTGACGCGGCCGCTGGGGATCGCGGACCGGGTGCTGGCCTGGGGACTGGGACTGGAGCGCCTGGCGATGATGATCCACGGGCTCAAGAGCATCGGCGAGCTGTACTTCGCGACCATGCCGTGGCTGCGTGAGGCGCCCCTGACCCGCGCGTGAGCCGGGACTGCCGCGACCGCGAGAGAGCGCACGTGCCCATCATCAACATGCCGGTCGACCTGCTGCTGCGGCTCGTCAACGCCGGGCGGGACGTGCTCGACGCCGCCCGCGTCGCCGAGACGCTCGACCACATGGGCGTCGAGGTCGAGGAGCTGACGACCACGCACGCCTTCGCCTGCGCCGTGTGCGAGAACGTGCTGGAGCGCACCGACGCGCAGGGTCCGCCGCTGCACTGCTCCAAGTGCGGCGCCGACTTCCGCGCGCGGCCGGACACCTGCCGGCCTGCGGGGCAGCACCCCGTGGCGCGGCTCAACCTGCTCGCCGTGCGCCCCGACATCTTCGACCCCGGCGGGATGGCGCGTTTCATGCGCGGCTTCCTCGGCGCCCGGACGGGGCTGATCGACTACGCCATCGACCCCCCGCGCCTTACCCTGCGCATCGACCCGCGCATGGCCGACAACGCCAGCTATCGCCCCTGCATCGCCTGCGCCGTGCTGCGCGACGTCCGGCTCGACCACGAGCGCATCAAGCTGCTGATGAACTTGCAGGAGGACCTGCATTGGGCGCTGGGCCGCGACCGAAAGCTGGCCTCCATCGGCGTATACGACCTCGACAAGCTGCGCGTCGATCGCCCCTTCGAGTACCGGCCGGTCGCTCCGGACGGGGTGCGCTTCGTCCCGCTCGGGCTCCCATCGTCCGACCCGGCCGCCAACCTGACGCCGCGGGAGATCCTCGAGCGGCACAAGACCGGTCAGGCGTATGCGCACCTGCTGGCGGGCTTCCAGGCGTATCCGCTGCTGACCGACGGCGCGGGCACGGTGCTGTCCTTGCCCCCCATCATCAACAGCGAAGCGACGCGCGTCACCATGACCACTCGGCAGTGCTTCGTCGACGTGACCGGCCTGGCGCAGCGCACGGTGGATCGGGCGCTCAACATCCTCGTAACCGGACTCAAGGAGGCCCTGCCCGAGCTGCGCGTCGAGGCGGTCCGCCTGGAGTACGCCGACGGACCGGTGACGACGCCGAACCTGGCGGTCACGCCGATGTCGCTCGACGTGCGCGAAGCCGCCGAGACGATCGGCGCCCCGCTCGACGCCGCCGCGCTGCAATCGCTCCTGGAGCGCATGGGGCACGGGGTCCGCGCCGCCGGTGAGGGCCGGCTGAGCGTCTCCGTCCCGGCCTGGCGCAACGACGTGATGCACCCGATCGACCTGATTGAAGACGCCGCCGTCGCGTACGGCTACGACCGGCTCGCGCCGTCGCTGGTCCCGGCGTTCACGGTCGGTCGCGGACGGCCGATCGAGGAGCGCTCCGCGCTGGCGCGGCGGGTCTTCACGGGGCTGGGATTCCACCAGGTCATGACGCTCCCGCTGACCAGCGAGGCGGCCGCCTTCGACCGCTGGGGCGCTCCGCACGATCCGCGGGCCGTGAAGATCGCCAACCCGATCAGCAGCGAGCAGACGATGTGCCGCGTGTCGCTGCTGCCGGGAATCGTCGAGACGTTGACCATCAACAAGCAGTATGACCTGCCGCAGCACCTGTTCGAGGTCGGCGACTGCTGCCTGGCGGACCCGGACTGCGAGACCGGGGCGCGCGAGTCGCGCTGCGCCGCAGCCGCGATGATCGGCCCGCACGTGGGCTACGCCGACATTCGCGCCGTGCTGGACGCGTTCTCGCGCGAGATGGAGTGGCCGCTCTCGGTGCGCCCCGTGGAGGCCCCGGGGTTCATTCCCGGTCGGGTGGCCGGCATCCACGACGGAGAGCGTCGCGTGGGCACGATGGGTGAGCTGCACCCGAGCTGCCTCGAGGCGTACGCCCTGCGGCACCCGGTCGCCGCGCTCGAACTCGTGTTGCCCGAGCCTGCCGGAGCCGCCCGCGACCGCGCGCCCCGCGGGGATCAGGGCGTGGACCAGTCGTCCTGCGTCGCGGGGTCGGAGTAGTTGACGCGCACCTTCGGCCAGCGGGTGGTGATGTCGAGCTCGACCCGGCCGAACTGGAAGTCGCGGCTGAAGACCATGTTCTCGAAGGTGTAAGGCCCGAGCGGATCGCCCAGCATGCGCCACCAGCGATGGTATTCCCGGGCGGTGAAGTCGTTGTTGAGGTTGCCGTTCGTGTGGTAGTACATCGGCTCGCCCGGATTGCGCACCAGGCACACGACGGCGGACAGCAACGGGCCCAGCACGGCCGGCTGCGAGTAGTCCGCATCGTTGTCGATGTAGGCCCACGCGTCGTTGTTGGTCAGCAGGACCGTGCGGCCCTGGTCCAGCGCCTGCCGGAACGCGCTCAGCTCGCCGCCGATCCAGTAAGCGCGGCGTTCGTCGTCGATGTGGTAGATCGCGTTGAGCGCCGCCTCGCTGTGCAGGCCGTCCACCAGCGGGATCAGCTCGGGCCAGGTCTCGGCGAGCTGCGTCGCGCAGTTGATGATGATCGGCTTGGCGTTCTGCTCGCGGTGCTCGCGCAGCAGCGAGCGGACGGCCGCCCACCAGTCCTCGGGCGTCGCGCCGTCCTGGAGGTTGTCGAAGAACGACGTGAAGCGGTAGTAGATGTTATCCACGAAGATGAAGTCCCACCCTTCGTAGTTCTCCGCCCAGAAGTCGATGACGGCCTTGCGGACCTCCGGCTTGAGGTGGTTGAACACAGTGCGCGGGCCATCGGCGAACGTAATCGTCACGCGCGTCACGCCGTCGCTCTTGTGGAGCAACCAGGCCTCCGGGGCGTTGGGCAGCTTCCGCGGCAGCGTGTTGTAGCCGTCGGGCGGCGAGGCGAACGTGCCCGTGAAGTAGTACCCGATCTTGCCGGCGGGGCGCTCGCCGTAGTACCAATCCCGGAACGCGGCCACGTGATTGGGCGCGGCATACAGCGTGCCCACCAGCGGGCGCAGCAGGACGTCGCGATTCTCCGGCGTGATCATGTCGCGCTCGGTGTCGGTCATCCACTGCACGAAGTATGGGAACGACGCCAGGTCGGCCGGGTCGGCGTCGTTCCGCATCAGCAGGCTGACCTTGCACCCCGGCCCACCGCCGGTCGCGACGCTCAGTTCGGTCGCGAACACACCGTCGGCCAGCCCGCTGCGGTCGATCAGCACGTCGATCTCGAGCGGCACTCCGCCGACCACCCCGCTGCTGGGCACCGGCTGCGCCCAGGGGGCCGTCGAGCTGATCGTGAACGGCGCCGGCGGGCCCGACGGCTTGCGGATGCTGAAGATGGCCTCGGTGAGCGTCAGGCCGACGTCCAGCGCAGCGGGCGTGACCTCGACCGAAGCGCACTTCGTTCCCCCGCCGCCGTCCTGAGGATTCCAGCGCTGCGCCGGTTGCCCCAGCGCAGCGCGGAACGGCGCGATGAACAGTGCACAACCCAGCAACGTTGGCGCGAACGCGACCGGCGTCGAGTACGCGGAGCAGCGGCGAGAATTCATCATTTCATCCCAGCGCACGATCGGAGCCCGGTCGGCGAAGTATACCGATCCGGCCCCGATTGCCAACGAAAACTCTGGGTCGGCGGTTCCGCGCTCGGCCTGGTTCGCGACATCGTGGGTCGCAAGGGTCCGAAACGACGCGGCACGCCGCCTCAGCGACCCGCGCGCACCAGCCCGGAGCGCGGCTCGGCGTCGAGCGCGGCAACGCACCCGGCGCGCAGTTGGTGAAACCCCTGCGCCGCGATCATCGCCGCGTTGTCGGTGCAGTACCGCATCGGCGTCAGTACCAGCCGAAACCCGGCCGTCTCGCACGCCCGCGCCAGCCCGGCGCGCAGCGCCGCGTTCGCCGCCACACCACCGCCCACCACGATCGTCGTGACGCCGACGCGCCGCGCCGCCAGTACGGTCTTGGACACCAGCACGTCCACCACGGCAGCCTGAAAGCTCGCCGCGACGTCCGCCAACTGCTGCCGGGAAAGGTGCGCGGCCGAGCCGTACTTTCGCCCCGTCCCGTACACGTGATACAGCACCGCTGTCTTCACTCCGCTGAACGAGAAGTCGAGTCGCTCGTCATCGATCCAGGTGCGCGGGAAGTTCAGCGCCCGCGGGTCGCCGCTTCGCGCCGCGCGTTCGATCGCCGGGCCGCCCGGAAAGCCCAGGTCGAGAATCGCCGCCACCTTGTCGAACGCCTCGCCCGCCGCGTCATCCCGCGTCTGCCCCAGCAGCTCGACCCGCAGGAAGTCGCGCACCAGGTAGAGCGAGGTGTGGCCGCCGCTCACGACCAGCGCGACCGCCGGCCAGGGCGCCGCGTCGGCTTCGATCGCGGCGCTGGTGGCGTGCGCGTGGATATGGTCCACCGTCAGCAGAGGTTTGCCCCACACCGCCGCCAGGACCTTGGCCGCCGTTACCCCGACCATCAGCGATCCGACCAGGCCGGGTCCGATCGTGACCGCGACGGCGCTCAGCTCCGCCGCCGTCGCCCCCGCCTGCTCCAGCGCCTCGGCAATCACCGGCCGGATACGTTCCAGGTGCGCCCGCGACGCAATCTCCGGTACGACGCCCCCATACTTGGCGTGCAGGTCGATCTGTGAGCTGACCACGTTCGAGCGGACGTCGCGACCGTCGGCCACGAGCGCTGCCGACGTTTCGTCACAGGACGTTTCCACCCCCAGTACGACGTCGGACATCTCGCGCCTCGCCGGGGGTGGACGGCGTTGGGGGCCCTCCCCATCCCCTCAGGACTTCTTCAACGCCTCCAGGCGCCGCCGGACTTCCCCGTCGGCGTAGTTGTAGTCGAGCCGCAGCAGCCGGCCGTAGGTCGCGGCCGCGTCGTCCGGGCGGCCCGCAGCTTCGTACGCCCGGCCCAGCGCCATCGCAATCGCCTTGGCCGTTTCGTCGTTCTCGATCTCGTAGCCCTTGGCGGCATCCTCGAGGATCGCGCACGCCTGGTCGTGGATTCCCTTCTCGAAGAAGCAGCGCCCCATGTAGAACAGCGCGTGAACGCGGCTCTTGGGGTCGGTCCGGGCCTCCTGAAACGCGGGGATCGCCTCGTCGTACTGCTTGGCGTTGAACAGCGCCACCCCCAGCTTGAAGCGCACGCGCATGTCGGTGGGATACGCCAACGACCGCTCCCGTTGGACGTCGATCTCGGTCTGGAGCAGCTCCATTCCGGCCAGGCGCGCCTGCTGCTTGTCCTCCTCGTCCCCGCTCTCGCGGGCCTTGTCGCGCAGCTCGCGATAGGTGCGGTTCAACTGCCGCAGCCGGATGTCGTCGGCCTTCAGCTTGAAGTTGTAATTCTTCAGCTCGGCGAACGCCCGCTCCAGGATGCGGATCGCCTCGCGCTCCTCGGCCGGACGCTCGCGCCGCGTCAGGTGCTCCACCAGCGCGTTGATCTTCCCGGGCGACGTAGGATTCTCCTCCAGGTCGCGCCGCGCTGCCGCGATCAGGTTCTCCACCGCGTCGTCCGCCTGCTTGACACGCTCCCCGTCGTGCAGCAGCTTGGCATGCTCCGCGTCGCGCAGCGACTCGCGAAACGTCTCCGCCGATCCGTACTTGCCCCGCGCAATCGTCAGCTTGCCCGTCAGGTTCCGCAGCTCGCCCGCCGCAGCCCCGTCGTTGGGCAGCAGGCGCACCACCGCGTCCTGCGCCGCCACCGCCTGCTCGTAGCACCACACCGCCGACGCGGTCTCGCCCCGCGACTCCATGCGGCCGGCTGCCTCCTCCAGGGTCTCTCGCATCGCCCGCAGCCGCCCAGCCGCACCCTTGCCCTCCGCCTTCAGTGCGTCCAGCAGGATCGGCGCGATCCACTTCAGGGTCTCATGGAAGCCGCCCCGATTGGCGTTCCTGAGCAACGCCTCCATGTACTCGCTCTTCTTGGGGTCCTTGGCCAGCAGCTCCGCCGCGTTCAGCATGCACTGCTTGGCGTCCTTGCCGGTCAGCGGCTTGCGGTAGGACTCGACCATCCCCGGCTTCTTGCCGCCCGTCAACGCACGCTGCATCGCCAGCGCTCGCAGCGGCTTGTGCCCCTCCTCCACCGCATCCGGCCAGAACCCCAGACCACTGACGTAGCACTCGATCCCGTAATCGTAGTTGCGGGTCTCGATTACGCGCTTGGCTTCCTGAAACCAACGCAGCGCCTTCTTCTTGTCAACCTCCGAAACCTCGATCGGGGCGCTTTCCGCCGCTGGGTCCTGCTTTTCCGCCATCGCTTTCCTACATCCAAAGGAACCGACCGGCCTTACTGCGTCCTCAGCCGGTCCTCCACACCGCCTCCGGCGGCATGGGCAACTCCCCGGTCAGAATACCGTAACCCAGCTTGAATCCCCACCCCGCCAGCAGCAGGATCAGCAGCGACAGGAACAGCCGATACGGCGACACGCGGCGGAACAGGAACTCCGCGTCCCGCCCCGTCAGTGCCGCACGCAGCCCCAGCAACCCCGCGACCCCCGTCGCCAGCGCCAGCACGAATCCCGCCGGCTGCACCACGAACGCGCGAATCCAGCGGCCCCGAACGGCCAGCGCGAACGACGTCGTCATCCCGCACGTCGGGCACGGCAACCCCGTGCGCACCAGCACCCCGCAGGGCGTCGCCGAAAGCTGCCGGTGCGTTCCGTATCCGTTCACGCTCGGCTTGAGCCAGACCGATATGGCCAAAACCGTGCCCGCGACGACGAAGATGCCCGCTCCCCACACGCGCCGGCGGACCGCCCCCGCGGACGGACGCACACCCGACGCGGCGGCTGGGGTCTCGGACATGGGCGCTTCGCCGGGTTCCATGGGCGTGCCGATCGGGGAAAAAAAGTCGCCTGCGGCCCGCTGGCTACGATCGTGGATTCTACCCGGTCGGGCCCGACCGCGCGCGGTTCGTTGCAGCCGCGGCGCGGGGCTGTCGCCTTGCTACGACCCGCTCTTGAGATAGTCCGGCAGCGCCCGGTCGGTCTCGATGATCTCGACCCGCTGGTTGGTGTGATGGCCCTCGTCGTCGTACGCGGTCGCGACCGCGCGCTCCCCATCCCCGCACGCAATCAGCCGCAACCGCGTCCAGGGCAGGCCCAGCTCGACCAGCGCCGCCGCGGCCGAGTTGGCCCGCGCGTACGCCAGCGACATGCCGCGGTCCGGCTGGTTGTGCGACTCGGCGGCACTCACGTGTCCGCGTACCTCGAGCACGCACGACAGCCCGCGGGCATGATCGAAAATCGTGCGCAGCTCTCGACGCGCGGTCTCGTCCAGCTTGGCGTCCCCGCGCGAGAAGCGCACCGTCCCGCCCGCACCCAGGTAGTCGCTCGGCCGGATGGATTGCACCCCGGGGTCGTTTCCGGGGAGTCCCTGGTCGTCGGCCGCTTCCAGCAGCCCGGCCCGCTCCTTGAGCCGGCGCACCAGCGACGCCTCGCCCGGGTGCGTCGAGTTGATGTTGACCGGGTTGTTGAACGCTTCACGCACCGAGATGGCCCAGTCCAGCATCTCGGCCGACACCGTCTCCTCTCCCCTCTCGTCGGGCGACGGCCCGGCCTTGGCGGCAGCGGCCGACTTGTTCATCTCCATCGCCAGCAGGATGACGAAAAAGCCCATCATGAGCGCGACGTTGTCCGCGAACGAGATGAGCCACTCCGGGGCGCCTTCGTGTCCCTCCTCGTGGCCACCCCCGCCGCCGTGACCGTGGCCGCCGTGCGATCCGCCACCGCCACCGTGGGACGCCTCACCTTCCGCGTGTGCTTCGTGTTCGTCGGCCATGGTCGCCTCCGGGTGCGCGTCAGGCCGCGACCTTCAGCTTGGCGCGGGCGGCGTTGGGCAGGAACGCCAGCATCTTGTCCATCGTCATGCGCGGGTTGTCGCCGGCCTGGATCGACAGGATGCCCTGGAGCATCATCTCGCGACCCAGAATCTCCTCCGACGAGCGCAGCGCCAGCTTGTCGCCGATCGGTCCGGCGATCGCGTTGGCGACAATGGCGCCGTACATCGTCGCCACCACCGCGACCGCGAGCATCTTGCCCATCGCGCCGATCGAGCCGCCCTCCAGGTTGCCGAACATGCCCACCTGACCGACCAGCGTGCCCACCAGCCCGTACCCCGGGCCGTAGAGCTTGATCAGATCGAAGAATTTCTTGCCGGCCTTGTGGCGGTCCTGCATGGCGAGCACTTCCATCCGCAGCGTGGCCTCGATCGTGTCGGAGCCTACGCCGTCGACGCACATGCGCAATCCCGAGGCCAGGAACGGGTCCTTGATCTTGGCGATTTCGGCCTCGAGCGCCAGGACGCCGTCGCGGCGCGACTTCTCGCTCAGCTCGTTCATGAGCCTGATGACTTCCGCCGCCCTGAGCCCCTTGTTGAACATGAAGCGGCGGATGAAGCCGGGCACCGCCAGCATCTTCTCCAGCGGCATGGCCATGAAGGTCACGCTGATGCTGCCCCCGAACACCATCAGCACGCCTTCCTGGGAGTAGAACATCATCAGGTTGCCGTGGGACACTTCGTAGAACACGAAGCCCAGACACCCCGTCCCGATGAGCACGCCGATCAGACTGGCGATGTCCATGCCGCTTCCGAGCCTTTCCCGCTTTCCGCTGTCCGCCGCGACGGTCCGTCTCACGTCGGGGGCACCGCGCCCGCGAGCGAGCGCGCATCGGCGCGGTGCGAGTCCTCAGCGTCTCCATCGGGCAGCGCACTCGGCGGCTTTCCCGCCGCGAAACCAGCCTCGCCCCGCCGGCATGAGCCGGTAATGCACGCGCGCCGCCGCCGCCGCCGCGCGGGTTATGAGCCGCGCCGCCAGACCGATCGGCCGGGCACCCAGCGCCGTCCGATAGCGCCGCGCGGGGTCGGACACCTCACCCCGGGAGCTCCGATCCGCTGGGGACCGATGGCCGTGCGCGATTCCGCCCGTGACACATTCTTCGCGCAGGCTTTGCATCGCCATTGCGCCGCTCGCACCAAGGCTTCACACCCTTTGCCCGTAATTCTCAATCGCCGCACGCGGCTTTGACACTCGGCTCTTACAACGTCGGCATGAACGTGGCCGGTGATCGCCAGGTGTGCGAGCGCGGACAGCGGTCGGACGCGCGCGTGGGTCGCGGGCGCGGTGCAACAACACACGTTTGGAGAAACCCGGTCATGAAGACTCCCGGTGGCATGTCGCAGCGAGCGTTCACGCTCATCGAACTCCTGGTCGTGGTGGCCATCATCGCCGTGCTGATGGGCATCCTGCTGCCAAGTCTCTCGCACGCGCGAAATCAGGCCAAGGCCACGCAGTGCGCCGCACACATGCGCGACGTCGGCATCGCGATCCACGGGTTCCTTGCCGAGTACGGCTACATGCCGCCGTCCTACGCCTATCCGGACACCGGCGGCGAGTGGGAGCCGACGCGCTCCAACATGGAGACGCGGCAGGACTATGGGCGCGAGTTCGGCTACGTGCACTTCTCGCACTACCTCTACAAAGGCGGGCAGGTGAAGGACGAGTCGTTCCAGTGCCCGATGATCCCCAAGGGCGGCCACCCGCGCACGTTCCCGGGACCCAAGCCCGAAGATCGTGAAGCCGGACAGCACATCCCGCCCGGCGGGGATCAGCTCGCCGACCGCCAGGCGCGCCGTATGGCGTTCACCCCCAACGCCGCCGTGCTGCCGCGAAACAAGTTCACGAGCCAGTTCTCCGCCGGGCCGCGCGTGAATCGATTCGTGCGCGACAACGAAATGCGGATGGCGGCCCGCGTGGTCATGGTGACGGAATACGCCCGCAACTGGAAGGCGATCGCCACCGGCTCGGACGGCAACTGGGAAAGCAAATCCCATCGCCCGGTGCAACCCTTCTATCACACCAGCAGCACGTCCAACGAGTACGGCGCCCCGCCCGAGGAGGAGGGCTTCCGCTACAACCATACCGGCGACAAGAACTACGGCCTGCTGCCCTTCGCGCAGTTCGACGAGACACCCGGACTCATCGATCGCTCGTCCGGTGAACAGCTCCTCAACGCCGTCGGACGCCACCATCCGGGCGGTGACAGGTTCGGTGGCACCGCCAACTTCCTCTACTGCGACGGCAGCGTGCAGCGCAAGACCGTGCTCCGCACCATCGAAAACCGCGAATGGGGCGAGAACTACTACAGCATCACCGGCAACAACCGCGTCGTGGATCGCTACGTGCAGTTGCCCTGACCGAAACACCCGAATCCCCGCGGCGGCGCGCCGGATGACGGCCCGCCACCATCCAGTCGAGCGCGCGACACGCCGTCGCGCGCCCGCCCTGGGGATGCTGTCGCCTGCGTAGGGCGGCAGTCGCTCAAGTGCAACACAAGGCTTGGAGGGTTCGCATGAACCAGGTAAAGAGGCTGCTTCTGGCGACCGGCACCGCACTGGTGCTCGTCGCGCCGACACTCGCGCAGAACCGCGAGTGCAACGGCGCGGGCGCCACGCTGTTCGTCGATTTCTTCCGCGACCAGCGCCACACCAACGAAGTCATCGACTGGGATCTCGACGGAACCGTCATCATCGACATCGACCAGAACGGGGTCCCCGACGACCGCGACGACATGGCCCCCAACACGCCCAACCCGGGCTTTCTCGACTCGGCCTTCATGGTCTTTCAGTACCGCAGTGTCGGATCAGTCGAGGGCCTGAGCGAGTTCATTACCTTCCAGTTGACCGGTGATCTGCCCGAGTCCGTTCCGTCCGAGCGCGGCATGGTCAACCGCCTCGACTTCGCCGTCACCGGAAACGTGACCTGGGCCGGGACCCCGGGTTCCTGCACGGACGACACCGACGGGGACGGCACTCCCAACGGCAGCGGCACGCCGGAATGCCCCGACTCGATCGATTTCGGCAATACCGACTCGCCCGTGCTGCCCTCGACCCAGGGTCCCCAGGGTCTCGCGCCCTGGTACACCGAGCCCGGACTGGTTGGGTATGGCTGGAACCCGGAAACCTCCCACGGTGACCCCGCCTGGGGTCAGACCGGAGAGAGCAACTACCTCGCCAGCCTGTGGCGCGACCTCGACGCCGACGGAACCGTCGACGCGGGCGAGTTGCTGAACACCAACACCGCCAACCCCGACGCGTACACCGTCTACGAAGAGACCATCTCCTTCAGTCCCATTTGCTACATCGCCAACCGCGGGACCTGCCTCGACATCGACTACGACGGCACCGAGGACGGCGCAATCCGGCTGACGGACTTGCAGCACCTGATGGTGACCGGCCGAATGGCCAACGGTATGAACTACGCCGCCAACTGCCGCGACGTCGGCTCAGGCACCCGTAATGGCATGATGATCTCGTCGGGAATCGACCCGAGCTTCGGCGTGGGCGACGCAGTCGGCATTCGGATCAACCAGACCGTGCCGAACCCGCAGTTCCCGATCCCGCGCGCCTGGACCAACCTGGGCCCGGCCCATCAGGTCTCCAACTGCGGCTCCTCCTCGATCAGCGAGAACGCCGTGCAGATGCGCCGCAATTGCATCGGGTACACCGGTGTCGCCGGCGGCAGTCGCGCCGTGCAGGACGCCATCGCCGGTCGCTACGAGATCCTCAGCGTGGTGCGCGACGTGGACTTTGACGCCGACGGTACCGTGGGCGACTACGCCAATCCCGCGCATCGCGTTCGACCCACGCTCGACGCGATCCTCGACAACGCCGACGAGCGGACGGGATGGCGGCTCGGAGCAATTCAGACGTTTTCGACCCGCGGAAGCCCGCACGGCACCGACATCGACGTCAATTTCGACGGGACGATCGACTTCCCGGCCGTCGATCTGAACGCGTTTCCGATGGACAACCACCGGGCGGCCATCTACGTGCGGAACATCCGCCTCGGTATCGAGAACTTCGAGGCCAATCCGGGTGGAACGGAGAACTCGCGCAATCCCGGCGATTACCTGGCGCGAAACTTCTTCCTGACCGCCGCGTGTGACGTGATCCCAACCGCCGACCGCCCCGCCGTCTTCGAACCCGGCGCCGATTTCGACCAGTCCATCCAGGACTTCACCCGCGACAACAGCTTCCTGGTCACCAACCCCACCCCTCCCTACGGCGACGACGACAACGGCACGATTCGTCCCGCCGGACTGGTCCCCGTCCGCATCGCCAACCCCGACTTCAACGGCGACGGCACCGCCGACGGGTACAGCGACGGCAGCCTGAACGGAAGCTACCGCTATGACGCCGACGCCGACGGCACGATTGAGACCGGCGAAGAGCTGGCCGGCGGCACCACCCGCCTTGGCCAGCGCAACCGCTGCGCCGGCGACTTCAACAACGACGGCATCTGCGACAACCGCGACATCGCCAAGATGATGGAGGCCCTTCAGGACCACCAGGCCGGCACGCCCTTCGAGCCCGGCATCGTTCACCCCGGCAACGCCGGCAGCCAGGCCAAAAACGTCTGCATCGTCCAGGTCATCGGCGACCTCGACGGCGACGGAAACTTCGACGCCGCGGACGTCCGCTACATGGCCGACGGCTATGCCGTCGACTCCGTAACCCACAAGATCAACCGCCGCCAGAACTTCACCGACGTCGACAACGCCTGGGGCGCTCTGACCGGCGACTTCAACTTCTTCAACACCGCCTGGTTCGACGCACGAACCTACCAGCCGGGCGATTCCGCACGCGACGTCGCCGGCAACGCCTTCGTCACCCGCGGCGCCTCGCCCGTGGGACACGACGGCGTCATCGACGCCGACGACGACGCCTACGTCCTGGCCCAGATCGCCGCCGGTGACCTGGACGGCGACGGCATGGCCGAGTGGGCCATCCTCGACGAGGCCGCCAACTTCGACCTGTCCGCCGACACCAACGGCGACCTGATCGTGGACGTCAATGACCTCTCGGTCACGACGCCCTGCCAGCCGTGCGACACCGACTGCAACGGCACCATCAACGGGCAGGACATCGACGACTTCATCAACGTGCTGAACGGCGGACCCGGCTGCTCGCCCTGTGCCGCCGACGCCGACGAGAACGGCTCGACCAACGGCCAGGACATCGACGACTTCATCGACTGCCTCGCCAACCCGTAAAGGTCGGATCGCGGCCCGGCTTCACGCAAGGCTCCCGCGTTCCTCCGTCCCCACCGGCCGCACGAACCCTCGTGCGGCCGGTGTCTTGCTGCGCCGCACGCATTACTCTCCCAACCGCTCCCCGTTATCCTTCCTCCCGTCCGCTCCCGCTCAACGGAGACACGCATGCCCGGCCCGCCGCTCGTGCTCGACTTCGCCAACGCCACCGAAGCCGCCGTCGGCCCCGCGCACGGCCTGTCCCCCGGAGACCTTCTGCGCGCCGAGCCTCTCGCACGCCAGGCCGTCCAGTCCATCGAGGCTGAGCGCAGGTCCGGGAAGCGACGCTACCGCGACCTGCCCACCGATCGCTCCCTCGTCCCCACCGTGATGGCCGCCGTCAAGCGCCACGCGCCCGCCTGCGAGAACCTCGTCGTCCTCGGCATCGGCGGGTCGGCCCTGGGCAACATCGCGCTCCAGACCGCGCTGGGCCACCCCTATCACAACCTGCTCCCCGCCGCCCGTCGCCACGCCCCGCGCCTCTTCGTCATGGACAACGTCGACCCCGTCCAGTTCGCCGGGCTGCTCGACCTCATCGGGCCGGCCCTGCGCCGAACCTGCTTCAACGTCATCAGCAAGTCGGGCGAAACCGCCGAGACCGCCGCCCAGTTCCTCATCATTCGCGACCTGCTCGCCGCCCGACTTGGGCCGCGAAGCTACGCGCGGCGCCTGATCGTCACTACCGATCCCGCCGCCGGCGCCATGCGCGAGCTGGTCGACCGTGAGCGCTATGATTCCCTCCCCGTCCCCGACGGCGTGGGCGGGCGCTTCTCAGTCCTCTCCGCCGTCGGGCTCTTCTCGGCCGCCATGTGCGGCGTCAACATCCGGCCGTTGCTGGCGGGGGCGGCGGACATGGCCCGCCGCGTCGCCGAGACACGCGTCCGACGCAACCCGGCCGCAATGCTGGCCCTGATCCTGTGCCACTTCTACGCGATCGGGAAGCGGCTGCACGTGATGATGCCCTATAGCTATCAGCTCAAGGATTTCGCCGATTGGTATCGCCAGCTCTGGGCCGAGAGCCTCGGGAAAGCGGTCGACCTGACCGGCCGCCAGGTCGGGATCGGCCCGACGCCGATCCGGGCCCTGGGCGCCACCGATCAGCACTCCCAGGTGCAGCTCTATCGCGAAGGCCCCAACGACAAGCTGTTCATGTTCCTCGAGGTCGAGCGCTTCGATCGGGACGTGAAGATCCCGCGCTTCCCCGGCGCCGGCGACGCGATGGCCTACCTCGGCGGCGCGTCCCTGTCCCGGCTGCTTAACGCCGAGAAGCGCGCCACCGAGTACGCGCTGGTCGTCAGCCAGCGCCCGTGCCTGACCATCCGCTTTCCGCGCGTCACGCCCCACGCGGTCGGCCAGTTCATCATGCTCTGGGAGGCCGCGACGTCCGTCGCCGGACTGCTGCTGGGCGTCAATGCCTATGACCAGCCCGCGGTGCAGCTCGGCAAGGAGTGCACGTTCGCGCTGATGGGCCGGGCCGGTTTCGACGCCGTCCGCCGCGACATCCAGACCCGGGCCAAGGCCGCGCCAGCCTGCATCGTCTGAGCCGGCGACGCGCGCAGCGACGCGGACCCGCGAGCTCGCTCTCATGCGCCTTTACTCGGAACTCGCCGCTTGGTGGCCGCTGCTCTCGCCTGCCGACGACTACGCCCAGGGCGCCGAAATGTACTGGCGCACCCTGTCGCAGCACGCCCAGCGGCCCGTCCGGACGCTGCTCGAGTTGGGCAGCGGCGGGGGCAGCAACGCGGCCCATCTGAAGCGGCACTGCCAACTCACCCTGACCGATCGCTCGCCCCGGATGCTGGACGTCAGCCGCCGCGCCAATCCTGAGTGCGAGCACATCCTCGGCGACATGCTCACCCTGCGCCTCGCCGACGCGCGCGGCGGCCGGCGACACTTCGACGCCGTGCTCGTCCACGACGCCGTCATGTACCAGACCACGCCGGACGGGCTGGCGCGCGTCATGGCAACCGCGTTCGCTCACTGCGCCCCCGGCGCCGCCGCGCTCTTCGCCCCGGACTACACGCGCGAGACCTGGCGCCCCTCCACCGGCCAGGGCGGTCACGACGGCGACGGTCGTGCCTTGCGCTTCCTGGACCGGACCTGGGACCCCGACCCCAACGACTGCACCTATTGGGTCGAGATCGCGCTGCTGCTCCGCGAACCCGACGGCAAGGTCACCGCCGAGTACGAGCGGCACGAGCTCGGGCTCTTCGCCCGGGACGAGTGGCTGCGCCTGCTGCGCGAGGCCGGATTCGACGCGGAGCGCGACGCGGATCCGTTCGGCAACGACCTGTTCATCGCGCGCAAACCCGCCGACGGCGACTCGGCCGTGTGATCGCAGGTGCGCGGTTTGACACCTCGGCGCACCGACTTCTATCATCCGCCGCATGGAGTGCTTTCCTGGCGCGGCGCGTTGGACTCGCCCTCGAATTCGTCTCGGCGGACGCAGGGGGCTGCCTGCGGCGCTGCTGGCCGGCACGCTGCTGGTGTCCTGCCGCAGCGAGGCACCGAACGTCCCCGACTCGATCTCCGTCTACCGCGACGAGCTTCTGCTGCGCGAGGTGCAGCAGGGCAGTTCCCAGCCCTTGCGGCACGTCGCGCAGATCGAGCCCGAGGCGCGCGGCATCGGGCAGTCGGCCAGCCAGCCGGCGCGGCGCTCGCTCATGACCATGCCTGCCGTCGCTTCGCAGCCCGCGCTGACCGAGATCCTCGAGCAGATTCCCGACCCCGGCGACGCCGCCGCGGTCTACGACCAGCGGCACCAGGCGCTGGTGCGCGAATCGCGCGAAGAGCGCGTCCCGCGGAACTTCCGCCTCGTCTGCGACTACGCCCTCGATCTTCTGTCGCAGATCAGCCGCCCCCAGACCAAGCGCATCGGCCTGGCCGAGTGCGTGCAGCGGGCGCTCGAAAACAACTACAGCATCCGCATCGCTTCCTATACCCCCGCCATCAGCCAGACCGGCATCGTCGAGGCCGAGGCCGCCTTCGACTCGGTCTTCTTTCTCGATGCGAGCTGGGACAAGCAGGACCCCTCCGTGCCCAACCGGCTGGTGGTGGCCAAGAGTGACACCCGCTCGCTCCAGGGCGGCATCCGCCAGCTCCTGCCCACCGGCATGCAGGCCCAGGTGTCCCTGGCCACGCGACGCAGTTTCCAGGACGCGCTCATGAAGGGCGTCGCCGCTGGTACCCCGACCACGCCCAACCCGGTCTGGACCACCGACCTGGTCGCCTCCTTCTCCCAGCCGCTGCTGCGCGGCTTCGGGCTCGACTTCAACCGCGCACAGATCAACATCGCCAAGGCCAACCACCAGATCGCCCGCGAGCAGTTCCTGCGCGAAGTGCGCGAGACCCTCTTCAACGTCGAATCCGCCTACTGGCGCCTGGCGCAGGCGCGGCGGCAGGCGGCCATCCTGGCGGCCACCGTGGCGCAGAACAAAATCACCTACGACAACATGTACGACCGCCGTTTCCACGACGCCACCGAGGTCGAGATTCAGAACGCCCGCTCGCGCTGGCAGGGGCGCTACGTGAGCTTCCTGGAGAGCGTCCGCAACATCCGCGACGCCGAGGACACTCTCAAGAACCTGCTCAACGACCCGTCGTTGCTTCTGTCGAACGACGTCGAGATCATCCCGAGCGAGACCCCCGCCATCACGCCCATGGCCCTCGACCAGTTCGCCGAGGTGCGCACCGCGCTGGACATGCGCAACGAGATCGCCGAGGCCAAGTTCAACATCGAGCGGGCCCGGATTCAGACCGCCGTCGCCAAGAACCAGACCCTCCCGCAGCTCGATCTGTCCTTCAGCTACGACGTCAACGGCCTCGAGGCCTCCGCCGACTCCAGCTTCGACAACCTGACCACCAACCGCTATCGCTCCTGGAGCCTGGCGGCCCAGTTCTCCTACCCGCTCGGCAACCGCGGCCCGCGCGCCGCCCATCGCCGCGCCCGCCTCGAAGAGGCTCAGGCCGTCGTCGCACTCCAGCGCGCCACCGACCTGGTCGTGCAGGAGGTGAACGAGGCCGTCCGTACCCTGGCCGTCCGCTTCGCCCAGATCCCGCCCTCCTTCGAAGCCAGCCGCGCCAGCGAACGCAACCTGCGCGCCCTCCAGGCCCGCACGCAGCGCATCGACCCAAGCTATCTCGAAACCGAGCTCAATGCCGTCGAGCGCCTCGCCAACGACCGCCAGGCCCTGCTCCAGGTCATCGTCGAATACAACATCGCCATCGTCGCCGTCGAACGCACCAAGGGCACCCTCACCCAGTACAACAACGTCGTCGTCGTCGATGACCACGGCCGGAACTGACCCCGCCGCGCCACGCCGCACGTGGGACCGCTGGCTGCCCCCGCTGCTGGCCGTCGTCTGCTCCGCCAACTCCGTCTTCAACGACTTCACCTACGACGACCGCGGCATGGTCCGCGACAACGCCCGCATCCGCTCGCTCGCGGACTGGCGCGCCATCTGGCTCACCGACTGGTGGCAGCCGCAATCCACCGCCGACCAGATCGCCGAGCGGCAGCGCGATCGCCTCTACCGCCCGCTCACCATGTTCAGCCTCGCGCTCGGACACGCCCTGCACGGGCCGGACGCCTGGGGGCACCACGCCGTCAACGTCCTCCTCCACGCCGCCGCCACCGCGATGGTCGGACTCGTCGCGCTGCGCTGGTTGGGGGATCGCCACGCCGCCTCCGCCGCCGCGCTGCTCTTCGCCGTTCACCCCATCCACGTCGAGGCCGTCGCCAACATCGTCGGCCGTGCCGAGATCCTCGCGGCACTTTTCCTGCTGCTGGGTCTCTGGACGCTCCTCCCCCCGTCGCGATCGCCGGGCACGGTGCGCGCCGCAGTGGCCGCGCCGGCATTCCTGGCGGCGCTGCTCTCCAAGGAAACCGCCATCTGCTATCCGCTGCTGGCGCTGATCGCGCTGACCGCGGCGCCCGTGCGCCCCACCCAGCCCAGCGCGCCCGCGCACCCCAGTCTCGCGCCGCCCGCTTCCCCCGGACCGAGCCGCCGCCGGGTTTCGTTCTGGCTGCCGCACGCCGCCGCGCTCACGCTGCCGCTCCTGGTGTACATGCCGCTGCGATTGACCGCCCTCGAGGGCCACCTGCTGCGCGACCGCCCCCCGTCCGAGCTGGCCAACACGCTCATCGGCGCGTCCTGGACGCAGCGCCTCGTCACGCCCTTCACCATCCTCGGCACCTACGTGCGGCTCATGCTCGCGCCCAGCCAGTTCTGCTCCGATTACGGCGCGGGCATCCTCGACGCCCACGCCCTTCCGCAGCCGCTCAGTTTCCTCGGATTCGCGGCCGCCGCCGGCGTCGTCTGGGCCATCACCGGTTACGGCTCGTCCGCGCCGCTGCGCCGCCGTTGCGCCGAGCTGGCCGCCGCCGTCGCCGCCAGCTACGCGCTCGTGTCCAACACCGTGCTGCTCATCGGCGTGACCGCCGCCGAGCGACTGTTCTACTGGCCGTCGGCGCCGCTGCTGATGCTGCTGGCGCTCCTGGGCGCGGAGGCCTGGCGGCGCTGGTTCGCCCGCCAGCGCCCGCTGGTGCGCTACGGCCCGCCGCTGCGCGTGACCGGCCTGGTCTTCCTCGCCGCCCTCGGTCTGCGCAGCGCCGTGCGCAACCTGGACTGGTCCAGCAACCGGACGCTGTTCGAGGCCGACCTCGCCGCCCACCCGCGCAGCGTCAATCTCAACATCGCGCTGGCCCGCGAGCTGCTCGGCAACAACCGCCGCCCCGACGCCGCCCGCGCCGTGCAGCTCCTTCGTCGCGGTCTCGAAACTCGCCCCCTCAACGCCATCGCCCTGTTCTGCCTCGGCGTGGCGCACGGGCAGCTCGGAGAGCGCGACCGCGCCATCGAGTACATCCGGCATTCGCTCGAGCTCGATCCGGTCAACATCGACGCGCGCGAGACGCTCGCCCGCCTCGAACTCACCCACGCCGACGCGGAAGCGCGCATCGCCGCGCTGCGCGCCGACCTGGACCGCGCCGTCCGCGCCCCCGCCCCCGACAGCGAGCGCATCCGCCTGCACCTCGAGTTGGGCAACCTGCTGCGCCGCATCGGCCGCCAGCCGCTCGCTCACGCCGAGTACCAGGCTGCCGTTCGCCTCGCCCCCGACGACCCGGCCGTGCTCTACGCCTGGGGCGAGTCGCTGGCGCTCAACAACGAGACGCAGGCCGCCATCGACGCGTTTCGCACCGTCGTCCAGCGCCACCCCGACCGCTGGGAGGCGCACGCCAACCTGGCCACGATGCTGGCCGCCACCGACCCGGCGGCGGCCCTGAACCACGCCGAGATCGCCCGCCGGCTGGAGCCCAACCGCTACGAGAACCAGGTCAACTACGCCGAGGCGCTGGCGATCAACGGCCGAGTGCCGGACGCGCTGCGCGTCTTCTCACGCATCCGCGACGCCGTCCCCGCCGACGATCCGCGCCGCGCCGTGCTCGACCAGCGCATCGGCGAGTTGGAACGCGCCCGGCCGTAGCGCTTCACCCCTTCCCACTGCCTTACCATGCCGCCCGGGAGACACGATGGCCCGGAAGCGCGATCATCCCCGTCAGCTCGACCTGTTCCGCCCGGGCGGCGGCGAATCCACCGACGCCGCACCGCAGCCGACGCCCGCCCACGAGCCGCCACAGCCCGCCGCGCCGCGCAGCGACACCCTCCGCAGGCCGCCGCGCGACGTCGTCGGCCCCGCCCCCTCCACGCCGCAGCTCGATGCGCTCGCCGCCGCGATCCCGCCGCTCGTCCGCCTCGGAACCTCGTCCTGGTCGTTCCCCGGCTGGGCCGGGCTGGTGTACGACCGGGTCGCGACCGAGACCGCCCTGGCGCGGGGCGGCCTGAGCGCGTACGCGCGCCATCCGCTGTTCCGCACCGTCGGGATCGACCGCACCTACTACGCCCCCATCTCCGAGCACGACTTCACCGCCTACGCCGCCGATGTGCCCGACGGGTTCCAGTTCCTCTGCAAGGCGCACGAGGCGCTCACCTCGCCCGTGCTCTCGCGCGGCGGACGTCGCTCACGCGAGCCCAGCCCGAACTTCCTCGACCCCGCCTACGCCGCCGACGTCGTGGTCGCCCCGTTCGTCCGCGGCCTGGGCGACAAGGCCGGCCCGCTGGTGTTCCAATTCGCTCCCATGTCACGCCGCCGCGTCGGCGAACCGGCTCGCTGGCTGGACCGTTTGGCGGAGTTCCTGGCCCGACTGCCCCGCGGACCGCTCTACGCCGTCGAGATCCGCAACGCCGAGTTGCTGACCGTGCAGTACCGCGACGTGCTCAGCGCCGCCGGCGCAGCCCACTGCTTCACCGTGCACCGCTCAATGCCGCCCGTCGAGGACCAGGCCGCGCTGCTCGCCGCGGAAGGCACGCCCGCCGTCGTCGTGCGCTGGATGCTCAACCATCGCTGGGACTACGAGGGCGCGAAAACCGCCTACGAGCCGTTCGACCATCTGGTGGACGAGGACCCCGACAGTCGCGACGCCATCGCCCGGCTCGCGGCGCTCGGCGCCAACCGCGGACTGCGCGTCTTCATCATCGCCAACAACAAGGCCGAGGGGTGCGCGCCGCTGACGCTGCGGCGCCTGGCCGAGCTCATGGTCGCACGCGAAGCGCGGGATTAGCCCGCGCGCGGCGGTCGCGTGCCGCGCCTCACCCCGTCGCCCATCCCAGCCGCTCCAGGTCCTCCAGCGGCTCGTCGATGCTGCAACTGCCGAAAGAGATGGCGAAACGCCGTCGCGCGTCGCGGATCGCGTCGATCGTCACCCGTTTCCCGCGCCAGCTCATCCCGCGTTCGTCGAATCGCAGCGCATCCGCCGATTCGTCCTCCAGCACCGCACGCAGCGCGACCTCCTCAAACGGCGCGTCCGTCGAGCCGCCGCGCTCCGCCGCGCCGCCCAGCAGCAGCGCCGCGCCGGCGAACAGGTTCACGAAGCCGTGCATGCGGCACCCGGCGCCCTCGTTGAAATGCCGCAGCGGATGGTGCAGTCCCGCCGTCGCCTTCCACGCGACCTGGTGCCGCGCGCAGCTCGCGACAAAATGCGCCACCTGCTCCGACGTGGGAAACGCCGAAGCCTCAACGCCCCCGGTCCTCAGCTTCACGCCCACCGCCGGCGCATCCCGCGCGTCCGACCCAGCGCCCGGCGCGGCCGCACCCGCGATCGTCTCCCACGCGGCTCGCGCCGCGCCTTGCGCCCTGGCGTTGTGCGCCCCGACGGCCGCAATCACCGCTTCGATGTTCCGGCGCCACTCGCCCCCAAGCGAAACCTCGAAATACACCTGGATCGGCGTCGGCGGGCCGTCGGCCGCGATCCGTCGCAGCGCGCCCGCGATCTGCTCGCCAACCACGCCCGCCGAGCCGCTCCGGGCCACGGACGGCGGCAGGCGCGTCTCCAGCGCGTCGACCCGCAGACGCGCCGCCCCCGGCGACCGCGACGCGTGCAGCTCCCGCACCGCCCGTGCGTCGGCCGCCAGGCCCGCGGAAAACGCCGCCTCGTCCGCCCCCCCTCGACCGAGCGCAATGACGTGCCAGACGCCTTCCGCCCGACCGCCCGGCGCCTCCCGGTCCGCGCCGCCTCGCGCACCCAGCCCATCGCCTGCGCAAAGCTCGGCCAGCTCCGACAGACGCTCCGCCGGGCAGATGAACCGCCCCACGATCCACGCGTCCGGCGACGCAAGCGCAGCGGCGTAACGCCGCGCGGCCTGATCCAGCGGCAGTCTTGCCGGCGGGAAGATTCCGGCGTAATCGACAATGCGGTCGAGAAGGGCGCGCAAGGCGTTGCTCATCGTCATCTCAGGTGTCGGGCCGCGACGCCGGCACGGCTTCGCCGCACCCGGCGCACCGTCCCGACTCGTTGCCGGATGGATTGTATCCGCACCGCCGCGCCCGGCCGCGCCGCTCCACGCTCCCGCCACACGGCGGGCACGTCAGCCGTCCCACGCTGAGCCTTGCGCCCCACGCCTCGTCGCCGCTAGAATCCGTGCCATGAGCGAACCATCCTTCCCACAGGCCGCCGCCCCCGCGTCCCTCGGATTCGAGCACATCCTCTACGCCAAGCGCGACCGAATCGCGACCGTGACCGTCAATCGCCCCGCGGTCCTGAACGCGCTGAACTTCCCCACCCTGCGCGAAATGGCGCGCGCCTTCGAGGACGCTTCGTGGGATGACGACATCGCCGTCCTGGTGCTCACCGGGGCGGGCGACCGCGCCTTCTGCACCGGCGCCGACCTCCGCGAGCAGCAGCAGCACTGCATCGGCCGCCCCAACGAGTACTGGAAGTGGATGCAGGCCTTCATCGACGCGCACGACCGCCTGCGCAACATCGGCAAGCCGACCGTCGCCAGGCTCAACGGCATCGTCGTCGGTGGCGGCAACGAGTTCAACATGGCCTGCGACCTGGCCGTCGCAGCCGACGACATCTACATCCGACAGGTCGGCACCGCCCGCGGCAGCGTCCCCGCCGGGGGCGCAACCCAGTGGCTGCCGCTCATCGTCGGCGACCGCCGCGCGCGCGAAATCCTGTTCCTGTGCGAGGAGATCCCGGCCGCCCGCGCCCTCGAATGGGGTCTCGTCAATCGCGTCGTGCCCCGCGCCAAGCTCGACGACGCCGTCGCGGAATTGTGCCACAAGCTGATCCACAAGCTGCCCGGCTGCATCCGCTACACCAAGCAGCAGCTCAACTTCTGGCGCGACCTGTCCTGGAGCCTCACCGTCGGCCACGCACGCGACTGGCTGGCGCTCAACAACCTCACCGCCGAAACGCGGGAGGGGATCGCGGCGTTTAACGAGAAACGCCCGGTCGACTACGATCGCGTGCGCCGCGAATCCTGATCGGCGCGATCGGGCGGGAGGTCCGCAGCGCGGAGTCGGCATGTTCGCGTTAGTTGAAGCACTGAACTTCAAGAGTCTCCGGTACGTGCGGCAGCCGCTCGGGCCGTTTCACGTTTTGGTCGGCCCGAACGCGAGCGGCAAGACGACGTTTCTGGACGTCATCTCGTTTTTGAGTGACCTCGTCTCGCTCGGACTCGACGACGCGATCGGAAAGCGAACGTCAAACCTCCGAGATATGTTCTGGCAGCATCGGGGGGACCGGTTCGAGCTCGCGGTTGAAGCGGAAATCCCGGCAGACAAGCGCCGAGTTTTCGGCGACAGGGACTTCCGGTTCCTACGGTACGAAGTGGTTGTCGGAGTTGACGACAAGACCCACGAGAACGCCATCCTGCATGAACTTGGACGCTTGCGAACGCAAGCGCCGCTGGCCGCCGAGCGTCCGCCTACTCTCTTCCCGCGTCCACCCGAGGTGCCCGACACGATTCGCGAGAGGCGCAGAACAACAGAAACCAAGGACATATTCACCAAGAAGGTCGGGCAACGGGATAACTACTACCCCGAAACGCGGCTTGAGGGCAGCGGCTGGATCCCTGCCTTCCAGCTCGGTCCGCGGAAGTCAACCCTCGCCAATCTTCCAGAGGACGAGTCCCGCTTTCCGGTCGCGACGTGGTTCAAGAACCTGCTGGGCGGCGGTGTGCAGCAGCTCGTCCTCAACAGCTTGTTGATACGAAAGGCCAGCCCGCCCGGTCAGACGCGCACCTTCAAGTCCGACGGGTCGAACCTGCCGTGGGTGATCAGCACGATCGAGGTGAACGGGGCGCATCGTCTGCAGGATTGGGTGCAACATTTGCGAACGGCCCTGCCCGACATCCGCGGCGTCCGGACTGTGGAGCGACCCGACGATAAGCACCGGTATCTGGTGCTGGAATACGATCAGGGGATCCAGGTTCCGTCCTGGATGGCCTCCGACGGCACGCTGCGTCTCATGGCACTCACGCTGCCGGCCTACCTTCCGGATTTCTCCGGCGTTCACCTCGTTGAAGAACCTGAGAATGGAATCCACCCGCGCGCCGTCGAAACAATGTTCCAGTCCCTCTCCTCGATCTACGGCGCTCAGATCCTGCTGGCGACGCATTCACCGGTCGTGCTCAGCCTGGTCGACGCCGACAAGGTGCTCTGCTTCGGAAAAACGCCGGAAGGCGCCACCGATATCATTGCGGGCAGCCAACATCCGGCCCTCCAGCAGTGGCGAGGCGAAGAAAACCTCAGCGTCCTCTTCGCCGGTGGAGTGCTGGGATGACTGCTGCCGGTCACGTGCTCGATTTGGTCGCGCTGGTCGCCGACACAGACATGAGGGAGGCGATGGACGCGCTGCTCGCTCGTCATCGGGCGCTGCGAATTCGTCCCCTCCGTTGGAGAGTCTTTGTCCACGTGCAGCGCGACCCCGGGTGCTTGCGCCGCGCGCACGAATTCCTGCGTTCCCAATGCGCTAGATTTGCTCACGCGCTCGTGGTCCTCGATCGCGATGGTTGTGGCAGCCAGGAGTCGGCGCCTTTGCTCGAACGACAACTCGACAGCCGCCTGCACAGATCCGGGTGGACCGACCGCGCGTGCGCCGTGGTGATCGACCCCGAACTTGAAACTTGGGTCTGGAGCGACTCGCCGCATGTGGATCGCGCACTCGGATGGGGCGATCAGCCAACCCCATTGAAAGATTGGCTCATCGCGGCGGGACAATGGGACCACGCCTCTCCGAAGCCCACCGACCCCAAGGCGGCCATGGAGACCGCACTGCGATTCATCCGCAAGCCGCGTTCGGCAGCTATCTTTTCCACCCTGGCATCGACGGTCAGTTTCGATCGCTGCCAAGACCGCGCGTTCCTGAAGCTCCGCTCCGTCCTCCGCCGCTGGTTCGGTGAACCCCCGCGCGCTTTTGCCGGTCCGCGCCATGAGGGAAACACGTGATACCCACCCCTTTCGCCATTCCCGCTCTTGTGACCCTGCGCCGGGTTCACGTCGCACTCATCGCCGGTTTCCTGCCGCTCGGTGGACTGTTCGTCGCGCTCGGCGCCGTCGGCGAACAGCCGCAGATCGACGCGAAGTCCGCGATGCTCCTCCTGGCGGCCTGCCTGGCGCTCGGGCTGGGACTGCTCATCGCCCAGGCGCTTCTGCGGCGCGCCGCTCTCAACCAGGCACGCCGCGCGCTGGCGGCCGCCGCCCCCGACGCCGCCGCCCGCCTCGAACGCGCCAGGTCGCCGGGCGATTCCGTCTCCATCCAACCCCACCCCGCCATCGCCCAGTCCTTCGCCTCTCAGTCCATCGCACGTGCCGCGCTGGCCGAAGGTTTCGCCCTCGTCGGACTTGTGCTCTTCTACCTCTCGCACGAGTGGTACGCCCTCGTCATTCCCACCCTGGGCCTGGCCGCGCTCCTGCTCCTCTTCCCGACGCAGGCAAAGCTCGACAGCTTCGCCGCCCAGGCACGCAGTCCCGCCTGAGCCGCGCCCTCCGCCCGCCTGGCCCCGGTTTTCTGTCTGCCTTATCACCCTCGGCTCCGTTCTTCACGTAGAGACCGCCGGACGGCTCCGGCCTGGAGGATCGTCACGATGATTCGAAACACGCACAGCATGGCATGTCGAGTGGCGGCCGTCGGCGGGGCGGCCTGGCTCCTGCTCCTGAGCGGCTGTCTGGAACGCAAGGAATCGGTTCGCGTCGACCGCGACGGCGGCGTCGCCCTGCGGGTCGAGATGACCGGCGACCTGGGCGATTTCACCGGCGGCGACTCCCTGCCCAGCGAGGAATGCGGCTGGCGGGTCAGTGAGGAGACCCGAGAAAAAGAAGACGGCGGCCAGGAACGTCGACTCGTCGCAACCCTCGACGTCCACCCCGGCGAACCGCTCCCCGAGAGCTTCGCCACCGATGGCGACCCGGCCCGGAACGTCGCGCTCGGCTTCCCCACCACCGTCAAGGTCGAGCGCCGCCGCGACGGTACCTACTACCACTTCAAACGCACCTACAAGGCCCGGCAGTTCGCGCGCTACAACTTCTTCCCCAAGGGCCAATCCGACGAGCCCTGGGCCGGCAAGGACCCGGCCGAGATGAACGATGACGACCGCCGCGCGCTCCTGACGCGCCTCCGCGCCGAGCAGTCGCTCAAGATGTGCGAATTCGTCCGCGCCGGCGCCGACGCCATGCACGAAGAATGGCCCCAGGACCACGGCCTCGTCCTGCGCCGCGAGCTGCTGGACTACTTCGAAAAGCTGGAGCTGGACCCCCTGCTGGCGCTGCTCAGCGAGGAGCAAAGCCCCGAGCGCGACGCCGAGGTCAACCGCCTCGGCGAGGAGATGCTCGCCGGCGCGCGGCACGTCCTCGACGACACGCTCGATCGGCTCGAAGTCCCCCGGGCACAGCGGGAAAAGTTCATGAACGCCTACGAGACCGAGGAGACCCGCCGCGGCATCACCGAAGACCTCATGGACGAACGCTGGGCCGTCGATGTACGCCTTCCCGGCGACATCGTGGCCCACAACGCCGACAAGATCGAGGACGGCGCGGCAATCTGGGAGTTCGACGCACAGAAGCTCATGGACCGCGACGTCGAGCTGATGGTCACCAGTCGCGTCGAGCGTAACTGACGGCGGGCGGCGCGGGCGCGCGTGGGTCCGGCGGTGTTGCGCATCGCTTGCGATACGATGGCGCGATCATGTCCACCGACCTGGCAGCGTGCTTCCGCACCCATTACGCAACCGTCTGCCGCTGGGCGTACGCCCTCACCGGCCAGTACGACGAGGCCCAGGACGTGGCACAAGAGGTCTTCAGCCGAATGGCATCCGATCCGCCCCGCTTCGCTCACGAAGCGGCCGCCCGCGGATGGCTTCGCCGCGTCGCCTCGCGCATCGTCGTCGACCGCTGGCGATCCGAGCAGGCGCGCCGCAACCGGGAGCACGCCGTGCCGTCCTTCGAACCCGCCGCCGACGAACACGTCGCGGCCATGGAAACCGGCGGACGCTTGCGGGCGGCGCTGGCGTGCCTTTCCGATCAGCAGCGCCTGGTCGTGATGGGCAAATGCTTCGACGGCCTGACGTTCGCCGCCATCGCCGCCGAAACCGGCCTGGCCGTCGGCACCGTGAAAACGCACTACATCCGCGCGCTCGAGGCGCTGCGGAACCTGCTGGGCCGCGACGCCTCCGTCGGGAGCTTGCCATGACGCAGCAGCGATTCTCGGAACTGCTGGCCGACTACCTGGGCGGAGAGCTGCACCCCGCCCACGCCGCGGAATTCGAGGCAGCGTTGCACTCCAATCCCACCTGGGCAGCCCGCGTCAACGCGCTGCGCAGCACGCACAACGCGCTCACCGCCCTGCCGCGCGACTTCGACCCGACCGCCGTCCGCGCGCCCGAGATGCCCCACCTCGCCACCGCCCTCGCCGAATCGCCCGCCGCCGCTCTCCCGCCGCCGCGCACCTTCCAACTCAACCACTGGACCGCCGTGCTCGCATGTGCCGCCCTGGTGACGCTGGCGTTCGCGCTCGGCTTTCGGATCGGCCGCAGCCGCGCGCCGCAACCCCCGCTCATGCCGCCCGTCCAGCGCACAGCGCCGCTCGTGGCCGCGCCGCAGGACACGCTGCGCCTCGCCGGCCGCTACGCACGCGTCGGCAACGCTTACCCCACCGCGTCGGCCTTCACCCGCGCCCTGCTCACGATCGCAAATCGCTGAGCAGCACCGCCGCCTCGCAGGCGATCGCCTCGCCGCGCCCCACCGCCCCCAGCCCCTCGTTCGTGCCCGCCTTCACGTTCACCGCACCCCTCCCCACCCCCAGCAGCAACGCAATGTTGTCGGCCATACGCCGCTTCAGCGCACCGAGCCGCGGGCGCTCGGCATGAATCGTCACGTCCACGTTCTCCACACCATAGCCCGCCGTCGCGACCCGCCGCACGATGTCCGCCACCACGCGGCTGCTGTCAATCCCCTGTAACGCGGGGTCGCTGTCCGGGAAGTGGTCGCCGATGTCCCCCAAACCCGCCGCCCCCAGCAGCGCATCACAGATCGCGTGCAGCACAACGTCCGCGTCGCTGTGACCTTCGAGTCCGAATTCGCTCTCCAGCTCGATGCCCCCGAGCACCAGCCGCCGCCCGGCAGCGACGCGGTGGATGTCGTGTCCGATGCCGATTCGCGCTGGCATGCGTGCCTTCCGCGCGCCCCAAGCTCGCCCCGCCCACGCGCCTAGCGCGCCGCCGCAGCCGCGTCGAGCAGCGCCTGGTATTCGCGCTTCGGCTTGATGCCGACCATCTTGCGGCTGCTCTGTCCCTTGTCGAACAGCACGACCGTCGGAATGCTCGATATCCCGTATCGCTCCGCGACTCCCGGCGACTTGTCGATGTCCAGCTTGCCCACCTTTACTCGACCGGCGTAATCGCCGGCCAACTCGTCGATCACCGGCGCCAACGCCCGGCACGGCCCGCACCACTCCGCCCAGAAATCCACCAGGACCGGTTTATCGGACTGAAGCACCTCCGCTTCAAAATTCGACTCGTCGAACGTCGCTACATGCTGTCCGGCCATCTCTGCACCTCTCTGGCACGCTCTTCGTCCGCCGCAACCCGGCATTCCGCCCAGGTCGCCGCCGAACGCGTCCCGGTTCGTCTTGGACGCTCCCGCGGTTCTATCGGTTACACGCTCGATCGTCAACCAAACACGCCATCCCCACCCGCCGATGCCCCGGCGCCCGGCATCAGCCCGCGACCTCGGCCCATCGCGCCTTCCTCGCCAATGTCGTCCCTCTCGGATAGCCTTCCGAAATGGCCCCATCCCTCCTCGGGATGGCGCGCCGCGAGCGGAGTTCCACATGACGCGCCAGGATGCCTGGGCCCTGCTCTGCGAGTACACCCACAGCGAGTCGCTTCGCAAGCACGCGCTGGCCGTCGAAGCCGCCATGCGCCACTACGCCCGGCTTCTCAGCGACGATGAGGCCCGCTTCGCACTCGCCGGCCTCTTGCATGATTTCGACTACGAGCGCTGGCCCAACCCGCCCGACCACACCCGACAGGGCGCCGCAATTCTCCGCCAGCGCGGCGTGGACGAGGAGGTGGTCGCCGCCATCATGGCCCACGCGGACTGGAACCTTGCCGAGTTCCCGCGCGATCGCCCCATCCGCAAGGCCCTGTTCGCCGTCGATGAGCTGTGCGGGTTCATCGTCGCCTGCGCTCTGGTTCGGCCCGACCGCCTCGCCGGCCTCGAAGCCCGCAGCGTGGTCAAGAAAATGAAACAGGCGTCCTTCGCCGCGGCCGTGAAACGCCAGGACATCCACGACGGGGCTGCGCTGCTGGGCCTGCCCGTCGAGCAGCACATCCAGAACTGCATCGACGCCCTGCGCACCGCCGCGCCGGACCTGGGCCTGAACGCCTGAAATCGGCCCGCGCGCCCCGGCCGCCGTCCCCCCGGCGCTCGCGGTAGAATGGCGGCGACGCGCGTCCCGGAGCACCGCATGCACAACCGCCGCTTCTGTGCCATCCGCCTGCTTACCGCTTTCGCCGCCGGCGCCGCCCCGGCGATGGCGCAGAAATCGGACCCGTCCCGGCTGGCCGAACTCGCCGCCTTGGATGCGCGCCTCGCCTCATCCACCGCGGCCATCGCCGCCGGCGACGCCCAGGCCGTTCTCGAGAAGCTCGACGGGTGGCGCTTCGATCCGGCGTCGCTTACCGCGGCCCAGCGCGCTCAACTCCTGCGCTGCTTCACCCTCGCAACGCTCGCAACCGGTGACGCCTTTTCGTCGCGGGCATACTTCAACGACCTGCTCGCCCAGCAGCCCGACGACCCCGTCACCCATGCCATCGGGCGCCTGGTGGCGCTCGCCGCCGCGGACGGAAAGCTCGCCACCTCCATGCTCAGCCGGCAGAAGACCGTCGCCGACGCCGAGCGCAAGGAAGCCATCGGCGAGCAGCTCCGCCGCGCGCGACACATCGGTCGGCGCTGCCCCGACGTTCGCCTCGACCTCAGCCCCAGCGAGCTCGTCGAGCTGCCCGGCAAGCCCGGCGTCATCGTCCTCGAGCTGTGGAACCCGCGAAAAAAGCCCGACGACCCGCAACTCGCCGCCATGCGCGCACGCTTCGCGGAATACCAGCCCCGCTCCGTCCGCTTCTACGGCGTCGTCGCCGCCGGGCCCCAGGCCGACGAGGCCCGCGCACTCGCGCGCTCCGCCAACCTCAACTGGCCCCACGTCTTCGAGGCCAAGGCCACCGGCGCGCCCCTCACCCACAAAACCTTTCAGGCCACCGCCGCTCCCATGACCATCATCGTCGATGCCGACGGCATCATCCGCGCCGTCGCCCAGCCCGACGACCCGGCACTCGACTACGCGCTCCGCGCTGTCGTCGCGGAAGCCGACGGCACGTTCCGCGCGCCTGACCCCAGACCGGCCGAGGGCAAGCCCCCGCTCCGCGGCGAACTCCGCCCCGAGCGCAGCGCGGCCGGCGCCGTCCCGAAATCGCCAGGCGCCGGTACCGGCGAGCGCAAGGCCGAGCCAGGCAAGCCTCCCGCCGAGCTGCGCCACGACGACCAGGCCGAATCAAAGCTCCGCGAGGGGCGGCTGGCCCTCAAGACCGGCCAGCGCCGACGCGCCAAGGAGATCTTCCAGGCCATCGTCCGCGACTACCCCGGCACAACGGCGGCCAGTCAGGCCGAGGAGTACTTGAGCAGCCTGCCCTGACCTCGGCCCGCGATCGCTCGCCCCTGCGGCGCGTGACGCGCACCGCGGCGCCCGCGATCTCGTCGAGCTTGTGCCCACGCCCTACGCCCACAGACGCAGCGCGGAATCATCCCGTTTGGCCGCCGCGCCGCGCCGCCGCGCCGCCGCGCGTCCGGCGCGCCCCCCAGGCTTCGTCCCGGGCGCACTCAACGCCGCATTCTCCGGCCCGATCAGCGGATCGCCCACGCGAATCGAATCCAGTCGCGCCGCGATGTTCTTCGCGTAGGCCTCCGACATCTCGAACCCCACGAACCGTCGCCCCAGCTTCTTGGCCACCGCCAGCGTCGTCCCGCTCCCGCCGAACGGGTCCAGCACCACCTCGCTCTCATTCGAGCACGCCCGCACGATCCGCCCCAGCAACTGCTCCGGCATCTGGCACCCGTGCCAGCCGCGACGCTCGTTGAACGTGCCCGCCACACGCGAGAAGTACCACGTGTCGCTGTGCGGCGGGAACCGGTCCGGAACGTCCTGCGGCCGAAGCACGAACCCGTCCCACGCCGGCGTGCCCGGCGGCAGCGCCGCCGGATGCATCCAGGTGTCATCCGGCAGGCGGCCCTTCGGCTCGGCCCGCTTGTCGGCATACACAAGTTGCCGCGCCGACGGTACGCGGACCGCCTCCGCGTTGAAGGTGAATGCCTTGGGATCCTTGACAAAATAGAAAAGATGCGCGTGGCTTCGCGTGAATTTCTTCGTGCAGTGAACCCCGAACGTGTAGAACCACACCACCCAGTTCCGCAGGTGCAGCCCCAGCTCACGCGTGCACAACACCTTCAGCTCCGCCGCGTACTCATCGCCGATCGCCAGCCAGAACGTGCCCTCCGGCTTCAGAACGCGGATCACCCCCTCGATCCACCGCCGCGACCACCCCAGGTACTCGGCCGTCGCTCGCCGATCGTCGTACACGTCGTAGTCGTACCCGATGTTGAACGGCGGGTCCGCAAACGCCAGGTCCACCGACCCGGCCCGCATCGACGCCAGGCCTTCCACACAGTCGACGGGGTGAACGCGACCAAGCTCCACCGGCATCCGGCACTCCTCCTCACCCGCAGGCGCGACCCGGCGCACTCGCCAGTCCGTGTAACGCGGTAGCGTTGGCAACGTCTGGATACACCAATCAGTGTATCCCTCCGAACGCATTCTACAAGATGTTGTGACCCGCGCGCCATCGTCCCACCCCGGAACCATTCCCGTTCGCGCCCCCCATCGCGACGGAGCCGCCGCCCGCGGCGCCGCTGCCCGCGCTCAGCGGCGCCGACTGCACCGTCCCACCCACAAAGGGACGCTTGCCGCCCGACGCGGCACGCCTGGCTCCGCGATCCCTACGGCAACAACAGCCGCCAAGCCTCGCGGCTCCCGTCCGGGTTCGTCGCCGTCCCGACGATCGTCCGTCCATCGCGTGCAACCGCGTTCGCCACGAACGAGTGCCATCCCGCCGGCCGCACGCCCAACTCGTCCATCACGTCCCGCAGATCGCGCATCCCGCCGGCCGCGGTCCAGAGGAAGGGCGTTTGCCCGTCGGCCGCCGTTCCCACGCCGATGATCACCGCGCCGTCGCTCGACACATCGACCGCCACGCTCCCGAACAACCCGCCCCACAGATCGCCCAGCGGTTCCATCCCTCCCTCCGCCGTCCAGCGCCACGCCTCGTTCCCGTTGTCGCTCTGCCCTTCCCCCACGATCACACGCCCGTCGGCCGATATCGCGTTCGCCGCACTGCGGTCCAGTCCGCCCGCCAGGTCGCCCAGGTCGGTCGCGCTGTACCCCTCCTCACTGGCCGCGCCCTTCTCCCAGCGCACGGCGTGCTGCCCGCTTCCCGCGCTCGTGGTCGAAAAGCCCACCACAACCGTACCGTCGTCCGAAAGGTCATTCGCGCCGGCCGCTCCCGCGCCGCCGTGAAGGTTGGGTAGCACTTCGACCGTGCCGTCGCGGTCGATGAACGCCGACGCCGCGCCGGCGAATCCGAGCTGTCGCCCCGCGATCACCGCCGCATCCGCCGTGATCGCGCGCGGCGCCACGCTGATCCCCGTGTAGATGCTCCGCGCGAACAAGCCGTCTTCCCAGAGGTACCCGGCGACGTCCATCCCCAGACGCCCCGAGCCGACCACGACCGTCCCATCCGCCGACACCGCCCACGCCCAACTGCTGTACTGGTCCGGTCCGACCGTTCCGGTGCGCGGCAGGACGGCCATCGCGCCGTCGCGCCATGCGAACGCCACCTGGCCGTTGTAGGCGTCGGCCGTCGAGCCGGTCGCCTTGCCGACCACGACGCGCCCGTCGTCCGACACGCCGAATGCGCCGCTGTCGAACGTCCCACCCGAGACATCGCCGAGCCCGACGAAGCCCGGTCGCACGTTGTCGTCCGCAGGACCGCAATCCGCCGGCCTCAAGATGCACGGCAGCTCGTCGAGAAACGTGAGCAAGTCGGCGCAACCGACGCAATAGCAACAGGTTGCCGACAAAGCCACCACGACCATGCCACGGCTGAACCTTCCGGTACCCATGCGAACCTCCGACGCTCCCCCCGGACCAGGCCCCACCCCGCGGCGTTTTGCCGCGCCACTGGCGGACGCACACGAATCCGTCCACCGCCGCTTTTCCAGCGCTGTCTGCCTCTCGAACTAACACGTTACGTGCCGCACAGCGTCGATTTCCGGCGCTGTGCGCAAGGGGCCTGGTACACGCCTCGTTCCGGAACTAATAGCTTATCTAGTTTTTCTACTTGACGCGGCCGCAAGCCCGGCTATCCTCTTTCCTGACCGCACCGGCCGGCGGTTTGGCGGGGTCGCGGACCCTCGACCGTCTATAGTCCTCGGCGGCCTGACACCGGGCGGCATCCCGCCCCGCCGCGACAGGAGACGTACGGAATGCCGACTCCCGGAGTCTGGATTCGATTCATCGTACTGATCGTCGCACTCGCCGGATGTTTATCGGACGCCTCGGCGCAGACCTCCCCGGCCCCCGACGCCGCCCAACGCGATCGCCGCCGAACTCCGGTCGTCGAAGTTTTCGACAAGTGCCACGACGCCGTCGTCAACATCGCCACCACGCGCGTCGTCCGCGTACGCTCGCCCTTCGGCGGCTTTCCCTTCGAGGACTTCTTTGAGTTGCCGCGCTCGCGGCGGCAGCGCGTCTCGTCGGTCGGGTCCGGGTTCGTGGTCCACCCGCGCGGCTACATCGTCACCAATTACCACGTCGTCGCACAAACGACCGACGTTCAGGTCGGGCTGGCCGACAACACCACCCTTGCCGCGCAGGTCGTCGCCGCCGATCCCGATCACGACCTGGCCGTGCTCAAGGTCGACGCTCCGCGCACCCTGCCCGCGCTGGCGCTCGGAAGGTCCGACGACCTCATGGTCGGCGAGACCGTCGTCGCCATCGGCAACCCGCTCGGTCTGGGACAGACCGTGACCGCGGGCATCGTCAGCGCCCGTGACCGCGAAATCCGCATCAACGAGGAGATCGCCTACCGCGGTCTCATCCAGACCGACACACCCATCAACCCCGGAAACTCCGGCGGGCCCCTCCTCAACGTCAACGGGGAGCTGATCGGCATCAACACCGCCATCCGCGGCGACGCCCAGAACATCGGCTTTGCCATCCCGGTCGACCACTTGTGGAACCTGCTGCCCGCCATGCTCGACATCGAACGCCGCGAGCGCGTCCGAGTCGGGCTCCAGGTGGTCGGGCCGTCGGCCGAGGTGGTCGCCGTCCGCGACGGAAGCCCCGCCTCCAGGGCCGGCGTCCGTCGCGGTGACCGCGTCATCCGCTTCAACGCCGCCCCGCTGCACGACGGAATCGACTACTACGTACGCCTGCTGGAGCAGAAGCCCGGCGCAAACATGAACCTCACCCTCCAGCGCGGCGACAAGCCGGTCGACGTGGTGGTGCCGCTCGAAGTGGTCCCGCCGCCCGACGGCGCCAAGCTGGCCAGGCAGATGTTCGGGCTCAAGCTGCGACCCATCCCCGACTCCGTGCGGCGCGATCTGGCCCGCGAGTTCGGCCCGCAGCTGCTCGCCACCGTCGGCCTGGCCGTCGACGGTGTGGAGCGCGGCTCGCCCGCCGAGCAGGCCGAGTTCGAGCGCGGCGAGATCATCCTGCGCATCGGACGAACGCCGGCGCCGACGCTCGAGGACCTCGGGCTCTACCTCGAGCAGGTGTCGGCCGGTGAGCCGGTCGCCTTCGACGTGCTGACGTTACGCCCCGACGCGGCCTATCACTGGACGGCCAAGCTGCGCGCCCGGGGGCATTGAAACGAGCGGCGGCCGGCGCCATGCCGCGCCGCAGGAGGGAGATTCCATGGCGCTGGGAAGCAGCAACGTCGGCGACGCCGCACGCGCGACCGGCTGGGCGGATGTGTACCTGGCATCGCGGGTGGAGCTTGGCATCGAGGACGCGTTCGACGCGGCGGCCGCGCGCCTGGCGCTCGGCGACCGCGCCGTGACGGCGGTCGGGCCGCACGCGGACGACGAGGAACTGCTCTACCTGACCACGGGGTCGCCGCAGACGCTGGAGCTGGTGGCGGCGGACGTGTGGCCGCTGGCGGACTACGCGTGACGACCGCGCCATCGGCGCAAGGCGGAGCAGCCGCAGGAGGCGGGCTGCGACAGGCCGGGAACGAACCCAACCTGCCAGGGCGGCACCCGCGCCCGGCGCAGGCAAGTGCGCCGCGCAGGGGTCGGGGTGTGGACCGGTGGGCCGGGGATTGGGTCAGAAGCCGTCGCGGATGATGCGCTTGAGGGATTTTCGGGTTTTGCGCCGACGGCGCTCGGAGGGCTTTTCGTAGTAGCTGGTTCGCTTGATGTCGCGGTTGAGACCTTCTTTTTCGCAGAGCTTTTTGAATCGGCGGACCATCTGCTCCACCGACTCGTTTGCGCGAACCTTGACCTTGATCATGCTCTCATGTCCTCACACCTCTCGGGGTTACGAATCGCCCAATCCTGCACAAGTATATTCATCGGCCGCCGGGCCGCAAGGGTCCACGTGCCGCGGCGCCTACGCCTGCTGGCCGAGGTACCATCGCACGGTGAGCGGAATGCCGACCTCGTAGGTCACCGTGGGCTGCCAGTTCAGGACCCGCCGCGCCTTTTCGGCGCTGAAGAACGAGCGCCGCCCCATGAGCCAGACGGCATAGCGCGTGATGAACGGGGGCTTGCGGCTGCGCAACAGGTGACCGATGCACTCGAGGACGAAGCCGGCGAAGTACGCCAGGCGGTAGGGGACGCGGCGGCGGACGGGTGGCGCGCCGAGAGCGGCGGCCAGCAGGTCGAAGTACTGCTGCTGGGTGATCTCGCCGTCGTTGCTGCAATTGAACGCCTCACCGCTGGCCTGCGGCATGGCCGCGGCGGTGATGGCGGCCTCGGCGATATTGCCCGCATAGACCACGTTGAGCCGGTTGTCGCCGGCGCCGAGGATCTTGGCCCTTCCGGCCCGCAGCATCTCGACCAGCCGCGCGATTGTGGTGCGGTCGCGCGGACCGTAAATCCACGCCGGTCGAATGACCGTCACCTCAATGCGACCCGCCTGGTGGGCCGCCCAGACCAGCCGCTCGGCTTCGATCTTCGACTTGCTGTAATAGGCCCATCGATACAGCTTGTAGCCCAGTTCGAAGGTCTCGTCGACCGTTCCTTCGGCGGTGTGATACCCGTAGCAACTGATCGAGCTGATGTGGACGAAGCGGCGTGCGCGTGCGGCGGCGGCGGCGTCGAGCATGTTGCGCGTCCCGTCGATCGTGATGCGCTGGAACTCGTCCCACGGGCCCCAGTCACCGACGCGGGCGGCGGAGTGGTAGACGACCTCGACGCCGCGGCAGGCCGCGTCCAGCGACGCGCGGTCGGTCACGTCGCCTTCGACGAACTCGACGCCCTGCGTCGCAAGCCACGAGCGGTCCGCCCCGCGGCGGACGAGCACGCGCACCGGCAGGTTGCGCCGCCGAAGCTGTTCGACGATGTGCGATCCGAGCAGGCCGGTTCCCCCGGTGACCAGGTTCATGCGGCGGGTTCCTTGAGGGGTTGTCAGGCCGGGTCCGTCGGTGGCCGCGGCGGCGCGCGTCACGATCGGGTCAGCGGCGTGGACATCAGGGTGTGACAGTCACTTCGTTGGCGCGGATCGTCACGCCGCCCAGCACGACGTCGGAGAAGTAGTCCTTGAGCACATAGTCGCCGGGTGGAAGCGGCCGGACGGCGCCGCGCGACGCGGGGCGTACGCGCAGGTTCGAGCCGCTTGCGTCGTAGATGTCGTAGTTCGACTCAGGGCCGTCGTATCGCAGGGCGCCCATCTCAAACGTCGTGAGCGCGCCGGCGGTGATGGTGATGGTCGTATACGGAAAGAGCTCGTTGAAGTACTCCACGATGCGGTAGTCGCCGGGCGGCAGGGGCACCACGGTGTTGTCGCTGTTGGGCCGGGAGAGCACGGTCTGGCCGTCGGCGGTGTAGACGTCGTAGCTGGCCTCGTCCGAGCCGGGCGGCGTGATCAGGTTGAACGCGCCCATGGGCACGACGGTGACCTCGCCGGCGACGACCGTGACGGCGTCACCGTAGACGAACGCGTCATTGAAGTACTTGCGCAGACGAAACACGCCGGGCGGAACGGGTATCACGACGTCGGAGTCGTTGGGGCGCTGAAGCAGCGCGTCGCTGGCGGCGGAGTAGATGTCAAAGGTCGCCCCTTCCGAACCGGCGATGGTCGCGACGCGGATGCCGCCCAGCGGGACGGTCGTGACCTGGCCGGCGACGACCACGACGTTGGCGGCCAGCACGAAATCGGGGTTGAAGTAGTCTGTCAGCACGTACGTTCCGGGATCGGCCGCCAGCACCTCGTTCATGTCGTGGGCCTGCGAGAGACGCGTCTGCGCGTCGCCGGTGTAAAGGTCGAAGATGCCCGCGACGGCGCCGGGCGAGGTGACCAGGATGCCGGTGGAGACGTCTGCGGAGGAGTCGTTCGAGGCGGAGTTGTCGTTCGCGGTGGTTTCGGTCGTATCCGCCGGCGGGCAGCCCCCCGCGGCGGCGAGTGCGGACAGCGTCAGAAGCAGCATGGAGCGACGACACGACACGACGAGTTCTCCAGGAGGTGCGGTGCGGCCCGGTGCTGAACGCGATCTGAGGGTACTCGGTCCGGGCGGCGCGATCAAGCACGACTCGCATGGGGAGCGGGGAACGGGGCAACGCGCGCGGTGGCGAGTAAGATGCGGCGATGCAGCACGCCTCGCCGCGCCGACACCGCGACAGGCGCGGCGCTCCCGCAAGCGCCGGCGTCGGCCGTGGTGTCGGTGGCATGGGCCTTGTGGCAGTCGTGGGGATTGCGCTGGCGGCGCGCCTTTGGGTGCTGTTCGAGATCCGCGACCACGTGTTCTTCCGGGCGCTGATTTCGGACGGGGCGGCGTACGATGCGTGGGCGGCGCGCATCGCGGCCGGCGAGTGGCTCGGGACGGGCGTCTTCTACCAGGCACCGCTGTATCCCTACTTCCTGGCGGCGGTGCAGCGTGTCGTCGGAGAGGACCTGGGCCGGATGCGGGCGGTGCAGGCCGCCGTCGGGGCAGTGGCGTGCGGACTGCTGGCGCTGGCGGGGGGAAGGCTGTTCGGGCGCGCGGCGGGTCTGGCGGCGGGCGTGCTGCTGGCGCTCTATCCGCCGGCGATCTTCGCCGACCTCCTCATCCAGAAGACCGTGCTGGACTCGTTGTTCCTGGCGGCGATGCTGTGGCTTGTGTCCGGGGCGGCGGCGCAGCAGGCGGGCGGCGCGCGGTCGGGCCTTGCGGCGTGGACGGCGGCGGGCGCGGCGCTGGGCGCGTTGGGATTGACGCGTGAGAACGCGCTGCTGCTGCTGCCGGTGGTCGCGGGGTGGGGATGGATGCGCCTGCGCAAAATGCCGCGGCCGGGTCGGGCGCTGCGCCTGTTGGCCCTGGCGTGCGGGGCGGCGCTGCTGCTGGTGCCGGTGGGGCTGCGGAACCTGCTGGTGGGCGGGGAGTTCGCGCTGAGCACGTCGCAGCTCGGGCCGAACTTCTACATCGGCAACCACGCCGGCGCGCCGGGGGTGTATGTGCCGCTGCGCGCCAACCGCAGCGACCCGCTCAACGAGCGCAAGGACGCGACCGAGCTGGCGGAGGGGGCCCTGGGACGATCGCTGTCGCCGGGGGAGGTGTCGCGCTACTGGCTGGGCCGGTCGTGGGAGTTCATCCGCGACGAGCCGGCGGCCTGGATGCGGCTGATGGGCATCAAGGTGCTGCTGGCGCTGAACGCCTACGAGGTTCCCGATGCGGAGGATTTCTACTTCTTCCAGAGAACGTCGGCGGGGCTGCGGGTGGGCGGCGCGGTGTTTCACTTCGGCGTGCTGCTGCCGCTGGCGGCGGCGGGGGCGGTGCTGCTCGGTCGCCCGCGCGACGCGTCGCTGCTCTATGTCATCATCGCGGCGCTGGTCGTAAGCGTGGCGTTGTTCTACGTGTTTGGCCGCTATCGCTTCACGCTGGTCCCGCCGCTGGCGCTGCTGGCGGGCGGCGCGGTGGCCGCGGTCGCCGAGCGAGTGGACCGGCGTCCGGTGCGGGTCCGACGCTCGGCGCGGCGCTGGCTGGCGGCGGGCGGGGCGGCGGGACTGGCGGCATTCGCGGCCAACGCACGCTTCGCCGCGGTCGGCGAGCGCCTGGCTCCCTTCTGGTTCCGGTCGGCGCGGCCGGTGTTTCATCGGGACGCACAACTCGCGGTCAGCCTCGCGAATGCGGGGCACGTGCTGGCGCGGCAGGGGCGGCTCGACGAAGCCATCGCCGCGTACGGACAGGCGGCGGCGGCCCAACCGCGCTTCGCCGGCGCGCACTTCCAACTGGGCGCGGCGCTGTGCCGCGCGGGCCGGCTGGCGGACGCGATCGCCGCGTTTCAGACGGCGCAGCGACTCGATCCGCGCTCTTCGCTGACCACCCTGTCGCTGGCGGCGGCGCTGGCGCAGCATGGGGACCGCGCGGGAGCCGAGCGGCACCTGCGGGCCGGGCTGGCGCTGACACCGATCGAAGCGGTGGGCTGGAATCGGGCCGGGGCGACCGAGACGGCGCTGGGGGAGTGGGCGCGCGGCATCGAGCATCTGCGGCGTGCGGTGCGCGAGGCGCCGGAAGACCGCGGGCTGCGAATCGACCTGGCTGAGGCGCTGGTGGTCTGCCCCGAAGTGGGGCGTCGCGCGCCGGAAGAGGCGGTCGCGCTGCTCGAACCGATCGTGCACCCGCCGCCGCTGCCGCGGAGCGGCGTGCGGCGCGGGAGGGACGGGCGCCGGCTCGCGCCCGGTGAAGCGGAGGCGTGGGCCGCCGAGCCGCGCGCCTGGCTGGCGTTGGCCGAAGGGTACTTCGCGCTGGGACGGGTAGAGGACGCGGCGGCGGCGGCGGAGGTTGCGTTGCGTGCCGCGGAAAAGGCCGGCCGGGCGTCGCAGGAGAGAGCGGCGGAAGGGCTGCGTCGTTATCGGGCCTCCGCAACGTCGCAGGCGGCGACAGGAAGCGGACCGTGAGATTCTCGCCCCTGCGCGAATAAGCGTGGCTCGGGGACGTTGACCCATGGACGACATCGAGGGAACACGCCCCTGGAAAGCGCGGGCGTGAAGCATTGACTGGACAATCGGGTTTGTGCGATCCTACGGCGTAGAGGTCACCGGCGTGTCTGGGCGCCGGTCGCGTCCGTAACCGGTTCCGGTCTGCACCCGTCTCGTCACCGAAAGAGGTGAGCCCATGTTTCGATCGGTCGGGTTCCTGGCGGTATTGCTACTGGCGCAGGCAGTTCCCCAATCGTGCAACTTCTCGATCGACGGTCTGGCGCCCGACGGCGTGACGGTGGAAGTGACCACCGAACCGGGCGCCGAGACCCCCGCGGACGGGGCGGATACGGCGCGGGTCTCTCCGGCGGAGGAAGCCGGTGCGATCCCCGATCCGACCGGGGGAGGCGATCCGAAAGACGGCGGCGATCCGCCGGTTGATCCGACGGGCGATCCGATTCCCGCCGACCCGAACGGGAGCGGCGAGCCCGCGCCGCCCGACGCCGGTGAGACCGACGGCCTGGGCGGGATTCACGGGCGGGTCTTTGGCCGCTCGAACTCCGGCGACCCGGTGCCGCTTGAAGGCGCGCTGGTGGAGCTGTTCCGCGAAGGCACGAAGCTGGGCGAAGCCCTGACGAATGCGGAAGGGCGATACGCGTTCCACGACCTGCCCGGGGGCGCGTACGGGCTGAAAGCGAGCAAGGAGGGCTACGTCAGCGCCCGCGCGCGGGTGCGGGTGGTTGCCGACGAGATCACGGAGAAGAACTTCCATCTGCGGCTCGAGCCGCCCAAGGGCAACCTTGCGGGTCACGTGTTCGGCGCGACTCCGGGCGAGCCGCAACCGGTCGGGGGTGCGCAGGTGGCATTGCGGCGCGAGGGGCGGATTCTGCGCGAGACGCAGACGAACGATCAGGGAGGGTACGGGTTCGCGGATGTGCCGGTGGGCGAGTACGTGGTGACGGTGAAGGCTCACGGCTACGTACCGGACAAGAAGCCGGCCGTCGTGCGCGAGGGCGAGACGACGGAATGCAACTTCCTGCTGCAACCGGCGCCGCCGCCCGGCGCGCTGCACGGGCACGTCGGCGGGCGAACGCCGGACGGCGTGATTCCGCTGGGGGGCGCGAAGGTGCGGCTGATCCGGGGCGAGCACGTGGTGCGGGATACGGTGACGAACGACGCGGGCGGGTATCGTTTCCCAGAGCTTGCGCCCGGCGAATACAAGATCCGCGTGACGAAGGAAGGCTGGGAGCCCGGGGAAGGGCGGGTGGAGATCGCGCCGGACGAGGAGGAGGAGCGCAATTTCATCCTCGAGCATGCGCCGCCGCCGGGGGCGATTCACGGACACGTCGCGGGGCACACGCCGGACGGGCCGATCCCGCTGGGCGATGCGCTGATCAAGCTGATCCGCAACGGCGAGGTGGTGCGCGAGGCGCGGACCAACGACGCCGGGGACTACCACATGGCGGACGTTCGGCCGGGCGAGTATGGGATGAAGGCGTTCAAGGAAGGCTGGCAGCCGGACGAGTCGCGCGTGACGGTGCGACCGGGCGAGACGGCGACGCAGAACTTCCTGCTGCAACCGGCGAATCCGCCGCAACCTGGGCGGATCGTGGGAGTGGTGATGGGAGCGTCGAACGGCGGGCACATTCCGCTGGGCAACGCGAAGGTCAAGCTGACCCGCGATGGGCAGGTGGTTCGCACGGCGCATACGAATGACCAGGGTCACTACGAGATGGACGAGGTGCCGCCGGGGCCGTACATGCTGGTGGCGCTGGCGGAAGGCTATCAGCCGGGCAACGCGCCTGCGCACGTTCACCCCGGGGAAGTGGTGGAAGTGAACTTCCTGCTGCACCCGGGGGACCCGCCGCCGCCGGGCGCGATCGTGGGCGTGGTGCGCGGGCAAGGCCCCAATGGGGAGATTCCGATCGGCGGGGCGGTCGTGAAGCTGATCAAGAACGGCCAGGTGCTGCGCGAGGTGGAGACGGGCAACACCGGTCACTACGAGATGGCCGACGTTCCACCGGGTGAATACGGGATGGTTGCGGTGGCGCAGGGCTGGCAGCCGGCGGACGCGGTGGTGCAGGTCCCGCCGGGGCAGACCGTTGAGAAGAACTTCCTCCTGCAACCCGCCGGCCCGCCGGACCCCGGGACGATTGTCGGGACGGTTCGCGGCCAGACGCCGGACGGCCAGGTACCCCTTGGGGACGCGGTGGTGAAGCTGGTCAAAAATGGGCAGGTGCTTCGGGAAGCGCAGACGAATCCGGACGGACACTATGAAATGGCCGATGTACCGCCGGGTGAGTATGGTATGATCGCGATGGCACCGGGCTGGCAGCCGGCGGACGGGGTGGTGCAGGTTCCGCCGGGGCAGACGGTCGAGAGGAATTTCCTGCTTGAGCCGGCGCCGTCGTTCGGGTCCGTCGCCGGTACGGTTTACGGGCAGCATAACAACGGGTTGATACCGTTGCCGGGCGCGCACGTGCGATTGCAGAAGAACGGGCAGGTGCTGCGCGACGTCATCACGAACGACCTGGGGCAGTACGAGATGGCGGAAGTTCCGCCCGGCGAATTCGTGCTTCGCGCCAGCAAGGAAGGCTGGCAGCCGGCGGAAGTGGTCATCCAGGTGGCGCCCGGGCAGACGACAGTTCAGGATTTTTCTCTCCTGCCCCAATAGTCAGGGCGGGCGAGAGTGCGCTGGGTTGGGATGGACACGGCGTCGGATCGAAGGGTCCGGCGCCGTGATCCGCTTTCGGGGGGCTGCGCGGCGTCCCGGTATGCCGCGCCTGTCCTGCGGGCGGTTGCGCGGGTATGGTGACCGCGCCCGGACGGCTGCGGTTTGGAGCCAGCCGGATCCGACGGGCCCAGGCGCCAGGCGGCATGAATCGCGGAACGCTCATCGAACTTCTGAATCGCGTGGCGCGTGGCGAGGCAAGTCCGGCCGAGGCGGTGGAGCGCCTCAAGACGCTGCCGTTCGAGGACCTGGGATTTGCGCGGGTGGATCGGCACCGGGCCCTGCGTCGCGGGTTTCCGGAGGTGATCTTCGGGGCGGGGAAGCGGCCGAAGCAGATTGCGGGCATTTTCCGGTCGCTGGCGGAAGGCGGCAGCAACGTGATGGCGACGCGCGTCGGACCGCGAGCGGCGCGGCTGGTGTGCGAGGAGTTTCCGGCGGCTGCGTACGACGCCTGCGCGCGAACGCTGACGCTGCGCCAGCATGAACCGGAGGTGCGTGGCGGGTTTGTGGGGGTTGTGTGCGCGGGGACCAGCGACCTGCCGGTGGCTGAGGAAGCGCGCATCACGGCGGAGATGATGGGCAGCCGGGTCGAGAAGCTGCACGACGTGGGCGTGGCCGGGCTGCATCGGCTGCTGTCGGAATCGGCGCGGCTGCGCGAGGCGCGGGTGCTGGTCGTGGTGGCGGGGATGGAGGGGGCGTTGCCGAGCGTGGTGGCGGGGCTGGTGGAGAGTCCGGTGATCGCGGTCCCGACCAGCGTAGGGTATGGGGCGAGCTTCGGGGGCGTGGCGGCGCTGCTGGCGATGCTCAATAGTTGCGCGTCGGGGGTGTCGGTGGTGAACATCGACAACGGTTTCGGGGCGGGGTACCAGGCGGCGGTGATCGATCGGATGATCGAGGAGTGCGCGCGGGGGGAGAAGACGCCGGTTCCGGGCTCGCCGACGTGAGGCGATGGGCGGCGGGGCGTGAGTCAGGGGATCTTGCGCAGGCGGGTCGCCTCGAGCAGCGTCTGAAGCGCGGCGCAGGCGAACGCCGCCACGAGCCAGGGGCGTGCCAGCTCGCCCCAGCGGACGAAGCGGCGCTCCTCGGTTCGGGTGCGTTCGAGGCGGTCGATCTCCGCGTAGACCCTGCGAAGCGCGTCTGCGTCGCGGGCGGTGAAGTACTGACCGCCGGTGACCGTTGCAACGCGGCGGAGCTGCGCGTCGCGGACCGGCTTGCGGCCGGTGATGACGACGGAACCGTCTGGGCGGCGGAAGCCCTCGGCCTCGCCGGTACCGGCGAGGATGGTGTAGACCTTGATGCCGTTGGCGGCGGCGGCGTCGGCGGCCTGGTCGAGGAGCTGGTCGAGCTGCTCGCGGGTGAGCGCGCGCGGGTCCTGCCCGGGCCCGGCCAACAGACCGCTGGTGTTGTTCTCGCCGTCGGTGAGCAGGATGATGACGCGGCTTTTGATGGCGAGCTGCTCGCCACCGCCGGCGGTGCGCTTCAGGTCGGTGAGCCTCTCGACGGCCAGGGCCAGCGCGTCGCCGATGGCGGTACCGTCGTCCTCGAGCCGCAGGGTTGAGATCTGGTCGGCGAGGGCCTGGGCGCGGCGCAGGTCGCGGGCGGCCATGGCGCGCTGGAACTCCTTGTCGAGGTCCTCGCCGATGTAGTGGAACGTGGTGAGCGTTTCAAGGACCGCGTCGTGGTCCAGGGTGAGGGGACAGACGCTGTCGGCGTAGCGGGCGAAGCGGATCAGGCCGATCAGATCGTCCTTTCGGCCGGGGGTGCCCTCGTCGCCGGCGATGAAGCGCCGTGCGACGTCCTTGACGACGTCCAGGCGCGACATCGGCTGGCCGGGAGGGGAGAGGTCGTGGTCCCACATGCTGCCCGAGGTGTCGATGACCATCTGGATCGCGACGCCCTCGGCGAAGACGCGGCTGGACTCGTCGGCGCGCTGCGGGCGCGCCGCGGCGATGATGAGACAGGCCAGGGCGGCGGTGCGCAGCACGGGCAGGACGTGGCGCGCCCGGCGCGCGGTCTGGCCACCGGCCTGGCGCAGCTCGCCCAGGCCGGAGAAGCGGATCGTCGCGCGGCGGGACGGGCGCAGCCACAACCACCACAGCGCGGGCAGCAGCAGGAGCAGCAGCAGCACCCACGGATACGCGAAGCGCGTCATGCCCGCCCTCCCGGCCGGTCGGAGGTCGGGTCTGGCGCGGCGGCGGGGCGCGGCGCGGCGGCGGCGGCGGCGGTTGCGTCGACGAATGCGCGGGCCGTCCGCAACGCGTCCTCGGCCTCCTGGCGCCGCGGCTCGAAGGCGGCATACTTCACCAGATCGCAAGCTTCGAGGAAGGTGCGCAGCCGGCCCGCGTCGTAGGGCAGGCGCGGGGTGGCGAACGGTGTACCGCGCGGCGGCTCCAGCGAGCGCAGGAACTCCTCGGTGGTCATGTCTGGCGCGGCCAGACCGAACTTGCGTTCGACGTAGCCGCGGACGATCTCAGTCAGGCGATAGTAGTACTCGCGCGCCCGACCGGACTCGACCCAGTCGTCCCCGCCAAGGCGCGCCAGCTCGCGCAGCGCCCAGACCTCGGGCGGGACGGGCGGGGCGCCGCGCCCGCGCATGCGGCGGAGCAGCCAGAACGCCAGCAGCGCGAGGGACAGCAGTCCGAGCGCCGCGCCGCCCCAGAGCAGCGCGTCACGGGCGGTGACCCGCCAGGGTGGCAGCAGCGGCGGCGAGACGTCGCGCGGCTGGGCGGGTGAGTCCTGCGAGGTCAGCGCCGAGCGGATATCGACCTTGAGCGGATTGGTGGCCAGCTCGGCGTCGAAACTGGGACGGGCGTCGTCGTCCGGCCTGCGCGCGTACTTGATGACCACGGGAGGGATCGAGTGCTCGCCGGAGGTGAACGAGTCGAGTCGCACGCGCTGGCGCCACTCCAGGCCGCCGCGGGGCGCCGGGCGCGGGTCGCGGGTCTCGACGTCGCGGACTCGCAAGTCGCCCAGCGGTTCGAGCGGCTCAAAACGCACGAGGTAGTCGGGCGGGGATTCGACGCGAACGTCGAGGGTGATCGGGTCGCCCAGCCAGACCGCGGCCGGCGATGCGGCGACGTTCAGCTTCAGCGGGCCGCGTTCGGCCGTGTCGGAGACGGACGTGGGGAGGGGCGCGGGCTGGCGTGAGCAGCCGGCGAGGGCGGAGACGAGCAGCGGGACGGCGCGGCGCAGGGCGGTCCTCATCGCCGCGCCTCGCGGCGGCGGAAGAACTTCGTCAAGGGCTCGACGAACGATTCGCCGGTGCGTACGTCGATGGCGTCGACGCGCATGCGGCGCAGGGAGGCGAGCAGCGCATCGCGGCGTGCCTGAGCCAGACGCGCGAAGCGTTCGCGGAAAGCGCGCGAGCTGGTGTCGACCAGCAACCGCTCGCCGGTCTCCGGGTCGAGCAGGTCGAGGTAGCGTACGGGCGGGAGGCGGCGTTCGCGTTCGTCGGCCACGAGCACGGGGATGAGGTCGTGCCGCCGGGCGACGACGCGCAGCGGTCCGGCGAACTCGCCGGTCTGAAAGTCGCTGATGAGGAAGACCACGGCGCGGCGCGATTGCACGCGGTCGAGGTGCCGCAGCGCGCCGGCCACGTCGGTGCCCCGGCCGCGGGGATCGTGGTAGAGCAGTTCGCGCACGACGCGCAGCACGTGGCGTACGCCCTTGCGGGCGGGGATGAAGCGCTCGATGCGATCGGTGAAGAGGACGGCGCCGACCTTGTCATTGTTGCGGATGGCGGAGAAGGCGAGCGTGGCGCCGAGCTCGGCGACCAGCTCGCTCTTGAGCTGACCGCGCGTTCCGAACTCCTGGGAGGCGCTGACGTCGACCAGCAGAATGACGGTCAGCTCGCGCTCCTCGCGGTAGCGTTTGACGAAGGGGCGGCCGGTGCGGGCGGTGACGTTCCAGTCGATGGTGCGCACGTCGTCGCCGAATTCGTACTCGCGGACCTCCTCGAACTCCATGCCGCGGCCCTTGAAGGCGGAGTGGTACTGCCCGGCGAAGACGTCGTCGACCATGGCCGAGGTGAGAATCTGGATGCGGCGGACTTTTCTGAGGATTTCCGACGGGATCATGCGGGCGCGGTCCACTCCAGGTCGCGGGGCCGGCGAGCGCGGGGGCGCGGACGCGGCGGCTCGGGCATAGGCTAACCGCTGCGGGTGGGGCGCGATACGCCCCGCAACATGGACGATGATGATGCGCCGACCCCGTCAAGAACCGTTGCGGACCCGGCGCTGGGCGCGGCCGGGAAGGTGCCGGCCCGTCCCCCCGCCCCCGACGAGCCGCGCCAGGCGGGCGGACGTGCCTGCCGGGCGACGCGCGGGAGGGCGCTGCGGCGGGCGGCTCTACAATAGGCTGGTGAAATCGCCGCCACTCATCCCGTTCCGCCCCGCCGCCGCGCTGCTCGCCGCCGCGCTGGCGGCCCGCGCGGTCGCGGACGGGGACGCGGACTGGCCGCAGTTTCGAGGCGACGCGCGCCTGACGGGTGTCGCCGGGTGCGTATTGCCCGAGAAGCTGGCGCGGCAATGGCAGTTCAAGGCCGCGGACGCGATCGAGTCGACGGCGGCGATCGTCGGGGACACCGCATACGTCGGCGCCGACGACGGGAGATTCTACGCGCTGCGGCTGACCGACGGCACGCCGCGCTGGACGTACGACGCGGGCAACCCGGTCAAGTCGTCGCCTACGGTCCACGAAGGTCGGGTCTACTTCGGGGATGACGGCGGTGTGCTCCACGCGGTCGAGGCCGCGACCGGTGCGCGGCGCTGGCGTTTCGACACGGGTGCGGGCACGGGCGGCGGCGCGGAGATCGTCTCGTCGCCGGTGCAGCACGGCGGGCGGCTCTACTTCGGCGGGTACGACGGTTTCGTCCGCTGCGTGGACCTCGACGGCAAGCCGGTCTGGCAGTACCAGACCGCGGGCAAGGTCCACGCCACGCCCGCGATCGTGGAGGACCGCGTGCTGGTGTCGGGCTGCGACGGGTACCTGCGCGGGCTGAGCCTGGGCGACGGCAAGGAGGTCGGGAAAGTCGCGCTGGGCGACTACTGCGGCGCCTCCCCGGCGGGGAGCGACGACCGCGTCTACGTCGGGACGTTCGGCGAGCGCGTGGTGGCGATCGACTGGCGCGCGGGGCGCGAGCTGTGGTCGTACAGTCATCCGACGCGGCATTTTCCGTACCTGTCGTCGGCGGCGGTGACGGAAGACCTGGTGGTCCTAGGCGGGCGCGACCGGATCGTGCGCGGCCTGGAGCGTTCGACCGGCAAGCCGCGCTGGGAGCTGATGACGCGCAGCCGCGTGGACGGCTCGCCGGTGGTGTCCGGGCCGCGGGCCTGGGTCGGCGGGGGTGACGGCGTGCTGTACGGGATCGACCTGAAGAGCGGCGAAGTGGTATGGCGCTACGAGGGGGGCGGGCCGTTCTTCGCCTCGCCGGCCGTGGGGCGCGAGCGCCTGGTGATCGGGGACGGCGACGGTGTTGTATACTGTTTTGGCGCGACACGTGAGGCAGCGCGTGAGGGGCAGGGCCGAGGCGCGACGCCCGAGTCGCGGCCGTAACGGAGAGGGCTGGGCGACGGTGCCGACGCTCCCGGTGAGAACTGAGCCGCCCACGTCCGGCACGGAGGTCGGCAGCTACTTCATCTCGAACTATCCGCCCTACTCGTTCTGGAAGGCCGAGTACCTGCCGGCGGCGGAGGCGGCGCTGGGTTCGTCGCCGCCCGCGGAGGTGCCGCTGGGGCTGTACCTGCACATTCCGTTCTGTCGGAAGCGGTGCAAGTTCTGCTACTTCCGGGTGTACACGGACAAGAACGCCGACGACGTGGAGGTGTACCTGGAGGCGCTGTCGAGAGAGGTGGCGCTGTACGCGGAGCTGCCCGTGATGCAGCGGCCATTTCGATTCGCGTACTTTGGCGGGGGGACGCCGTCGTTTCTGAGCGCGCAGCAGTTGGGGCGGCTGGTGGAGCGGCTGCGGCGAAGCGTGTCGTGGGACGAAGCGGAGGAAGTGACGTTCGAGTGTGAGCCGGGGACGCTCCAGAAGCACAAGCTCCAGGCGATCCGCGACATGGGTGTGACGCGCCTGAGCCTGGGCATCGAGAATTTCAACGACGCGGTGCTGGAGGAGAACGGGCGGGCGCACCTGTCGAAGGAGGTGTTTCGCGCGTATGACTGGGCGCGGGAGGTGGGGTTCCCGCAGGTCAACGTCGACCTGATCGCGGGCATGGTGGGCGAGACGGACGCCAACTGGTCCGACAACGTCGCCAAGGCGCTGGCGCTCGCGCCCGACAGCGTGACGATCTACCAGATGGAGCTGCCCTACAACACGGTGTATTCGCGCGGAATCCTGGGAGGCGGGGCGTCGCCGGTGGCCGGCTGGGACGACAAGCGCCGCTGGGTGCGCGAGGCGTTCGACCGGTTCCTGTCGGCCGGCTACGTCGTGTCGAGCGCCTACACGCTGGTGAAGCCGTCGCCGACGTCGGGCTTCGTGTACCGCGACAGCCTGTGGCACGGCGCGGACATGGTCGGGACGGGCGTGGCGTCGTTCTCGCACGTGCGCGGCGTTCACTACCAGAACGTCGACGGGCTCGACGGGTACGTGGAGTCGCTGCGCGGCGGGCGGCTGCCGCTGAGCCGCGCGCTGCCGGTCGAAGCGGGCGACCTGCTGATCCGCGAGCTGATTCTTCAGCTCAAGACGGGGCGGGTGACGGTCGCGTATTTCCGGGACAAGTTCGGGATCGACATCGCGGAGCGATTCGGCGCGGCGCTGCGCGGACTTGCGGCGGAGGGGTTCGTCGAGCTCGGCCCGGAGGCGATCCGGGTGACGCGCGAGGGGCTGCTGCGGGTGGACGGGTTGCTGCCGCGGTTCTTCCGGGACGAGCATCGCGGGGCGCGGTACACCTAGGCACCTCCGCAACGCGCGTGGACCGGCCGCCCGCGCCCCTGTGTCGCAGGAAACCGAAGCGTTACCATTCGCCGACGAGAACTTCGGGAGCGTGCGCATGTTGTCTCGATGGACGATGCTGGTCGCGGCGTGTCTGCTGGCGGGTTGCTCGGGCGATTCGGGGGCGGGCGACTCCCGGCCGGCGAGTGCGGGAAGCGCGGAACAAACCGGCGCGAAGACGGGCGCAGGTAGCGCGCAGGTCGCGGCGGCGACGCAACCGAGCCGGGCCGATCTGAACAAGCTGGGGCGCGCGTTCGGGGGCGGAGATTCGGCCCATGCGGCGCTTCCGCCGGGGCATCCACCGATCGACGGGGCCGCGGCTCCGCGTCCGGCGCCGGCGCCGCCACCGACGTCCGGGCGACCGCTTCGGTTCGACGCGCCGGACGGGTGGCAGTCGCAGACGGTCAGCAGTTCGATGCGCAAGGCGCAGTTCGTGCTGCCCAGGGCCACGGAGGGCGGCGAGGACGGCGACATGATCCTGTTCTATTTCGGCGCGGGACAGGGAGGCTCGGTCGCGGACAACCTGGAGCGCTGGCGCGGCATGTTCAAGGGCGCGGACGGCAAGCCGGTGCCCGCCGACGCGGCGACCAGCGAGCGATTCGATGCGAACGGGCTGAAAGTGACGACACTCGAGGTTTCGGGCCAATTCGCGCCGGCGGCGATGCCCGGCATGGCGCAGCCGTCGGGGCCGCGGGACGACTTCTGCATGCTGGCCGCCGTGGTCGAGACCCCGGACGGCCCGTGGTTTTTCCGCGGCGTGGGTCCCAGCGCGACGATGCGTGAGCACCGCGATCGGTTCCTGGGCATGCTCCGCTCGGTGCGGATCGGCGAGTGACGCACGGCACGGCGCGCGAGGCGGCGCGGCCGCCTCCGGCGGGGCGCTACCAGGGACGCGGGTGATCGGTGCTTCCTATCGCGCTGGCGCTGCTCGCGTGGCCCCAGGACCTGCCCGCCGCGCCACGTGTCGAGCGGCTCGACAACGGTCTGCGCGTGGTCATCATCGAAGAGCGTGACCGGCCGATCGTCAGCGTGCAGCTTTGGGTCCATGCGGGCTCGGCCCTCGACGAGTCCGGGCGGCCGGGACTGGCCCATCTCGTCCGCGTGCTGCTCGAGCACCGCGAGGACGCGGCGCTTCGCATCCGGTCCGCAGGGGGGCGCTTTCGCGCCGCGACGCACCGCGACGGCCTGTTGTTCTCGACGCTGATCGCCGCCGACCTGCTCGACCCTGTCCTGGCCATCGAAGCGCGGCGCGTCCAACCGCTGGTCCCGACGCCCGATGAGGTCCGCGACGCGGTCGCGCTCGCCCGACTGGGTTGCGAGCACGAGCGATCGGATGCCGCGCACGATCCGCCCGGCGACGCTCCCGCCCGCGCGCTGCTCGCGGCGGCGTACGCCGGGCACCCCTACGGGCGCGCACCGGAGGCGGCGGGCGGAGAGGTTGTGTTTACGCCGGACGAGGTTTCCACGTTTCTGGCCCGCTGGTGCGCCCCTGGAAACGCAACCCTGCTGATTGTGGGGGACGTGCTGGCGCCGGCGGCGTTGGAGTCCGTACGACGTCATTTCGGCAGCGTGGGGTGGCGCGATACACCGCGGCAGCCGGATGTACCGGCTACGGCCGACGGTTCGGTCGGGGCGGAGGTCACGGACGCGGCGCGGGCCGGGGTTGATTTCGCCTGGGTTACGCCACCGTGGGGTTTCGTGGAGAACGCGTGGGTCCGCGTGCTGATGACGCGGCTGTGCGACGAGCGCGACGGTCCGCTTGCCGCGCGGCTGGCGCGGCTCGGCGCGAGCCCGCCACGGTGGGGACTGTGCGCGTGGCGGCACGGCGGGTTGCTGTGGCTCCGCGTGGATGGTGCGGCGGAGCTGCACGGCGTCATCGTTCAGGCGGTCGACCAGGCGCTGAGCGGCGCGGGCTCGATTCCGGCCGAAGCAGCGGCGAGTCGCCCGGCCCGCGGCGACGCCGGCGCGGATGCGGAGATCGTCGGATTGCGGCGCGCGCGGGCGCTGGCCGCGGCGGCCTATCGAGCGGCCACGTCCGACCCGATGGACCGCGCGGTCGGGCTGGCGCTGCAAGAGGTGCTGGGAGGCGACGCATTGCTGGAGGCCTACGAGTTGCCGCGCATCGAACGAACCAACCCGGCGTCGCTGCGCGCGGCGGCGCGGATGCTCGCGCAGGGGCGGCGGGTGGTGCAGCGTCGCACGCCGCGCCCGGCCGCGGGCGCGGCGTCGCAAGCCACGGCCGGGCGCGAATCGGAGCGCGCCGGGGCGCGGCTGCTGGAAGCGGAGGAAGCGCTGGAAGCGCTGGCGGCGCACGCGGCGCCGCCCGTCGCTGCGCCAGCGCCGATCTCCGCGTCCGGCGAGGTCATCAACGGCTACGCGATGCGGGGCTGGGTGACGCAGGCCACGGGACGCGCCGCGGTGATGGCGACCTGCGCCGGCCTGACGCCGGCGCACGTGCGGGCGCGGCTGGAGGGTTCGCGGGATGGCGCGTTCGACCTGGGCGCGTACGCGACGCTCCACGGTTTCCGCATCGCGGCGAACGCCGGGAGCGTGCTGGTGGAAGGCCGGCGCGACCAGGTCGAGGCGATCCTCGAGTGGATGACCCGCCTGGCACCCGCGGCGCCGTCGGGGGTGGAGGGCGACCAGGCCGGCCTCGCCGCGTGGGATCGCGCGTGCCGCGCCGCGGCCGAGTCGGCCGCGGACTGGGCCGACCTGATGGCGAGCCACTTCGACGCGCTTCCGACACCGGAGAAGGTGGGCGACCCACGCGGCGGACAGCGCGTGATCGATCGCGCTGGACGGCTCGGGCTGACGCTGGTGGGTGAGTACGACGCAGTGGGTGTGCGTGAGTTTCTGGGACGCCTGCCGCCGGGACCCACGCGCGGCGTGGGACCACCGCTCGAAGACGCGGCGGGACCGGTCGTGCTGTGGACGCCGATCGCGGGAGACACTTGCGAGCTGAGGGTCGTGATCGCGTCGGCGCCAGATGCCGACGGCGTGAGCGCCGATCAACTGTGCACGCTGGCCTGGCTGCTCGCGGCGGATGAACGGCACGGGACCTGGCTTGACGGGCGGCGGCGCTGGCGCTGGCGCTGGCGGCCATTGGCGCCCGGCGCGGTGATGCTTTCGGCGCGGAGCGCGCCGCATGCCGCTTCGAGAGCGCTGGATGGACTGCTGACGCGTTTCGAGGATGCGCGGGCGGGACGGATCCCCGTCGCGCAGCAAGGCGTCGCCCGGCGGATGGCGGACCTTCGCGCGCGGCAGGCCGGCGACCTGACGGACGTCGCGTGGTACGTCGCGACCGGGGCGCGCGTCACCGCGCCCGCCTGGCCTTCGGGCGGCCCGGCTGCGCCGTTCCGAGTGCGCGCAGTCGTGGTCGCCGGACCGTGGCGGCCGCCCGAGGCGTGGCCGACGTCGAACGCGACGCGGATCCGGATCGACCGTCCCGGGACCCCATGAGCGGCGAACGACTCTGGGCTGCGCCCGCCCCTTCGGTCGCGCAATGAGCCGCCTTGTGGCCTGGCCGCCGCGGGGCGCGCGGCGCGGTAAGCGATCCGCATTGCACGAACCGCGTCTCACGCGATACCTTTCGGCCGCGGTCTCGGGCCGGCTCCGTACGCTGCCCCGTGGAGCTTCGTCGCCAACGTGAACGCCCTCCAGCAACTCGCGAACCTCGCCATCTCCGATGGTGACGCGTATTCGTGGCTTGCGCCGGCCCGACGCGCGCTAGGGTTCCTGCTGGAGCGGCTTGGCGGCGCGGCGTGGACCGACTGGCGCGGGTTCTGGCTGGGCGAAATCCTCGACGATCGCTTCCGGGTGGCGTGGTTCCTTCCGCTGCTGCCCATCCTGCTGCTGACGCGGCGCGAGCGTCTGCGCGGCGCGGTCATCGTCACCGGACTGACCTGGCTGGCATACGTCTTCGGCGCGCTCTACGCGCTGTTCTGGCTCGGCCTGTGCGCCGCGCTGCACCGCCTGGCCGGTCAATACGCGCGCGAGCTGGCCCGTCCCCGGCGGGCACGAATCAGCCCGCACGCGGCCGCGTGGTGGCTGCTGGGCGGCGTGTACTTCGCGTTCTTCGCCGCCAAGCACGTGCCGCTGCCGGAGCCGGTGAACGCGTGGCTCTACACGCACCTGCCGCTGGTATTTCCGCTTGGGACGCGCGGCCTGAGGTGGGAGCCGGATTGGGGCGGCAGCGCGGGCGGGGCCGCGCCGCAGCTCTTTCGCGCGGTCTTCGAGAACCCTCACAACATCGGCATCGCCTACCTCGCCGTTCGCATGCTGCACTACTTCAGCGAAGTTGCCCGCGGCGGGTCGGCTCAGGCCGGACGCGAGCCGCTCGATTTCCTGGCCTGGGTCTGCTATGCGCCGGCGCTGATGCAGGGGCCGCTGGAACGATATGACCGATTCCGGGCGGAACTCGAGGGATGCCACGCGCGGCGCGCGCCCGGGCGGTACCTGCCGGCCGCGGGGCGCATGCTCCTGGGGATCGGCAAGAGCCTGGTCGCGACGCTGTATTTCAAGCCCTTGGTCGAGGGGCGGCTGGGGCGCGGCGGGGACTACTATCAGAATCCTGCCGCGGTCGAGAGCTATGCCTTGCTCTACTTCGGCGTGTACGTGCAAATCCTCTGGCTGTACCTGGAATTCAGCGGCTACTGCGACGTATCGGCCGGGCTGGCGCGGCTCCTGGGGTACCGGCAGGTGGAGAATTTCCGCATGCCGTGGCTGGCGACGAGCCTGCGCGACTTCTGGCGGCGCTGGCACATCAGCCTGTCGGCCATGCTGCGCGACTACGTCTACATTCCCCTGGGCGGGTCGCGCCGGCGGCAGGTGCGCAACCTGTGCCTGACGTTCGTGCTGTGCGGGCTGTGGCACGCACCGCTGCCGCGCGTGGCGATGTGGGGCGTGATCATGGGCCTGATGGTCGCAGTGCACCACGCCTGGCACGCGTGGATGGAGCGGCTGGACGCGCGGCCGGCGTGGCGTCTGGGAGCGGTGCGGCGCGCCTGGCTGCGCCTGGCGCCGCTGCCGCAGATGTGCGCCTGGGCGTTGACGATGCACTGCTTCGTCATGTCGCTGCTGGTCTTCTTCGGCGGGAGCGGCGGATTCAAGGTGGCCGGCGAACTGCTGCGCCGGCCGGTGACGTGGCTACTGGACGGCCGATAGAATCGTGCGATGCCCGCCGCTCCCCCAGGCCGCGTCGGTTCCCCGCTCGCAACCGTCGGGACGTACGCGATTCCGGCGGTCATGGCGTTGCTGCTGGGCTGGACGTTCTTCTTCCAGTCCGCGGCGGAGAACGGGAGCGGACCGGACGGTGGCGCCGCGTCGCCGGCCGACACGGTGGACGGGGGGACAGCGGGGACGACGGGCGGCGGTCCGCCGCCGCGGCACGTGGTGGTCATCACGCTGGACACGACCCGCGCCGATCACATGGGGTTCTGCGGGAACCCGTGGATCGAGACGCCTGCGCTGGACGCGCTGGCGCGCGAGTCGATCGTCTTTGAAGACTGCACGGTGACCGTTCCCAGCACGCTGGCGTCGCACACCTCGATCTTCACGGGAAAGTACCCGCACCGTCACGGGGTCCCGCAGAACGGCTTCGTGGTCAACGCCGACAACGTCATGCTGCCCGAGATTCTCGCACAGGCGGGCTTCACCACGGTCGGGTTCATCGCGTCCTTCCCGCTTTCCAAGCGCTTCAACTTCGCCCAGGGTTTCGACCACTACGACGAGAACTTCGACCTGTACGGCTCCACGGCGCAGCAGAACCAGCGGAACCAGCGCCGGGCGCGCGAGGTCACCAGCGACGCGATCGCCTACCTGGAGCAGCACGGCATTCCGCCGCGGCTGTTCCTGTTCGTGCACTACTTCGACCCCCACGCGCCGTACGACGCGTACATCCCGTTCCGCAACAAGTACGTCAAGGTGGCGCGCGCCAAGCCGACGTACGATCTCGACCCGCTGCGCGAGACGCTGATGAGCGACCGTCCGCGCGGGCTGCCGCAGGCGGAGATCGTCGCCGCCCAGTATGCCGGCGAGATCAGCTTCATGGACCAGCATCTGGGGCGGCTGGTGGGGTACCTGCGCGCGCACGGCGTGCTCGACGACGCGCTGCTGCTGATCGTCAGCGACCACGGCGAGACGCTGGCCGACGGTCCGCCGCTTCGGTACTTCGACCACGGCTGGTGCGTGTATCAGAACAACGTGCGCGCCGTGTGCATGATCCGGCTGCCCGGCGGACGGCAGGGCGGGTCGCGCGTCCGCCAGGTCATCAGCACGATCGACCTGCTGCCCACGCTGGTCCGCCGGCTGGGGCTGGCGCTTCCGGTGGGCATCGACGGCGAGGCGCTGGACCTGGAACGCCTCGACCGGCCCGCGACCCCGCGCGTGCGTTTCGCCGAGGCCAGCAAGCCGCGCACGCGGGCCGAGGCGGAGGGCATCGGCTGGCCCAATTCGGACAAGGCGCAGTGCGTCCGCGACGGCGCGTTCAAGTACATTCGCACGCCGCACCTGAACACCGACGAGCTGTACGACCTGTCGGCCGACCCGCTGGAAGAGCGCAACCTGCTGCTGGCCCCCACGCCCGAGCAGTTGGCGCGCGCCAAGGAGCTTCGGGCACGGCTGGACGTGTGGAACGCGTCGGCCGACCCGCTCCCGTCGGCGTTCGAGTCGAGCGAGCGCGGCGACACGGAGCGGCGGCTGCAATCACTGGGCTATCTTCAGCCGCGCTCCGACTCGCCCGAATCCCCCACGACGAGACCCGACGGCGAAGGTCGGGCGCGGCGGCCGGGCCCGCGGCGCGTACCCCTGGGGACGACGCGGCCGGCCCAGCCGCCTTGAGCATTGCCGCCCTCGGACCCGTCGCGCCGTGCCGGGCGCTCCGCGCCGCGTGACCGCGTCAAGCCGACGGCGCCGCCACAGGGCGCCCACGCCACGACCACGCGGCGCCCCAAGTCGATCCGCGCGACGCTGCCGGCACGCGGCGCGGCTAGACTTGGGGTGGACGCGAGGGAGCCTGGCGTGGCGCGACCCGAGTTGACGCACGAGCTGATGACGGCCCGCGAGGCGGCCCACTGGTTTCGCCGTTCCCTGACCTGGCTTCGCCGCCAGCGCGACCTGGTGCGATTCGACACCGGGCAGCCGATGTTCCACGTGATCGCGTGCCGGGCGTACGTGCTGGGGCGGCTGCGCCGGCTGGAGAGCCAGGCGCTGCGCCAGCTTCAGATCGACGCGCTGGCGGCGTTCTGCGGGCTGGCGCCGGCGGTGCCGCAACCGCAGTGCGCAGCGACGCCCGAGGCCGCGCCGCTCGACGGGCCCGGGGAGGTCGCGCTGCTGGCGCGTGGCATACCGCGCGTTCGAAGCCGCCCGCGTATATAACCGCGGGGTGGCCCGACCGCGCGATGAGCTCGTCGCACCGACCGTCGAGCGCCGTTCCCTCGAGTGGCACGGTGGACCGGTGCGCCTGCGCGTGGGCGCCGCGGCCACGCACGCGGTCGTGCGCGTCAACGGCCACACCGTCGGCGAGCATCGCGGCGCGTGGACCCCGTTCGAGTTCGACGTGACGCCGACCCTGCGGCACGGCGCGAACGAGATCGAGATCCACTGCGCCGACGTTCGGCACGCCACGAACGGCTTTCTGCCCTGGCTCGGAATGCGATGGACCGGGGCGCGCGATGTTCAGGTCCTTCGCCGCTCCGAACCGACGCCCGATCCGGCGCCGGCGGCTCCACGCGCCGCGGCGCACGGCACACAACTGCGCGTGGACGGGAGGGCGTTCCGGGTGCGCGGGGTGCTGCACTGGGGCTATTACCCCGAGCTGGGCCGGCCCTGGCCCGGCGAGCAGACCATGCGGGACGAGATCGGGTACTTCCGCTCGCTGGGCTTCAACCTGGTGAAATTCTGCCTGTGGATTCCGCCGCCGCAGTACTACGAGCTGTGCCGCGAAGCGGGGCTGCTCGTGTGGCAGGAGTACCCGGTGTGGGCCGAGCCGCTGGCCGGCGACGGACTGCTGGCCGAGTACGACGAGTTCTTCCGGCAGGACGCCGCGTACGACTGCATCATCCTGCGGACCCTGACGTGCGAGAACGACCGCGTCGACGCGGAGCTGGCGGGCGAGCTGATGGCGCTGGCGCGGCGCCGCATTCCCGGGTGCCTGCTCCTGGACAACAGCGCCTGGCTGTGCGCGGAGCGCGCCGGCGACTTCCACGACGAGCACCCATACCTGCACAACGCGCAATGGAAGTACTACGCGGCGCGGATGAGGCCGCGGATCAGCCGCCCGCTGATCCTGGGCGAGACGATGGCGGTGGCCGGGGACGCGGAGCGCGGGGGCGGGGTGGCGCTGGCGGTACGGCGCTACCAGATCGAGACGCTGGCGGCGGAGCTTCCGGACGCGGGGTACGTGGTGAACTCGGCCCGCGACCTGCCCGGCCTGCCAGTCGGATTGCAGACCCTGGAGGGCGGTAAGAAATACACGCCGCAGGAGTGGGCCTGGCATGCGGACGACCTGGCCGCGCCGCGCGTCATCCCGGACGCGAGCGGGCCGATCATCGGGCCGCGGAAAGGGGAGTGGAAGTGCCCGGAGTTCACCTGGTGGAGCCCGGTGGTTCGCGTGCTGGATCCGAGCCTGCCGGCCGACCTGATCGAGCGCGAGGCGGCGTTTGACCTTCTGTCGGGGCGCTGCCTGGAGCACGTCGAGGGGGCGCGCGTGCTGGTAGAGGTGATCGACCTGTACGCACAGGGCCGGCGGCGGGCGCTGGTGATCGAGTTCGAGAGCCAGGGGCGGCGGCGGGTCGTGTCGGCGCTGCGGCACGATACGCCGGTGGGCCGCGAGCTGTGGGACCGACTGCGGTCGCGGAGCAGCGGCGCGCCGGAGCTGGGTCCCATCCGCGGCACGTCGATCGTGCTGGAGGACTGGCGCATGGCGCGACGAGCGGACGGCGCGGAGACGCGCGACGGCCGCGCCCCGTCGGACGCGGAGTGGGTGGCGGTGAAGTGCGATACGCCGCTGGTGAATGCGGGACGCAACGTGTTCGAGGGGGCGGCCTGGTTCCGGACGCGCGTGGCGTATCCGGGCGGCGCGTACGTGCTGCGATGCGAATCGGTGGGAGATTATTGGGAGCTGCGGATCGACGGCCGGACGGTGACGGGATTCGGGCCGCGGCACGGGACCTGGGACGGGACGCGCGACACTCCGCGCGACGTGCCGCTGGACCTGCCGGCGGGCGAATACGAATTCGAGTTCTTTGTGCGCGACTGGCGCGGGGCGGGGTCGCTGGTGGGACCGGTGTACCTGGGGCGGGATTTTTCGGAACGCGTCTTCTGACGCACGTAGCGGGCGTGGATGGCGCAGGGCGGGCGGGGCGGCGCCACAACCGTGTGCTCCGCGGTCCGTCCGTGCCGCAGGCGCGCGGGTCGGGGCGCCCGACGCCGTGCGCCGACATTGCCGGGCGGGCGCACGTGCTACGCGGCACGTGGGTTGTGTCTGATAATCCGTGCCGCGGCGCTCGGGCCAGCGCATGCGGGCTGCCCGAGCAAGGCGCAGCATGGAGTCGGGCGCGCCGGTTGACGATAAGCCCATCACCCCGGTGCTGACGCCGTCCGCTCCATTCGGCGCGGGCGTGCCGCGTCCGCGCCCGCAGGGGAGCGAAATGACGGAAGAAGCCAACGGACCCGCGCCGCCCAAGGCGAAGAAGGGCCTGCCCAAGACGGCGATCGTGATCGGGGCGATCACGCTCGTCCAGGCGGCGGGGTTCTTCGTGGCGATGAAGTACTTCGGATCGACCCCGGCACCCACGTACGGCGCGAGCGAGGCGTCGGGGCACGGCGACGAAACCGACGATGCGGACGGGGGCGGACACGGTGAAGCCACGGGCGGCCACGCGACGCCGCCCCAGGATGGCGGACACGGCGAAGCCAAGAAGCCCGACGCACACGGGGCGAAGCCTGAGAGCGGGCACGGTGGCGGCGGCGGGCACGGCGGGAAGAACTACGTCGACACCAGCGCCACGGCCGTGCCGGAGCCCGAGTTCGCCGAGGTGGTGGTGCTGGCCAAGTTCCGCGCGCCGAACCACAAGGGGGGCCGGACGTACGTGTACGACTTCGAGGTGCGGGCGATCGTCGCGGCGGCGCGCAAGGACGACATGGATCGGCTGGTGAAGGAGCGCGCCGGGGAGATTGCCGACCGGGTGGCGCAGACGATCCGGGCGGCCGACGAGAGGATTCTGCGGGAAGACGACCTGCAAACGCTGCGGATGCAGCTTCGCAATGTGCTGACGCAGATCGCCGGTGACGAGAAGCTGATTCGAAGGGTGCTGATCCCGAAATTCGTGCCGATGCGCGCGGACTAGCCGCCTCGACGACTCAACGGTGGATGCGAAACGGATGTCGCAAGACCCGAACACTCCTCAGAACGCCGACCCACTTCCTGAAGACGTGAGCGCGGCGGCGCCCAGCCCGGCGGAGGCAGCGCCGGCAGGGCGCGACGCGTCGCTCGAGACTGCGCCGCCGCCTGCGGACGCGGCGCCGGCCGCGGCCCAGTTCGGACCCGGCGAGGGGGTGCCGTCCGGCACGGCGGTCGAACCAGCGCCGATCGCGAGCGACGCCGGCGCGCACGCCCTGGAGTTGCCGGACTTCGAAGCTGCGGCGGGGCGCGAGCCTGTGCATGGGCTGGAGCTGCTCGACGACGTGGACCTGAACGTCAAGATCGAGCTGGGCCGCACCGAGATGTACGTCGAGGACGTGCTGCGTCTGTCGGTGGGATCGGTGGTCGAGCTGGACAAGCTGGCGGGCGACCCGGTGGACATCTACGTGAATGAGCGGCTGATTGGGCGCGGTGAGGTGCTGGTGCTCAACGACAGCTTCTGCGTCCGCGTGAATGAGATTCTCAGCCCGGTGCCCGAACGCGAGGCGTGAGGCCGCGTGCCGCGGCCGTCGACCGCACCGAGCGGCGAAAGTGCCCACGGCGCACACCTGGAGCAGGCCGTGCCACGGATGGCAATCAGAATTCTCCTGACACTCTGGATTCCGGCGGCCGTCGCGGACTCGCCCGCGCCAACCGGCGGGGGTGCGGCGGACTCGGCGGAACCGGCGCGGCCGTTGCTGCGGCGCGGGGCGGCGAGCCGGTCGGGCGACCCTTCGACCGGCGCGGCAACCGCGCCGGCCCCGGCGCGCGACGGCGGCCAGGCCGGTGGCTGGTTGCGGACGACGCTGGCGCTGGCGGGCGTGGTGGCGCTGATCGTATTCCTGGCGTGGGTGTCGCGCCGCGCGGGGGGGCTGACTGTTCTCCACCGTCCGGGTGCCGTCCAGGTGGTGAGTCGCGTGACGCTGGCGCCGCGCCAGACGTTGTGCCTGGTGCGGATCGGAACGCGCATGGTGCTGGTGGGGGTCTCGCGCGACCGCCTGACCGCGCTGGACGTCATCGACGACGCGGACGCGTGCGCGCGGGTGGCGGGCGCGGCGGAGGCGGCCAAGCGCGGCGAGTTCGAGCGGAAGCTGGCGCGCGAGGAAGCGGCGTTCGAGGCGGCCGCCGGCGAGGGGGACGACGAGGAGCAGCTCTCGCCGCGCCCCGCGCGGATCGCCGGCGTGCAGGACCAGATTCAGGCGGCCCTGCGGCGAATCGAGGGCCGCAGAAGTGCGTGAGGCGATGCAGGCATTCCCGCTCATCGGACGGCACGGCGGTCTCCGCGCCACGCGGCGCGCGGCGGTCGTGGCCGCGCTGCTGGTGGCACTGACGCGGACCGCGGGCGCGCAGGACGCGCCCACCGGCGCATCGCCCCGAGACGCGGGCGCGCCGGCCGTTGTGGGCGGCGCGTTGACGGCCGCCGCGCCGGAAAAGGCCGCCGCGGAGGAGTTCTACCTGCCCGACCTGACGCACTGGCTGCCGCGCGCCGGCAACCGGGAGTCGCTATCGGCAACCGTGCAGATCCTGGTGGTCGTTTCGCTGCTGACGATACTGCCGAGCGTCATCCTGATGATGACCAGCTTTACCCGCATGGTCATCGTGCTGGCGCTGGTGCGGCAGGCGGTGGGTACGCAGGCGCTGCCCCCGTCGCAGGTGGTGGTGGGCCTGGCGTTCTTCATGACGCTGCTGGTCATGGCGCCGACGCTCAATCGCATCCGCAGCAACGCGCTCGATCCGTACCTGGCCGGCAAGCTGCCGCAGATGGAGGCGGTGCAGGTCGCGGCGGGGGAGCTGCGGACGTTCATGTTCGAGCAGATCAAGGCCGGCGAGAACGAGCAGGACGTGTACCTGTTCAGCGAGTACGCGTTGCAGCGGTCGATTCCGGCGAGCGAGACGTTGGACGAGCGCGACGTGCCGATGACGGCCCTGGTACCGGCGTTCATCCTGGGTGAGTTGAAGACCGCGTTCGTGATCGGGTTCCGCATCTACCTGCCGTTCCTGGTGATCGACATGGTGATCGCGACCGTGCTGGTGGCGATGGGCATGATGATGCTGCCGCCGGTGCTGGTCTCGCTGCCGTTCAAGCTGCTGCTGTTCGTGCTGGCGGACGGATGGCACCTGGTGGCCGGTTCGCTGGCGGCCAGCGTGGCCCAGACATGAGGAGGCGCGCGTGACCCCCGAATTCGCGCTGGACCTTGCCCGCGAGGCGCTGCTCACGTCGCTGATCGTCTCCGGGCCGGTGCTGCTGGCGGGGCTGGTGGTGGGCCTGCTGATCAGCATCGCGCAGACCGTGACGCAGCTCCAGGACCAGACGCTGAGCATCGTGCCCAAGATCGTCGCCATGGTGGTCGCGGGCGGGTTCTTCGTCCCGTGGCTTCTGCACCGGCTCATCGAGTACACGCAGAAGATGTTCTCGCTCGGGTGACGCGCAGGCCGGGGGTCGGGAATCACGGCCCAGAGGGACGCGGGCGATGCCGGCGGAGCTGCTGCAAACCTATCTGAACCTGCCGCTGCTGGGGCTGGTGGTGGCGCGCCTGGCGGGCCTGATCATGTTCCAGCCGCTGCTGAACCACCTGGCCGTCCCGGGTCACCTGCGGGCGATGTTCGTGGTCGGGCTGTCGGTGCTGGTGTTGCCCTTCGTACGCCCGCCGGCGGAAGTCCCGAGCGGCGCCGGTGGCTGGGCGGTGGCGCTGGCGGGCGAAATGGCGGTCGGCCTGCTGGTCGGGACGCTGCTGATGCTTCTGTTCGTCGGGGTGCAGCAGGGCACGATGCTCATCGCGCAGGAGTCCGGGCTGGCCTTCGGGCAGGTGGTCGATCCGACGACCGAGGCCGAGCAGAGCGTCCTGGGCGTGCTCTACACGGAGGTCTTCCTGCTGGTGTACCTGGTGCTGGGCGGGCATCGCGCCGTGCTGATGGCGTGCATCGAGTCGTTCCAGACCGCGCCGCTGATGGCGGCCGCGACCCCGGACGCGCCGGGCTGGACCGACGTGCTCTTCGACGCCCTGGCGGCGGGCGAGAGCATGGCGCTGCGCGTGGCCGCCCCGACCGTCATCACGCTGTTCCTGGTCAACGTGGCGCTGGGCCTGATCTCGCGCAGCATGCCGCAGCTCAACGCGACCACGCTGGGCTTCACGCTCAAGTCCCTGGTGAGCTTCGGGCTGATGGCGGTGTCGCTGCCGGCGGCCTTGGCGCTGTTCACCGAGTACCTGGACCAATGGGTGCGCTGGATCACGATCGTCACCGGGAGCCGCTGACCGTACCCATCCCGGCCGCGCCGAAGCGCGGCGCCCCGGCTGAGCTGACGCATGGATGACGACGCCGAAAAGACCGAGCAACCGACCGCGCGGCGACGCCAGGAAGCGCGCGAGCAGGGCCAGGTCGCCCGCAGCCTGGAGCTGACGGCGGCGGCGACGCTGCTGTTCTCGCTGCTGCTGCTGAACTGCACCGGGCGCGACATGTTCGGCCAGATGCTGGTGCTGACGCGCGCAGTGGGGGAGACCGCGCCGCTGCGGCCGGCGGACGTGTGGGTGGAAATCCGGCGCGCGGCGCGCGCTTCGGCCGAGATGCTGGGGCCGTTCCTGCTGTGGCTGACGCTGATTCCGCTGGCCAGCACGCTGCTGCAAACGGGCTGGACGCCCAACGTGAAGAAGGTGCTGCCGAGCCTGGAGAAGCTGAACCCGACCAAAGGTCTGCGGCGGCTGCTGTCGATGGACTCGGCCACGCACCTGGCCATCAGCCTGTGCAAGGCGGCGCTGGTCACGGGGGTGGTGTACGTGACCATTCGCGACTGCATGGACCAGACGCTCGCGGCCGGGGCGGCGGAGCCCCCGGGCATCCTGTGGCTGGCCAGCGCGACGGTGTACACGCTGGCGCTGCGCGTGGCGCTGCTGCTGCTCATCGTCGGGGTGGTGGATTACCTCTATCAGCGCTGGAAGCTCGAAAAGAGCCTCCGCATGACCAAGCAGGAAGTCAAGGACGAGATGAAGCGGATGGAGGGCGATCCGCTGGTGCGGCAGCGGCGGCGGCAGGTGCAGTTGCGCCTGGCGCTCCAGCGCATCGGCGTCGACGTGCCCAAGGCCGACGTCGTGGTCACCAACCCGACCGAGTACGCCGTCGCGCTGCGCTATGACGAGGCCAGGATGGCAGCGCCGCGCGTCCTCGCGAAGGGCAAGGACCTGCTGGCGCAGCGCATCCGGCAGGTGGCGCTGGCGCACGGTGTGCCGATCGTCCAGCGCCCGCCGCTGGCCCGGGCGCTCTACGCCGCCTGCGAGCCGGGCGACGAGATCCCGCCGGCGTACTACCGCGCCGTGGCCGAAGTGCTGGCGTTCGTATACCGCCTGGCGGGGCGAGCGGCGCAGACGGGCGGGGCCGGCGCGCGGGCAGCGAAGTAGGGTGGTCGAGGCAGACGCCCGCGGATCCGTTCAGCCTGCGCACGTGTCGCGAGGGGTGCGGACGGGCCGGCGGTGCGAGCGGGAAGGCGCGCGGGCGGAAGGAGGGGGGATGGGCGATACAGGGCTCGAACCTGTGACCTCGTGCGTGTCGAGCACGCGCTCTAGCCAACTGAGCTAATCGCCCGCTGCGGGATCGCGAAACATGATCGGCGGCTGGGTGGAGGCTGTCAAGCTGCGCGTGGGCATCGGCGCGCGGCGGGTCGAGCAGGTTGTGCTGGTGACGCGGAGTGCGCGCGTCAGGACCGTGGCCGCGTTGCACCGCCGTCGCGGGCGGGGGGCGGGGCGAGGCGGACCGCGATGCGGCGCTCCACCTCGCGCGCTGCCAGGTGACGCCGCGCCGTATCCGCCCAGGCACTCGTCGTGTCCAGCGTCAGATAGCTCGACCAGTGGGCCGCCGCGTCGTCGCGGTGGCCTGCGAGTTCGAGGAGCCGCGCGGCGTTGTAGTGTGCGTCGGCGTATGCGGGTGCGATCGCCAGCGCGGCCCGGAGGCATTGGAGCGCTTCGTCGGCGCGACCCTGCGACTCGAGCACGTCCGCGATGTTGTACCAGGCGTGCGCAGCCGCGGGATCGAGCGCCGCGGCGAGACGGTACATCTCGATCGCGGCGTCGTCCCGCCCGGTGGCCCGCAGGACGTTGCCGAGGTTGAAGAGCGCCTCGGACTGGCGCGGGTCCAGCGCGAAGGCGCGCCGATACGCGTCGACCGCCTCGTCGTGCCGCTCGTCCTCCTCCAGTTCCAGCCCGCGGTCGAGCCAGTCCGCGGCCGTGCGCTCCGCGGGCCGGAACGCGAGCAGGACGGGGCGCTCATCGGCGGCCGGGGCGAACCCGAGCAGCATCTGGCCGTCGGGCGCGATCAGGGGTTCGCCCAGCCGGGCCAGCAGCGGTTGGGCGCTGCGCAGCAGATTACGCAGGCGCTCGATTTCCCCGCGCAGCACGGGCAGGACGCGCTCCAGGGTGGCGAGGCTGTCGCCCAGGGCCGACTCGCGAACGCCGCGCGCGTGCAGGTCGGCGAGCATCCGCAGCGCAGCGACGTCGCGCGCGTCGCAGAGCCCGTCAGGGGTCCTTCGCAGGAGGTCCGGCGATCGGAAGAGCGCCAGGGTCGCGTCGTCGACGCCGAGGATGCGCCGCGCGGTTTCGGGCGTGTGAAAGCGCGGCGGCGCCGGGCGTTCTCCCAGGAGCCCAAGGAACGCCGCCTCGTCGACGACGGAGAAGCCCGGCTGGTCGAGCCGCGCGACGCCCCGCGCCAGGTTTCGGTTCACGCGGCCGTCGGGCTGGAGCGGCCAGGCCGCCACTCCGACGACGAGCAGGTCGGTATTGCCGGACAGGGAGGCGACCGGGTGTCCGCCGGCGCGGCGGACGCGTGCGAAGACGTCGCTCTGCGGCATGGATGCGAGGCGACCGGTGAACGCGACCCGCCGGCCGGCCAGCGCCCCGCGCGGCGCGGCGGGGATGGGCACCGGGATGAAGCCGTGCGTTGCCATCGGTGCGGCAGTGTAACGCCGCGCGATTCAGTGCTTCACGCCGATGATCTCGAGCATCGGCGGGGTGACGAAGTAGGCATTGGGGTCGCGCGAGCGATCCGCCCAGTCGCGGTCGAAAGCGGCCTTCTCCGCCGCGGTCAGTGCGCCGCTCTCGACCAGCTTGGGCAGGAAGCTGGAGAAGAACGTCGTGGGCCACTGCCACAACGGGGTATGCGGCCGGGCGACACGGGTGAGCGGGCGGACGTCCGCCACGCGCAGCCCGCAGCGGTCGAACATGCCCGGCAGCCGCTGCGCGACGTCCGGGTCGCCGCCGCTGGCGCGCCACGCGCGGTCGACGGCCCGCACGGCGGTGTGAAACGCGTCGCTGCGGGGGGCGAGCAGCATCTGGTGGTAGTTCACGTAGTCGTGCACGACGAACGCCGCGTTCGGCCGAAGGGCGCGCGCGACGCTGCGCACGACGGCCTCGGGATCGGGCACGAAGCACAGCACCCAGCGCGTGTACGCGCCGTCGAGCGAATCGGGGGGCAGGTCGAGGTTCTGAACGTCGGCCACGCGGGAGTCGACGTGGTGCAGCCCGCGCGCCGCGCTCTGGGCCGCAAGGTGTCGGATGAAGCGCTCGGACGCGTCGACGGCGACCACGCGCCCCGCGGGTCCGACGAGCTGTGCCAGGTCGAAGGTCGCGTGACCCGGGCCGCAACCGACGTCGAGCAGGCGCTGGCCGAGTCGAAACGCGGCGCGTTCCCAGGCATCGAAGGCCTGAGCGCTCCAGAGGCGATGCTGAAGACCCAGGCGGTGCAGCTCGGCCTCGTCCGTGCCGAGCACGTAGTCGTGCTGGTCCTGTGGAATGGGATGGGAATCCTGCATGGGACCATGCGCCTCTTGGCCAACGTCGTGGCGACGATGTCGCCGGGAGTATACGCCGCCGGCCGGTGGACGCCTTGGGGCGGTTGCCTGTCGGAGGAGGCTCCGTCCCGCCTAGAATGAGATACCCCCGAGCGGGGCCGCCGGGGGTCGGACGAATTATGGGAACCGCCACCAGCAACCCGACGCCGGTGTCCGATGGCGAGACCGTGCGGACCTGCGAATCGTGCGGCGGCGCGGCGCGGGTACGCGTGCTCGAGGGCTACTCGGACGGCGAACCGCTGATTCACACGTTCTGCTTCCGATGCGCCGATGCGTTCCGTCCGGCCGCCGCGCCGTTCAATCCGTCGGAACGGCTCAGCTTCGGGACGGTTTTCGTGATTACGGGCATTCTGCTGATGCTGGTCGGCGGTCTGGGCGACATGTTTCACTTGCGCACGCACAAGGGGTTCGGGCTGTATCAACAGATCGGCGTCGGCGCCGGCATGTTTCTCGTGGTCCTGGCGGCGCTGCTGCGCGTCGACGTGTTCGCCATTATCGGGCTTGGGGTGCTGGCGCTGGCGTCGGGCGGTGACATCATCGTCGTCACGTCGAGCGCCGGACTGGGATGGAAGCAGCAGGCCGCACTCGTCGCGGGCGCCGCCGTCGTCGGCATCGGCTTCTGGCTGAGACGGCTCACGGCGGGGGCGCGGCGACCGTCGCGCGCCCGCCCGCGGGTCACGCTGTGACGGCTGCTCAACCCGTGGGCAGGGCGGCGCTCGCTCCGCGCACGCCGTAGAGCGCCTGGAACAGCGGGCAGCGAGCCAGCAGCGCGTCGCGCGTGCCGTGGTCGACCAGCGCCCCCTCGTCCATGACCACGATCCGATCCGCCATGTCCATGACGGTGTGCCGGTGGGCGATCAGGAAGGTGGTCTTTCCGCGGCGCAGCTCTGCGAGGGCGATGTGAATCTTGTGCTCGCTGTCGGCGTCGACCTCGCTGGTCGCCTCGTCGAAGACCAGCAGCGAGGCGCGTTTCAGAAAAGCCCGGGCGATCGCGATGCGCTGCCGCTGTCCGCCCGAGATGCTGGCGCCGAACTCCCCGAGCACCGTGTCGTATCCCAGAGGCCAGGATTCGATGAATTCGGCGGCGTAGGCTTTGCGTGCCGCAGCGCGGATTTCCTCGTCGCCAGCGGAAGGACACCCGTAGGCGATGTTCTCCCGCACGGTTCGAGCGAAGATCACGGGGGACTGCGAGACGATTGCGATCTGCCGCCGCAGCGCGCGCAGCTCCATGCAGCGCACGTCCACGTTGCGCAGCAGCACCGCGCCGGACTGCGGGTCGAGGAAGCGCGGCAGAAGCCGCAGCAGCGTCGACTTGCCGCTCCCGTTGGGGCCGACGACGGCCACGCACGAACCTGCCTCGACGTCGAAGGTCACGTCGCTCACGGCCGGGGGTGCATCCGGGCGGTATCGGAAAACGACCCGATCGAAGCGCACGTCCACCGATCCGGTCGGGACGGGCCGGGCCGGGCGCGGCGAGCGCTCTTCGGGACCGTCGAGGAACGCGAAGATGCGGTGAGACGCCGCTCCGGCGCGCTGCACCACGTTGTACACGTTGGCCACCTTGCGGACGGGGTCCAGCATCGCCGAGAGCAGCACGACCATGGTGATGAACCGGTCGGGCGGGAATGCGGCCGGGTCCGAGAACGTGCGCGACGCCAGCCACACGACGCCGGTCGCCGCCACGCACAGCCCGATCACCTCGATCAGCGGGGAGCTGACGGCCTCCACCCAGGCGAGGCGGTTCTGCTGGCGGAGCATGCGGCGCTCGAGCTTCCACATGCGGCGCCGCTCGTGTCCCTCCTGCGCATAGCCCTTGACCACCGCCACCCCCTGAAGCGTCTCCTCGAGCGCCCCGAGCATCACGCCATAGCCTTCGAGGAGCCTGACCGTCGCCTTCCGCACCCGCCGGCCGAAGTACCAGAGCAGCCCGATCGCCAGCGGGGCGATCGCCAGCACCACCAGCGTCAGACGCCAGTCCATGACGATGGCGGCGGCCAGCACGCACGCGGCCTTCAGCGGCTCGCGGGCGATCTTTCCGAACAGCGTGACGATCCCCAGATACAGCTCGCGCACGTCCGACATGAACTGGCTGACGGTGTTGGAGACGTTCGCGGCGACGTGCACGAGCGGAAGCCGCAGCGCCTTGCGGTACATGGCGCGGCGCAGGTCCATGACCGCCCGGTTCGACGCGTACAGCACGAGGTATTGGGATAGGCAGCGCAGGATGTTGCCTACCACGTTGAGCAGCAGCAGCGCCGCCAGCACGATCAGCAGCGACTGCATCCGCGCGGCGGCGCTGTCTGCGCTGGGAAACCAGCCGCCGACCGATCGCAGCGGCCCGGACCACCAGCCGGGGTGTCGCGCGGCCTTTTCCTGAAGCCAGACTGCAAACGGCTGGCGTTCCACCACGATCTTGAGGACGGGAAGAATTCCCATCAGGCTGGTGGCGTAGGTGGCCGCCACGCCGAATCCCAGCACGAGCCCCCAGGCCATGGCGCGTCGGTGGGGATAGACCAGGCGCAGCATGCGCGTCAGCGCGCGCCACTGTTCGCGCTTTGGCGGGGGACGATCACGGCGTGCCGCGAGCAGCCCCCCGGGGGACGTACCAGGCTGGCCGCCGGGCGCAAGACTCATGTCGCGCGACCCGGGCGGGTCGGAGATGTCGCAGGCGGGCACGTTGCCGGGGGCATCCGCGCAACGATAGCGGACAGGGTTGCGGGGTTCAATCGGCGCGCGGTGCTGCTGCACCGGGTTGGAAGAGAGGAGCGTACGGACGCGATTCCGGGCGCACGCACAGCACTCGCGAGGCAGTCTCCGCGATGTGCGCCGAACGGGCGACCCGAGGAATCGCGTCCGCAGGAACAAGGGTTGTGGATCGGCAGCGCCGCCTTGGAATGCCGTTGATTAACTGACTGTTCTGGCGCCCCGGTCCGACTCGAGTTCGTGCGGACGGGGCCGCTGTGGCGCAGAGACGGTCGCGCGCTCATCCGCGCTTGCGGGGGCGCCCCGGGCGCCCGGCGGCGGTCGCAGCGACCTGGTAGTCATCTCAATCATCGGCGAAGCGCCTGCTGGTCCACGGTCTCATTCCGTCGGCTCAAATCCGCATCACTTCTTGCCGGATTTCTTCTTGGCCGACTTCTTGGCCGCTTTCTTGGCCTTCTTCTTAGCCATCGGAGACCACTCCAAAAGGGGACATGAAACGCTACGCCAACGCTGGCGTATCCAAACGCTCGCTGAATCGCACGCCGACGCGCTTGCTCACCCCCTCCTCCTCCATCGTGACACCGTAGAGCGCGTCGCCGCACTGCATCGTGATCTTACTGTGGGTGATGATGATGAACTGCGAAAGACTCAGGAACTCGCGGATCACGCGGTTGAACCGCTCGTTGTTCGATTCGTCCAGCGCCGCATCGACCTCGTCCATGATCGCGAAGGGCGAGGGCCGGCTCTGGAACACCGCCAGCAGCAGCGCCACCGCCGTCATCGTTTTTTCCCCGCCCGACAGCAGCGAAATCGACTGCGCCTCCTTGCCCGGCGGGCGCGCGATCACCTCGATCCCGCATTCCAGCGGTTGCTCCGCGTCCTCGAGAATGATATCGGCCTTGCCGCCCCCGAACAGCTTGCGGAACAGCTCCCCGAAGTGCCCGCGGATCGCCTCGAACGTCGCCAGAAAGCGCTCGCACGAGTCGCGATTGAGCTCGTCGATGAGCTGCTCGATCCGCGCGATCGAATCCACCAGGTCGCTGCGCTGCGCGGCCATGTTGTCATAGCGCGGCTGAAGCTCCTCCAGCTCCTGGAGCGCGTCGAGATTCACGTTGCCCAGGCGCTCGATCTTGAGCCGCAGCGATTCGATTTCCTCGCGCACCGCGTCCCAGTCCTGCTCGCTGTCCTGATACGAGCGATACAGCTCGCCCAGCTCCACCGACAGCTCGTCGCGCACGCGCTGCGCCAGGGTCTCGCGCCGCACCTCGATCTCACGCAGGTCGACCCGCAGCGCGTGCAGCTCGTCCTCGCGCCGACTCGCGTCGCCCTGCGCCTCGCGGGCCGCGGCGGCCCGTTCATCCAGGTCGTCGCGGATCTTCTGGCGATTCGAGCGCAGCCGCTCCAGCTCCAGCCGCACCTGCTCCACGTCGCGACCCAGGGCCGCGCGGCGCTCCGCCGCCGCGTCCAGCTCCGTGCGAAGCTGCTCGTGCCGCGCCTGGACGTGCGCGGCCGCCTGCGCCGTCTGCGTACGCTCGGCTACGACGGACTCGCGCTGCTCGGTCAGCCGCCGCAGCGCGTCTTCCACCGCGCGGCGCTGCTCCGACTGCCGCGTCTGCTCCACCTGCGCGGCGGTCAAGGTGTCGGCCACCCGGGCCAGCTCCGCCTCGGCGACGGCCAGATCGGCGTGGCGCTGCTCCAGAAACGCGTCGGCTTCGCACCGCGCTGCGCGGACGCGCTCGCATTCCTCCGCGAGGCGCTGCGCATCGCGGTCCAGCTCCTCGATGGACGACTGCGCCGCCACCGCCTCGCGATCGAGCTGCGCCACGAGGTCGTCCATGCGGCGTGCGTCGTCGGCCAGCCGCACGAGCTGCGCCTGCGCCTGGAGCATGTGCTTGTCAGTCTGCTGAATCTGCGCCGCCAGCTCGCGCCGCGCCAGGTCGTCGTCGGCCCACCGCGACGCCAGCGCCGCCTTGCTCCGCTCCATCCCCGCCAGACCGGCCTCGAGGTCGTCCAGATCGGTCCGCAACTGGCGCAGCTCGGCCTTGCGGCTGATCAGGCCAGCCGCGCGGCGCTGCGGCCCGACGAACAGCCGTCCGTCCGGGCCGACCGCGGTACCGTCGGGCGCCACGAACCACCCCGCGTGCAAGCACTGCGCCGCCAGCGCCAGGCCGCGCTCAACCGAATCGACCAGGACGATCGGGCCGAACAGCGCGTCGGCCAGCGCTTCCAGCCGCGGCTCGCAGCGGACCCAGTCGCGAACGGCGCCGAGGACACCCGGGCGATCACGTTCGCCGGGCGGGAGGGCACGGGCCGGCGCGCGGTCCAGCGCCAGCACGTGTACCGGGCCCGTCAGAGGCTCGCGTCGCGACAACTCGGCCAGAAACGCACAAGCGTCGGCGACCACCACGTGGTCCTCGAAGCCTGCCAGCAGCCCGTCCAGCAGGTGCACGCGCGGGTCGTCGACGCGGAACAGGTCGGCCACCAGACCGAGCACCCCGCCGCTCGGCTCGGCGCCGCAGGCCGCGGCGTCCTGCCACGAGAGCACGGCGCGGGACGCGTCGCCGACGCCCTCAAGGCGGCGCTCCATGTCCTCGAGGACGGCGATCCGCGAGAGCAGGGCGCTGCGCGCCTCGCGCGCCGCCGCCACCTGCTCGCTGAGCCGGTCGCGTTCAAGCCGCAACGCCGCCAGGGAACTCTCGATCTGCGCCAGGCGCTCGCGTTGGTCCGCCAGCGAGCGCTCCAGCGCCGCGGCCTGGCGCTGCGTCGCCTCACGCTCGGCGGCGCTGCGGTTGGCGTCGTCGATCAGTTGCTGGCGCCGCTCCGCCAACGCACCGGCCCGGCCCTCGCACGCGCGCCGCTGCGCCGCCACGTTCTCCTGCTGGTTGTGCAGCAGGGCCTCACGCCGCGCGGCTTCGAAGGCAGCGTGGCGCGCCTCGTCCAGCGCCTGTCGGACCGCTTCGCGCCGCTCGCCCGCGGCACGGCCGGTCTCGCCCAGCTCGGTCAGCCGCAAACCGCCCGACTCGACCCGCTCGCGCAGCGCCGCCAGCGCCTCGGACGCATCCGCGATGCGCTGCGAGATCTCGCCGGCCGCCGCGTCCAGCTCTGCGCCGCGCCGCGCCAGACGGTCGGCGTCCCCGGCGTAGTCGCGGCTGCGCTGCTCGCCCTGCGCCATCCGTTCGGCGAGGGCGCTCAACTCGGCCTGCAGCTCGCCGCTACGCGCCTCGCACGTCGAAATCAGCTCGTGCGCGTTGCCCAGCATGGTCTCGAGCTCGGCCACCACGGCCTGCCCCGCGAGCAGCGCGTCCCGCTGTGCCGCGACGCGCGCCTCGCCATCGGCGACGGCGGATTCGAGCCGCACCTGCGCCTGCACGAGGCGGTGGTACTCGGACAGGTAGAACGCCGAGCGCAGCTCGCGCAAGCGCGCGTCGTACTGCTGGTAGTTGCGCGCCTTGCCCGCGGCCAGCTTCACGCTGCGGAGCTGCTTCTCGACCTCCTCCATCACGTCGTTGAGCCGCAGCAGGTTCTGCCGTGAGCGCTCGAGCTTCCGCTCGGCCTCGAGGCGTCGGACCTTGTACTTGGAGATGCCGGCGGCTTCTTCGAAGATTTCGCGCCGCTCGACGGGATTGGCCTGAAGCAGCACGTCCACGCGGCCCTGCTCGATGATGCTGTAGGCGTCCATGCCCACGCCCGTGTCGAGGAACAGGTCGCGGATGTCGCGCAGCCGGCACACCTGGTTGTTGAGCCGGTATTCGCTGTCCCCGTTGCGATACAGCAGGCGCGACACCTGGACCTCGTCGGCATCGCTGGCGAGGCGGCGGTCCGCATTGTCGAAAACGAGCGCGACCTCCGCGACGGCGGCGGGCTTGCGGTTCCGCGCACCGGCGAAGATCACGTCCGCCATGCGCGTGCCGCGCAGACTCTTGGCCGACTGCTCCCCGAGCACCCACTTGACGGCGTCGACAACGTTGCTCTTGCCGCACCCGTTCGGGCCGACGATGACGGTCGCGCCGGCGCCGAAATCGAACTCGGTTCGATCCGCGAAGCTCTTGAAGCCGTGCAGTACGATTCGGCTCAGGTACATCGGTTCCGGCGTTCGGCGTTGACCGCGCTAATCGTTGCGATGCGTGCGCACCACTACCCCACATGTAGTGGTTGTCTGAATCTTAACCGCGCGCGGCGCGCGTGGCAAGTGCCGGCGTCGAAGTTGGGCGCGATTCCGGCGCGCGGTCGGCGGCGCGCGACGAGCCGGCGGACCCATTCGGTCGCGCCGGCTCGTCGTGGATCTACGTCCTACCGTTCGTCGCCGCACGTGCGCAGGACCCGTGCGGGCAACCTGGCGGATTCACCGCTCAGGGGACGAACTCGTATCGCTTCTTGTTCTTGGAGTTGCACGATTTGCACTGGGCGGAGTTGTTCTCGAGCTTCCAATCACCGTTGCAAAGCGTGTTGCCGTTCTCGTCGACCAGCTTGTACTGCGTGGTCGTCGGGCAATCGTTCGTGTTCGGCGGACACTTGATGCAGATCAACGAGTTGATGCCGATGTCCGGGCAGCCGTTGCCCTTCCTGGACTTGATGCGGTACACGCAGTAGGACCCGTCGCAGGGCTTGGTCTCGCGGATCTTCGACAGGCTGACGCCGGCCAGGCAATCGATGAAATTGCCGATGTCCTGACCGTTGATGGACCCGTCGTCATTCGTATCGACGCCGCAGGGACAGGGAGGCGGGATGCCCTGCAAGGCGTCGATGAACGGACCGATGTCCTGCCCGTTGATCGTGCCATCGCAATTGGTGTCGCAGTTCGGCGAGTCCGAGCACGGCGGAGGAGGCGGCGGGCAGGGACAGCCTTCGGGGTTGTAGTCGAACGGGCACGGGTCGCAGAAGTCGCCCACGCCGTCGCCGTCGCTGTCCTCCTGAAGCGGATTGAACAGGTTCGGGCAGTTGTCGGCAATGTCGGGCACGCCGTCCAGGTCGTTATCGCCTTCCTGCTGCTCGGCGGGGAGCACGCCGTGCGCCGCGAGCTGCTCTTCCTCTTCGGTCAGGCGCTTCTTCTTCTGCGGTGGCTCGGTGCAGTCGTCGCCGCAGCGGTCGGCCCGCAAGCCGGGGATGAAGTTGCTGGTGCCCGGACCGCAGTCGACGTCGGGCGTGCCGGGGTCGCCGTCGTGGTCGACCAGTACGCCGGGGGGCGCCACGGTGATGCCGAAACCGGGATCGCTCGGGAGCCAGCGACTGACGCCGCAGAATTCGAGCGGCGGCAGTCCGAACGCGCCGAAATCGAGCTCAACGAACCCGGGCGGCCCCAGACGCGAGAAGCTCAGCTTCGGCAGGACCGGCAGCGTCGAGCTGAACGACCCGCCGTCTTCGCAGCCGCACGGTCCGCGCACGATGGTCATCGTGCCGGGGAGTTGCGGCGCGGCGCGCGAGAGATTGACCTGGACGTTCCAGAGCTCCGGATTGGTTCCGCCGTTGTAGGTCACGACGATGGGCTGAACGCTGACCAGGTTCAGCGCGACGATCTCGATGGGAATCTGCCCGGCTGAGTCGGGATCGGGCAGGAACACGGGCCCGTTGCGGCGAACGATGGTATCGGTAGCGCCGAGGATTCCGGGCGGCTGCGTGTTGAGCGGCTGACCGACGAGAATGATGCGTCCGACGAACGGGTCGGAACCCGGACCGAAGAAGTTAGCCGGAATCGGGTGCTCGTCGTAGGTCGTTCCGCCACCGGGGGTGCTGAACAGGTCGATCCCGGGATCAATGATGCAGGGCGAGCTGGCCGGGCAGCCGCCCAGTTCGAGATAGAAATTCGCCAGGTTGGGCGGTCCGCCGAAGAAACGGGATTCGTCGGAGCTGTATTCGCCGTTTCCGTTGACGTCACGCCAGTAGACGTCACCGCTGGACCCGATGGTGACGCCACCCCCGGCGAACAGGTGTGTGGCCAGGCTGAACGGCGTCCCCGAGCCGGCCTCGAAGAACAGCACGTCGATCGCGCCGCCGTCGTCGGGCACCGTGATCGGCGTCGGAAGCGTGACCGTCCCGGTGAGCCAGGCACCGGGCGTAAGTCCGGCCGCCACCCCGATCCGATAGGTCGGGGGCAACGGATCGCTGTTTACCGGCGTACTGCTCGGGGAGAGCGTGTCGTAGATCGTGAACTCGACGTCGAACGCCGGGGCGGGGTCAGTCCCCAGGATGACGAATCCGACGTTGATGCTGTCGACGTCGACCGGGCCACCGCTGCCCGGGCCGGGGGTGAAAGAAATGTCATCGAGGGCGCGAACGGGATTAAGGCCCGATCGGAAGTAGGGGGAGACATTGTTCTGGTAGACCAGCGGACACACGCCGGCAGTCCCCCCGCCGACTGGCTGGCCGTTCAGCGTCATCGGAACGTTGACAACCTGGAGGCTCCCCGTATCGACCGTCTGTTCGGGTACGATCGGCGGAGCCGGCGGAAACGCGGGCGGCGGGGCCGCGGCCGCCAAGAGCAGCGGCGCCGCGCAGCCCAGTAGCGCGCAGCCATAGCGAACGGGTCTTGGCATCTCGGTTTCTCCTATCCCGAATGGGACGTGCCCAATGGAGCGCAGCCGCGAACGCTCGCGGCGTCGTGCGTGTCGCTCCTATCAAGAAACTCAGCGCAGTCGGCGTGCCGGGGGCGCACGTTTTCGCGCCGAACCGAATTGCTGCAAGGACCGCCGGCGCTGCCCGATTGACCGGCACCCCACCCCAGTGGAACCCATCCTAACGAGCGGTGCCAACGCGACTCAAGGAAAATCCGCGGGTTTTTCGGACTTTCGGTATCCGCAAGCGCGCCCCCCGCCCGCATGCGAACCAGCTTGCGCGGTTGCCGCAAGACTCCCCGCGATCCTCAGTTTTGCGACTCGAACGTAACGACGCAACGTCCCGGCCGGTCCACGACGAGTGCGAACGTGGCCGGATCGTCGTCCGGCGTCGCAAGTCGTCCGACGCCCTCGTGTGAGACCTTGAGTGTCCGGGCGTCGCCGATCCCCAGCTCCACGCGCACGCTCATTCCCTCCGGGATCGCGCCGACTTCGATCCGGCGCCGCAGCCCCCGGGTCGCACCGCCGGCGTCGACGGCCTCGGGCGTCTCGCGGATCGTGATCCGCCGGTTGTCGGCCAGTTGCAGGGTGTAGCGCAGCGTGACCACGTCCCCCGCGAACGAATACCCGTTGAACTGCGCCGTCGCCGTGACGGGCTTTTCCCCCGCCGTTACGGACCACGCGACCGCGTCGCGCGACGTGAGCAGGGCTTGTCCGCGAGAAACCGGCGTGGGCCCGTGGTTGGTGTCGTAGACCGCCCCCTGAAAGACGACCTCGCCGCGCCACGCTTTGTAGAGTCCGCACGTCGTCGCGTCGTAGGCGACGCAGAAACCCGGCCGCAGCGCGAGCGTTACCATTCGCGGGCGGTCGTCGAGAACCGACCGCACCACCCAGGGGTCGCGCGGATGGTCCGCCAGGAGCAGCAGCAGGAATGCCGCAACCATGTCGCCGTCCTTTCACCGCGGCAATGAAGAAGTCGAATTGCGCCGCGCGTGCATGATAGCGCGCGGTCGGAACGCGTGCGATCCTGGCGGCGTGGATCGGAAGCCGGCTGGCGCCCACAATATCCGTCTGCAATCGGCGAATACTCCTGCGAAGCGCTCCCGGACCGACGCCCGGTCGGCGCGGCGGCGCCGTAACTCGTTGTCGGAATGGCAGTTCCGGCCACGAACCGACCCAAACTCGAGGGCTGCCATGCTCGGCCGCTGGCTGCGAAACCGAATCCAGAACGTCGAGCACGCCCTGGCGTCCGGGCGGATTGACGAAGCCTATCGCCTAGCGACCGAGCCGGGCATGCTGCGGGAGCCCAGCGCGGCGCGGGTGCTGGATCAGCTCGCGCGCGCCCTTCTGGCGCGGGCCCGGCTTCACGTTCAGGGCGGGCGCAACATCGAGGCGCTCGGGGACGTGGACCGGATTGCCGCCGTGTGCCGCATAACGGACGAGGCCGCGGAGTTGCGCGACCGCGTGCTGACGATTCTGACCGGCGCTCCCCGCGCCACGCCCGAACGCAACGCCGGTGCCGACCCGCTCGAGATCACGCGGGTCGGGCCGAGGGCCTCCCCAACTGGGGGTGTGAACGACGTGCCACCCGGTGCGGGCGCTACGGAGCGGGCCCGCGACAATGCCGCGGCGGACGCGCTGGTCGACGAGGCCCGCGCCCGGCTGCGGGACGGCGACGCACTCGGCGCGGGACGGTTGCTGGCGAGCGCCGCGCACCTGGGCCCGTCGGCGGGCGAGTGCGTGCGGCAGACCGTGGACGCGTGCCGCCGGGCGCTGCGGGACTGGTTGGACCAGGGGCGTCTGGACCGGTTTACCGACGCGGCCCGCCGACTTCGTGACCTGACGCGCCTCGATTCCTCGCTGGACGAGTTCCGATCCATGGCCCACCTGATCCAATCCGCCGCCGCCCGCTTGGGCCGCGGCGACTACGCCGGCGCTCGCGGCGAGCTTCTGCGGCTCAGCGGGCTGGCGCGGCAGACGGCGTGGCTGGGCGACGCGCTGTCCGCGCTCGATCAGATCATCGCTGCGCGTGACCGCCTCCTGGCGTCCCCGCTGGGACTTGTGGAGGCGGCCCTGCAAAAATCGCTGGCATTTGGAACGGCGCCGCCCGGGGTGCCCGGCGATAATCCGGGCATGCTCGGCGAGACCGTCTCGCCGCCGGACGCACGCGAGGTCGACCCGCTGCTGCTGCTGGTCGACGGCACGGGAAGCATCATGCTTACGAATCGCGACACGGTGCGCGTGGGTCGCGCCGGAAGCGGAGGCCCGGTCGACATTCCCATCCCCGCCGACCTCCACTCGCACCATGCCGAGATCACCCGCAACGGCGAGGATTATTTTCTCATCGCGCTGGGGCCGGTGCAGGTCAACGGCCGCCCGGTGCGGCGGGCGCTGCTGCGCGACGGCGATCGACTGGTGATGGGCCGCAGCGCCAAGATGGTGTTCTGCAAGCCTGGGGACCGCTGCGAGTCGGCGGTCCTGGTGCTGGGCGACCGCTGTCGCCTGTCGCAGGACGTCGAGCGCGTGGTGCTTTTCAAGGACACGTGTCTGGTCGGCCCGGATCCGGGGTGTCACGTCCGGACGCGCGAGGGCGACTGCCGCCTGGTGCTGTTCCGGCGCGGCGCGCGAGTCATGGTCCGCCGCCGGCCGCTGCACGACCGCGGCGCCTCGCGCGAGGCCGAGGAGCTGCCTCTGGGCCAGACGCGGGAGATGGGTGACCTGAGGCTGACGCTGAAGGCCTATCGCGACACCGGTCGTTCTGTGACGTAGATCGCGACGGGTGACCGCGTCGGCGACGGCGGGTCGCGGGTTGGACGGAAGCGAGGAGGCTGCCTTGGCCTACACGTACAAGCACGGTGATCGCCCCCTCGACGGGTACACCGTCCAGCGCGCGGTGGGGCGCGGCGGGTTCGGCGAGGTCTATTACGCCCTGACCGACTCCGGCAAGCAGGTGGCCCTCAAGTACCTGCGCGACAACGCCGAGATCGAGCTGCGCGGCATCTCGATGGTGATGAACATCAAGAGCCCGCATCTCATCACCGTCTACGACGTCCGCAAGGGCCCCGACGGGGAGCCTTTCGTCATCATGGAGTACGTCAGCGGACCCTCCCTGCGCGACCTGCTGGTGGCCGAGCCGGGCGGCCTGGGGCGGCAGAAGACCGCGTTCTTTCTCAACGGCATCTGCAAGGGGCTCAGCTACCTGCACGACCGCGGCATCGTCCATCGCGACCTCAAGCCTGGGAACATCTTCTACGACGACGGGTACGTGAAGATCGGGGACTACGGCCTCAGCAAGCACATCTCCGTCAGCAAGCACAGCGGCCAGACCGTCAGCGTGGGGACGGTCCACTACATGGCGCCGGAGATCGGCTCGGGCAGCTACACCAAGGCCATCGACATCTACGCTCTGGGCGTCATCACCTACGAGATGCTCACAGGCCGGCTGCCCTTCGCCGGGTCCAGCATGGGCGAAATCCTGATGCGGCACCTCAGCGAGCGGCCCGACCTGTCCGGTGTGCCCGAGCCCTTCGCGGCCGTCATCGCCCGCTCGCTGGCCAAGGACCCCAAGGATCGGTATCAGGACGTCAACGAGTTGATGCACGCGGTCCTGAGCGCCGCCGGCGTCAACGAGAGCCTCAGCGCATTCGACCCCAACACGCTCACCTCCGTCCCGCGCACCGGCGCGGCCGACCCGGACCGGACGGTGACGGGCACGCCCCCGCCGCCCCCCATCCCGGCGCTGGACGTACACAGCGTGGCGCGGCTCGATGAGCTGTCGTCGCGGCTGGAGCGACGCGCCGAGGACCTGGCCGAGAAATTCCAGCGAAAGACCGAAAAATGGGAGCAGAAGCTCATGGGCCGGCGGGGCGCCGCCCCGACGCCACCACCTCGGCCACCCGCGCCGGCGGGGGTTCCGGTCTCGATTCCGCCGCCCGTGCCGCGCGGGCGCGTCGCGATCACGGCGATCGTGCTGGGAGCGATGCTGGCGGTGTCGATCGGGCTGACGTTCGTGATGCGGCGGTCGTTGCGCGACCCGGTCGAGTTCGTGTTCGTCTTCCTGCTCTATCAGCTTGGGGCGTCGGCCGCGGCACTGCTGAGCTACTACTACGCCCCGCGCGGGCGCGCCGTCGCCGAGACGGCGATCGACAAGCTGGCCCGGGCCGGGATCGGCGCGCTGTTCATGCTGCCGGCCGTGGCGCTGGCCGGGGAGCTGCGCGGTTCGCGTATCTCTCCCGAGGAATTCCAGCGGATCATCATCCCGATGATCGCCATGATGGCGCTGTGCGATTGGCGCCAGCGCATCGACGCCGGGCGGCGCGGCAAGGTGCAGGGCGGTGAGGCCTGGTGGCCCGGCATCATCGGGCTGGTGGGCGGCGCCATCGCCGACACCCCCACCCCGTTCATCCCGGCCGCGCTCTGCGCGACGGTCTCTCTGGCGGTTCAGGCCGCGGCGGGCATGTGGCCGCTGCGGCGCGGGGGGGCGACGTCGCCCGCGAACAGCGCGGGGGAGACGACGACGCCCGAGCGCGGGGAGCCCAGTGCGCCGCGCGGCTGGCCCGCGTCGGCGGCGGACGCGGCCCGACGGGCCGCGGAGGCCGCGCCTTCCGACTCCGTCCCGTCCGCGCCCCTGACGAGCGGCGGTGTGAGCCCGGTGCCGGTGTCGGGCGTGCTGCGCGGACTGTTCGGCGCGATGGCAACGCTGCTGCTGGCGGTGGGGCTGGGATGCTTCTTTGCGCTGTTGGCGATGGGCGGCCGGCCCAGCGTTCCGGCTCCGCCGGACGAGAGCTGGCACGACGGTCTGTTCGCCGCCCAGGCCTGGGCCAAGACGCAGGAACCACACTGGTCGGACGAAAAACTGCTGCACGCGTTCTGGTCCTGGGAATTCGCGGCCCAGCGCAACCGGGACTACGACACAACGCGTTCCGCACTGCTGTTCGCGACCCTGGGGTGTGCGTCGTGGCTGATCTTCGCCGCCCGCAAGGCGTTTCAGCGCTACCGGCTTCCGCTGTGGCGCGGCACGCTGCGGTGGGCCGCGGTATCGGCCGGACTGACGCTGGTGTCGGGCATGATCGGCATCGTCTCCTTTCAGAAGCTCGAAGGCGGGGAGCGGGCCGCCGTCGTGTTCGCGCTGGTCGTGGGGGGCGTGATCGCGCTGGTGTGCCTGTGCGTGCCCGGATCGAGGCCGGCGTGGGCCGCGGCGCGTTCCAGCGCTGGACGCTGGCCGACCGCCGGTCCGGCGCGGGCGTGGCGATCCGCGCTGCGCGTCCGCGTCGGCGCGATGCGCGCCCGGGCGGTCGGCGGGTTTTGGTGGCCCTCGACGCCGTCGCCCGGCGCGGCCGAGTCCGCGCCGCCGACCCAACCCGCGGGTCCGCCGGACCCCGACACGCTCCCGGCGGCGCCGTCGTTTGTCGGCCAGACGGCGCAGGCCGGACTGGCGTTCGTCGGGAAGCTGCTGCTGGTCGTCGGCATCGCCGCCCCGCTGCTGCTCTACACCGTTCCGATCCGAGTGGACGGCGACGACCGCAGCGTAACCATCCGCCAGGGCCTCGTTACGGTCACCGACGGCGATGGCACCGTGCATCAGCGCCGTCTGTCGCGCAACCTCGTCCTGGCCCCCATCGTCGCCGGCGGGATCCTGCTCGTGCTGGCGCGCCGCTTCGACGGCGCTCACCGCCGCCGGGCGCTGCTGGGCGCGGCCTTCACCGGCATCGTCGTACACCAGCTCATGGGACCGCTCAACGCCGACCTGCAAAGCCTGCTTCAGAATCGCTCGCTGTCCGGTCTTTCCGACGGTGGGGCGTGGCTGGCGGCCGCGGCCGCGGCGCAGCTCCTCGCCGTGGCGCTGATCTTCTGGCCCGCGCGGCGCGCGTCGAATACGATTGTGATCTGAATCGGGCGCGGGCCGTTTCCCGTTCCCGCCCGCGCCGCCGCCGGGTCCGCGGCGCGGCAGCCAGGCGGCGCGCGACCATGTCGGCCAGCGAAGCGGACGGATTCCTGATCGACGCAGTCCAGCGCGGGGATGACCGCGCCTGGCGCCAGGTCATCGAACGCTACGAAGGGCGGCTGCTGGCCTTCGCGCGGCGAATGCTGGCGCAGCCCGGCGACGCCGAGGACATCGTCCAGGAAACGTTCCTCGGCCTGCTGCGAAGCCTTCCCAACTTCGACCGGACGCGGTCGCTTGAAACCTATCTGTTCGCCATCCTGCGGCACAAGCTGCACGACCAGTTCCGGCGGCAACCGAAAGGCTGGCGCCAGAGCCTGGAGCGCGCGGACGTGCTCGACGACGCGGCGCTGGATGCCGCCGATCGGCTCCCGGTCGATCCGCAGACGCCCAGCGACCATCTCGCCGGGCGCGAGCACGTCGCCACGCAACGGGCCGCACTCGTGTCCGCCCTGCGCCAGTTCGTTTCGCAGGTTCGCGAGCAGCTTCGCTTCACCGACCTGATGGTGCTGGAGTCCCTGGTCGTCGCCGGGCTGCGGAACAAGGAGGCCGCGGAGCGCTTCAAGCTGGCACAGCCCGCGGTCGCCGGGATCAAGTTCCGCGCGATCGAGGCGCTCCGCAAGCTGGCGGCGGCGGCGGGCGGGTCGGGCGAGGCGGGCGAATCGCTCGCGGCCGACTGGTCCGAGGCCGACCTGGCGCGCGACAGCACGCTGGGCATCATCTGGCGCGAGGAGGGGGTGTCGTGCCTGAAGCGCTCGACGCTCGGGGGATACCTGCTGGGCGTGCTCGGCGAGGAATGGGAGACCTACGTCGACTTTCACGTTCGGACGCTGGGCTGCGACGTGTGTCAGGCCAACCTGGACGACCTGGAGGCCGAAGAGTCGCGCGACGCGGAGCACCGGGCGCGCCTGCGGGAGCGCTGCTTCGCGTCCAGCGTCGGGTTCCTGTCCCGTCCGCCGCCCGACCCGCGCTGACGCCGCGTCTCACGCGTCGCTGAAGACCGCCTCGGTCTCGGCGATGCGTGCCGGGAGCTCGACCAACGTCGCCTCGAGCGTGGCCGGCGTCAGCCCGATGTCCTGAAGCGCGGCGGGCGCGATCGACTGGTGCGCGGCAGTCAGGTAGAAGCCGTGCTTGAGTTGGCAGCAGCAGACGTCGGCCACGTGGATGAAGGCGGGCAGCCGGCGGAACTCCGGATTGAGCTGGCCCGGGTCGTGGTGGTGCGCGATGGCGCTCCGCAGGCTCTGGGGGAACTTCCACTTGACGGCCAGCGCGGCGCCAAACGCCTCGTGGTCGGCGCCGATCAGCTCGCGCTCGACGGCGCGGAAGTCCTCGGACTGGTGAAAGCAGCGCAGCGCCACCTGGCGCAGCTTGGCGCCGAAGAGCTGGTGCTCGATCAGCAGTCCCATGTCGTGCACCAGCCCGGCCACGAAGGCCTCCTCGGCGAACTCGCGCGTCACCTTCTTGGCCAGCAGGCGCGAGCACACGCCCACCGCAATCGAGTGTTTCCACAGGTCGCGCGCCTCGAACTGCTCGCAGATCGGCTCGGGGGTGAAGAGCCGCGAGATCGACGCCGCCAGCGCGATGTTCTTCACCGCGCTGAGCCCGAGCATGATGATGGCGCGGTCGAGGTTGGCGATCTGCGACGGCAGCCCGTAGAACGCCGAGTTGACGACCTTGAGCACGCGGGCGGCCAGCGCAGGGTCGCACTTGACGATGTCGTGCATGTCGCGCGCGGTCGCCTTGGGGTCCTCGACCACGTCCATGATGCGGGTCGTGATCTCGGGGATGGCGCTGATTTCCGTGACCTTCTCGAGCGCCTTGGCCAGCGTCGGCGGCAGCGCCGGGGTCGTCGGGTCGAGCGGGGCGATCTCGGCAACTGGCATGGTGAACCTCACGTGGCCGGAACGGCCGATTCCCGGGGATCATCGGCCCGTTGCCAGGCCGCCTTCTCATTTTTCGCGCATTCGCTCCCGCACGCGTGGTCCCAGAATCCCTCCCCCGCAAGCGCCGGGCGCGACGCCCGATCAGCGCAGCGCGCGGACGAGCATGTGGGCCTCGGCGTGGCCCAGGCCCACCGACGCGCCGCGCTCGCGCGCAAAGGCGCGCACGCCGTCGAGCGAGCGCGGGTGCGGCGGCTGGCGCAGCTCGGTGCGGTATTCGGCCATCGCGGCCAGCTTGGCGTCCAGGTGTTCGCCGATGTCCACGTACGTGTTGGCCTGCCAGCGCGGCGCGACCGCGAAACGCGTCGTAGGCGGGATCTCGTAGCTGTAGAGCGTGCGCGGACCGCCCTGTCCCACGGGCCGCGTCGCCACCAGCGCCGCTCCGAAAAGCGCGCTGTGATCCGTGTTCACGTCGTCGAACGGCGGCGCGTAGACGACCTCGGGACGCCAGTCCAACACCACGCGCTGCACCGCCTCGCACAGCTCGATCGCCGGCAGCGACGCCAGGTGCATCGTCGGAAACTCCAGGAACCGCACGTCCGTGACGCGCAGAATCCGCGCGGCGGCAAGGCATTCCTCGCGCTTGCTGCGGATCTCGTCGGCGGTCCAGCGCGGCTCGTGCGCCACGGTCGCCACGACCAGCAGCGTCTCGGCGCCGGCGGCGCGATCCCTCAGCAGCGTTCCCCCCGCGCCGAGCGTCTCGTCATCCGGGTGTGCCGCCAGGCAGAGAACCCGCATCGCCCGCCCCTCAGTCCGCCGGCAGCGCCGGCTCCGCGACGGCCGCCCGCATCCGTTCCGCGGTGCCGGGCGTTGTGACCCGGGCCACGCCCGCTGTGAAGACCACGTCCGCCAGGGCGCGCATGGCACGCTCGGGCGGCATGCCGGCGACGTAGCGACGCGGGTCGATCGCCCGATCCCCCAGCAGCAGGTCCACCGACCACGCCAGCAGGTGCACTCGCGCCGCGCTCATGCCGATGCAGGCCGACGGCCGCGGGTTGATCTCCAGCAGCCGCAACCGCTGTTGCGCGTCGTAGCGTGCGTCCACGTTGACCAGACCGGTAAGGCCCAGCTCGCGGGTCAGGCGGCCCACCCACTCCCGTTCCGACGGGAGGTCGCGAAACTCCATCCGCATCGGGTTCCCGTTGAACACCGCCCCGCACTTTCGCCGCACGACCAGCTCCACCACCTCCCCGTCCTGTGCCAGCAGGTCGATCCCCAGTTCGTCGCCCGGCAGGTACTCGCCGACCAGCAGGTCGAATCGCTCGGGCCCCGCGGCCCGGATCGCGGCGAACTCCTCCGCCGTGCACCGCGCCGCGCCCGGTTTCGACAGCACGTGCTCCCGAAAGCGGTCCGCCGTCGCGTCGAGAACGTGCACGCCGCGCCCGCCCGCCAGATTCACCGGCTTGACGCACACCGGCTCGCGCGGATAGCCGAGCATCCGGACCGCGCCGGACAGCTCCGCGGCGGTGCGTGCGATCGCGAACGCGGGAACGAACTCGCTACCCGACAGACGCGCGTACAGGGAGGCCTTGTTCACGCACAGCGCGACCAGCTCCAGCGGGGGCAGCAGCACCGCCGTCCCAGCCGCTTCGAACTCGTGCCGCCGCCGCGCGATCTGCACCAGCTCCGCGTCGTGGACCGGAATCAGCACGTCCACCGCGTGGCGCCGACACCACCGCAGCAGCAGGTCGCAGTAGTCGGCGTCGGTCGCGGGCGGGAGGTTGGCCCGGCCGTCGGCCAGCGCCGTGCCCAGCGTGTCCCCATCGTCGGGGTCCTGCGCAAAAACGACCACCGCGCGCCCCGGCATCGATCGCAGCGCGCTGAGCAGGCCCCAAGCGCCAGGTCCGCCGCCGCTGGTGAACAGAACGCGGGTCGGTTCAAGCGGGTTCATCCCCTGCCCTATCGGCAGATGCGGCCGGCCCCCCGCTCCGAAACCGCCGACGGACTCAGCACCGTGCGCCCCGGGGTCGCCGGCTCCGCGCGGTGCCGCGCTTGGCGTGCGCTACCACTCGCGCCAGTCGGGCACGTAGAACGGGTCGTTCTCGGCCCCGATCGACCCGATCCGGAACCCCGGCGACGACAGTTCGCCGCCGCGCGGCGTGAACGCGTCGACGTGGCCATCCGCGCAGACGGCGTTGGCGCGACCGCGATGCCGAAAGGAGGTGGTGGGGCACTCGTTGCGGGTCCAGCGGCCCGCGCCGGCGTAAAGGCGCGGCGGGTCCAGAAGCGCGCAGTTGAAGGGCCGGTCGGCGCCCAGGTCGATCATGGCATCGGCCAGCGCAAGCAGCATCCCCGGCATCGGCAGGGTGTCCAGCATCTGCCAGGGCCGTTGCCGAATCTGGCCGGACCATCCCGGCGTGTGCGGCGGCGAGAGGTAATACCCGTTGTAGCCATACGTGCTGGTGATCGCCGCCGCCGCCCCCTGCGGCTCGTAGCTGCCCCAGGGCTGGTCGGGACACTCGTAGAGCCCGGCGGCGCGCAGCTCGGCGCTCAGATAGGGCCAAACGAACCCGCGCGTGTGATCCACGCCCGCCGCGTCGTTCGTGCCCCACCAATAGACGGCCGGGCCGGCGCCGATCAGGTCCGGGTCGGTGTAGGCCAGGGGCATGGCGCGGCCGCGGTGGTCGACGGCGTACATGTGCCATCCGCGGCCCAGCTCCGCCAGTCGTGCCGCGCAGAGAACCTGCCGCGCCTGCGACCGCGCGGCGGACAGCGAAGGGACCAGGATCGCCAGCAGCACCGCGATGACGGCGACGACCACCAGCAGTTCGATCAGCGTAAAGGCCGGTGGCGCCAATGAGGCGCGACGCTGCGCGCTGCCAGCGCCGGCCGGCGCACGTCGCGAAGGCGCCGGCTTGCCCGGTGCCGCGGAACGATGATGGCGTGACGCTTTCATCATGGCGCCGGTGCGCGCCGCGCGTTGCAGGCGCCGATGGCGAAGAGTCCGTCGCGGCCGATCGACGCCAGCAGGCCGGGTGAAAACGCGGGGCTGCCGCCGGCGCCGTCGCGCGATTCGCGAACGAAGCCCGGCGCGCCGGGCGCCAGGCTCACGTCGAGAATGCACAACTGCGCGTAGGGTTCGAATGCGGCAAGCTGCGGCGGAACGCCGGCGAAGAGCAGGCCGGACCCGTACGCCGGTTGGTGCGTCCACCCACCCAGCCGCAGCCCGCCGCCGCTGTCGACGAACGTGTCCCAGAGCAGCTCGGCGTGCGTGCCGTGATCGACAAAGGCCTGGATGCGCGGAGCCGAGCCGAACCCGTCAATCCCGCCGGACAGGAAGACTCGCCCGTCGCCAACCACGATGGGGATGGAGTCGGTGCGTTCGCAGGCGACGGTCCAGACGACCTGCCCGTCGGCGGCGCCGAGCTTGACGAGCTGGCTGTTGTTGGAGCCACCGTCGAAACGGTAGGTCGCCGCGTACAGAAACCCGTCGCGCGCCGCCAGGCCGCCGAAGAACCCGCTTGCGGCCGCGGGCACGTTCCAGAGCGGGGTCCCGTCGGCGGCCTCGAAGGCGAACACGCGTCCGAGGTTGGAGGTGCAGCAGACGACGCCGTCGGCGACGGCGGGCGAATTGCCGCTGGTGCGCGGCACATCGGCCTGCCAGACCACGTCGCCGGGCTGGTAGGGATTGGACTGCGGGTCGAAGTCGGCCAGGTTGACGGCGATCAGATGACCGGTTCCGAAGGGCGTGTAGTCCACGAGAAACGCCCGCGGCAGCGGGGCCGGCGCGATTGCGGGCGACGCGTTCACGAAGGGGCGCGATGAGCTGCGCGACCAGCGTTCCGCGCCGCCGACGACGTCGAGGCCGTAGACGCGGTCGGCGGCGCAGACCACTACCGTGCCGGTGTCGGGATCGACGGCGGGCGAGGCCCAACTGTCGAACGAGTCGGGCAGGATGTCGGACTGCCACAGCCGCTGGCCGTCGCGAAGCGCGAACGCGATCACCCGGCCGGCGACGTGGTTGCCCCCGTCGAACACCCGCGCGACGACGAAGGCGCGGCCGTCGGCGATGACCGGTGCGGCCGCCGCGACGAACTCCTCGTCCGTCCCGGGTCCGGCTTGCCAGCAGACGCCGGAGAGGCGGTGCGGCGGCTGGTCGGCCAGGGACGACCGGGCCGCGTCGCCGGCGTAGTGCGTCCAGTCGGCTGCCAGCGCGCAAGCCGCCAGGTTGGCGTACGACGCCAGCCGAATTGCGAGCTTCATCTTTGTTCCTCCGGGGCGTGCGAAACCGCGCCGCGGCAGCGCGCCGCGGCGTGGTGCGGCGGCAGCGATTCGCCTTCGAATCGCCGCCGTTGCGACCTTGCCTCCCTCGTTACGCCCAGGCGGGGGTCGGGATGGGACACGTCCCACGCCCGACCCGCGGGCTCTGCCCCAGCGAGCGGCGGCGCTGCTTCCAGCGTGCCGCACTCCACAACATGCCTCCGAAGAGCAACGCGGAAGAGGGTTCGGGGACCGCGGCCAGGCCGTCGATTTCCGGGCTGCTTGCGCCGAGCGGCACGTCGATGCGGACGTAGCTGACCTGGCCCAGGCCGCTGGACGAGATGTCGATCGGGATGCCCCCGCCCGAGCCGCCGTACAGCGCGACGATCTCCGGAAACGTCTTGTCGACGAAGTCGGCCAGCGTGAACGCCGGGTTGACCGGCAGCAGGAAGTCGGACGGTTGGGCGCCCGGGTTCGGGTCGTACGGACCGGCCAGATCGAGGTAGCCGAGCGCGGGGTACATCGCATCATCGAGGTCGGTCGCGACCGTGAAGTACTGGCTTCCGTCCGCGCTCACCGAGACCGAGAACGGGCCGTCGCTGAACAGGCCCGCGGCGCGGCCGTTGGGATAGTCGCCGTCGATGAACGCGCCGTTGCCGAAGATCAGCAGGTCCACGCCGTAGAGGTGCGCCGGGGCGTCGATGATCGGCTCGTCGAACTTGACGGTCAGGTGTCCACCGGCGCCGACGCTGACGATTTCGTCCGTGCCCCAGGCGGAGTTGAAGGGCGTCACCGCGCCGGGGTAGGCGCCCTCGCCGGTGTAGCGCTCGGGCATGCCGAGGGCGACCTGCGGATCGGTGTACCCGGGGGAGGGGTCCATGCCTGCGTCGTAGCTCACGACCACGTCGGCCCAGGGGTCATGCAGGTCGGCTGCCGACGCGGCCGATGCTGCCAGCGCGAGCAGGGTCGCGCCTGCGACTTTTCGTGCGGACATTCCCAGTCACCTCCTTCGCGGCACCGCGAGCGGGCGCGGCGCGGCGGGTGCGGGTCGTCGCGCGGTTCGGATCGGTCGGTGGCAACACCTCGATCCCGTGGCTGCGGCGCGGGGTTCGCGCGCCTCGTGCGCGCTGGAACACCGTCGCCGAAGCGCGGGGCCTAGCTCCTGGGTGCGAGGGAGAATGCGACCGACATGAAGGTTGACCCAACTCCCGCGTGGACAACCCAATCGTACGGTTCGCGTGGCAGGTCTTCTGACTCTCGGGCCTTCGAGCGGGTGTCGCTCGCTTCCTACTTGCCGCGCCTTCTCAGCCTGGTCGGGCCAATGACTCGATGCGGCGTTCGTTCCCGATCACAGCGGCGGGGGCCGCTCCGGATTCGCACCGGATTCCCTATTCTTCCGGCCGCTCCGAGCGCCCGGACACCAGCAACCGAGCCCCATTGAACGCACGTCGCGCGTGGAAGTCAAGCGCCGATTTTCCGGGTGGCTGGTGGATCCCGCCGGGAAACCACGCGGCTCGGCGCCGCGATCGGGGTCGCGCGGCGGGCGCGATCGGCCAGCAGTGCGCCCGACGCCGCCAGCAACAGCAGCGACGCCGGCTCGGGGACCAGCACGCCGTCGGCGCGGGTGTTGAGGGACCCGCTGACCGACGCCGAAATTTCGGTGAGCACGAGGTTGAGCAGCACATGTGCGATTTCGCCGGGCGGGAGAATGGTGGGCAGGTCGAGGGGGATCTCCGGCAAGGCCTGGTCTGGATTCAGCGTCTGCTCCAGGTCCAGCGGCTGAAGCGACGTGATCAGTGCGGTTGCCCCGGAAACCGTCAGCTCCCCGGCGAATGGCAGCAGCACCGGCGTCGGCGGCAGCTCGAGCTCCTGCTCCAGGACCGAGACCATGCCCGACAGCTCGACCGTCGGCGCCACAAGGAACGCGTACTTGCCGCCGCCCAGCGGGGTCAGCAGACCCGGCGCATTCGGTTCGATCTGCGCCGCGTGTAATTGCGACAGCGTGACGTCGCCCAGCGGGAGCGTAATCGGGATGTCGCCGATGTAGAGCGACGACGGGTTTCGCGTGCGGAACGTCTCCGTCTCGAGCGTGATCTCGGCCGGCAGGCTGAGCGGTCCGCTGCCAAGGAAGTTCGCGCTGTACTCGTTCAGCACGAGCGCGTTGGCCTCCTGGTCGATGTCCATCACGAACGCGCCGGCGGTGGCGGACGCCAGGTGCCCTCCGATGGCGAAGTCGAGCGTCGTCTCGATGGCGACGTTCTCCGTGTCCCCGAACGGGCCGAACGCGCCGGGCTTGGTGCGCGTGCCGGTCGGGTTGGTGTCGATGTCGTAGTTGCCGATCAGGGTGCCCGCGGACTTGAGCGCGAGATTGACGTCGGCGTCCATACCGCTCTGCGTGCTGTCGAAAACGAATTGGTAGACGTCGGAGCCGAGCGCGAATCCGGACAGCCCCGCAATCGTCAGGACGGCGAGTGCGGCGCGCACCTTGGTTGTCATGCTTCCTGTCCTCCTCTCCCAATGCTAGGTCGCGCGACGACGCAGAATCAAAGTTGGTGCTGACCCGCCGGCGCCCAGGTTGGGGGTGGTGCCCGGCCGTGCTAGAATGCGCGCAGATTCGGCGGTCGGGGGCATCTTCGATTGCGGAGGACCTTCCATGATCGAGAGAATCTGGCTTTTTCTGCCGCGGCTCCTGGGTTTCCTGCTCACGTTCCCACTGAGGATTTTCGGCGTGGATTTCGACTGGGGAGTCCGTTAGCAGCCCCGAGGCGCGGAGCAGCGGATCCGCGGCGCGAGGCGGGTCAAGAACGGGTTCGGCGCGCTGCGGCACGCCGCATCGGTACCCAGTCCCGCGGGACGCGATTATGATGGCGGCACCGCGGTCGGGCCGTCGCCGGGGTCCCGCCTGCGCCACGGGAGCACTACGTGAGACCCGCGCATCCGCGTCGCCGCGTGAACCAGACGGTTGGACTTCTGGCGCTGCTGTCCATCGGAGGCTTCGGGGGGACGTGCGAATTCGACAGCGACGGCGACGCCGACGGCCGCGTGCGCGCCACCCTCGACGCCACGACGGTATCGCTCCGCATCACCGAAGCATTCGCCGGAAGCGCAAGCGTTCGGGGCACGATCGTGAACGGCAGCGGGCAGGCGGTCTCGCTCACCGGCGACCAGTCCGTGCGGGTCAATGACTCGCCGCTCAGCGGGCCCGACGCGACCGGTGCGTACCAGGCGCAGATCTCCGCCTCCGACGCCTACGCGATCACGATTCACGAGCCCACGCGCGGCGTGCAGTCCACCACGGTCGCGGCGCCGGCGGATTTCGTCGTCCTTTCGCCGCCGGCGGGAACGCCCGCGTCGCTCTCCGGCTTCACGCTGGAGTGGTCGAACGCCGACGCCGGCCTGAGCACGACGGTCCTGCTCGCGCAGACGATATTCGGCCAGTCGCACACCGCGTCCTTCGGTCCGTCAGCCGACGCCGGCTCGCTCGCGCTCTCGTCGTCGGACCTGGCCGAGTTCCAGCAGGGCGCCGACATTTCGGTCGTGATCACCCGTACGCGCACTCAGTCCGGCATCGCCGGCACCGCATCGGGCAGCGTGACGGTCGAACGCTCGCGCAGCGCGGCGATCACGCCCGGTCCGTGACCCGCCCCCGCACGCGCCGTCCGCGGCACAGCCCGCGACTACAATCCGAGCGACGGGCGAGGGTGTTCGTCCGCACCGAGGGCTCCCATGGCAACGCTTCCCGACGCTGTTTGGACACGTACGCCTGACCATCCGATTGAATCCATCTTCCTGCGGCGCTGGTCGCCGCGCGCCATGAGCGGCGCGGCGCTGCGCGAGCACGAGCTGATGTCGCTGTTCGAGGCGGCCCGCTGGGCGCCCTCCACGTACAACGAGCAGGAATGGCGGTTCCTCTACGCCCGCCGCGAGACCGCGATCTGGCCGACCTACCTGGGGCTGCTGATGCCGGCCAACCAGGTCTGGTGCGCCGCGGCCGGAGCGCTGGTGGTGGTGGTCTCGAAGCGGACGTTCACGCTGAACGGCAAGCCGAATCCCGTGCACACGTTCGACGCCGGGGCGGCGTTTGAGAACATGTGCCTGCAAGGCGCGGCCATGGGGCTCGTGGTGCACGGGATGGCGGGCTTCGACCGCGACCGCGCCCGCGCGGAGCTGGCGGTGCCCGATGACTTTGCGATCGAGGCCATGGTGGCCGTCGGCAGGCCGGGCGATCCCGACCGGCTTCCGCCGGAGCTGCGCGAGCGGGAAGTGCCGACCGATCGACGGCCGGTGAGCCAGACCGCGTTCGAAGGGAGGTTCCCGCGAAGTTGACGCGGTGGACGACCGGGTGGGTAAGCAGTGCCCAGTTCGCGCCCCCAATCTACCCGATCGGCGCCCCGCCCCGGGGTCTGCGACCCCGCGCCTGCGGCTTGCGGTGCGGTTTTTCGTCTGGAACATCGTTTGCTTGCCCGCCCCGGCGTGGAAATACCGCGACATGGAGCGGAGCGGGTAGCGTTGAAGCGCTGCTCGGGAGGAGTTGTTATTATGGGGCGGTAGGCGCGGTCCGCTGGGCTGCGCCGCCGACCCCATAGAGGCCGAAGTGAACCCCTGACAGGGAGGACACGCACGTGCATTTTCATCTGACCCGCGGCCAACTGCTCAACGAGATCGTGGCGCGCTATCACTTCACGATGGCCGATGCGCAGCGCGCCTTTGAATACCTGGAGTCGAGCGGGAAAGTCGCGTTCGCCGGCGCGATGTTCCTGGTGAACGAGCCGTACTCGCAGGACGCGGTCTGCATCCTGGAGCTGGCGCGGGCCGCGCTGGGGCACGCGGCGGGCGGGGCGGTCTCGTTCTACAAGGTCAAGGAGTTCCTCGACCTGTGCCTGAGGCAGTCGCAGCAGTACGCGCAGAAGCGCTCGACGACCTCGGCCTAGGCCGGGCGCACGGTTCGACCACGCACCGCGCCGACCTCGCGCAGCCGCGGGGCCGGCGCGGGCGTTTTTCTGGCCTGCATCACGGCGGCCCACTCGCCATGGCGCCGGCGCTCCGGGCGGCCGAAACCCGCTCGAGCAGCGTCGCCAGCTCTTCGGCGTGCCGCCGCATGGAGAGTCGCCGGCGCAACTCGCGGTCGGGCGATGGGCGTTGCATGCGGAGGCACTCCCCGATGGCCGTCGCCAGCCCGGCCCTGTTCGCCGGGGAGTCCACCACGCGTCCATTCGCGCTCGTGACCGCTTCCGCCGCCCCGTTGCGGCGCGTGGTCACGACCGGCAGGCCGCAAATCAGAGCTTCGAGCACCACGCGGCTGCACGGGTCGTACCAGGTCGGGTGCGCGAGAACATCACAGGCGGCGTAGAGCCCGCGCAGGTCGTTCTGCGGCCCGACGAAGCACACGTCCTGCGCCACGCCGAACCGCACCGCGCGGCGGCGAAAGGGCGCGGGGGGATCGCGGCCAGCGACGACCACCCGCCAAGGCGCGCCGCCGCGCCGCGCGACAGCCGCGGCGGCGATCAGCTCGGCGAGCCCCTTCAGGCGCGGGTTGTGGGCCGCGAACAGGATCAGGGGACGATCGCGGGGCTCGAGGCGCGCGCGCCACTCCGCGCGGGCACGCTCCGCATCGGCCGGCGCGAGCGGCTCGGTGTCGACCCCGTTGAAGATCACGCGCGCATGGGCGGCGGCCTGGGGGAAGCGCCGCACGACCTGGGCCTGCACCAGCGCGGAAACGCACGCCACGACCGGCGGTCGCGGTCCGGTGAGCAGCGCGCGCTCGACGCCGCGGAGGTACTGCTGGCGGCGGTTGAGCGCGCGCGCGGCGCGCTTGATCCAGCGAAGCGCTGCCGAGCGCGTCGCGTCCAGCGAGCATTCGATCGTATCGTCGTAGAGTCCGCCGCGCGGCTGATACACGTCCGCGCCGCGGACGGGCGTGACGGCCAACACGAGATCGAAGCGCGATTCGTCGCGCAGGCGCCGCTCGACGGACTCGACGAAGCGCCGCGTGCGCGCGAGCTTGCCGCGGACGCGGCGCAGCTCAAGCGCCAACGACAGGTCGGGGCCGGCTTCGAGCGGCGACGCGGTGACCAGGACCGCCTGCGCGCCCAGCTGGTTCAGGTGGCGCACCATCTCGAGCACGGACGACTCGGCGCCGCCGCGGCGCGGATCGACCTGTTCCTGAACGACGGCGACGCGGATCATCGGGCGACCTTGCGCGCGTCGCGGCGCAGGATGCGCCGCGCGCGGAACGCGATTCTCCGAGCCGCCTTGCGCACCAGCGGCGAGGCGCGTTGCAGGCCGAAGTAGGTCAGGAGGAACCGCAGGCGGTCGGCGCGCGTGGTACCGACGCGCACCGCGGACGCGTCGAGCTGGGCCAGGTCCTTGTGGGTCCAGCGCGTTCGTCGCCAGGCGGAGGGCCGGAACGTGCGCGCCAGGTCGATCAGCGCCAGTGCGGGCCGGTCATGGTCGAAGCGAATGAAGATGTGGCACAGGTAGAGGTCGCGATGGCGGAATCCGGTCTGATGAAACGCCGACACGAAGCGCGCCACGCGCCGCGTCAGGTCGTGCCGCGCCGCGCCGCGCAGGCGCGGGTCGCCGCGCTCGGCCGCCGCGGCGCAGAAGCGGTCGAGCGGCTCGCCCCCGACGTCGGCCAGGATCACGGCGCTGCGCGACTCGAGCCAGCCGCGCATTTCTTCGCTCACGCCGACGGCCTGCGCGACCGGGATGTGCAGTTCGGCCAGACGTAGCGCCTGCTGATACTCCCACCACGCGACGCTGTGGCGGCGCGCCTGCCGCACGATGCGGTCCCACTGGCGCCAAAGCCCGGTCGCGCGATAGCGCTTGACGTACACGCACGTTTCCGCGCCGCGCTCGTCCGTCCACCGCCCGCGCCAGCGCTCGCGGCCGCCCAGTCCCGGCTTGCTCAAGAGCTCCCAGGACGCGCCACCGGGCAGCTCGGAGGGTGAAAGCCTGAGCAGCGCGGCGGCGTCGGGCAACCCCACGCGTGCCAGGGGCCCAGCCCAGGCCGCATGCGACGCGGACGCTTGCGTCACGGCACGCCCCCGCCGGCCGAGTCGGACGCCGACACGGAGGGTCGCAGCAGCAGCGTATCGGCCGGGACCTGTGCCATGCGCCGGTTCCAGGCGTCGAACTGCTCTGCCATGCGGATCCGCTGCGCCTCGTGCCGCGCGAATGCCGCCGCACCGCGCTCGGCGTCGCGGAGCAGGGCGCGCTCGGCTGCACTGGGCCGGTCGGTTCCCAGGTAGAAGAGTCCGAACCGCAGCCGCTCGGAGCGTGAGGTGAAAGCCGATGCCGAGGCGGCCAGGGCCGACAGGTCAGGAGTGCGCCAGCGCGTGGAGGTGAAGCGGCGCAGCGACGCCGGCGGGCGCGCGTCCAGGAAAAAGAACTCCGGCTCCTCGTCCACGATGCGAACGAGGATGTTGCGCCAGAACAGCGCCCCGTGCACGAACCCGGCCGCGTGCATCGCCGCCACCTGCTCGGCCAACCGGCGGCAGAGCAGGAGTCGGGTCCGGCCCGACACGGCCGCGCGCCCCGCCCGGAGGTCGGAGGCGAAGCTGGTGAGGCTGCGGGCGCCCGGCACCTCCTCGGTGATGAGGACGCTGGCGCAGACGAAATGAGCGCAGCGCCGCGCGCCCCACGCGACCGGTCGTGCGGCCGGGATTCCGCGCTGGCACATAGCGCGCAGCGAGCGATACTCCGCCAAGGCGCGGTGCTGCCCGAAGAAGGTCCCGCGCATGGCACCCCGCAGGCGCCGGGACCAGTCCGGATAGTAGTACCGCTTCACGTAGAACCCCGGTCGGCCGGCGCCGGCGGGGACGAGCACCGTGTCGGTCGAGCGGCTCCAGGCCGCGACGGACGCGCCGAGGTGCGCCAGCGCGTCCTCCACGCTTGCCAGCCGTGCGGCGCGCAGGGCCTCGCGGTAGGCGGGCTCGACGTGCAGGGCGTCCGTGGTAAGCAATCGCATGGTTTCACCACGCCGCGGCGCGTGCATCGCGGCGATCTTACCCGCGCGACCCGGCGCCGGTCGTCCCGACGCGCCGCGGACGGTCAGCCCGCGCCGGCCAGGTCTTCGAAGTACTCAAACGCATCGATGATGTCGAGGTAGACGCCGTCGAAGCCGGCCTCGAGGACGCGATTCAGGTAGGCGTCGCCCGCGCCCACGATGAGCGCCTGCCACGCCTCGTCCCAGTAGCGCACCTTGAAGTTCCCGGGGAAGTCGGGGTTCTCGCCGGCCAGGAACGGCGGCGGAGCGACCGACCAGGCCGGGTCCCAGTAGTAGCGATAGTCCTCGGCTTCACCGATGCTCAGGTAGCACACGACGAGCCGCCGGCCGCCGCCGACCTTGGAGCGCAGCGACTCGACTTCGTCGGCGCTGAGCGGCTGGCCATCGTAGAAGAGGTCGATGATGAGGAGGTCGTATCGGGTGGCCCGCAGCGCCGCCAGGTACCCCCCGCGCGAGGCGAACGACTCCGGGCTGAGCACGAACACGAAGTTGCGGACGCCGGACAGCGCGAGCACGTCGTCGGCGCCGGCGTTCACCGGCTCGAGGGGGTAGATGGGGATGTCGTCCAGTTCGCGGCGATCGGCGGCGAAGGAGACGTAGCCCGCGGCGGCGTTCCGCGCGTAGGAATCGTCGACCCGCGCCGGGTCAGCGCAATAGTCCGTCACGAGCACGGTCTTGCCCGCGCCGCGCGCCAGGTCGAGGTACGTGCGGATCTGCGCGGTCACGTCCGCGGGGGTGGCGCGGTCGTCGTCCTCGTACCCGTAGAACAGGTCTTCCCGCCCCACGCCGTCGATCGCGGCCAGGTAGTCGCCGGCGGGAGGGCCCGCCTCATCCGGCGACAGGCTCAGCAGTTCGTGTCCGTTCTGCGGGATGATGATGAACCCCGGCCTGGCGCCGCGGGCACTGGCCGAGATCTTCTGCACGAACGCGCGCATGTCGGCGCGAAAATCCCGCGCCGTGCCGTCGTTCGCGTCGGCCGAATCGTCGGCCGGCAGTCGATTGCAGGCGAGCGGAAACGCCGATAGGAACAGCGTGCACGTGAGCACGTAGGCGCGCATGGAAGACTCCCGCAGCCGCGAAGCCAAGGTCATGATAGCCGGCGCACCGCGCGACCGTCAGGATGGGCCGTTCATGCCGGAGTCGGGTCCGAACGTCGATTCGCCTCCCGGCCGGCTGACGCGGCGGCAGTGGCTTCAGCGCATCGGCGGCGCGGGGCTGGCCGCGTGCGTCGGGACGGGCATGTACGCGCGCTACGTGGAGCCGTTTCGACCCGTGATCGAGCGGCGACGGATGGACCTGCCGCGACTCGGGGCGGAATTCGACGGCTACCGGATCGTCCAGATCAGCGACCTGCACGTGGGTCCGACCATGCCGGTCGGCTACCTGTCCAGCCAGCTCGCGCGGGTGGTCGAGATGCGGCCCGAGCTGCTGGTCATCACGGGCGACTTCCTGACCTTCGCATATCCGGGACAAGTCGAGACCGTGGCGGCCCTGACGCGCGGGCTGACCGCGCGCGACGGCGTGATCGCCGTGCTGGGCAACCACGACTACAACCACGATCGCTCCGTCGTGCCGCAGCCCCGCGGTCACGTGGCGGCGGCGCTGACCGCGGCGCTGACCGCCAACGGGGTGCGCGTCCTGCGCAACGAGCGGATGGTGATCGAGCGCGGGCCGGCCCGGCTCCAGATGGTCGGCCTGGAAGACTGGTCGCGCGGGTTCTACGACTCGCGGCGGGCGTTCGCGGGCGTCGACCCGAGCCTGCCCACGATCGCGCTGGAGCACAATCCGGACGCCGTCTTTGAGCTGACGCAGCGCCGCCGGCCCTGTCACTGGGTGCTGTGCGGGCACACGCACGGCGGGCAGGTGCGACTCCCGGGGGTCGGTCCGGTGATCCTGCCGCACGTTCACACGGAGCTGGACCAGGGGCTGTTCGAGATCGGGGGGGTGCGGCTCTACATCAATCGCGGGTTGGGGTTCGTCTACAAGCTGCGCTGGAACTGCCCGCCCGAGATCACCGAGTTCACGCTGGCGGCCCGCGCCTGACCGCGGCGCACGACCAGGGCCGCCGACATGACGAGCAGCATCCCCAGGTGTACGCCGTAGGCTCGCGCCGTGGCTGAGGGCCAGGCCGACATGCCTGCCAGCCAGGCCGCGAGGACGATTCCCGCGCGCTGCCGCGAAAGGCGCTCGGCACAATCCGCGCCGTCTGCCGGCGTCGCGCCGCGCGGCCGGGTGCGCAGCGCCTCGAGCGCCAGCGTCAGCGCCGGCAGCGCCCAGACCAGGTAGTACGTTCGCACCAGCGGGCTGACGATGATCATCGCCAGCAGGCTCGCCGCCACCTCGGCATGACACCGCCCGGCGCCCAGCTCGTGCCCCCCACGACGAATGCACGCCAGGAACGCCACCGCCGCCGCCAGCAGCGCCGCGCGACCCACTCCCAAGGCGGCGTCGCGCGAGAGCTCCAGGGGACGCCAGGGCGCGGCGGCGGGATGTCCGGCCCAGAGTGCCCGGGTCGCGACCGCGGTGAAGGACTGGTTGCGGTGATCGAAGAAGTGCGGGCTTGCGCCGTCCTCGAGCATGCCGGACACGGGCGTGCCGCGCACGTTGTAGCGCAGCCAGTCCTGGTGGTACGCGACGGTGCGCGCCGGACCGAAGACGATCAGGCACGGCACGAGCGCCGCGGCCACCCCGGTCGTCAGGCACCAGCGAAGCGCGCGCGGCCGGCGCTTCAGCGCCAGCCAGACCACCAGCACACCTGGAAGCAGTTTCAGCACGGTGGCGGCGGCCAGAAGGACTGCGGCCCGTCTCTCGCCGCGGCCGACGACGCCGTCCGCGACCGGCAGCGTCATTGCCAGGACGAAGAAGCTGAGCTGGTTGAAGCGGGCTGCCTCGTACATCGCCGGCAGCGCCAGGAGGCAGGCCATCGCGACAGCCGCCGGCGACGTCCAGCGCACCAGGACGCGCAGTGCCGCCAGCAGTGCCAGCACGTGCAGGCTGGCCCAGAGGGCGGCCGCGGGCGTCGGGCCCCACGCGGCCAGGGGCGCCAGCGCGAGGCGCACCGCCGGCAGGTAGAACGGGAGCTGCGGCCGGGCCGAGGGGTCGGGATTGTCCCAGTCCGTGTTGAGCGCGACGTGGTCCCAGACGTGCCGGGCGTCGCGGTAGAAGTGGGTGAAGTCGAACGACATCCCGGGCGGCGCGGCGCGGTGGTAGGCCACCATCCAGACGCCGCCCGCCAGCAGGGCAAGCCCGGCGCCGGCCAGCACCGCCGCCCGCCGACTCACGGCGCACCGCCGGCCAGGCGCGCATCCGACCGGCCTCGGCCTGCGCCGCTCAGCCCGTCGGCCTCGGTCGCGCCGCGCGCAAGCCCGCGGGCGTCGCGCGCCAACAGCCGAAGCATCGTGACCAGCGGCACTGCCAGTACGACGACGGAGGCTTGGGTCACGCCCCCCGCCTGCATCCACAGCCATGATTTCATCAGTCCGACCTGGGCCGCGGCGACCGCCGCCACGGCCAGCAGCGCGGTCATGGACCAGGCGTGGCGCGGGCCGAGCTGCCGGAGGCCCGGCCCGAGCAGCGCGAGCGCCGGGGTGGCCCAGATGACGTGGTATTGCCGCATGACGGGCATGAACCAGAGCATGGCCAGGGTGAACAGCGCCCATTCGTAGCGGATGTGCCACGGGCTCAGCGCGGCGGCCGGCCGCCGCGCCAACCAGACCAGCCCCAGCAGCGACGCGGCCAGGAGGCCGGTCGCGAGCAGCGCCACGCGGGGCGCCGGCCAGTGGGCCACGTTGAGGTACCGCGGGCGTGCGTCGAACTTCACCAGGCGCGGGTCGTTGTCGAAGTGCGTGGCCCATGAGACCGGCATGAGCCAGCGGGCCAGGACCACGCCGAGCCCCTGGTTGCGCCAGTCCACTTCGCGCTGCGCGGTGATCAGCGCCGCGTGGGACCCGCCTCGAATCGCCTCGCGGAACCAGCCCGCATAGATGTCGCTGGTCCGCGCGGGTCCGAACACGAGCGCGTCACTGAGGGGCCCGGCCAGCGCAATCGTCAACACCGCGACGCCAACGGTGCGGAACTGCCGCTTGAGCGCGAACCAGACGATCAGCAGCGCCGGCGTGACTTTGAGCAGCGTCGCCAAGCCAAGCCAGAGGCCGGCCACCCCGGGCCGACCGCGCTCCCAGACCGCGAAGCTGGCGACGATCAGCAGCAGCGTGAGGTTGTCCACCTGGTTCTGGCGGTACTCGCGCGCCCAGTATGCGATGAGCAGGACGAAGGGGAGGAGCTGGGTCACGGGCCAGTCGCCCGGCGCCGACCCCACCAGCCGACCGAGCAACCGCAGCATCGCGAGCGTGGCGACCACGTTCAGCGCCAACCAGGTAAAGCCGGCGGGCTCGAACGGCATCCACGCCAGCAACGTCATCACGCGGTGCGCGAAGGGCAGGTACCAGTCCAGCGACCCGCGCCGTGTCAGCGTGCCGTCCGCGGCCCGGTCGTATCCCGGGTCGAGGTCGCCGCGCTCCAGCAGGGCGCGCCCCGCCGCGTAGAAATACTCGAAGTCGGGCAGGTGTCCGAGGATCATCCTGCCGGCGTGCAGCACGAAGAACCCCAGCACGCACGCCAGCGCCAGCGCCGCGGCGGCCCGGATGGCGCGCGGCGCGGGCGCATGCGGCTCTCCGGAAAGGAGCGGAACGGGGCCCTGGACCGGGCGCGGCATGGCGGCATTCTACGAGCGGCGGCGGCTGGAGGCGCGGTGACGGCGCGGCTGCACGCGACACCCGAGCGCAACGCGGCAACGCGGGGCCGTTGATTCGGTCCGCGCGTTGCCGCGAGATGAGGAGATTCGTTCCGAGGCGCGTGCCGGTCAGCGCTCCGCGACGCCGAGCGACTTGAGCAGACCGGCGACGTCCACCACGGGCACGTCGCGATCGACGTAGGTCTGCCGGCTCAGCAGCGCCGTGTCGATCTCATCGATGAACCCGAAGCGGATGGTGCCGTCCTGCCCGCCCACGTGGGCCAGCTCGACGCGCGTGATACCGTCGCCTCCGACGTAGTGCATGGTGAGCACGGCGCGGGCGAGGAACTCGGCGTCGGCGCCGAGGTCCTCCACCCGGAACTCGGACGCCGTCAGGAGCCAGCTCCCGTCGTTGCCGCGCTGCACGTTGACCCGGCCTGCAATCTGTTCGATCTGCGTGACGAACTCGGAGACGCGCTCGGCGCCGGCCGTCCCGGTCAGCAGCTCCAGCACCAGCTTCTCCACGCGCTGGTCTGGATCGTGGTCGTCGTGGATCGCCAGGCCGTCCGTGCAGATCCGGAACTTCCCGCCGTCGTCGTCGCCCGCCGCGCCGCCGAGGCTTTCAAGGAGGTCGGTCCCGCCCGCCAGGTCCTCCAATCCCCTGAGATCGAAGAGCATCCCGTTGCGGAAGGACTGCATGAGGAAGGGCAGGAAGGGCGCCTCCTCGACGGCCGCGTCCGGCAGGCCGCGCAACTGGAGGTAGGCCCACTTGTCCGCGTCGGTGAACGCCAGGGCGAGGTCGAGGTCGAGGCCGGCGGTTTCCGGGTCGCTCCCGTCGGCGCGCACCGTGAGGCCGGCGTAGAGCCCGTCGGGTTCCGCACCACCCTCGCCGGACACGAGCTGGGCGAGCGTCACGGGCCTGGAGAACAGGATCTGGAACCGGCCGTCGACCCGCACTCCCTCGGCGTCGATGCTTCCGATTTCCAGGCTCAGCCCGTGATGGGCGGCCTCGCGCAGGCTGCGGATGATGGTGGCCGCCATCACGCGGCCGCCGTCGCCGACGGGAGTCAGGAGCACGAAGAGCGCGATGGCGGCGGCCAGCGCGGTGCCGAGCGCCGCCAGGGTCCGGGGTTGTCTCATGAGCGATCGTCCTTTCGATGTGGGTCCGGGGCCAAAGAGCGACATCGAAAGCGGATGAGGGAAACGCGGCGACTTCCACGCGTGCCGCTGCTCGGCCGTCGGATCGGAAGGCCGATCCATCCGGCGTCCGATCGCCAGTAGGTTCTGGTGAACAAGCCGGTCGGGATCGTGAGGCTGGATCATGTTCGCACCGCCGATCGGTGGCACGGCGCGGCCAGCGGGCCGCACCGGCGTGAAGTCAGTTGCGCGGCGACGCCGGGGTGAATGGTCACTCGAGCGTCTTGAGTTTTTCCCGCAGCGCCGCGCGCGCTCGATAGAGTCTGCCCTCGACGGCCCGTTCGCTGACGCCCAGGCTTTCCGCCAGGGACGCGTGGGACCGGCCGTCCAGATAGCACCCGATAATCAGCTCCTGATCCGACGCGCACAGGGCCGTGATCGCCAGCAGCAACTGGTCGCGCACTTCGCGGCGCTCCAGCTCGGCGTCGGCGAGCGGCTCGGTCGCCAGGCGCTCGGCCAGTGCCGCCGCCAGCGCCGGATCTGCGCAGGGCCGATTCCCGGGGCGGCGCGCCTCGCGCCGCCAGTGCGTACGGATCAGGTTCTTGGCAATCGCCCGCAGCCAGTATTCGACGTTCGCCGCGGGGACGCCGTTCCATCCGCGTTTCGCCGCAAGCCAGAGCTGCTGCATGAGGTCGTCGGCAAGGTGCGCGTCGCCGGTCCGGACGACGAAGTACCGGTACAGAGCCGCGGCACAGGCGTCGAAGGCGCGCTCCATCGCGTCGCCTTCGTGACCCGCCGCGGCCGCGACGCATCCGTCGGCCGCCACACTGCTGACGTTCACACGGCTCTCCGTGGACTCGCGGTCTTCATCCGCTTTCATCCTATCAGACGCGCGCCGCGGGCGCACCCCACGCGCGCCGCTCGTCGGCGCCGGGCGCGGCCGGCGGCGTTCGCGACCGCGCGCGACTGCGGACGTACGGGAAGTCCGAGCCGGATTCCGCCCCGGCCGCGGCACGCGGACCCGCGCCGTCAGCCGCCGCTCAGCGCCATGATGATGTAGAGTTCGTCCCCGGGCCCGACGACGCGCTTCAGGTCGTGAACCTGCTCAGCGTTGACGCAGACCTTGATGTGCCGGCGAACGCGATCCTGCTCGTCGATGATGCGGAACCGCAAGCCGGGAAAGCGCGCGTCGAGGTCGCGCAGCGCCTCTTCGATCGTCGTCCCGCGGGCGTCGACCTCCGCGGCGCGACCCGTATAGGAGTAAAGCGCCGACGGAATATGCACCCGCATCGCCTCGCCTCCGCCTGCGCCCGGGGCGCCAGGCACACTCGAATCCAGCCGCGACGGCATCGTACAATGCGGCCCGATGAAGATCGATCTGCACACGCACATTCTGCCCGAGTCCTGGCCCGATCTCGCGCAGCGCTACGGGTATCCCGGCTGGGTGCGGCTCGAGCCGTGCGGAAGCACCCCGGACCGGGGTGCGCGGGCGCGGATGATGATCGGCGAGCGGCTGTTCCGTGAGATCGACGAGAACGCCTGGAGCCCCGCCCGCCGCATCGACGACTGCGGGCGCAGCGGCGTGACGACCCAGGTGCTGTCCACCGTTCCGGTGATGTTCAGCTACTGGGCCAGGCCGGCCGACGCGCTCGACCTGTCGCGCCGACTCAACGACCACATCGCCGGGGTGGTGCGCGACCATCCGGGTTGGTTCGCCGGCCTGGGCACGATCCCGTTGCAGGACGCGGACGCGGCGGTCGCGGAGCTGGAGCGCTGCACGGCGCCCGCGTCGCGCGGTGGACTGGGGCTGGCGGGCGTGCAGATCGGGACGCACGTGAACGGGCTGAACCTGAACGAGCCCGCGCTGTTCCCCGTGTTTCAGGCGGCCGAGCGCGTCGGCGCGGCGGTCTTCGTGCACCCGTGGGACATGCTCGGCAAGGAACGCATGCCGCGCTACTGGCTGCCGTGGCTGGTCGCCATGCCCGCGGAAACGTGCGTCGCCATCTGCTCCATGATCTTCGGAGGCGTTTTCGAGCGGCTGCCGCGCTTGCGCGTGTGCTTCGCGCACGGCGGCGGCTCGTTCCCGGGAACGATCGGCCGGATCGAGCGCGGCTTCGCGTCGCGACCGGACCTGTGCGCGGTGGACAATCCGCGCCCCCCGCGCGACTACCTGCGGCAGCCCGACGGCCGGCCGGCGCGGTTCTACGTCGACTCACTGACCCACGACGCGTGGGCGCTGCGGCGGCTGATCGAGCTGTTCGGGGACGGGCGCGTGGCGCTGGGCTCCGATTACCCGTTCCCGCTCGGGGAGGAGATGCCGGGCGCGCTGATCGAGTCGATGCCCGACCTGACGCCGTTGACACGACGGCGACTGCTGGCGGACACCGCGCTGGAGTTCCTGGGTCGCGCGGCGCCTTAGAGCAACTCGACCGTGCCGTTTTCGACGAAGTAGAGCGCGGGCACGATCACCGTCGCGCCGGATTCCACCGCCACGCGGACCCCGGCCACCGACTCACGCAGTTCGCGCGCCGTCATCCGCGCATTCTCAGCCGCCGTGCGCGTGAGCAGGTCGTCGCCGCGCGACTGGCGCGCCACGCGCAGGGCCGCATGGATGCCGGCCTGGAGGGCGGCGTGCCGGGCGCTGGGCTTGTCGTCGATGACCTGCTGCACGGCGCGGCATCCGGTGTGCCCGACCACGAGCACGAGCGGCACCGACAGTTCGCCCACCGCGATATCGAGCATCCAGCGCACGCTCTCGCTGGCCACGTTGCCCGGCACGCGCGCCACCAGCAGCGTCCCGAGCCGCTGATCGAAGATCACGTCCGGCGCGATGCGGCTGTCCGCGCAGGTCACGACCGCGGCCCGCGGGCGCTGGCCCGCGGCAAAGTCGCGGAAGTCCTCCGGGCCGTAGACGTGAACGCTGGGACCTCCCGCGCGGAAGCGGGCGTTCCCGGCGAGCAGCGCCTCGAGCATCGACCGGGCGTCGGAGTTCACCGCCGGAGTGTAGGACCGCGGCGCTTCCCGGGCCAGCGGTGGGGCCCGATCCGCCGGATGGCCCGGTCGCCCGTGGGCGCCTGCGCGGACTTGGGCGGCTGGTTGCTTGACGGCTGCCCGAACGGGCCTACAATGCAGCGTTTTCGACCCTCGCGGCGGCCGGGAACGCGCCGCGGAACGTGGATCTTGCCATGAAGACCGCCAACAAGTGCTTCCTCGCCAGCCCGCAGACCGCAACGCACACGTGGTTTGTCGTAGACGCCACCGATCGCGTGCTCGGGCGCCTGGCTTCGCGCATCGCCACCGTGCTGATGGGCAAGCACAAGCCCACCTACACGCCTCACGTCGACACCGGTGACTTCGTGGTCGTGGTCAACGCCGGCCGCATCCGCGTGACCGGCACCCGCAAGAAGGCCCAGGTCATCTATCAGCGATACAGCGGCTACCCCGGGGGTCTCAAGGAAACGCCGATGGATCGGATGCTTCGCACGCACCCGGAGCGCGTGCTGCGCGAGGCGGTCCGCCGCATGCTGCCCAAGAGCTCCCTGGGCCGGCACATGCTGACCAAGTTGCGACTTTACAATACGCCCGAGCATCCCCACGCGGCCCAGTGTCCCCAGCCGCTGCCTGATCGTGCAAGGAGAGGTGGCCAGTGAGCGACGCGCCCCACGAGACGACGAACGTGACCGAAGCGCTTCCGGTTGCGGCCCCCGAGGTCGCGCCCCCTCCGCAACCGGGGGCCAGTCTGTGGGGAACCGGGCGACGCAAGACTTCCGTGGCGCGCTGCCGCATCACCGCGGGCACCGGGAAGATCACGGTGAACGGCCGCGAGGTCGATCGCTACTTCACGGAACCGGCGGACCGTATGGCCGTCTACGCGCCGTTGAAAGTGACCAACGCGATGAACTTGTGGGATGCCGTCGTCAACGTACATGGCGGCGGACACACGGGGCAGGCCGGCGCCATCCGCCTGGGACTCGCGCGGGCGTTGATGCGTCACAGCGAGAAATACGAACCGGTGCTCCGCAGCGCGGGTTTCCTCACCCGCGACGCACGGAAAGTGGAGCGCAAGAAGTACGGTCGCGCCGGCGCGCGGCGCCGCTTCCAGTTCTCGAAGCGCTGACGGGGCTCGTCCGCCCCCCGGGGTCCGGTTGTCGCATCGACGCCGCTCGCCGCTCGCCGCTGCGCGGCTGCCGCGCCGTCGCGACGATTCTGGGTCGCACCCTGCGGGGCCCGGCCATGTCCAGCGCGTCCGACGACGCCGTCGTTCTCCGACTGGCCGACTTCTCCGAGACGTCACAGATTGTCACGCTGTTCGGGCGGCAGCGCGGTCAGTTGCGGCTGATCGCCAAGGGCCTGCGCCGACACTCCCGCGCGCGATTCGCCGTCGGGCTCGACCTTCTGGAGCGCGGCGACGTCCAGTACGCGCCGCCGCGCGGCGAGCGTGAGCTGGGGACCCTGATCGCCTGGCAGCAGCGCGACCCCTACGCCGATCTGCGGCGCGCCGCCGCCCCGCTTTACGCGGGCCTCTATGCGGCAGAGCTGGTCGCCGCCCTCACTGCGGAGCACGACCCCAACCCCGCGCTGTTCGACTCGTTTTGCGCGGCCCTGAGCGACTTTCCGGGGGTCGGCGCGGTCGGCCCGCGCGTGGTGCGGTTCCAGCGCGAGTTGCTCTCTGCGATCGGCTACCTCCCGGAACTCGGCCGCTGCACGGCGTGCGGAACGCCCGCGCAGCGCGGGGAGCCGGCGTACTTCTCGGCCTCGGCCGGCGGGTTGGTATGTCGAAACTGCGAAGCGCAGCACGTGGAGAAGCGCGGAATGCCGACAATCGTGGTCGGAAAAGAGTCGGCGGAAGCGGTTGCGGCGGCGTGGTTCAGCCTGCTGGACTACTACGCGAGGCACCTGGCCGGACGGCGAATGGCAACGTCCGATATGCTACTCAACCAGCTCCTGCCGATATCGCGATAGAATAGGATGTGGCGCCGATCCGCGGCGGCCCGGGAATTTTCGGGCTTGCGGTATGTTGAGCTGTCGTCTATGCTGCGCTAACTGGGAAAGAGGTATCGTCGGTCGGTCCGGCCGCGGGTCGTCGACCACTTCGGACAGAGGCATGCGAGGCAACTTGGGCGAAACCGATGCGGTGCGCGGTTGCGCGCGCCGGGCGTTTTCTCTCCCCGAGCTCCTGGTAGTGATCGGGGTGATCGCACTGCTTGTCGCCTTGCTGCTCCCGCCGCTTCAGCTCGCCAAGGCTCAGGCCATGCAGTTGCAATGTGCCGCGCGCCTGCAACAGCTTGGATTGGCGCTCGAAGAGTGCAAGACGGAGTTCGATTTCTACCCGCTCTGGGACGACGGCACCGACCGGGTGCGCTACACCTGGATCGACGTGCTGATTCAGCGGCGACTGATCGCGGATTACCGTGCCGGGTATTGTCCGATGGACATGCTTCCCGACGCGTTCAATCGCGCGCGCGGACAGGCGTTCCAGACGGAGTATCCCGGCGAGAAGATCGCCGGCGTGGACTACAGCTTCGGCATCGGGGTGCCGCTCGCAGCGGGCGGGTGGCGCTGGCGCGAGGGCTATGGACGCAACGGGGACAATGCTCCGCGCCGCTTCGACGGACACGAGCGCTTCCCGTCCGGGCGCGTGCTGGCCGGGGACGCGAACTGGTCCTCCATCTACAACCTCAACGGCCGCGCGCTCGAAACGGGCGTCTGGAACGATCCGTCGTGGTATGACAACACGGTCGCGTGGCGGCACAACGGGCTGAGTGCGAACCTGCTTTTCCAGGACGGACACGTCGACCGCGTCGCGTATCGCCGCGCTGCCGACTCCCCGGTGAACACGTCGCTCCGGTTCGTCTGGTATCCGGGCGAGCCGGTCGGTGTGGGGCCCGATTCGGTCCACGACGGCTTCTACTACCCGGACACGCCGCCGCCGTATTTCGGCAGCACGCCCAAGGGCGACGTGTTCCCGAACGAGCTGGTCCCGGTGTACTACACCGACAAGAGCGCCTGGACGCTCATTCAGCACAAGTGATCCGAGTTCGCCGCCGGGGGTGACTTGCGCCCGCGCTCGTAGGCGTCATTGGGCGCCGCTGTACTGCGCGCGGGGCGGAGATCGACGCATGGAACGGAAGCGCCGCCTGTCGGTCGCCTTGCTGGCGATTCTCGCCACGCCGCTGGCCAACGCGACCTGGTCGATCATCGTGGTCGATACGCGCAGCGGCGAAATCGCCATCGGCTCGGCGACGTGCCTGACGTATTTCAATCTCAAGAAGGGGTTGGCGGTCGTGCGGGTCGGCATCGGCGCCGCCGCCGCTCAATCGGCGGTTGACTCGTCCGGCAAGAACCGCCGCCTGATCTGGGACGAGTTCGGCCGCGGGAGTCACCCGGACGAAATCCTGTCGCGGCTTTCCGAGACGGACAAGGGGCACGAGAACCGGCAGTACGGCATCGTCGATCTTCAGGGGCGCGCCGTCACGTTCACCGGCTCGGGCGACGGGGCGTACGCCAGCGGCCTGGTGGGGCGCATCGGCGATCTGGTGTACGCGATCCAGGGCAACGTCATCACCGGACAGCCCGTCATCGACGCCGCTCAATCGGCTTTGATCGACACGCCCGGCGCTCTGCCCGAGCGACTCATGGCGGCCATGGAAGCCGCCCGCGCAATGGGCGGCGACGGGCGCTGCTCCTGCAACGAGGGCGACCCGGACGGCTGTGGCTCCCCGCCGCCGAGCTTCGACAAGTCCGCCCACGTCGGCTTCATGGTCGTATCCCGCCGCGGCGACGTGGACGGTGACTGCACCCGCAACACCGGCTGCGCCAACGGCGACTACTACATGGCCCTCAACATTCAGAACCAGGGACCCTCCGACCCGGACCCCGTGCTACAGCTCCGCGCCCGCTTCGACGATTGGCGGACCGGGCTCATCGGCATGCCGGATCAGGTCGCCTCCAGCGCCACCTTCCCGGTGGCCGAGCTGCCCGCCGACGGCACGTCCGAGGCCGACCTCACCATCGCGATACGCGACTGGCAGGGTCTGCCCGCGACCGACCTGACGGACGTCCAGGTCGCGCACGACGACGGCAGCGCGGGTTCGTGCGAGATCGTCTCCGTCACGCCCCAGGGCGGCGGGGTCTACCAGGCGCGCGTCCGCGCCGGAACTGCGCTGGGACTCGATCGGTTCCGCGTTACGGCCGAATGGTCCGCGGGCTCGCGCGTGCTGATGCCGTCTCCCGAGTTGCGTCTGGTGAACCCGGTGGGCAAGCCGCCGGTTGCACCGAACCGACGCGGGGCGCGGCCCTGATTGTTGGCTGCGCGAGCCGTGCGGGGGCTCAGCCCGATGCGATGGGCTCGTCGGCACGACCGGGCGGAGCGGGCGCTGCGCGACTCCGTCGCGTGGGCCCGATAACTCGGCGCGGGCGGCAAGTCTGCGATGGGACGATCCGCGGGGCGATCGGTCGATTCGCGCGAATAGTTCCGGGGAGCTGTCCGTCCAACCGGACATGAACAGGAGCTACGCCATGAAGAAACTTCTGATTGCCACCGGGATCATGCTGTCGTTCGCGTGCGTGCCTGCCCTGGCCGCCGACGCCGAGACCACCGCGTCCGCGGGCAGCGGCCGAGGCCGCGACGGAACCGCGTCCGCGACGGCGCGCTACGAGGGCGACGTCGGCTTCGCGCGTACGGATTCGCGCAGCGGGCGGGTGAGCACCGCCCGCGGCGTGGCCGTCGGGGTGGACGAGGATGGGTTGGCGCTGTCGGTGAGCGGCGCGGTCGCCGGGCCTGGCGGCCGAGCGATTGCCACCAACCTCAGCATTGAGATTGAGCGGGACGGCGACGTGTCGATCAGCAGCGGGCGGGCCGACAGCCGCGGACGGCTCTTCCGCGAGGCCAGCGCCGGCGGTGTGGCGGGTCGCGGCAGCGCGACCTCGGTCGCGTCCGGACGGTCGGATCGGTACGGCACCGTGAGGGTCAAGACCGACGCGCGGCAGCACGAGTTCCACCGCAACCGCCGCTGCTTCGAGCCGCCGCGGATCGGCAGCGAGTTTCGCCGCGGGTCGATCCGGTGACGAGGGAATGCGTGTGAGGCTCACGGGCGGCGCGACGATATCAGCGACGCGCCGCCCGCTTCACCCGAAAGAGGAGGAGAGGCTGCGATCAGGATTTCTTTCGCGTCTCCAGGTGCTCCAGGGCGGCGACGACCTCCGGAACATGGGTGTAGGCCGGTCCGCCTTGCATGACGACTGCCACGCCGGCGGCCTCGAGGATCTGCTCGGGCGTGGCACCGGCCTTCAGGCATTTCTCGACGTGCAGGTAGACGCACGGCGCGCAGCGATCCGACAGGGCGATCCCCAGCGCGACGAGCTCTTTCTCACGCACGGACAAGGCGCCCGGCCCCATCAGGGCCTGAAAGAAGGCGCCGAACGCGCGGGGAATCGCGGGGGCGTCGCGCTTCATCGATTCGGCAGCCGTGCGCCAATGATCGTAGAACGCAGCGGCAGAGGGAGACATCGGGAACCTCCAAGCTCGGGAACGGGCGCTGCGTTGGGGACGGCCGGGCGCCGTCACGCGCGACGCGCGCGCGGTTCGGAAGACTCGTTTTCCAGCTCGCGCTCGACGATCTCGACTACGATGCCGAAGTAATCGTCCAGCGCACAATCCGCCTTGCCGCGGAGCTTGCACACCCCGCAGGCGTCCTGATTGTGGCAATTGGCGCAGATGATCTCGCGCAACGCATCGATGTAGGGGTCCATCCTGGGCGAGTCGATCTTCTGAACCACGTCCACGATTTCCGGGACGTTGCGCAATATCGCGCAACCGTCGGGGTCCGGCGTGTTGCACGAGCCGTCCGCGGTCTGAAAGACGCACACCGGACAGAGCGTCTCGCGGACCTGATAGCGAATGCGTTCATGAAGCCGGTTCATGACGGCCTCCTATCCGTGCGCCCTTCTCATCGGACGGACTCTCATGCAAGCGTCGTTCCGCGTTGGGGAGGATTTTCGAGACGGACGCAGCGCTCTGGCACGGCGATTGCCGCTTGCAGCGTGAACGGCGAGCGCCGCTGCGGCGCGACGCTGTGCGCGCCCGCCGACCCGACGCACCGCTTGCGGCACACCGCCGCGCATCTCGGAGGACCGCATGGCAACGACAATGAGCACCCCGCACCCAACCGCCACGGGTAAGGCGGCCGACCTGGCCGGCCCCGGCATCAGCACGTACGAGGAAGTCGAACGAGCCCTGCCCGGCGACTATCGCTCGCTGCTCGATCCGCGCGAGACGCAGGTGGCCAACACCGCCGTCAAGCGGTTCATCCTCGACGGGCTGTGCCGCGAGCTGCGCCTGATTCAGGTCGAGGTCCCGCTGATCGTCGACCGCGAGAGCGGCGTGAATGACTACCTGGATCGCGACGGCTCGCGCACGCCGATCGAGTTCCCCTGCGGGCTGGGGCTGAGCACCCCGATCCGCGCCCAGGTGGTGCAGGCGGCGACGAAGTGGAAGCGGATGGCGCTGCGGCAATTCGGCATGCAGCCCGGCGAGGGGCTGGTGACCGACATGCGGGCGGTCCGCAAGGACTATTTCCTCGACCACGACCACAGCGCCTACGTGGACCAGTGGGACTGGGAGAAGGTGATCACGTCGGAGCAGCGCGACCTGGCGTACCTGAAGTCGGTCGTGCGGGGCATCTGGAAGGTCATCAAGGGGGCCGAGACGTTCCTCCACCGCGAATTCCCGAAGCTGCGCGATCCGCGATACCCGGCCCTGCCGGACGAGCTGCACTTCGTCCACGCCGAGGAGATGCTCGAACGCTATCCCGACCTGCCGCGCAAGCAGCGCGAGACGCGCTACGTGCAGGAGGTGGCGCCGGCGATCTTCATCATCGGCATCGGCTGGGTGCTGGACGACGGCTATCCGCACGAGATGCGTGCCGCCGATTACGACGACTGGGCGACGCCCACGCAGACCGAGCGCGGCAAGCCCGCCCATGGCCTGAACGGCGACATCCTGGTGTGGAACCCGGTGACGCGCCGCCGGCACGAGCTCAGCTCCATGGGGATCCGCGTGACCAAGGAGACGCTGAGGCAGCAACTGGAGCTGGCCGGACAACTGGAGTTTCTCAAGCTGCCGTATCACCAGGCGATCCTGAACGACCAGATTCCGCTGAGCATCGGCGGCGGCATCGGGCAGTCGCGCACCACCATGCTGCTGCTGCGCAAGGCGCACCTGGGCGAAGTGAGCGTCACGGTCTGGCCGCGGCAGCTCAAGGACATCAGCCGCCGGAAGAACATCCACGTTCTGGAGTGAAAACGGCGGGCGCGCTTCAGCCCGGGCCGGGCTCGGCGCCGCGGCCGGGGCGCACGCCGTACAGCGTTCCTTCCAGCGTGGTCCGACGATGGGGCGGGGTGGCGGCGTCCGCGAGCGACGTCGGACCCGAAGCGGGCTGTGCGGCGCGCGACGCGGCGACGAGGGCCTCGACGGCAGCGTCGACGTCGTCGGTGATGAGGCACAGGTCCAGGTCGTCCGGGGAGATGGCGGCGAATCGCTCGAGCTGGGTGCGGCGAACCCAGTCCATCAGCGGCTGCCAGAACTCCGCGCCGAACAGGAGGAGCGGGAAGCGCGGGGTCTTGCCGGTCTGGATGAGCGTCATGCACTCGAAGAACTCGTCCATCGTGCCGAACCCGCCGGGGAAGCAGACGATGCCCTGCGAATAGCGCAGGAACATGACCTTGCGGACGAAGAAGTAGTGGAAGTCGAGCTTGACGTTCTGAAACGCGTTGGGCACCTGCTCGTGAGGCAGCGAGATGTTGAGGCCCACGCTGCGCCCGCCGGCGGCGACCGCGCCCTTGTTGGCCGCCTCCATGATGCCCGGACCGCCTCCGGTAATGACAGTCAGCCCGTGCTGCGCAAGCTGAAAGCCGAGCGTCTCGGCGGCACGGTAGTACGGGTCGTTCGGGCTGATGCGCGCCGAGCCGAAGATCGAGACGGCAGACCCGATGGTGGTCAAGATCTCGATTGACTCGACGAACTCGGCCATGATGCGGAAGACGCGCCACGTCTCTTGAGCGGCGGCCGGCGGGGTCGAGTCGACGAGAGTCACGGGCGGCCTCACGTGCGGGCGCCTAGGGGGAGGCGTCGGGCGGGGGAGCGTCGGGGGTGGAGGCAGCGCGACGTGCATCATGATCGTACCCCAACGCCTGGCGACTGACGCGGCCGTCGCTGGCCATTTCGGTCCAGGGCGGCGTGATGGCGGCGCTGACGGGGATCGCCAGCCAGTTCAGCGTGTGGCGGGCAAAGCAGTACGGAAGCGCGAGGTAGTCCTCCCACCCGATGCGGTAGGCGTCTTCGCCCGTGCCGAACTCGTCGAACCGGCCGTTGCCTGCGCCCTTGTCGACGAAGGGGTCTTCGCCATAGAGCGGCCCGTGGGTGACGGACCCGGACACGGCCGTCAGCGAAATCTGGGGCCAGCCGCGCGCCCGCGGCGTCTGCACCGGAAAGCGTTGCAGGAGATCGGCGGCCGACGGGCTGTCCCAGGCGGCCGTGCGCGCGGGCCCGTCCTCGCGCCAGTAGTTCTCGACATGCGCGCAACCGGCCGATGCGGCCAGGGCGGCGGCCAGGGCGGCGGCGCTGCGCGTCCGCCGCGCGCGGAAGCGGCGCGTCGGCGCGTCACTCGTCCGTTGCAAAACCGATGGCATAGTTGGAGGATTCCTTGGTGATGCTGATGTCGTGCGGATGAGCTTCGAGGGCACCGGCCGGCGTCACGCGCACGAAACGCCCGTTTCGGCGCAGCTCTTCGATGTTGCGTGCCCCGCAGTATCCCATGCCCTGGCGCAGCCCGCCCACGAGCTGGAACACGTACTCGGCGAGCACGCCACGAAAGGGCACGCGACCTTCCACGCCCTCCGGAACCATCTTCTTGGGGGCGTCGGGCTTCTGGTAATAGCGGTCGGCGCTGCCCTGGCTCATGGCGCCGAGCGAGCCCATGCCGCGATACTCCTTGAAGCGGCGGCCTCTCCAGATCACGAGCTGTCCCGGGGCCTCTTCCAGGCCGGCGAAGAGCGAGCCGATCATGACGCTGTGCGCGCCGGCGGCCACCGCCTTGGTGACGTCGCCGCTGAAGCGGATGCCACCGTCGGAGATGAGCGGGACCTTGGCGTCCGCGGCACAGGCCAGGACGGCGGAAATCTGCGGGACGCCGACGCCGGTGACCACGCGCGTGGTGCAGATGGCGCCCGCGCCGATCCCGATCTTGACCGCGTCGGCGCCGGCCTGCTCCAGATCGCGCACGCCGTCGGCGGTGACCACGTTGCCGGCGATGATGTCGATGGCATGGTGCTGGCGGATCTGTCGCACGGTCTCAATGACGGAGTCGCTGTGTCCGTGGGCCGAATCGATCACCAGGACGTCCACGTCGGCCTTGATGAGCTGGTCGGCGCGCTCGAAGTCCAGCGCGCCGATGGCGGCGCCGACGCGCAGCCGCCCACGGGCATCCTTGCAGCTCTGTGGGAATTCACGGGCCCGCTCGATGTCGCGCATGGTGATCAGGCCCGCCAGCCGGCCGCGCGCGTCGACCAGCAGGAGCTTCTCCACCTTGGCGCGGATCAGGATCGCCTCGGCCTCGTCCAGCGTGGTGTCGGGCGCCGCGGTGACCAGCGAGTCGCGCGTCATCACCTCGTCAATGCGGCGGTTGACGTCCTCCAGGAACTTGAGGTCGCGGCGCGTGAGAATGCCGACCACGACCGCGTCGTCGGTGGTGACGGGCAGACCGCTGACGTTGTGGAGCCGCATGAGCGTCTTGGCCCGCTCGACCGAGTCGCTGGGGCGAAGGGTGAGCGGGTCGGTGATGATGCCGCTCTCGGAGCGCTTGACCTTGCGGACTTCGCGGGTCTGGTCTTCGACCGAGAGGTTGCGGTGAATGACCCCCAGCCCGCCCTCCTGCGCCAGCGCGATCGCCAGGCCGCTTTCCGTGACGGTGTCCATCGGCGCGCTGAGAAGCGGGATGTTGATGCGGATGTTGCGGGTGAGCTGCGTGGCGACGTCGATGTCGCGTGGGTGGATGCGGGCGCGGGCCGGCACGAGCGAGACGTCGTCGAACGTCAGGGCGTCGCCGATGAGCTTCCCGGCCGGCCGGTCTCCCATGTGTGGATCATGCCGGAGGGCCGAACTCCGGTCAAGTCGGCGGGGCCGCGTTGCGGGCTCGCGCGGGCGGACGGCCGGAGGGTCGCCTGCGCGGCAAACGCGGCATCAGCGCGTGTACCAGCGCGTCAGGCGATACTGCCGGTCCATGAGCCAGACCGAGTTCCAGTCGTCGACGAGCTGTCGGGCGTCGAGTTCGATGGACTGGGCCGCGACGTTCGTGACTTCCTGGCGTGACTGGGCCACGCCGCAGCCCGTCAGGCATGCCGCCAGGCACGCAGCCGCTGCCATTGCGATGAACAAACGCATGGTACGTCCTTCGGGGGGGGCACTACTGCCGGATAGTGTGCGGCGCTCCCATCGGCCTGTCAACCCCGCGCGGCGGACGCGCATGGGCGACGTGGTCCCGGTTGCGAATTCCGGGCGGACGGCGTAGCTCCCCGCGGATGCGCGGTCTTTCGCCGCCGGCGTGACGCCGCGGCTATCATCCGGCGTTCCGGCTGTCCGGGGCGCGCGGCGGCACCTGGGTGCGGCGCGTCCCCGACGAGTTTGGCCGCCCGACCCGGGCCAGCAGGGTGCGATGCACGTCTGCCACGTGATTACGCGCCTCATCGTCGGCGGAGCGCAGGAAAACACCCTGCTGACGTGCGAAGGACTGCACCAGCGCGGCTACGGCGTCACGCTCATCAGCGGTCCGACGGCGGGGCGCGAAGGCAGCCTGGTCGAGCGGGCCCGGCGCGGCGGCTACCGCTTCCTCGAAGTCGAAGACCTGGTGCGAGCGGTGAACCCGTGGCGCGACGTCCGCGCGCGGCGCGTGCTGGCGGCCGAGTTCCGCCGGCTGCGCCCCGACGTGGTGCACACGCACAGCAGCAAGGCCGGGATCCTGGCGCGACTGGCGGCTCATGATGCGCGGGTGCCGATCCTCGTGCACACCATTCACGGAATGAGCTTCAACCGCACACAGCCGTGGCTCGTGCGGCAGGCGTACGCGTGGCTGGAGCGCCGCGTCGGGCGGCACACGACGCACGTCGTCGCGGTGGCGCAGTCCATGATCGAGCAGACCTGCGCTGCGGGCGTCCTGCCGCGCGAGCGCATGTCGACGGTGTACTCGGGCATGGAGGTGGAGCGGTTCGACCCGGCCCGGTACGACCGGGCCGGAGTCCGCGCGGCATGGGGCGTCGGCGAGGCGGAGGTGGTCGTAGGAACGGTGGCGCGCCTGTTTCGCGGGAAGGGGTACGAGCAGCTCATCCCCATCATGTCACGGGCGGCGAAGCGCGGCCCCCGGCTGCGGTTCGTGTGGGTGGGAGACGGGGCGCGGCGGCGGGCGTACGAGGAGGAACTGAAGCGCCTGGGCCTGGCCGGGGTGACGACGGTGCTGGGCCTGGTCCAACCGACGGAGATTCCGCGTCTGCTGGCGGGGTTCGACGTTCTGGCGCATGCGTCGCAGTGGGAGGGGTTGCCGCGCGGGGTGGTGCAGGCGCTGCTGATGCGGGTGCCGGTGGTGGCGTTCGAGATCGACGGCACTCCGGAGGTCGTCACCCGCGAGACCGGCCGGACGGTCCGCCTGAATGACCTCGACGGCTTCGCCGACGCGATCGTCGAACTTGCCAGCGACGGCGCGCGGCGCGCGGCGCTGGGCGCGGCGGGGCGTGCACTTTGCCAGGCGCGATTCGACTGGCGAACGATGGTGGACGAGCTGGCGGACCTCTATCAGCGCCTGGCGCGGGGCGCCGACCGGCCACCGGGCGGGTCCGCGCGCTCGTGACGGGCGGCTCAGCGCACGCACGCCAGCAGGTGGTACATCCCGCTGAAGAACTCATCCGCCGGCGTGTTCGTGACGGCCAGCATGCACATCAGCACCGCGAGCATCACGGTGAGAAAGGCCGCCGGCGTCGCGAAATCGCGCAGGCTCGCGCCGGGTCGCACGGCCAGCCACCAGGCGGCCAGGGTCGTACCTGCGATCAACAGCGTCCAATAAACAACTGCTTCACGTTGCATGGCGACACCAGATGTCAGCCCGGAGTGTTGCACCGGCGGCGCAGGGCCTTCTGCCCACGGCCGCCACGCAGGGAGTCTTGAATTCACAGGACGCGAATGCAAGGGTTTACCCTGTTTCGCGCGACCCATCGCGGGCGCATCGACGGCGCGGCACGCGTGCAGCGCCGCACGTCATGAACCTTGTTCGCGCGGCGCGGCTCTGATAAGATTGCCGCTGGAGGCCTCGGACCTTTCCGGTGACGACGGGGTCGCCTCGGCAGCCGCGCTTGCGCTGGCCGGACGAACCCCCTTGCAGCGCACCCAATCGCTCGTCGCCAAGCCCGAACCGCGAATCGGAGGACCCACGATGACCCGACGGTGTTTGCACCTGCTAATGACCGTTGCGGCGACGGGATCGGCAGCGCTGGGACAGACGACGTACCCCTCGACCGACACGCCCATCGCGATCCCCGACAACGACCCGGGCGGCGTCATCAGCACCATCAGCGTGCCGGACTCCGGCTGCGTTCTGGACGTGGACGTCTACGTGAATATCACGCACACCTATCGCGGCGACCTGATCGTCGAGCTCGCCTCACCGGCCGGGACGGTCGTGCGGCTGCATAACCGCACCGGCGGCTCGGCCGACGACCTGGTCACGACCTACAACCAGGGCAGCGTCGACCCGGACGGGCCGGGCTCGCTGGACAGCTTCAACGGGGAGAGCCTCAACGGCGGATGGCAACTGCGCGTCTCCGACAATGCCGACCTGGACGTGGGGACGCTGAATGAATGGGCGCTGATCGTCACTTATTCGACCGGGCCGCTGGCGAGCGACGTCCTGGCGTCCGTCGCGCTGAACGGCAGCACGGCCATCGCACTGGACGCGTCGAGTTGCGTGAACCTGCCGCTGAGCTACGTCATCGACTCGCTCCCGGGCCTGGGCACGCTTTCCGATCCCAACGGCGGCCCGATCCTCAGCACGCCTTACACGCTGCTCGCGGGCGGCAACACGGTGACCTACGACGCCGGCGCGAGCGCCGGCATCGACGTGTTCGCGTATCACGCCAACGACGGGTTCGAAGATTCGAACCCGGCCACGGTTTCCGTCGACGTCGGACGCGTGACCTACTTCTCAACGGATACCCCGATCGAGATCCCCGAGAACGATCCGAACGGCATCACCAGCGTCATCAGCGTGGGCGACCTGGGCTGCGTCGCCGATCTCAACGTCTCGGTCGACATCACCCACAGCTACATCGGCGACCTGGTCGTCGAGCTGAGCTCGCCCGGCGGCGCGACCGTGCGGCTCCACAACCGCACGGGCGGCACCACGGACAATCTCTTCAAGACCTATGACCAGGGCACGGTCGACCCCGACGGACCGGGCTCGCTGGACGACTTCATCGGCCAGGATGTCAACGGCAACTGGACGCTGTTCGTCTCCGACAACGCCAACCTCGACGTCGGCACGCTGAACGCCTGGTCCATCGGCATCGTCTCGAACGACGTGCCGTCCGCCTTCGATCAGGACGCATCCGTTCCCGACAACACCAGCACCGCCATTACGCTCGGGGGCGCGGGGTGCGGCCTGCCGCTGAGCTTCGTGATCGAATCTCTGCCCACCGCCGGCAACCTCAAGGACCCCAACGGGGGCGTCATTTCCACCACGCCCTACACACTCGTCGGCGGCGGAAACACGGTGCTCTACGACGTCGGCACGTACGCCGGGTTCGACGGTTTTTCGTTCAGCGTCGACAACGGACAGGCCTCCGATCCCGCGAACGTCTCGCTTCGCGTCGGAACCCTCGGGCCCGTCTACGATTTCCCACTGAACGACGACCCCGGGTGGAGCACGGAAGGCGACTGGGCTTGGGGTACCCCGACCGGCGGCGGGAGCCACGACTTCGACCCCACCAGCGGCAACACGGGTGACAACGTCTACGGCTACAACCTGTTTGGAGACTACGGCAACGACATGGTCTCCACCTACCTGACCACCACCAAACTGGTCCTGAGCGGGCGCTACGGTTGCGTGCTGACGTACTACCGCTGGCTGGGCGTCGAATCCTCGACCTTCGATCATGCAACGGTGGAGGTCTCCAACGACGGGTCGAATTGGACGGTCGTGTTCGACCACGCCGGCGCTGCAATCAGCGAGAGCGCATGGTCGTTCCAGAGCCACGATATTTCCGCCGTCGCCGACGACCAGGACGAGGTGTACGTGCGCTGGGGCATGGGACCGACCGACGCGTCGGTGACCTACCCGGGGTGGAACCTCGACGACATCCAGGTTCTGGCCCTGCTGCCCAGCGGCGGCACCCCCTGCGAGCCGTGCGACACCAACTGCGACGGCTCCATCAACGGACAGGACATCTTCGGGTTCGTCCAGGCGCTGCACGGGAATCCGAACACCTGCTCGCCGTGCAACAGCGACACCGACGGGAACGGGTCGGTCAACGGGCAGGACATCGTCGGCTTTGTGCAGTGCCTGTTCCCGTAGGGCCGGTCCGCAGGTTCGGGTCGCGTACGCGCCGGCCGTGATGACTACGCGCCATTCGCGATCGACGGGCGTCCCACGGCGGCCGCCGCGGAGCTGTCCGCGCGCCGGGCCCAGTTGCGCGGCGCGCGCCCCCGGCGGGGGCGAGATTCTCCGCGCCGTCCTCGCACTGAGCGCGGCGTGCGGCGCCTACAATCCTGCTCCCGCCGGTCGCGCCTCGGCGGCCGGGCCGCAGGAGGCGCCCATGACCACGACTCGTCCGGCCTCGTCGCAGCCGCTCCCGAACCGGCTGGCGCGCGCCACGTCGCCCTATCTTCAGCAACACGCGCACAACCCGGTTGACTGGTACGAGTGGGGGCCCGAAGCGCTGGAGCGCGCCCGCCGCGAGGAGCGGCCCATCTTCCTGAGCATCGGCTACTCGGCCTGCCACTGGTGCCACGTGATGGCCCACGAGAGCTTCGAGAACGCCGAGATCGCCGCGGTCATGAACCGGCTGTTCGTGAACGTGAAGGTTGATCGCGAGGAGCGGCCAGACCTGGACGACATCTACATGCAGGCCACCATGCTGTTCAACCGCGGCCAGGGCGGCTGGCCCATGAGCGTGTGGCTCACGCCGGACCTCAAGCCCTTCCTGGCCGGGACCTACTTCCCGCCGGAGTCGCGGTACGGCCGTCCCGGGTTCAAGGAGCTGTGCGAGCGCATCGGTGACGCGTGGCGCGATCAACGTGAGCAAGTGACGAAATCCGCCGAGGAGGCGACGCGGCTGCTGTCGGAGCACACGACGACCCGCGCCCCGGCAGCGGTCGAGGTCACACCCGGCGCGGAGGCGATCGGACTGGCCGCGCTGGATCAGACGGCGACGCTCTACGCGCGCGTGTTCGACGGCGAGCGCGGGGGCTTGCTCAGCGGGGGGTCGAACAAGTTTCCGCCCAGCCTGGCGCTGGACCTCATGCTGCGCTACGTGGCGCGCAGCGCCGGGCCGTTCGAGCGGCTGTCGGCCGACAGCGGCGCAGCGGAGATGAACGACCCGCGGCGGGTGATGGACCGCATTACGCTGACGCTGGAGCGCATGGCGGCGGGCGGCATCTACGACCAGCTTGGCGGCGGGATTCACCGCTACAGCACCGATCCCGACTGGCTCGTGCCGCACTTCGAGAAGATGCTGTATGACCAGGCGCTGGTCAGCCGGGCGTATGTCGACGCCTGGCAGTACACGCACAACCGACTTTATGCGCGCGTTGCGGGCGAGATCTTCGACTACGTCCTGGGCGACCTTCAATCGCCGGAAGGCGGGTTCTACTCCACGCGCGACGCCGACAGCGAAGGCGAGGAGGGCCGCTACTACGTCTGGACGCGGGCCGAGATCGTCGCCGCGCTGCGCCCGCAGGACGCCGAGCTCTTTTGCAGCTACTACGACGTCAGCGACGCCGGCAACTGGGACGATCGACACGCGCCCGGCGTGGCCAAGAACATCCTTCATGCACCGCGCGATCTCGACACCGTCGCCAGGTTCCACCGCCTCTCCCCCGAGCAGCTCGGGGAGAGGCTTGCCGCCGCACGGCAGGTCCTGCTCGGCGTGCGCGCCCGCCGAACGGCGCCGCATCGCGACGAGAAGATCCTCGCCGAGTGGAACGGCATGATGATCAGTGCGCTGGCGCGCGGCGGCGCGGCGCTGGACCAGCCGCGCTGGATCAAGGCCGCGGCGCGGGCGGCGGAGTTCGTGCTGGCGCGGCAATGGTCCGGAGGCCGGCTGCGGCGCTCCTATCGCGACGGTCGCACGCAGGACGTGGCGTTCCTGACCGACTACGCGTTCATGATCGAGGGGTTGATCGAGCTGTACGAAGCGACCTTCGAGCGGCGCTGGCTCGACCGCGCCGTCGAGCTCGACGACGTGTTGGCGCGGCAGTTCTGGGACGACGACGCCGGCGGGTACTACTTTGCCGCGCACGATCACGAGGCGCTGATCATCCGCCCCAAGGACATCCGCGACGGCGCGACGCCGGCGGGCAACTCGGTGCAGCTCATGAACCTGCTGCGAATGGCCGCCATGCTGGGCGACGACCCGCGGCGTGCGCGGGCCGAACGGATGATCCGCGCGCTGGGGACGGCCGTGGCCGCCGCGCCCGGGTCGGGGGATCGCTTCCTGGCGGCGGTGGAGTTCGCGCGCCTTGGTCCGGCCGAGGTGGCGGTGGTGGGGGACCCGGGCGACCCGCGGACCGGGCGCCTGCTTCGCGTGGTGCGGGAGACGTACCTGCCGAACCGCGTCATCATGCTGAAGAACCCGGCCTGTCCGGCGGATTCGGTCGATTCGCCGCTGCTTCGCGACCGCGGTCTCAGCGACGGGCAGCCAACCGTGTTCGTGTGCCGCAACTACGTGTGCCAGAGGCCGGTGACGACGGTGGAGGCGTTGCGACGCCTGTTGTCGGAGAGGTGACGTGCCGCCGCGAGCGACGTCCGCCGCTGACCGCCCCCGGTTGCCCGGCCGCCGGGGACGAGTGATTCTCGGACGTCAGAATTTCCGGTCGGGGTAGGCCAGGAACGGACGTCTTGGGATACGGATGATGACGGTGTCGCTCGACAGCCACGCGCTGGCCCAGCTCGTGCATTCCGCGCAGCGCGGCGACCGCCGGGCGGCCGATCGGCTGGTGCGCGAACACGACCGCTGGCTGCGCAGCGTGATCTACGCCGTGAACGGCCGGCCGGAGCTGGTCGACGACGTTGCGCAGCAGGTCTGGGCGCAGGTGTTCGAGCGGCTTGACTCGCTGCGCGACGCGCGCGCCCTGCGGCCGTGGCTCTACAACATCGCGCGCCACGCGGCCATTGACGCTGGCATGGCGCGATCGCGGCAGTCGCGGCTTCGGGCCAGCCTGGACGCGCTGGCGGTCGAGCCGGAAGCGGCGCGGCGCGACGAGAGCCCGAGCCAGGCCGTCATCGAGGACGAGACGCGATGCGAGATGCTCGGCGCGATCCAGAGCCTGCCGGCGATCTACCGCGAGCCGTTCGTGCTGCGGCATCTGGAGGATTGGACGTATGCGCAGATCGGCGAAGTGCTGGGACTGTCGCTGGAGACGGTGGAGACGCGGCTGGTGCGGGCGCGCCGCATGCTGCGTGAAGCGCTGAAGGGCAAGGTGAGTTCGTGACCTGTGACCGCGATGAGCAGCTCGAGCGGCTGATCTCACGCTTCCTGGACGGCGAGGCCGCCCCGGACGAACGCCGGGTACTCAACACGCGGGTCGATCGCGACCCGTCGGTCCGGGCGCTCCTGGATGAGTACGCTGCGATCGACCGTGAGGCGGGCTACGCGATGCGCCGCGCGCTGGGGCGGCGCGTGCTGGCGCGGCGTGTTCCGCGCTGGGTGGACGCGCTGCGGCCGGTGCTGGTGGCGGCGGCGGCGTGCGTGGCCGTGATGGTCTGGGTGACGCCGCGCCCGGCGGCACGAGAAGAAGCGCCCGCGCGGGGTTCGCTCTTCATGCAACCGGAGTGGGGGGATCGAGTCCAGTCAGCCTCGCCGCTGATGGAGCGGCCGCACGCCGGCCGGCGCGATCGGCAGCAGGACTGGATCGTCATCCCCGGCAAGCGTCCGGGGGAGTACATGCTGATTCAGGTTGAGCGAACGCGCACGCGGGCGGCACCCATTCAGCGCGATTACTGACACCGGGTCCGCGGCCGGACCTCGCAGCGCGGTTGACCGAGCCGGCTTGGCGCGGGCCGGCGGCCCACTACCGCGTCGCTGCGCGATGGCGCTGCCACCGGCCCTGCCGCGACAACGCCCGATCACATCGCTCGCAGCACGGCCTGGGCGGTGCGTCGCAGACCCGGGCGCACGCACACTCCGCGCGAGCGGACGGGCCGTGAGCACGGAAACGGGGCGGCAGGGCGGTCCGGCGGTCGAACCCGTGGAGGCGGCCGGATGGCACACCGATTGCGATGCATCCATCTCCGCGCCCGCAGACGTCGGGGGTGCGAATGCGCTCACGGCGGGGGGTGACGGGGCGGGTCTGCCAGATGGGCGCTGAGGCCGCGGGTCGCGGCGCGCCGGCCCAATCGGCAGACGGACCGCCCCGCGGAAGGCGCCCGGGTTGCTGAGCGAACAAGACCGGTGCGCCGAGTAGCGCAGCGAGTGTGACGGCGGTTCGAGGGGGTGTCATGGCGTTTCTCCTGAAGAAGGTGGAGCCGGTCGGCTGGCGGTGGGCGGCGCCCACCGTGCGTCGTTGCCGCGCTCGCGGCCGCGCGCCGGTCCGCGGCCCTCGGGCGGACCGCCGCGGCGGCGCGGCTGTTCGGATGCGGCGCTTTGGCCATGCCGCCAGCGCCACCCGCCCGCTTCACGTACGCCGCTGGCGCAACGCTCGAAGAGGCGATGCGCCTGATCCGCGGTGAGGTGGGGGCGCAGCGCGAGCAGGAACCTGGCGACGCGGCGTTCGAGCGCATCGTGGGCCTCGATGACGCGTTCGACCTGGGCGAGGATCTGCTCGTCGCCGGCGACGTTCTGCTCGAAGAGCTGCGCGAGTCGCTCGCGTTCGCCGGCGAGGGCGACCTCCAGGCGCTGTCGCTCTTCCGAGTAGGCCGGGTCGACGTGCCGCAACTGCTCCAGTTGGCGCGGCGCGAGTTGCAGCCACCGGCCCAGCACGCCGGCGACGTCAGCCGGCCCGGTCGGGTCCGCGGCTTGCCGCGTCTGCCAGGCTTGCGTCACACCGAAGCCCAACAGGGCGCCGAGCAGAGCGAGGACCAGGGCGCCGCGCGATCGGATGGGCCTCATGGCAAGTCCTCCGTCCCGTCCGGCTGGGTCAGCTCAGCCACCGTCCGCGCGAGCTCGACGGGCGACGCGCGGGCCAGTGCGTGGAGCCCGAGCGTCTGGTCGACGTCTTCCGAGCGGTCCACGACCGGGGTGTGCTCCGGTTTCCAGGCCCGCGCCGTCCCGTAACCCAGGCCGACTCCGAGCAGCAGCGCCGCGGCGACCCGCAGCAGTGGCTGCGCGGAAGCCCACGCGGCGCGGAGTGCACCGGGGCGCGGGCGGCTGACCCGCCGCTCGACCGCGGGCCAGAGGTCGGACGCCGCGGGGCCCACCTCCCAGAGGCCGAGCGCTTGGTGCGTGTCGCGGAACTGCTCGTAGCGCCGCCGGCAGTCGGCGCAGGTTTCGAGGTGGCGGCGTGCGCCCGCCATATCCGGCGTCCGGTCCGACGCGAGTTCGATCAGTTGGATGTCGCGCAGGTGCCTCATCGAAGCTTCCTCACTAGATGGAACGCATCAGCCGCGGGCTGCCTGCGGCGATCAGCCTGCAATCAGCCCGGCCAGACTCTCCCGCAATCTCGCATACGCCCGCACCAGGCAGGATTCGACGGCCGCGACGCTCCAGCCGGTGATCTGGGCGATTTCCCGTTGTCCGAGCCCGTCAAAGCGGTGGAGGATGAGCACCAACCGCTGCCGATCGGGCAGGTCCGCCACGGCCCTGCGAACCGCCTGACGCAGCTCCTCGCGCTGCGCGAAGTCGGCCGGGTCGGGCTCGCTCGAGTCGGTGGGCGTGGGCGGCCGGCGCGCCGCGCGACGCCGCGAATCCCAGCAAAGGTTCGCAACCACGCGGTAGAGCCAGGTCGTGAACTTCGCCTGCGGGCGGATGCGGCGGGCGTGCTCAAAAACGCGGACCAGGGCGTCCTGACCCACGTCCTCGGCAGCGTCCCAGCGGCCGAGGAAGCGGTACGCCAGCGTGACGATGCGCGACTGGTGGCGGTTGACGAGCTCGCGGAAGGCGTCGCGGTCGTCGGCGGCGATGCGTCGCAGCAGTTCGTGGTCGTTCGTGTCCGGCGTGATGGGCGAGTCGCGCGAGCTGATGGAAGCGCCGGGCACTCGCATAGGAAACTCCCGCCGCGCACCGCAGGAGGCGGCCGGCGAAGTCGTTCAACAGGTGAAGGTGATTGTCGATCGACTCGCCGATTGCGGCAACGGAACCGCCCGGATGGCGGGCGGCGCCGCGCGTATACAGAACTGGAGAACCCCATGAAACGGATGTTGATGATTCTCGCGCCGCTGGCGATGCTGGCGCTGTCGGTGGGTTGTGACGAGACCGAGCTCGGAGCCCTTCCGGCGGGGGTGCAGGCCGCCGTAACGAGCTTCGACGGGAAGGCGGACGCCCTGGCCAAGCCGACCCAGGACCGCCTGCGGCTGCACAGCATGGACGGTTCGGGCGACGGCAATCAGCATCAGTACGGCGGAGCGGGTCCGACGGGCGGCGGCGGAGGGAACGGCGAGGGAGACCGTGACCGCAAGCGTGACGGGAGTTGCAACGACGGCGGCTAGGCGGAGCGATCCGGCGCGCGGGCCGAGTCGGTGGGAGGGCCCGCGCCCCGCCTTACACGGGCGGGCGCGGGCCGTGCCGGTCCGCGGTCTACGAGTCGTATTCCACGGCCACACCCAGGTGTGCGCCGTGGTCGTCCATCAGGATCTCGGTCTCGACCACCCGCGCCCAGCGGGAACGGCGGAAGTCGAAGCCGGGAATGGGGGTGCGCCCGGGGGGGTGGGAACTCAACTCATAACGCTGCCCGGGAGCGATTCCGTAACCCAGCGGCGCGATCAGGTGCACACCACCGTCGCTGAATTCGTCGCATTGGCAGCGGACTCCGCCGGCCGCGTCGGGGGCAAACAACCAGAGATCGCCCGCCACCGGTTGGGAGTCGGCGCGGCGCCTGGCGCTGGGAGCAGTCGGTTGGCTTGGCATGGCAGCGTTCCCTGAAAGCGGGCTCAGTTGAGCCCGAAGTAGTCGAGCCAGTCGGACGATTGCCCGTCCGAGAGCCCGGTTCGCTTTTCGGGCGGCTCGATCGGGAGTCGGACGGGCCTCTCCAGGTCGCGGATCATCCCGATCCAGAATGCATCCGAGCGCAGCACATGCGCCCGGCGGCGGCGCGCGACGCGCTGCACCTGACGGTCCGTCGAGACCACGAGGAGCCGTCGCGCGGCCGAATCGCGCCCGACCATGTCAGCAATCACCTCATCGGCCGATGCGGGACCACTGAACGAAAGAGCGAGGTAACGTCCCCCCAATTGTGCCTGAAGTGCCGGCGCTGGCTTTCGCCCATCGAACACGACATGCACCTTTTTGCCCGTCCGGCGTGCCCACTCGCCCAGGACCCGGCAGAGCGCCGACCGGCCGAGCGCGGACCCGCCTTCCTGAAGTGCTCGTGCGGCAAACAAGAGATTGTTGCCGTCGACGAGGACGGGCATGAGCAGATCCTGAGAATGAGGCTATCGCGGGCGCGGCACCGCGTCAAGCGAAAACGGCGTGTCCGGGCCGAGCCGCCGGCGCAGCGGGGCGGAAGGGCCGGCGGCGGCATTGTGGAAGGTAGGATCCGCGGGGTAGCCTACCGGGATGGAGCTGGAGCGCGACGCCACCGGAACCCTGACGCGCAGCATGCCGGAGCGGCCGGCGCCGGCGGAAGGGGCCGGCCTACCCCTGGCCGAGCTGCTGCGGTCGGTGGTGGAACGGCAAGCGGCGGCGCTGCGCAAGCATGAGCCGGCAGCCCGCGACGGGAGCGAGGACGAAGCGGTCCACGACATGCGGGTCGCCAGTCGCCGCCTGCGGACGGCGTTGCGGGTCTTCCGCGACGCGTTGCCGGCACGAAGATGGGCGAAGGTCCGGCGCGGGCTGCGGCGGCTGGGGCGATCGCTTGGCCCGGTCCGGGACCTCGAGGTTCAGCGGGCGTCCCTGGCGGCACTGCTGGCAGAGGCGGATGAGAGCCAGGATCGGGCGGCGTTGGAGGCTGTCACGGCGGCGTTCAACGCGGACCTGGCGCGGTTGCGGCGCCGCCTGCGACGTCGCCTGAACCGCGTCGACGTCGATCGCCTGGCCCGGGCGGCGAGTGCGCTGGCGCGGCGCGTTCGAGGCACGGTCGTTGCCAAGATCACACCGTTCGAGATGCTCAAACCGCTGGCGGCTCGTGCGTTTGCGGGACTGGACGAATTGCGCGTGCAGGAGCAGCCCAACGCGCTGCACGGGATGCGCGTTCGGGTGAAGCGGTTGCGGTACGCGATCGAGCTGTTCCAGTCTGTGCTGGGCCGGCGAGCGGCGGACGTGCTGCGACAATTGCGGGCGTTGCAGGAGGCGCTGGGCCGGCACCACGACATGCTGGTGCTGGAAGAGCGGCTGCTGGCGGCGCTGCGCGGGCTGACGCGGAGCGGACAGACTACGCTGGCGGACGGGCTTCTGAATCCGATCGAGATTCTCCGCAGCGAGCGCTACCGCGCGTACGAGGCGTTTGTTCAGCAGACCGCGGGCGTGTCCGGCGAGTCGATCCTGCGGTCGCTCCTGGCGGGGTGACGCGGCGGCGGCAGCGCCGGCCGGCTGCCTGTCGCCGGCCCGTCCTTGACGCTCGCGCGCCCCACCTGTAGCGTCCGGCCGGCATGACCGAGCGGCCCGCATCAGCTCCCGGCGACGCACTCCTCGTGGTTCTCATCCCGGTCTTCAACGACTGGCCCGCGGCCGACGCGACCGTGCAACGCGTGGACGGCGCGCTGTCGGCGTCGCAGCTTTCGGCCGAGTTCCTGCTGGTGGACGACGGGTCCACGGAGCCGCCGGGGGAGCTGGGCGGCAGCGCGGCGCTGCGCCGCCGCTGCCGCGTCCTGCAACTGCTGCGGAACGTCGGGCACCAGCGCGCCATCGCGATCGGGCTGGCGTGGCTCGCGGAACACGTCGGTCCGCGGGCCGTGGTGATCATGGACGGCGACGGCGAGGACGACCCGGCCGATGTGCCGCGCCTGCTGGCGCGCTGGTCGGCCGAGGGCGGGGGGAAGGTGGTGTTCGCGGAGCGGCGGCGGCGATCGGAGTCGTGGCTGTTCCGCGTGTTCTACGAGGTGTACTGCGGCCTGCACTATGTGCTGACCGGCCTGCGGGTGCGCGTCGGGAACTTCAGCGTCGTGCCGGGGACGATCGTGCGGCGGCTGGTGGTGTGCGACGAGCTCTGGAACCACTACGCGGCGGCCGTGGTGAAGACGCGCCAGCCGTGGACGAGCGTGCCGACGGCGCGGGCGGCGCGGATCGCGGGGCGGTCGCAGATGAACTTCGTTTCGCTGGTGGCGCACGGGCTGAGCGCCATGTCGGTGTACAGCGAGACGATCGGGGCGCGCGTGCTGACGGTGACGCTGGCGCTGGTGGCGCTGGTCGGGATTGCGGCGCTGGGGCAACTCGCGGCCCGCCTTCTGGGCTGGCCATGGCCGGCGTGGATGGCGTTCTCGCTGGGCGGAGCGGCATTGGCGCTGGCGCAGGTGGTTACGTTCGGGCTGGTCTTCGTATTCGTGGTGCTCAAGGGCCGGCAAGGCTCGGCGTTCATTCCCATCCGGGACTACCGGCCCTTCGTCGGGAGCGTGCGCAGGGTGGGAGCGGACGATTGAGCGAGTACACCTACGTCGGCACCGAGCTGGACCTGTTCGCGAGCGCGCACGTCTGGAAGCGCTACTTCAGCGGCCTGATCCGCCCGTTCCTGGGCCGCGACGTGCTGGAGGTCGGCGCGGGGCTGGGCGCCACGACGCGGCACCTGCACGGCGATGCGGCGCGGCGCTGGGTTTGCCTCGAGCCGGACGCCGCCCTGGCGGAGCGACTGCGGGCGGCGATCCGCGCCGGCACGGTTCCGACCTGCGACGTCGTCGTTGGCACGCTGGAAACCCTGCCGGCGGGCGAATCATTCGACACGGTCCTGTACATCGACGTCCTGGAGCACATCGAGGACGACGCGGAGGAGATGGCCCGCGCAGCCGGACGGCTGCGCGCGACGGGCCGGGTGATCGTACTGTCGCCGGCGCACCCCTGGCTGTTCACGCCGTTCGACGCGGCCCTGGGCCATTACCGGCGCTACAACCGGCGGACGCTGGCGGCGGTCGCGGCCGCAGCGCCGCTCACGTGCGAGCGAATCTGGTACCTTGACTCGGTGGGCATGCTGGCGTCGCTGGGCAACCGGCTTTTTCTGCGGCGTGCGCACCCCACGCCCGGGCAGATCGCCAGCTGGGATCGCGTGATGGTGCGGGCCTCGCGCTGGATCGACCCGCTTCTGGGCCGGCGCGTGGGGAAGTCGATTCTGGGCATATGGCGCAGGTCGTGAGCCAGGTGAGGCACTCTTCGGACCGAGCGGGCGCCGGGCGCGGCGCGGGACCGGGCGCCGCGCCATGAGTGCGGACCGCGCGACCTGGACCGGCCCGACGGCGTTCGCGATCGCCGCCGCCGCGCTGCTGACCGCCGCCGCCTGGCCCGGGCCGTCGTTGAGTCACGACGCGGCGATGTATCTGCACTGCGGGCAGCTACTGCTGCGCGGGGCGCGGCCCTACGTCGACTACGTCGAACTGAATCCGCCGCTGACGCATTACGTGCACGTGGTGCCGGTCTGGATTGCGCAGCGCCTGGGCGCGGACGTCGGTCGGACGTTCCACGCGCTGGTGGGCGCGTGCGCGGTGGGATCGGCCCTGGGCGTGGCGCGTCTCTGGCCGCGACGGTCGCGCTGGACGGCGGCGACGGCATGGGTGGCGCTCTCGGCGCTGCTGCTGCGCATCGACGAGTTCGGACAGCGCGAGCACCTGTTTGTCCTGGCGGCGGTGCCGTGGCTGCTGCTGCGCGCGGCGCGCGGGTGGACGGCGCGCCACGTCGCCAGGGCCGAGCAGCGACGGCGTGGTCCGCATGTGGCATGCGGCGCGGCGATCGGGGCTGCCGCCGCCACTGCCGCGATGCTCAAGCCGCATTTCGTGCTGCTGCTCCTGGTGGTCGAGGGGCTGCTGGTTGGGGTGCGGCTGAAGCGTGCGGGCGTACGCGCGGCGCTGCGCCCACTGCTAGCGGTCGAGGTGCTGGCGGCGTTGGCGTGCGGGGCCGCCTACGCCGGCCATTTCCTGCTGTGGCCCGCGGAGTGCGGGGCGGCGTTCTTCGGGCGCTGGGTTCCGCTGATTGCCCGGCACTACCGAGTTTACGACACGCCCTGGGCGGAAGTGGTCTGGACCGGCATCGCCGGACTGCCCGCGGCACCGCTGTGGATTGCGGGCGCGGCTGGCGCGGCGCTGCTACTGGCATGGAGCCCGGCGCGGACGCTGCGGCGCAGCGCGGAAGTGCTCGCCGTCGCCGCGTGGGTCGCGCTGGGCCTGTATTTTGCGCAGCACAAGGGGTGGACCTATCACCTCGTGCCGGCGCTGTCCCTGAGCGCTGTGGCGCTGGTCGGCGCGATCCAGGAACGGCGTGCGTCCGCGGGACGCGGCTGGCGCGTCCACGACGCGTCGGCCTGCGCCGTGCTGGCGGTCGCCGTGCTGGCCCTGACGTGGACGGCGGTGCGGGACGCGCCGCAGCGTCGCGACGGCTACGATCGCTTTGCCGCGCTGATCCGCGAGCACGCCCGGCCGGGCGAGAGCGTCGCGTTCATCTCGACCAGCGTGAATCCGGCGTACCCGTCGCTGCTCTACGCCGGCCGTGACAGCGGTACGCGCTATCCGTGCGCGTTTCCGATTGCGATGTTCTACGACGGTGTCACCGTCGGCGCGGGCGAGGGGTTCCCCTATCGCGTCGGCGCGGACCAGGGCGATGAGGAGCGTGTGTTTCTCGCCGAACTGGCCGCCGACATCGCCACGCGCCGCCCGGCGCTGGTATTCATCCAGGCGGAGGAGTCATTCCAGGCGTGTCCGCCCGGGTTCCGCATCGACGAGTACCTGGAGCGCACGGGTTGGACCCGCGCGGCCCTGGCGCGATACGAGCGGATCTACGGGCAGTTCGGGGGATACGCGGTGCATCGCCGATCGCCCGGCGGCTGATCCCTGTGCCGGGCGTCGGGCATCGACTACGGAGCGCCGCCGGTGTGCGCCGGGGCTGGCTCCTCGGGCGCCGGGCGGGCGCTGGCGCGCTGCTGGGCGACGAGGCCCTGGACCATCTTGAGATCCGGCGGCCCGCAGTTGAAGTCCTGGAGATAGCGGTCATAAATCCACGCCCGCGCGGTGACCAGCCGCAGTTGCCGCGTTCCCCCCGGCCCGGAGTCGATCTCGTAGCACCAGATCGTGCCCTGCTCGACGTCGAGCATGAACAGCCCATGCCGGTTGACGTCGATCTGCCCGGTGAAGGCGTACACCCCGCGCGCCCCGGCCACGCCCGGCGACTGCGCCAGCGCCGCGGACAGAAGCGTGCTCTCCGGGCGCGACCAGAGCGACACTGCGATCACGCCCAGGAGGAACGCGATGACCCATTGAACTACCGGCCGCCGGGGGGCCAGCGCCGATTCCTTGCCCGAGGTGTCCATGTCAGCACTCCGAACCGGCGGCCGGCGCGGGGAACCGCGACCTGGCGCCGTCAGGGGGACAGGCAGGCGACGAAGCCTGCGATGTCGAGTCCGTTGATCGAACCATCGCCGTTGGCGTCCGCCTGGCACGGCGAACAGCCGCTGGGCGAACCGCTCAGCGCATCCACGAACCCGCCGATGTCGAGCCCGTTCACCGACCCGTCGCAATTCACGTCGCACGGCTCGCAGCCGCCGGTCACCGTGAGCGAAGCCACATCCGAAGTGGTCGAGCCGCAGCCCCCGGTCACGACGACGTCATAGGCGCCGGCGTCGGCGGGAGCCGCGGCGGGAATGCCGTAAGCGCTGCCGGTCGCACCGGGGATGTTGGCGCCGTCCTTGCGCCACTGATAGGTGGTAGGCGGCATCGGATCGGTCGCGGTGACGGTGAAGGTGACCGGATCGCCGGCTTGCACGCTCTGGCTCAGCGGTTGTGCGGAGATCAGGGGCGGGTAGCTGGTCAACCCGCTGTCGCCCGCGCTGAACGGGCCGGTCGAGCAATCGTTGCCGGCCTTCACCCAGTAATGGTAGGTCACACCCGCCGCCGCCGTCGCGTCGTCGTAGGGGCTGGCGTCGTCGGTGGCGAGCTGCGCTGCGGAGCCGGGATCGTTGACCGTGTTGCGCCAGACCTGGTAGCCCGTGGCCCCGCCGACCGGGTTCCAGGAAACGCGGACCTTGTCGCAATAGGTGAGGTCGGACGCGCTGACACCGCTGGGCGCTGCGGGCGTGGCGGCGGCGTAGCCGCTGTCGCCGTTGCTGAAGCTGCTGCTGTTGCCGCAGGCGTTGAGGCCCTTGACCCAGTACCAGTAGGTGGTTCCGGGGGTGGCGGAGAAGTCGTCGTAGCTGGTGCTGGGCGAGGTTCCGATCTGGGTGGCGGACCCGCTGTTGCTGGTCGTGTTGCGCCAGACGCTATAGCTGGAGTCACCGGCGCCGGCGCTCCACGTGACGGTGACGCGGTCGCAGTGCGTGCCGTCGGTGGCGCTCAGGCCGAAGGGCGCGACCGGGGTGCTGCACGAGAGCGAGAGGGTCATGCTGTAGGCGTTGCGCGTGTCGGCGTCGAGGTAAACGCGGAGCAGGAAATCCGCGGACGCGGCGTTGTTGGTGTAGGTGAGCGTCAGGTTGTTCTGGTTGCCGTGATTGGAGGCCACCGGGCTGCCGCCGCAGGCGTCGAACAGTTCAGCGTCGATGTCGCCGTTGGCGTGGGTGAAGGTGATCGAGGCGGTGAGCTGCTGCCCGTTGATGAGGGTGACTCTGTACCAGTCCTCGTCGGTGCTCTTGACGATGAGGCTGTTGTAGGTTCCGGCGCTGGTCGGTCGGGCGGTGTCGCAGGCGTCGTTGTCTTCCAGCGTGTCGTCGGAGCCGCCGTCGAGGTAGCTGGAGATGTTGGGGTAGGTCTTGGAGAAGTCGCCGTAGTCGTCGTTGGACTCGTTGCCGCAGGCCGACGGGCCACAGTGCAGTTGACCGAAGAGCTGCTGAGTGTCGCTGCGAAAGGCGCCCGAGCCGGACGAGCCGGGCTCAGTCGGGCCGTCGGTCCAGTTCATGCGGACGTGGTTGGCCCCCCCGCAGTTGGTGGTGGAGGACTTGGTGCCGAAGCTGATTCGCTTATAGGCCCCGTCAGGGTGGTGGATGCAGGCCGACGGGGTTCCGTTGGGCACGGTCGCCGACGTCCAGCCGGCCCAGGCCAGCCCGCTGGGAATGGTGCCTTCCACCATGAGCAGCGTGTAATCCGACGACGAGCCGGTCTTCACCAGCGTGCAGGGCGAGGACTGCGGTACCGAGCTCAGCGCCGGGGGCGAGCCGTTGCACTCGGCGGTCTGATAGAGCCAGTAGATCTCCGCGCTGTTGGCTTCGCTGCTGCTATTGAGGCAATGGGCCGCCGTCAGCCAGTAGGGCGTCTCGTCGTTGAGCACCGTGTTGAGCATCTGGCCCGAGCAGTAGAGCGCGTTGCTGTTCACCACACCGACGCCGGCACATGCCTTGGCCGTGTCGGCCCAGTCGGAGTAGCAGGTCACGTCGTTGTGGCAGTTGCCCTCGTTTTCCCACGACGCCTGCGCGGGGTCGCGATACACGTGCTGGATGCCGTCCACCTCGAAGCTCACCGACGCGCCGGCCTTGACGGCATCGGCCGGCACGTACAGCTCGACCCGCACACGCTCGGCAAAAACCGTCGGCACCCACACGGCGCCGTCGCCCAGCGGGCCGCGCTGCTCGTAGCGCCACACCCGCGGCGACGCACCGGCCGGGTCGTACACCGCGAGCATCGCGCCGGCCGGCAGATCGACTTCCGCCAGGCGAACCCGAATGCCATAGGCCCCGGACGCGACCACGTCGGCCGCCCAGGCCAGCGCTCCGTCCGGCAGCGCCAGCCAGACCCCGTGTTCGGCCACGACACGCAGGTCGAGTCCGACGCCATAGCGCAGCACCTTGTCGACCTGGGCGCGTTCCTCGTCTTCGCGGCGGATCGCGTCCAGGTCGATCGGCTCGCTGTGGACCTCCGGCACCACGTCGAACGCGTAGCCGTGCTCGACGCTGGGCGGCGGGGTCGGCTTTCCGAAGCTCACGCCGCGCGCGTCGCTGCGTACGAACGTCTGCGCGGCCGGGGCGACACCGCGGCCCTGTGCGAGCACGGCCGGCGGCGCCAGCATCAGCGCCGCGGCGACCCAGTGTCGTCTGATTGCACGAGAGCGCTCCCGACGAACGCGTGGCATGCCCATGACCCATCCCTTCCTGGCCGTTGCGCGACGGCCACGCAAAGCCCATCGTAGCGACCCACCGGCCGCACCGGCAATACGCTCCCCGCGCTCCGCAATCCGCCGACGCCTTGCGAGACGTATGCGTGCCGGATGTGAAACGAGCGCTAACGGTCGATGGGACTCGGCACGCCGGTCGCTGGGGTGCGCGGTGGGGCTGGCGCGTGGCGAAGTCGGGCCGCGCTCTCCCCCGGGCAGACCGCCGCGGAGACGGCTTATCGGGTCTGAGCGGAGCGGCGAGGGCGGCGCCCGGCGGCCTAGGCCGCCTCCAGGTTCAGCGCGTCGGCGACGATGACGACGCGCGAGCCGGCCGCGTCGCGCAGCTCGACCTTGACCTGGTTCTTGCGCCGCAGCTCGTCGCGCTGCGACTCGCTGCCGATGAAGACCACCGCGGCCTGAATGCGGCGATCCTGGCCAAAGAACATCTCCTGAAGCCGCTTCTTGACGGCCGTGGAGGCGCGCTGGCGATCGTCATCCCAGGTTGACCAGTGGGGCACCGGGCCGGGCTTGGCGACTCGAACGCGCGTACCGGCGGACACGTGCTTGGAACTCTTCATCACGGCGCGCATACTCCTGCGTGCGGTCAGCGAAAACCAAACGTAAGCAGTTCGGATGGGGAATCGGCCGCGAGCCAGCTACAGACGGCCCGTGCCGAAGCGTGCGTTACAGCACCCTCACGCTCTCATAATAAGCCGTGGCGCGGCCGCCGACAAGTGGGATGCGTGAAATTCCGAACCGGTTTCGGGTTCTTCGATTCGGGGTCCACCATCGCGGGGCACCCGCGGGCCGACTCGCAGCGCCTCCCCGCGCGGCCTGCGGCGACGCGCCGTGACCGGGTCGCGTTGCGGCGCGTTCACGCGCCCTTCCAGTCCAGCACTTTCATCTCGACGCTGCGCCGCCCGCCCCATTCGTTGATGAGCGGCTCGAAGGCCAGCCGCATCGTCCGCGCGTCGGAGATGGCGTCGAACTGGGAGGCCATTCCGAACGCGATGGCCTTGCGGTGCACGTTTCCCTGCCGCACGGTGAATTGCAGGTGTGCGCCGGTCTGACCGACAACGCGCGGGGGTTCGGCGAGCTGGACCGGGGTGGTGGCGAAGCGCGGCCGGGCGTTGCCCACGCCGAAGGGCGCCATGCGCTCCAGGTGCTCGACCACGTCGGTGCGGAGCTCCTCAAGCCGTACCTCGTCATCGAGGCGCAGGCGCGGGGTGAGGTCTGCGGGGGTGAGTCGGCGGCCGGCTTCGGCGAGGAACGCGCGAGTGAAGGGCTCGACGCGGTCGGCGCGGATGCGCAGCCCGGCGGCCATCGCGTGCCCGCCGAAGCTCAGCAGGTGCTCGGCGCAGGCGCCCAGCGCCTGGTGTAGCGGGAAGTGGCGGATGCTGCGGCCCGAGCCCTGGCCTTCGTCGCCGGCCAGCGCGATGAGCAGGGCGGGGCGATGGAAGCGATCGACGAGGCGTGCGGCGACGATGCCCACGACCCCGGGGTGCCAACCGTCGCCGGCCAGCACGATGGCGTGACAGCCGTCGCGATCGAACCCGCGCTCGCGGACCCTGGCGTCGGCGTCGCCGAGGAGGTCGCGCTCGACGCTCTGCCGGCGCCGGTTGTGCTCGTCGAGCCGGGATGCGATGCGCTGGGCGGCGGCGTCGTCGGCGCGGGTGAAGAGCTCGACGGCGTCGGCGGCGTGTCCCATGCGGCCGATGGCGTTGAGGCGCGGCGCGAGCACGAAGCCGACGTCGTAGTCGTCGATGGCGCGCGTCTTTTCGGCCAGACCGGTGGACTCGATCAGCCGCCGCAGGCCCGGGTTGTGCGCGTGGCGCAGATGCTTGAGCCCGAAGGAGGCGATGACGCGGTTTTCGCCGGTGAGGGGCACGACGTCGGCGATGAGACCGAGAGCGGCGAGGGCGGTTGAATCAAGCAGGCAGTCGCGGAAGGCAGGGGCGACGCGCTCGGCGCCGCTGACGTGCTGTGCGAAGGCCCAGGCGAGCTTGAGCGCGACGCCGGCGCCGGACAGGTGGGGATTGGAGCATTCGCCACCGCAGGCGGTGGGATGGACGATCACGTCGGCGTCGGGGAGGGTCGCGTGCGGCTCGTGGTGGTCGGTGATGATGAGGCGCAGCCCCAGCTCGCGGGCGCGGCGGGCCTCGTCGACGGCGGTGATGCCGCAGTCGACGCTGACGACGATGCGCGCGCCGCCGGCGGCGAGCTTCTCGATCGCGTCGGCGTTGAGGCCGTAGCCCTCGTCGAGGCGACTGGGGATGTAGAAATCGACGTTTGCGCCGGCGAGGCGCAGGATGTTGAAAAGGATCGAGGTTCCGGTGACGCCGTCCACGTCGTAATCGCCGTAGATGACGATGGGGTCGCCGCGTCGCGCGGCGGCGGCGAGGACCTCGGCAGCGGCGGTGGCGCCGGGTAGTGCCGCGGGCAGGGCGAGGAGCCGAAATTCGGGCGCGAGGAAGGGGCGGATCTCGCGAACGTCACAGACTCCGCGATTGAGGAGCACCTGGGCGACCAGGGGGGAGAGCCCGGCCTGGCCGGCGAGACTTTCGCGCTGGGGGTGGGGTGGTTCGATGACCCACTCGCGACCGAGGAAGGGCTTGGCTGGGCGAATGGAACCGTCTCCAAGCTCTTGCGGCGGATCGTCGTCGGACCACAAGGGCGGGTGCATTCTAGGGCTTGTGGTACTTTGACAACAGCGGTCCAAGCCGCTTGACCTTGGCGGGGTCGAGCTTGGACCTGTCGGACCAGATGGCCAGTTCGAGCGCGGAGTGGCACTCGCACGGCGTGGGGGGGTGGGAGGCGAGGTGCTCGACAGCGGCGCGCATCAGGGCGACCGCGTGGGTCGTGGCGTCCTTGAGGTGGCCGATGATCTCGGCGAGCAGGGCCTGGCGGCTGGCGCCGGGGTCGTGGGGTCGCCAACAGTCGTAGTCGGTGGGCAGCGCGATGAGGGCGTAGCACATTTCGGCCTCGCGGGCGAGTTTGGCCTCGGGCATAGCGGTCATGCCGATGAGGTCGCCGCCCCAGGCGCGGTGAAGATTGGACTCGGCGATGGTGCTGAACGCGGGCCCCTCCATGCAGACGTACGTCCCGCGGTCGTGGACGCGCGTGTTGACGGCGTGCGCGACGTCGAGGAGCACGCGACGGAGGCGCTCGCAGAACGGGTGGGCGAACTCGACGTGCACGGCCAGTCCGTCGTCGAAGAAGGTGCCGGCGCGCTGCGAGGTGCGGTCGATGAGCTGGTCGACGGCAACCAGGTCGCGCGGGCGGATGTGGGAGCGCAGCGACCCTACGGCGCCGCTGGCGATCACGTGGGTCACGCCCAGCGATTTCAGCGCGAAGAGGTTGGCCCGATACGGCACTTTCGATGGATTGAGCGTGTGGCCCGGCCCGTGGCGGGCGAGGATGGCGAGTTCGCGACCGTGCCACTCGACCACGCGGATGGGAGCGCTGGGCCGGCCGAACGGTGTGTCAATCTCGACGTCGCGGCTTGCGGCCTCGCTGGAGAGCGCGACGCCGAGTCCCGTTCCGCCGATGAGGCCGATCATGCAGGTTCTCCTGTGGTCGGGCGCGCGAGTCGCGCCGCGCCGGATCGAGGAACGGAAGGGTCGGGTCGCGCTACGAGATCAGGGCGCCGGCGGCTTCGCGGAGCGCCTGGCACGCTGCGTCCAGGTCGGCTCCGGTCGTGAACGGTCCGAAGGACAGGCGCGTCGTGCCACCGTCGACCGCGGTCCCGATCAGGGCATGCGCCGTGGGCGCACAGTGCAGCCCGCTGCGGGACAGGATACCGAATCGGGCTTCGAGAAGGGAGGAGAGCTCCTGCGGATCGACCCCGTCGAGGCGCAGGCTGAAAACACCGACACGGCGGCCGGGGTCGGCCGGGCCGTAGACCCGGAGTCCGGGGACGGCGGCGAGCCGATCGAGCATGGTCTGGGACAGCCCGATCTCGTGGCGGCGAAGCGCGTCGACGCCTCGGGCCAGAAGCCAGCGCAGCGCGGCAAGAAGTCCGGCCAGGCCGGGCCCGTTGTGGCTGCCGGCTTCGAACTTGTCGGGGACGGTGTCCGGTTGTCGCGGGATTTCGCTGCGAGACCCCGTGCCGCCTTCGCGGAAGGTGGACATGCGGTGTTCGAAGCCTGCGCGGATGAGCAGCGCGCCGGTGCCCTGCGGTCCGAGCAGGCCTTTGTGTCCGGGAAAGGCGACCAGGTCGGCTGGCGTCGTGCCGAGGTGAATCGGGACATGTCCGGCGGTCTGGGCGGCGTCGAGCAGAAGCGGGATGCGGCGGCGTTGGGCGATCTCGGCCACGTCGCCGAAGGGCTGAATCGCCCCGGTGACGTTGCTGGCGTGGTTCAGGACGAGCAGCGCGGTGCCCGGGCGGATGGCGGCCTCGAAATCGGCCGGGTCCAGGAGCGTTGTGATCGGGTCGCAGGGGACCTGGGCAAGCGTGACGCCCCGCGCGGCGAGCGCGTGGAGCGGGCGCAGGACGGAGTTGTGCTCCATCATCGTGGTGACCACGTGGTCCCCGGGCCGAAGCACGCTCTTGAGCGCGATGTTGAGCGCGTCGGTGCCGTTGAGGGCGAAGATGACGGCATCGCCGGGCGCGGCGCCGACCAGGCTCCGGATCGCGTCGCGGCACTCGGCCAGCATGCGGCCGGACTCGACGGCCTCGGCGTAGGCGCCGCGCCCCGCGCTGGCGCCGACGCGTTCCAGGTAATCGACCATCGCCTGGGCGACGCCGGGGGGCTTGGGATGCGTAGTGGCGGCATTGTCGAAGTAGCGGCGCAGCGCGGGGGTGCTCATACCACGATGATAGTGGGGCCCGGGGGCGGTTGCGGAGTCGGGACGGCGCAGGTCAGGGCGCGTCCGGACGGGAGGCGGCGACGCCAAGCAGGGCGTCCCAGGCGGCGTCGATCGACCAGCCGTCGACGCGGCGACCATCGAGATACAGGACCGGCATGGCGCGCAGGCCGAGCCGCTTCCCGAGGTCGGCGTCGGCGCGAATGCGCTCCCGGACGGCATCCGAGTCCAGGGCGGCGGCGAAGCGCGGCGCGTCCAGGCCCAGTTCGGCGGCCCATGCGGCGAAGCGGTCCAGCTCCAGCTCGTCCTGGCGCTCGTACATGCGCTCGCGCATGCGCTCGGCGGCCGGTGCGCCGCCCACGATGCGGGCGGCCTCGTACGCCGCGGCGGCGCGGCAGGCGGCGGGGTGCGAGCGGGTGGGGTAGTGCGGGTTGCAGGCGGAGTCCTGCGGGAAATGACGGTATACGACGCGAACGGCGCCGGGGTGGCGCTGCGCGGCCTGCTTCACGCGGGCGTGAGCGGCACGGCACTGGGGGCATTGGAAATCGACGAACGCGACCAGCGTGTGCGGCGCGTCGAGCGGGCCGGAGACCGCGTCGTCGGGATGAATCGGCAGGTCGACGGGAGTCTGCGTATCGTAGCGCCAGCGTGTGTAGGCGGGGTCGCCCACGAGGGCGCGGTATTTCTCCTCGAGGTTGATCGCCAGGTCGCGGGTGCTGGCCAGCGCGACCGAGACGACGTGAAAGTAGCCCACAAGGAACGCCAGCCCGAGCGTGGCGAAGGCAGTCCCGGGGGTGGGGCGTGCCAGTCCGACCACCAGGCGCGCGTACTCGCGCGGGGAGGCCCGGCCCCAGGGCCGGCCCAGGACGGTCAGGAGCACGATGGCGCCGTTGATGGCGTGCGCGGTGAGACACCCGGCGCACCAGCGGTGCAGGTCAAAGGCCATCACGCGGATCAGGGAGAGGGACTGGAGCAGGCCCAGCAGCACGACCAAAAGGATGGGTGTGTGCCAGAACCCGCGTCCGCGCTCCGGGAAGCCGATCAGCGCGTACCAGACGGCGACGAAGGCGAAGTAGCCCATTCCGACGGCGGCCCAGGGTACGCCGGTGGTTGCGGGTTGGTCGTCGGTCGCGCGGCGCGCACCGAAACGGGCGCGTTCGGACCGAAGGACGGAGAGGCACTCGCTGTCCAGATCATCGCCGCACTGTGCGCGGATCAGCGGGTTGGAGGAGGGCAGCCCGCGCGAGACGGCGAGCAGATCGAGGCTGACCCACCAGCCGAGGGCGGCGAGGGCGACGGCGGCCCAGCGCAGCGCCTGCCGCGCGCCGGCGCGAGGCGGCTTCAGATCGTCGGGGCGATACGCCACGGGTGCGTGGCGGCCCGGCACGGGGGGATCGGGGGCGACCGGCGCGATGGACATGCGCGGATGGTAGCGACGGTCGCGACGCGTGGCGACCGCCGCCGCCGGCCGGCGCGCCGGGGTGTCTAGGGCATGCCCGCGGGCAGGGTGGTGAACCAGCGCAGCCGCATGCCGAGCGTCGTCCCGTAGCCGGAGTCCATGCGCGAGTGGGTCATGGTCTCGGCGTGACCGTCGAAGAAGAGCGAATTAAGCCCGCCGGGGTGCCGGCGTTCGCTGGCGACGCGAGGATAGAGGCCGCGGGGAAGCTGCGAGGTGAAGAACAGGTTGTGCCAGATGTAGCTGGTGGTGGGCAGGGAGGCGTGGCCTTCGGTGATGTAGATCAGCTCCGAGATGCGCATTTTCGCGAGTCGATCGAGGATGAACCACTCCTCGTTGTCGTAGTTGCCCTCGCTGCGGTAGTTCTTGCCGGCGGGACCGCCGCCGGACACGTCGGAGTTGATGTTCCGCTGGGTGTAGGGAAAGGGGAAGGAGTTGACGACGTAATCAAGGTACTGGGCCGGGATCGGGTGCGCCGAGCACTGGAACTGCTTGACCTTGGCGCATTCCTCGCGGAACTTCGTCTGATTGTTGGGGTTCCAGAGGTTCTTCGGAACGTCATAGCCCAGATAGGGGAGGATGACGCTGGCGAAGTGCATGGGCGGCTGACCGGGCTGCGAGTACTCCCCGCGGCAGATCCAGCCGCGGTTGGCCTCACCGTAGAACGTGGCGGCCTGCCCGATGGAACGCAGATTCGTGTTGCACAGCAGTTGCTTGGCCTGGGCGCGGGCGCCACCCAGCGCGGGGAGGAGGATGCTGATGAGCAGGGCGATGATCGCGACCACCACCAGGAGTTCGATCAGCGTGAAGGCGGGCGCGGGGAGGCACCGGCGGCTAGGGCTTCGAGATGTCATTGGGCGAAATCTCCGTCGTGAAACGCTGCTCACCGCACTTGGGGCACCGCAGATCGGCCTGAGCGTCCTCCGCCCGCTGTCCGCTGGCGACCTTGAGCGGGTAGAACGCACGGCACTGCGGGTTCAGACACTGTAGCGCCCGGAACAGCGCCACCTTCTTGCAGAAGTGGCACTTGGCGGGCTGCTTGCCCAACGGCCAGACGTACGCCTTTCCGCAGTCGGCACAGGCCGCCGGCAAGTCGTGCGCCACCGGCTCACCGGGCTCAGGCTGGGAGCCGTAGTAGTACGCCAGCCAGCCCAGCGCGGCGCAGATGACGGCGATCAGGATTGCGGACTTCAGTCCTTGCGACACGGCCTTGCGCAACTACCCGAAAGGCTCGAACTGACCTGTAGCGTAACCAGCGGTTGGGCTCCGTACAAGCCGGAAGTCCCGGAACGAGCGCGGGGGGGGCGCTACAGGGCCGAGACGCGACCGCCGTCAACCGGCAGGCTGACGCCCGTGACGTAGGAGGCGGCGGGGGATGCGAGGAACGCGATGGCGGCGGCGACTTCGAGGGGGTCGGCGAATCGTCCGGCGGGGATATCGGCCCGCATGGCGCGGATGATGTCTTCGCGCGGCGCGGCGGCGAGCTGGGCGCGCTTGTCGATCAGCGACCCGAGGCGATCCGTGTCGGTATACCCGGGCAGGACGTTGTTCACAGTGATCCGGCTGGGGGCGAGCTCGCCGGCGAGCGTCTTCGCCCAACCGGCGACGGCTGCGCGGACGGTGTTGGAGACGCCCAATCCGGGGATGGGTTGCCGGACGGAAGTGGAAACGACGTTGATGATGCGGCCATAGCCTCGCTCGCGCATGCCGGGGACGACCGTCTGCACGAGCAGGTGATTGGCGACCACGTGCATCTCGAACGCGCGGCGGAACTCGTCGGGAGCGGCGTTCAGAATGGGGCCGCCTGGCGGACCGCCGGTGTTGTTGACCAGGATTTCGAATGGGCCGGCGGCGGCGATCCGCGCGGCGACGGTGGCTTGCAGCGCTTCGGGTTGGGAAGAGTCCGCGGTGAGCCACGCGCACGTGCGGCCGGTTTCGACGGAGATCTGTCCCGCGAGCGCCTGGAGCGCGGCGGCGTCGCGGGCCAGAAGCGTGACCTCCGCGCCGCGCAGCGCGAGCAGGCCGGCGGTGGCGCGTCCGATTCCGCGCGAGGCCCCGCAAACCAGCGCGCGGCGGCCGTTCAACTCGAAGCAGGGCGTCTGCATGCTGCGGATCCTAGAGGAAGCCAAGCGGGTCGGCTGTGGCCGACGTGGGTGCGTCGCTCACATCCCGGAGCGGAAGGTCACGCGATCCGCCCGCAGGCGGTACAGACTCATCACCATCCCGTCCTGCACCTTCTCGCCCACTTCGAGCGTGCCGCTGACACCAACGACAACATCGTTGAAGTACTCGGTCGAGCGGCCATCGGCGAGTTCGACGAAGATCCATTCGTTCATGGCCGGCATGAGGCCAAAGCAGCAGAACATGCGGTTGTAGCAGAGCATGAACGCCGTCACGCGGCCGTCCTCGATCCGCAGAGGCGCCATGAAGCCCTCGATCGCGACGCGCCGATCGTTCAGGGCGAGAATGGGCGCGGGAATCTGACCCACGGCGTCGCGCGGGTTGCCTGCGGCGGCAAGTTGCTCGGGTGTCGGGGGCTCGTACGAGTAGTCGCGCAACTGGTCGAAAGAAACGGCGGTCGCAGCTTCCACGGCTGAACGGGTCCCCGACCGAGCGGCCGCCGGCGGTCGCTGCGGCGACGGGGTAGCGCGAAGCGCCGGCGTTCGGTCGAGCGCGACCGACGCGTCTGGCGGCGTCGCGACCAGGGCAGCCGTCGAATCCGGCTCCGTCCGGGTGGGCACAGCGGCGGTCGCGGACGGCGGCGCGTCAATGGGCGCGCCGCGCAGCGTGGACGAGTTCGTGGTTTCTGCGGGCCCATCACGGTCGCACGCCGGCGCAAGGACGAGCGATGCCCCCAGGCACATCGCGACTGCGCGGCTGGAGGGCGGCGCGGGGCGGCGCGGGCCGTGTCGCGGCCGGGCGAAGTGGTGGTGTAGAGGCATGCAAGAGCGATTGTAGCGTCGTGGCGGCGGGGAACCTCGTGCGGATCGCGACCGACCAAGATGGCGGCTTGTCGGGGCGTGGAGCGGTTGCTACGCTGGTCGGACCGACAACCGCCTCACCGAAGCTACGGGTAGGCGCAGCGCCGCGGCAACGCTGCTGTGGTGCACAGCGCCGACGCGCGCTGACACGGTGCGGTGGCAAGTCCGCTAGGACGCACTCATGAACCGACAGGCCTCGAACTCGACCGCAGTGATGGACGCGCAGCGTTCCGCCGAACTTGCCGACGGTGCGCAGGCGCCGGCACGATCGATCCTGGGCCATCCGCGGGGGCTCTTTCTGCTGTTCTTCGTCGAGATGTGGGAGCGTTTTTCGTATTACGGCATGCGCGGGTTGCTGGTGCTCTACCTGACGTCGCCCACCACGGGGATGCGCGTCCCGCCTCCCGGGGCCGCCCCTGGATTCAACCCCGGCCGCGGCTGGTCGGACGAGCTGGCCAACACGGCGTATGGGTGGTATACGGGGATGTGCTACCTGCTGCCGATCATCGGCGGCATCCTCGCTGACACGATGATCGGGACGCACCGCTCGATGGTGGTGGGCGGACTGCTGATTGCGCTGGGGCACATCATGCTGGGCGTATCCGGGATGGGGACGCTCGGGCACGAACCGCTGGGGATGACGATCTTCGTCTTTGGCCTGGCGCTCGTAATCATCGGGACGGGGCACTTCAAGCCGTGCGTTTCGGTGATGGTGGGCCAGCTCTACAAGCAGGGAGACCCGAGGCGCGAGTCGGCGTTCGGCATTTTCTACATGGGCATCAACCTTGGGGCGGCGATCCAGACGTACATCGTCGGCACGCTGGGCGAGCGCGTGGGCTGGCACTGGGGTTTCGGCGCCGCGGCGGTGGGGATGTTGCTGGGACTGGCGGCGTATACGCTCATCCGACCCTTCTTTCTCAAGGGAGTGGGACTCCCGCCTGAGGGGCGCGGGGCGTCGGCGATGCTGTTCTTGCCGGGCGGGCTGATCATCGCGGCCCTGGCGGCGGCCGCGTTCCACGCCGGCTGGCTGGGCCGCCTGGACGCATTCGTCTCGATCGGCTGGGTGAGCGGAGCGATCGCGTCGCTCGCCGCAGCCTGGTCGCTGTACTACATCCTGATCCAGGCGCCGGAGGATCGCGGACCGGTGGCCACGATCTTCATCTTCATGCTCTTCAACGCGGTATTCTGGCTTTCGTTCGAGCAGGCCGGCTCGAGCATCAACCTGTTCACGGATCGAGACACGGACCGGCTGATCAGCCTGCCGACGTGGCTGACGCGATTCGGAACGGAAGCGTCCTATCCGTTCCACTGGGCGATCTTCGTGGGAATCGGGGCGCTGCTGGCCCTATGGTCGGGCACCGTCATGTGGAAAGGCTACATTTCGCAACGGAGCGGATCGCAGCTTGGCGGATTCTTCGGCGCTCTGGGGGGAATCGCGCTGGCCATGATCGGCGCGTGCAAGGCGGTGGGGTGGCTGGCGTGGCTGGGCTCGTTCCAGCAGATCCCAACCACCTGGTTTCAGTCCGTCAACCCCTGGTCGATCATCATCTTCGCCCCCATCACGGGCATGCTCTGGACCGCGCTGGCGCGGCGCAATGCGGACCCGTCGCAGCCGGCCAAGATCGGCATCGGGCTGCTGGGGGTGGGACTGGGGTACCTGTTCCTGGTGTGGGGCGCCAGCAAGGTGACGGACGGAGCCAAGGCCGGCATGTTCTTCGTGTTCGCCACCTATTTCGTCCACACGATGGGCGAGATCGTCTTGTCGCCGACCGGGCTGTCGTACGTCACCAAGGCTGCGCCCAAGCACGCGGTCTCGCTCCTGATGGGGATCTGGTTCATCTCCAGCTTCATCGCCAACCTCGGAGCCGGAAAGGTGGCCGCCGAGGCCGCCAAGATCGGCGAGCACACCTGGTGGAACTTCGGCACGCAGTCGGCCAACTTCTTCTTCCTCTTCGTGATCACGTCGTGCGTCGCGGGGCTGCTGATCCTCGCGTTAACGCCGATGTTCAAGAAGATGATGCGGCCGGGGACGTGACCGGGGAGAGGGTCAGGCGCGCGGGAGGGGCGCGACGGCCCACGCCCCCGCCCGCGGGGCCGGTGAAGGCACCCCGGTGATCTGGGGGAGCGTGATGGGCACGCCGTCGGCGCAGAGTGCGCCGAGCACCGCCATGGCGGCCGCCTCGCGGTGGGAGGCGGGAACGCCCAGGTCGTCGGCAGGCGACACGGGGGTTCGAATGCGGGATTGCAGCGCGTTCACAAGCGCGGCGTTGCGCATACCGCCGCCGGCCAGGACTACGCGCTCGGCCGGCGCCGTGCGCCGCGCCACGACGGAAGCAATGGCCTCGCACGCGCTGCGGGCCAGGTCCTTGGCGCTCAGCCGGTCGCCCCACCGAGCCGTCCAATCGCCCAGTTCGTCGCCGGTCCCCAGCGAGCGCCCCGCGGACGCCTGCGCCTCGAGTAGCGCCGAGAGCTCGTTTTCGGCGGCCGGGTTGCGCATGCCGGCCAGCGCCGCCTGTCCGCGGTCGTCGAAGGCGGTTCCGAGCCGCTCGCGCGCGACGCGATCGAGCAACTGGTTGCAGGCGCATACGTCGCCGCCCTCGATCGAGTCGAGTTCCGCAGGGCCATGGTCGGATTCGCCGGAACGGCGCGGAAGCCGCGTCACGTTGCAGAACCCGCCCAGGTTGACGACGCAGCGCCGCTCGTCCCGATCGCCGAAGAGGACGTAGTCGGCCAGCGGGGTGATCGGCGCGCCCTGGCCCCCGGCGGCCAGATCGGCCGCGCGCAGGTCGAACACGACTGGCGCGGACAGGGCGGCGGCGATGCCCGCCGGTTGTGCGAGCTGCCAACTCAGCGGCGGGGCGTGGTAAAGCGTCTGCCCGTGAATGGCGATCAGGTCCGGGATTTCCCCGGCGGACAGCTCGCGTAAGGCGAGGACGTGCGCCTGCGAGAGGCGCTGCGCCGCGGCACAAATCGCGCCGGCGTTGAGCGCTTCCCCGCGCGCCAGGCGCCGCAGATCGTCGGCCCAGGCCCCGAGCGGGTGCGACACGTGCCGCAGGACGGCGGCGCGCAGCGCAAGCCCCTGGCCGCGGACCTCAACCCAGGCCGCGTCGAGCCCGTCGAGGCTGGTGCCGGTCATGACGCCCGCCACGAGCCGCGCGCGCGGCGTGTGCGGCGCGGGGTGTGCCGGTCCCTCGAACGGTGGCGCGGCGCCGGGCGTCAAAAGCAGGTCCTCTCGACCGCCCAGAACAGCCCGACGCAGGCAATCGCCAGCGAGGCCGGTATCGTCACGCGGCGGCGGTAGCTCTCCGCCCGCCGCGCCCAGCCGACGACGAGCATCGCGGCGGCCACGACGGCGAGCTGTCCCAGCTCGACGCCGACGTTGAAGCTCACCAGCGCGACCGCGAACAGGCCCCGCGGCAGCCCCTGGTCGCGCAGCACCCCTGCGAACCCGAGCCCGTGCAGCAGTCCGAACGCGAACACCACCGCCGGACGCCACGGCTTCAGCTCGGCCGTGAAGATGTTCTCGACCGCGACGCACGCGATCGAAAGCGCGATCAGCGGCTCGACGATCGACGATGGCAGCGAGACGACCCCGTAGATCGACAGCGCCAGCGAAACCGAGTGCGCCAGCGTGAACGCGGTCACCTGCCACAGCAGCGGCCTGAGCCGCGGGCTCAGCAGGAACAGTCCCAGCACGAAGAGGACGTGATCGGTTCCTTCGGGAACGATGTGCACGAAACCCATCCGGAGGTAGCGCCAGGTCTGGCCCGCGAGCGAGCGCCGGGCGGTTGCGCCACCCAGCGGAATCGGGCCACCCAGCGGAATCGGGGGGGAGTCCATCCCCGGCGCGAGCAGCTCGTGCGTCTCGCCCGCCGGGCCGCGCACGGTCAGGCTGACCATTCCGAAGGCGCGCGATGCGCCGATGACGAGGCTGGTCGCTCCCGCCGGAAGCCGCCCGGTGAGGCGGGCGGCGTGACCGGGCATGCCGGGCGGCGCGGCCCCCGGCGGCGTGGTCGCCGGGTCGGCGCCAGCGGGGAAGTCGATCTCGAAGGGTACCCGTTGTCCGTCGACGAGGACGCGAAAGCGCCGCTCGATGTAACGGCGGACGCCCTCGACGCGCTCGGCGAGTTCGCGGGGCGGCATGCGGCGGGCCGCGGCGTAATCCTCCGCGCGCGCGTGCCAGGGCCCCAGCCCGAAGAGAAGCGAATCCGGGTCGCAGTGGAAATCGATGGCGAACGCGTCGGGCGCCGGGAACCGAACGACCATGTCGATCGGCCGGATGTCATGGCCGAGCGTTTCGGCGGCCAGCACCAGCAGCGCGGCCCAGCCGGCGACCCGCCCGGCCCATCCGATGTCGTGGACCAACCGCATTCAGGTATTATGAGCCGAATCGCTCGCGGCGGCGCGAGCATTCCGCGCTCCTGGCGTCCCGCTCCCCTTGCGTGCGCAGGCCATGCCCGACGAACCCAATGACGCCGGCCGGCCGCCTGACGCGACTCCGCCGCCGGGCCGGCCCGCGGACTCGCTGCCGCCGCCGACATCCGCGCCGCCGCCGCTGGCGCGGCCGGTGCGGACGGCGCACTTCGAGGCGGATGCGGACCGACCGGACGCACGGTGCAGCGCCGCGTCGAGTGCGCCGGAGTGGCCGCGTGAACGGGTGGCGGCCCGGGCCATCGGCGCGCGGCCGGTGTCGCCGCTGGCGCTTCCGTCGCTGACGCGGAGGCAGGCGGTGCTCGATCTGGGGCTGGTGCTGTTCGTGTGTCTGGCGCTGCCGATTGCGCAGGGGACCGTGCTGGCGATGTCGGGACAGGCGCCGACGCGGGAGCAGCTGGCGGCTGCAATGAGCCTGCCGGCAAAGATCGTGGAAGCGTGCACGGTGTGCGCACTGGCCCTGTACGTCGGGTTGCGGCACCGGCTGCATCCGCGAGGCTTTGGGCTGTCCATCCACCGCCTGCCGGTGCAGGTCGGATGGGGGGTGGTCGGCCTGGTCGCGGTGTACGTGTACCTGGCGGCGACGGTCGTCGCGATGATCCCGTTCGCCCCGCAGTTGCAGCACGACCTGGAGAAACGAGTCGACATGTTCCGGCTGCTGGAGGACCAGTTGGAGCGGCCCGGCGCCGTTGCGCTGCTGCTGGTGCCGGTGGTGGTGCACGAGGAGCTGCTGTTTCGCGGGCTGATGCTGCCACTGCTGCGGCGCGCGTGCGGGGGCTGGGTGCTGGCGGTGCTGGTCGCCAGTGCCGCGTTCGGCGCGCTGCACCTGTTGCAGGGCGTGTTCGGCGCGGTGCAGATCTTCGGGCTGAGCATCGTGCTGAGCCTGTGCTTCATCTGGAGCCGCAGCCTGATCGCGGTCATGCTGGCCCACTACGCGTTCGACTTCGTGCAGATGGTCCTGGTCGTCCGATACGTGCGGGAGTTCCTGCCCGCCGGCTCGTGACGCGCCACCTCGCCCTCCTTGCAGGACGCACGCATGCACCCCATCCTCGACGCATTCGAGACCGCCGTGGCCGCACACCCCGAGCGGGTGGCCGTCTCCGACCCGGTGCTCGCGCTCGACTATCGCTCATTTCGTGCCGTGGCGTGCGGACTGTCGCGCGGTTTGGCGGCGGCGACGAACGCGGAGCGGATCGGCATCCTGGCGCCCACGTCGACCGCGTGCGCCGCGGCGGTCTTCGCCGCCTGGTACGCCGGGCGCACGCCCATCCCGCTCAATTTTCTTCTGCCCCCCGAGGAGCTGGCCAAGGTCGTGCGCGACGCAGGCATCGACCTGGTGTGCTGCGTCGAGCGTTTCGCGCCGGCGGTAAGCGCCGTCGGCCTAAGGCCGCTGCTGCTGGACGCGGCGACGCTCGTTCCGGCCGACGCGCCCGCGCCCTCCGCCGCGGATTCGGACACGGCCGCCATTCTTTACACCAGCGGGACGAGCGGCGACCCGAAGGGGGTGTGCCTTTCGTTTGGAAACCTGGTGAGCAACGCCCGGGCCGCAATCGAGCACGCCCGCATGACGCCCGACCAGGCGTTCCTCAGCATCCTGCCGCAGTTTCACAGCTTCGGTCTGAGCACGGCGACCGTTCTGCCGCTGATCCTCGGCGCGACGGTTCACTTCGTGCCGCGCTTCAGCCCCACGGCGATTCTGGGGATCATCGAGTCGCAGCGAATCTCGATCTTCTGCGCCGTGGCCAGCATGTTCGGCGCCCTGGCGCAACTCAAGAGCGCCTCGCCCCAGGCGGTCGCGTCGATCCGGCTGGCCATCTCCGGCGGCGAACCCCTGCCGCAGAACATCGCGGCCGCTTTCGAGGCCCGCTTCGGCCTGCGGCTGATGGAGGGCTACGGGCTGACGGAAACGTCACCGGTCGTGTCGGTGAACATGCCCTGGGCATGGCGGGCGGGGTCGGTGGGCAAGCCGCTGCCCGGTGTTCGCGTGCGCGCGGTCGACTTGTCCGGCCGCGCCGTGGCGGCCGGGCAGGACGGCGAGCTGGTGGTCGCCGGCCCGTGCGTCATGCAGGGCTATTACCGGCGTCCGGCCGAGACCGCCGCCGCGATACGCGACGGCTGGTTCCACACCGGCGACATCGGCCGCATCGACGCGGACGGGTTCATCTTCATCACCGGCCGCGCCAAGGACATGATGATCATCGGGGGTGAAAACGTGTATCCGCGTGAGATCGAGGGCGTGCTGGAGCGTCACCCGGCCGTGGCCGAGGTGTCCGTCATCGGCGTGCGTGACGACGTGCGCGGGGAGCTTCCGGCCGCGTTCGTGATCCTGAAGGAAGGTGCGAGCGCGACGGAAGCGGAGCTGCGCGACTACTGCCGCGACAAGCTGGCGGGTTTCAAGGTCCCGCGCCAGGTGATCTTCGCGACGGACCTGCCGCGCGGCCCGACGGGAAAGATCCTGAAGCGCGCGCTCAAGCTGCCGGGGTGAAGGCGCGGCGCAGCGCCGGGCGGCGCGGGCCCTCACGCCTGCGGCGGATCGGCGCCCGGGACGGCCACGGGCGGCGTGGGCAGCGGGCCGAATTCCAGCCGCTCCGGCAACAGGTTCAGCTCGGACGACAGCGCTTCCTCCCAGGTCACCTCACGTCCGGTGTAGGCCGACATGCGGCCCATGATGGCCGTCAGGGTGCTTTCCGCGATACGGCGACCCTCGTTGAGCGGCCGGCCGGCGCGGATGCTGGCGATCAGGTCGGTGTGCTCCTGCTGATAGGGGTTGGGCTTGTCTCCGCTGAACTGCCACGGGTTGCGCCCGCGAATCCAGTTGCAGGCGTCGGAGCGGCCCCTGGTGCCGACCAGCAGCTCGCTGACGTTGAAGGTGCAGTTGTCGGACTGGCGGCACATGCTGGTGACGACCACCCCGCCGGGATACTCGTACTCGACGGCGAAGTGGTCCCAGCCGTGGCCGTACTGCGGATCGACGCGCTTCTGGCGTCCGCCCATGCCCAGGCACTTGACCGGGACGGCCCGCAGGGCCCAGTTGATCACGTCCAGGTTGTGCACGTGCTGCTCGACGATGTGATCGCCCGAGAGCCAGGTGAAGTAGAGCCAGTTGCGCAGCTGCCACTCCATGTCGGTCCACTCCGGCTTTCGCGGGTGCATCCACAGCTCGCCGCCGATCCAGTAGCAGTTGGCGGACACGATCTCGCCGATGGCACCGTCGTGGATGCGCTGCATCGCGGCCAGGTAGTTGGCCTGGTGTCGCCGCTGCGTGCCGGCCACGATGCCCAGCCGCTTGTCCCGCGCGACGGCGGCGGACGCGAGCACCGAGCGCACGCCGCTGGGATCGACCGCGACGGGCTTCTCCATGAACACGTGCTTGCCCGCGTCGACCGCGGCGCGGAGCTGCATCGGGCGAAAGCCGGGGGGCGTGCAGAGCAGCACGACGTCGACGCCGCTCTCGACGACGCCGCGGTAGGCGTCGAACCCGACGAAGCAACGTTCGTCGCTCACCCGGAGCTTGTCCCCCAGCGGCGCGAGGTTCTTGCGGCACTCGTCGAGCCGGTCCTGGAACGCATCGCCCAGAGCGGTGACGATCACGCCCGGGGCCGAATTGGCGCAGTCGGTGGCGGCGCCGGTGCCGCGGCCCCCGCATCCGACCAGGCCGACGCGCAGCACGTCGGTTCCGGCGACGTGGACGCCGGCCGGCATCGGCGACACGTCACGCGACCCGCCGGGGGCGCAGCCGGTGAGCGCGCCGGCGCCGAGCGTGGCGGCGATCGCGCCGGCCGATTTCCCCACGAAACTCCGTCGGGTCAGCAGCGGCGGCGTTGCCGCGCCGGCCCCGTCCTCCGCCGTGGGAACGTGCCTCAGTTCGTCGATCGAGTCCATGTGATGCTCTCCCGTGGGGCAGTATTCGGATGGGTGTCACCCACTGCGCCGCGACCGTCAAGGCTACGCGCACGCGGGCGGCGCGCCAACGGGTCGGGCGTTGGCCGCGGCCGCGGGGCGTGGTTATAGTATGGGCGGGGAAGCGTGGCGGGCCCGCCGTGTCGGCCGGCCTGCGGTACGGGCCCGCGCCAACGGCCTCCGGGGTGCCGCTGCGTTCGACCCGCGTGAGGACTTCGGGGCAAGAGACAAGGCCATGCGTCAGGATGTGAGTTCGCCGTCGCGGTCGCGTGCGTCTGCCGTTGCGCTGTTGGTCCCGGCGCTGATGCTCGCCGGTTGCGAGGGATTCGGCGAGCGGAAGGTGGGCCCCGAGCCGAGGCCGTCGCCGCCGGTGGCCAGCGACGTGATCCTGGACAACACCATCGGGTCGGTGACGGCGGTCGCCGGTGCGGGCGGTCTCCAGGTGCGCGGATACTCGCTTGTGATCGGGCTGGGCGATCAGGGCTCGAGCGAATGTCCCGCGGCGCTGCGCGATTACCTGATTAACTATCTGACGAAGAACTACCGGCTCAGCGACTCCAGCGAGCCCAAGGGCGTGCCGTTCTCACCGGCCAAGATGATCGACTCGCCGGACACGGCCGTGGTGGAGGTGGTGGGCCAGGTCCCGGCCGGTGCGGTGAAGGGCACGCGTTTCGACGTGCGGGTCGAGGCCGTCCCGGGCACGCAGACGCGCTCGCTGGAGGGAGGGTATCTCTGGCCTTGCGAACTGAAGATCGTCGACCTGTCGGCCCGCGGCGACCGCTTCATCGCCGGGCGCACGGTGGCGTACGCGGCCGGCCCGATTTTTCTGAATCCATTCGGCCAGGGCGCCACCCCGGAGAACCCGCGCCGTGCGCTGGTGCTGGGAGGCGGCTGGAACACGGAGCGGCGCAACCTGCGCCTGACGCTGTTCGACCCGTCCTACGCGCTGACGCGACGCATCGAGCAGCGCATCAACGAGCGCTTCGGCGTGACACCGAAGACCTGCGAGGCGGTCAGCAAAGGCGTGGTCGAGGTCCGGACGCCGTCGGCGTGGGCGGATGAACCGCTGGCGTTCCTGCGGCTGGTGGCGCACCTTTCGCTTTACAGCGAGTCGGCCGCGATCGAGCGTCGCCTGTCGGATCTCGCGACCGCGGCCGAGTCGGGCAGCGCCGACCCGGAGGACCTGGCGCTGTCGTGGGAAGCGATCGGCCGACTGGCGCTTCCGCGCCTGCAACCGTTCTATGGGAGCCCGCGGCCCGCGGTCGCACTGGCGGCGCTGCGCGCCGGACTGCGGCTCGGCGACGCCGGCGCGATCGCGCCCATGGCGCACGTCGCGCTGGACGCCGGCCATCCGCATCGCGAGCAGGCAATTGCGGAGCTGGGACGCGCCACGCAGTTTCCCGCCGCGGGCAACGCGCTGCTGCCGCTGCTGGACGTGGAGGACCCGCCGATCCGCGTGGCCGCGTACGAGGGTCTGCTGCGGCACCGGCACCCGGCGGTTCAGAGCCACCGGCTGCGGGCCGTTCTGGACGTCAACGAGGACAGCTTCTGGCTCGACGTCCTGCAAAGCTCGGCCAGCCCGTTCGTCTACGTGCAGCGCACCGGGCGCCCGCGCCTGGCGGTCTTCGGTCGCGACGTGAACTGCCGCACGCCGCTGTTCTACTCTCACCCGTCCGGGCTGGTGACGCTCAACGCCGTCAGCGCGGACTCGGACATCACGCTTTTTTGCCGCACGCGCGTCACGCACCAGCTCTCCGAGCCCATCCCGGTCGCGCCGCGGCTGGTGGACCTGATCCAGTCCCTGGCGGACCTGCCGGTGAAGGATTCGAGCGGCCGGACGCGCGGCATCGGGCTCAACTACGGTCAGGTGGTCGGCGTGCTGGACGCGCTCAGCAAGCAGGACTCGATCCCCATTCGGCTCGTGTTGCAGCAGGCGACCATGACGGAGCTGCTCGGACCGGGCGAGTCGCCGGAGCGTCCCGAAAGCGACGCGGCGCCGGACACCGAGACGCTCCCGTCTCGCCCCGAGCCGGATGCGCCGGTGCCCGACCTCGGGGACGAATGACGCCCGGCCGCGCGGCAAGCGCCCCCTGCGCAGGATGACTCCCATGGCTTCCGCCCTTCGAGTACGGCTTCAGAAACTGATTTCCGACGCGGGCATCGCCTCGCGCCGCGCCGCGGAGGAGCTGATCTTGCAGGGGCGTGTGCTGGTGAACGGCGACGTGGTCCAAACGCTGCCGGCGTTCGTCGACCCTGGGCGCGACCGCGTCCTGGTCGACGGTCAACGGGTGCGCGCCGCGCGGCGTGAGTACTTCCTGCTTCACAAGCCGCGCGGTTTCATCTGCGCCACGCGCGACGCCCGCGGGCGGCGCTGCGTGACCGACCTGCTGCCCGACGACGTCGGGCCGCTCTTTTCGGCCGGTCGCCTCGACGCCGACGCGACCGGCGTGGTGCTGCTGACCAACGACGGCGAGTGGGCGTTGCGCGTCACGCACCCGCGCTACGGCGTGGAGAAGGTGTACCGGGCCGAGGTTCGTGGGCGCCTGGAGCAGGCTGCGCTGGCACGGCTTGGGAAGGGCGTGTTCGTGGAGGACGGCCGCGTGCGGGTTGAGGCGATCGAGGTGATCCACGTCGGCCCGGACCGCAGCATTCTCGAATTCCGGATGAGCGACGCGCGCAGTCGGCGATTGGCGCTGCTATTCGCGCGCCTGGGCCATCCGCTCAAGAAGCTGATGCGCGTGCGCGTCGGTACGATCGACCTGAAGGGGCTGCCGCTGGGCGCGTGCCGCCGGCTCAGCGCCGCCGAAGTCGAGTCGCTTCGCCGGGCGCCGCAGGGCGATGCTGGAGGCGGCGCGCGGGGCGGACGCGCGCGCTCCCCGGCCGCACTGCCGCCCGCCGCCGCCGCGCGAACGGCGACG
>CAYNYG010000001.1:19577-274945 GCA_964401365.1 uncultured Planctomycetales bacterium | reverse complement strand
ATCACGGGCCGCTTCGGCTGACCGCAGCCCGGCCGCGTCACACGCGGGCGCGTATCCACGCGCCGCGTGCGAAGCGCGTTGCCGCCAGCGCGAAGCGCAGCACGTTGTCGGCCCACATCCCGCACCAAGCGCCGAGCAGCCCGCCGTCCAGGACGATCGCGCCCAGCCACGCGCCCGGGACGCGAACGCCCACGCTGCACACGCCGGTGAACACCATGGGCCAGCGCGTGTCCCCCGCGCCGCGCAACGCTCCCATGTAGATGATCCCCATGGAGAGGAACGGCTGGGCGAACCCGATGAAGCGGAACGCGGGTGCGCCCACGGCGCGCACCCCGGCGTCGTCGCTGAGGAGCCGATAGATCGGCCCGGCCAGGGTGAAAAACGCGGCCCCGACCAGCGTCGCCAGGGCTGCGCCCTGAAGCGCCGCCACGTGTCCGGCGCGGCGTGCGTCGGCGGGGCGGCCCGCGCCGAGGTATTGGCCGACGAGTGTCGCCGCCGCCGTCATCCAGGCCATCGCGGGCAGGTAGCCCACCCCTTCGGCGCGCATGGCGATCATGTGCGCGGCCAGGTTTGTCGTGGACGCGTCGCCGGCCGCACAGCGTGCGATGATCGTCACGAAGGTCAGGTGCCCGATCCACATGAGACCCGATTCGCCGGCGCTTGGCAGCCCGATGCGCAACATCCGCCATTGGAGTCCCAGGTCCGGCCGCAGCCCGCTGCGCGTCAGGCGCAGCCCGCGCCGCCCGCGTGCCAGCACGCCCAGCATCAGGATCCCGCCTGCGAACCGGGCCGTCAGCGTCCCGAGCGCGATCCCTACCACCCCCAGCGGAGGCCCGAACCAGCCCTTCACGAGCGAAACCGCGACGGCGACGTTCACCACGTTCACGGCGATGGTGACCGCCATCGGCGTCCGCGTATCGCCCGCGCCGCGCAGCACAGCGCCGCCGATCATGGTCACGCTGGCGAACAGGTACCCCAGCGCGTCGATCCGCAGGAACGTCAGGCACAATTCGCGCGCCGCCGCCGTCTGCGTCAGTTGGCCGGCGAACACCGGCGCCGCCGCGAAGCCTGCCGCGCTGACCAGCAGCCCCAGCCCCAGTGCCAGGGTGACCGCCTGATGCAGCGCCCGATCCGCCATCGGCACGTCCCGCGCGCCGTACGACCGGCTTACCAGCGCCGCGGCCCCGATCCCGATCAGGGAGAACGAGAGCGTGAAGAACCACCCCATGTAGGACCCCGCCCCGACGGCGGCGGTCGCCTCCTTGCTGACGTGCCCGGCCAGCCAGGTGTCGACCAGGCCGACGGTGTAGATGCCGAGCTGCTCCCCCAGCATCGGCAGCGCCAGCAGCAGCACCTGCCAGCCGATCGGTCCCGACGGCAGCGTCCCGACTCCGGCCGCATCGCGCGTTCCCACGGCGCGCGGCGGTCGCCGGTCGCCGTCCGCGAGCCTGGCCGGCGTTCCCGTTCCGGTGGAACCCGGCGTCTCTCCCTGATCCTGGTGCGCCATGTTCATCGGCATCGAGACGGGCATGATAGCCCGATTGTGCCGCACTGCCGGGCGTCGACGGGCCGCTGTCCGGCGCGGCCCGGCGCGCGGCATGGGCGCCGGGTTGAGATTCGGCGTCGGCGAGTCACAATGCCCGGCCATGATGAACCCAGCCGGCGACAGCGACACGCGGGCCGAGGAACCGATCCGCGGGCGTGACGGCGTTGAGGACGGACTGCGGCGCGTGCTCGGGCCGTTCGACGCGACCTGCGTTGTCGTGGGCGCGATCATCGGGGTGGGCATCTTCTTCACGCCCACGAGTGTCGCGGGCATCGCCGGGTCGCAGGGCCTGGCGCTGCTGGCCTGGGCCGTCGGCGGCGGAATCGCGCTGTGCGGTGCGCTCACGTTCGCCGAGCTGGGCACCCACTATCCGCGCACGGGCGGCCAGTACGAGCTTCTACGCGACGCGTTCGGCGCCGCGGTCGGCTTCCTGTTCGTCTTCTCGAACGCGACCGCGATTCAGTCCGGCGCGATTGCGATCATCGCCCTGGTGTGCGCCGACTACGTGCAGATCGCCGCCGGCCGCTCTCCGACGCCCTGGGTTTCGATGGTTGGCGCGCTGGCGCTGATCGCGTCCGTATCGGCGGCGAACGGCGTTGGCGTGCGCTGGGGCGCCGGCATTCAGAACCTGACGGTCGTGGCGAAAGTCGCCACCCTCGTCGCGGTTGCGCTGCTGGCGGCGCGGACCGCCTCGAACGCGCCGGCGACCGCCGTCCCGGCCGCGACCAACCCAGCGCTGGACGCGGGGGTAGGGGGTGCGGTGGGGCTCCTGTTCTCCGCCATGGTGCCGGCGTTCTTTGCCTACGGTGGCTGGCAGCACGCGCTGTGGATTTCGGGCGAGGTTCGTCGACCGCGGCGAAACCTGCCGCTGGCGATTGTGGGCGGCGTTCTGGTCGTGGTGGCGGTCTATCTTCTCGCCAACTGGGCCTATTTCCGCCTGCTCGGGTTCGATGGCGTCGCCAGCAGCAAGGCGGTCGCCGCGGACGCCGTCGCGGTTCCCTGGGACGCGGTCGGGCGACGCGTGATCGCCGCCGCCGTGGCGTTCTCGGCGTACGGCGTGCTGAACGCGCAGCTCCTTTCCGGCCCGCGGCTGATCTACCGCCTCGCCGCCGACGGCCGCTTCTTCCCGCTCTTCGCGCGAGTCCAGGCGCGCTTCGCGACACCCATCGCCGCGATTCTGCTGCTCGGCGCGCTCGGCGGGCTGCTCGTGCTCGTTGCGCGACAGGCAAGCGTCGATCGCCTGCTGAACGGCGTGGTGTTCATCGACGGCATCTTCTTCGTGCTGACCGGCGCCGCGCTATTCCGGCTCCGCGGCCGCGTCCCACATGCCGCGCGCAGCCGCGCTTTCGGGTATCCGCTGGCGCCGGCGCTGTTCGTGCTTGGCGAGACGGGCGTGGTGCTGGGCGCGGCGCGCGACCCGGGCAACCGGGTCGGCGCCGCCGCGGCCGTCATTTGGCTTGCGGCTGCCGCGCTCTGCTACCGGTTCTACTTCGCGCGCCGTCCGCCGCGTTGACCGGCCCGGCGCGGCGCACGACACTCTCCCTGACGCACGCCCCAAGGCAGCCCATGAAAACCATCATCGAGCCGTTCCGCATCAAGGTGGTCGAACCGATCCGCATGACCACGCGCGACGAGCGCGAGCGAATACTGCGCGAGTCGGGGTACAACCTCTTTCGGATCCGCGCCGAGGACGTGCTCATCGACCTGCTGACCGACAGCGGCACCGGCGCCATGAGCAGCCTCCAGTGGGCGGGCATGATGCGCGGCGACGAGTCCTACGCCGGCGCGAAGAGCTGGTACGTGCTGGAGCAGTCCGTCCGCGAGCTGACCGGCTTTTCGCACATCCTTCCCACCCACCAGGGCCGTGCCAGCGAGCGCATCCTCTTCGAGCTGGTCGGCGGCCCCGGCAAGATCGTGCCCAACAACAGCCACTTCGACACCACCCGCGCTAACGTGGAGCACTCCGGCGCGCGGGCGGTCGATCTGCTCAACGAGCAGGGCAAGCACCCGCAGGGCCGCCACCCGTTCAAGGGCAACATGGACGTAGCCGCGCTGGAGCGGCTCATCGCCGAAGTGTCCGCCGACGGCGCGTCGCCGGCTACGCGCATCCCGCTGGTCATGCTGACCATCACCAACAACAGCGGCGGCGGCCAGCCCGTCAGCCTCGAGAACATCCGTGCCGTGCGGGCCGTCTGCGACCGCCACCGTCTGCCGCTCTTCCTCGACGCCTGCCGCTTCGCCGAGAACGCGTATTTCATCAAGCTGCGCGAGCCGGGGCAGAGCGACCGCAGCGTGCGACAGATCGTCCGTGACATGTTCGATCTGGCCGATGGCGCGACCATCAGCGCCAAGAAAGACGGGTTGGTGAACATTGGCGGGCTGCTCCTGCTGCGCGATCCGGAGCTGGTCCGCCGCGCCGACGAGCTGCTGATTCTCACGGAAGGTTTCCTCACGTATGGCGGCCTGGCCGGGCGCGACCTCGAAGCGATGGCGCAAGGCTTCGACGAGGTGGTGCACGAGGATTACCTGCGCTACCGCATCCGCAGCACCGAATACCTGGGCGAAAAGCTCGTCGCGGCCGGGATCCAGATCGTCGAGCCGCCGGGCGGACACGCGATCTACATCGACGCGGCCGCGTTCTGCCCGCACATCCCGCCGGCGCGGTTTCCCGGGCAGTCGCTGGTGTGCGGCCTGTACCGCTGGGCGGGCATACGCGCCGTCGAGATCGGCAGCGTGATGTTCGGCAAGGGCGGTCAGCGCCCGCCGATGGAGCTGGTGCGGCTGGCGATTCCGCGGCGGGTCTACACGCAGAGCCACATTGACTACGTGGTGGAGGCGATCGTCGAGCTGTATCAGCATCGGGCCGAGCTGCGGCCGATGGAGATCGTCGAGGAGCCGCCGTCGCTGCGGCACTTTACGGCGCGGTTTCGAGAGGTGTAAGCGCGCTTGGATACGACGCTGCGGGACGTGGGGCCGAGTCGGCGTTCCGCTTCCATCCCGCGCATACCGGAACAGGTCGATCCAGGTACAAGGAGTCAGCGACCCGGTCTGTCGCTATTCGGCTCCACCGCCGCTTTGCTCGTCCGCCACTCCGCCACCGCCTCCAGCGCCTCGTTCACCTGATCCAGCCGAAAGCGGTGGCTGATGAGCTCCGCGAACGGGTATCGCTCGGCGCGCGTTCGCAGCAGCTCCAGCGCCCGCACGGTGTGCCGCGGCTCGCTCCCCCACGACCCATAGACCGAGAGCTCCTTGCGCGTGATCACGTGCGGGTTCAGCATCGTCGGGCCGGCGTCGCCGTAATGCCCCAGCACCAGGTACCGCCCCCCGTCGCGGCACAGCTCCCAACCCTCGACCACCGCCTGCGGCTGCCCGACGCACTCGATCACCAGGTCGGCCCCGAATCCGCCGGTCGCATCCAGCACCATCCGCCGCCGCTCGGCCGCGTCGCGCACGGCGTCGATGTCGATCGTCAGGTCCGCCCCGAAGCGCCGCGCCACCGCCAGCCGCTCCGCCGGCCCGCCGATGACGATCACCGGCGCGCAGCCCGCCTCCTTGGCCACCACCATCGACGCCAGCCCGACCGGCCCGGCTCCCTGAATCACGGCCGACTCGCCCCACGTCGCTCCGCACTTCTCCACGCCGTGAATTGCCGTCACCAGCGCGCAGCCCGCCCCGACGACGGCCTCGCCCGGTAGATCGTCCGGCAGCCGGAAGACGGCGGCCTGCGCGTGCAGGTAGTGATACTGGCTGTAGCCGCCCAGCAGGTGCGGCGGGTGGTCGCAGCGCGTGCTGACCCCGTACGCCTTGCGGTTCACGCAGCGCGTCGGAATGCGGAGCACGCGACAGAAACGGCATTCGCCGCACCACAGGCCCACGCTCCAGGTGACGCGGTCACCGACACGCAGCTCGCGGCCCAGCCAGTCCCGCCGCGCGACGGGCATCTCGACGATGGTCCCGACGCTCTCGTGCCCCATGATGAGCGGCAGCGGGATGTTCAGTTGGCCTTTGTGCAGGTGCACGTCCGTGCCGCACATGCCGGCAAGATCGACGCGCACCAGCAGGTCGCCATCGGCGAGGCGTTCGGGCAGGGGAAAGCGCCGCACCTCGATGGGGGCGTTGAAGCCGGTCATGACGGCGGCGGCGCAGTCGCGGGGACCAGGCATGGATGCGTCTCGCACTCGACCGGCGGCGCATCGCAGGCGCGAGCGCGGCGGAGGTCGCACGAGCATACGTGAACCCATCCATGCGGCCAATGACCCCAAGCCCGAGGGCACGACTCGCGGCGAGTGCTGAACACCGCGCGATTCGCGGACGAATCCAGGCCGGCCCGCCGCCGCAGCGCATCGTTCTACGGGTTCCGCCGGCGCGCTTCACCTGTGGCCAAGGTCCAGCGCCCCTTCGGGTCTGCGGCCGGTTGCCGGCTCGGCCGCTCGTCTCACCACGTCCGCCAGCGCCCGCCCCAGCTCTTCCTGCACCTCGATCGAGCCGTCGCCCAGCAGGCCGACCCGCGCGGCGCACTCGATCGCTTCATCGCAGCCCGCGATCCGCTCTGTCCCGGCCGCCACGACCGCCACGTGCCGCGCCGGACCGACCGGCAGCTCCGCCGCCGAATCGAACATCGTCAGGTATGCGCCTCCCGCGCCGGAGTCGAACTGCCAGGTTACTGCGACCTCGGTCGGCCGACCGGCCGCGCGCGCGTGGCGCGCTCGGAGCAGAGGCTCGCTCACGCCGCGCGCCGGCTCGGATGCCTGCCGCCGCATCCACACCATCATCGCCTCGGGCGCGACGGACCGGGCGGGCGCGTCCGCGCGCCCGGTGTGCAGCATGAGGTGTGCCGTGCTAGCGCCCGGCGTTGCGGTCGTGAGCCCCAGGCGATGCACACCGTCCGCGGCGTCGCGCCAGCGGACCGCCCGAAGCGTCGGGTAGCGACGGGCCAGGTCGGCCACGTCCCGCACGACCAGGTCCGGGTCCAGCCCCGGCGTCCAGAAGTGAGCGTCGTCCGCCACTGCCAGGCCGAGCATCGCGCGCAGCGCGTACGCCGCGACGCGCGGCGCCAACATGGGCCCGAAGCGGCCGGCCAGCATCCACGGCAGATCGGTCACGACGAGGTCGCCGTCGGCGCTCGCCGCGGCGATCGTCTCATGTTCGCCCTCACCGTCCGGGCTCGACAGCGTAAGCAGCGGGCGCATTCCCAGCCGGTCTGCGCAGCGCTTCCACGCCCGCGGCCCGCCCAGCGTCCGCACCCGGAACCGGCCGCAATCCCCCAGCCATGCGCACGGCAGGGCGTCCTCGAGCGCGAAGCCGCGTGTCGCCGCGCACGCCTCGACCACGCGCGCCGCCGGCACGCCTGCGCGCCACGCGCGCCGTCGTGCCGCGAAACTTGCCACGCCCGCCTGTGCCAAAGCCGTGGACATTGTCGCCAGGTCGACCACGACTCGCGCGCGGCGCGAAAGCGCCTGCAACGTGCGCCACGTCAAGGCTGGGCCGCGTGCCGCGTCGATGATCACGATCGCGCGGCGCGGCACACGCTCGGGTCGCAGCAGCTCGCCGTTGATCCGCTCGACCGTCGCGTGCGGTTCGAGCCACTCTCTCAACGCCGACAGCTCGCCCGGCAACAGCACCGCCGGCGCCGCTGCGCCCCCCGTGAGGTCGCTCCAGCGGGGTGTGTTGGCGGACGGGTGCCCCACGGCGCAGACGTCGTCCACCGGGTGCAGTCCAAGGTGCGCCACCCCGCCGCGCGGCGGGTCTCCCTCCACGGCGATCGATACGTCGATGCAGTCGGCGTGCGGCGGCGACTTCATCCAACCGATCTGCCGGCCGTTTCCGCCGCACGGCTCCAGTTGCGCCGTCGCACGAGACAGCCGTCGCCCCTCGCAGGAGTATGTCACAGTCAGCAGCGCCGCCGGACCGTCCGTCTCCGCGTCGACGAAATACCACTGGTCCGCGGCACACGCGACGGCCGACCGCAGACCGACGGCGTCGCGGCGCCACTGCCAGGGGCGGATCACGCGCCGGGCGCGCGAATGAACCCCGCCCGTCGGACCCTCAGCACCGCGCGTGTTCGATCGCCTGGCGGTCACGGTTTCAGCGCAGCCTGAGTCGTTCGACGGCGCGGCGCGCCACGTCGTGCCGCATGAAGAGCTTCCAGATCAGGCCGGTGCGCGCGTTCTCGATTCCCAGCAGCATCGGCCCCTGATCGATCCCGATGTAATCCTCGGAGACGAACGCCGGCTCCCGGTTCAGGCAGAAGGCGTCCGCGAACCCGTACCCGCCTTCGTCCGGCCCGCGCCACACGCGCCGCCCGTCGCGTGTGCGCAGCGTGCGGAACGCCCGCAGCGCCGCCAGGCTCTCCTGGGGCGCGAACATGATCGAAGCGCCCGCAGCGTAGGGCGCCAGCGTGCAGCCGCCCCACTCGTCCTTTCCGCACAGGTTCGGCATCACCTCCGGAACGAGGTAGCCTTCGGGCCCGTCGCACGCGCTCAGGCCCCAGGCGTGCTCGCCCAGCTCCGTCGGGCACGCGCCGCTGCGGCCGGCTCGCGCCCGCTGCGTCAGCACCGCCCGGCGGGAGTTCTCAAACCAATCGACGCGCGGTCCGTCCACGCCGAACGCGGTCGGATCATCGGCCCTCATCGCGCGATAGTCGATGTAGCAGTGCGCAAAGAAGTACGTGAACAGCGCGCCGGGCCACGACACCACGAAGGGCGGCATCCCTTCGTGGTTCTTCAAGACCCGCTGGAGCCGGTAGTACAGCTCCGGTGGCAGCGCGTACGCATCGCGCGGCGATCCGACCGCCAGGAAGTAAATCAGCCGCTCCTCGTCCGACGCGTCGTGCCAGACGTGCTCCAGCAATCGCCCGGGCCCGTCCAATCGGGCAGGATCGTCGGGGCGCCATCCCATCGAGAGCAGTCCGCTCGGGGTGGCCGCGAACGCCTTCCAGTTCGTCTCGTGCACCAGCGCGTCTGTCAGCCGCGCCACATCGCCTCCGAAGTAGCTGGCCGCCACCAGCGCACCGGCCATCAGGAGTGCGTGGTCCACAGTGCTGGCGACCATCTCGTACCCGGCGTGGGAGAGCCCGCCGGTGTTCAGGTCGGGAAAGTGCAGGTAGACGCCGAGCCTGCGGTTATCGCGGCGGTCGATCAGGCAGCGCAGCACGGTCGCGGCCCGCTGGCGGCCGGCGTCGCGCGCGATCCAGCCGCGCTCGACGCCGATCGGCAGCGACGCGAGCTGAAACCCGACCGCGGCCACGCTCGACACCGGTCCCTTGTAGCGGTCTTTCACGAGCTTCGACGGCTCGCCCACTTCGCGCCAGAAGTAATCGAAGCAGCCGCGCTGGACCTGGTCGAGAAACCGCGCGTCGTCCGCCGAGAACGCGAATCGGGCCGCCGCGCGGGCCCCTTCCGAGCGGACGACGTCACCGGCGCGGAACGGCGTGCAGGCCGAGGCTGCCAGCAGCGCGACCACCCCTATTCGTTGACACCGCATGTTCGGGGACGATATTGTGGGGTGGAAGCGGTGTCAAAGTCCGACCCATCGACCTCCGGTGAGCAGCGGCGCGGCGCGTCCCGCGAAGGCCGCGGCGATGTCCCGCCGGCGTCGGTCGGCGACCCGCACGATGCCGCCGCCTCCATCTCGGACGTGGCGCGACGCGCCAACGTCTCCATCAGCACGGTCTCGCGCGTGGTCAACCGCCGCGCGGTCGTCAACCCGCAGACCCGCGCCCGCGTAGAGTGCGCCATTCGCGAGCTCGGCTATCACCCCAACGCCTTCGCGCGCGGGCTCACGCTGGGCCGCAGCGAAATCGTCGGGCTGGTGCTGCCCGACATCCACGGCGAGTTCTATTCCGAGATCATCCGCGGCGCCGACGCCCAGGCCCGCGAGAGCGGCTACAGCCTGGTGGTCTCCTCCACCCGCGACGGCGACGACGGCCATTCCGCGCTCGTCGCCATCCAGAAGCGCACCCTGCTCGACGGCGTCGCGGTCATGATGTCGGAGCCCACCCACCAGGTCACCGAAGTGCTCAGCCACTTTCGAATCCCGCTGGTCGTGCTCGACGACGAGATCGAGGGCATTCCCCACGACAGCGTCCTCATCGACCAGCGGTTCGGAAGCATGGCGCTGACGCGCCACATTCTCGAACGCACCGGCGCGCGGCGCGTCATCTTCCTCGGCGGCCCGGACAGCAACGTCGACAGCCGCGCCCGCCTGGAGGTCTGCCAGGAAGTGCTGGGCGGCGCCGGCGTCACGATCGCGCCCGCCGACATCCTGCACCTCGACTACGAATACGGCACCGCGTTCCGCGTGGCGTGCGAGGCCGTGCGCGGCTGGGCGGGGCGCGGACACGTCGTATTCGCCGCCAACGACGAGATGGCGGCGGGTGTGGTTGCCGCGGCGTCGGCGGCGGGCGTGCGGATACCGAACGATCTGGCGGTGGTCGGGTTCGACGACACGCGCATCGCGCGCATGACCCGCCCGGCGCTGACGACCGTGCGCGTCCCGATGTCGCGCATGGGCGCCGAGGCGGTCCGCCTACTGTGCCAGCGGATCGTCAACCCGCGCGCCGCCGTGGCGCGCATCTCGCTGCGTCCGGAACTCATCGTGCGCGAGTCCTGCTGACCGCCCCCCGGCCGAAGCACCCGGTGGGCCCATCCTGCGACCGAGCATTCCGCGTCCGAGAAAGCGCCGCGCCCGCGAAAGCGCCGCGATTGCGACGCCTCCGCGGGCGCGGATGCGGATCCCGGACTGCGCGGCTATCGGGCTGAACGGCTCCCGTAGCGGCGTCGCAGGGCGGAGATACCGGCCAACGTCAGCATGACCGGCAGGAAGCTGAACAGCCCGCAGCCCGTCGGCTGGGGAGTTTCGCTCGAGTCACCGTCCGCCGACGGCACGTCCCGCTCGCTGTCGCTGTCGGCCAGCGTCACGTTGATGACCGTGCGCGCGACGCCTTCGCCGCCGTGATCATCGCGGACGACCAGCACGATCGAGTACTGGCGCGCCTCGGTGAAGGTGTGGGCGACGATCGGGCCCGACGCGGCACCGGAGCCGTCGTCAAAGTCCCAGGCGTAGAACATCGGGTCGCCGTCGGGATCGGTCGAGCCGGTCGCGTCAAAGTCGACGGTGAACGGCGCGGCTCCCTGGATTGCGCTGACCGCGATCTGAGCGATGGGGCTGCCGTTGCGCGTGCGGGAATCGGAAGAGACGTTGATGTTGACGGTCGCATCGTCGAGCAGACCGCTGGCGTCCTCGACCGTCAGGGTCGCGTTGTACGATCCGGAACGGGTGTACGTGTGCTCGACCACCGACACGCCGGTCACGACCGCCGAGTTGTCACCGAAGTTCCACGAGAACTCGAGCAGCGACCCTTCGGGATCAAACGAGCCGGTGCCATCGAAGCGCACGGTGAGCGGGCCGTCGCCGCTGCGCGGTGCGGCGCTCACCGCCGCCGTGGGCGGCTTGTCGGCCGGCGGCCCGATGACCTGGAGGTCCACCAGCGCCGTCGACGTCTTGCCGAACCCGTTGGTCACCAGCAGGTTCACGGTCGTCGCGCCCGGCTTGCTGACAATCACCTCGAACGGACCCTGCGGCGGGCCGGGCTTCACGACCACCTCGGCGTTGTTGGGCGTGCCGGCGACCGGATCGAGCACCACGCCTGAGCCCAGCGTCCAGCGGTACGTCAGGTTGCTTCCGCCCAGGGCCGGATCGTTCTGGTCGATCGACTGGCTCCCGTCGACCGTGATCCGGAGCGGTGCACGGCCGCTGCGCGGCTCGACCGCGATGACCGCCTTGGGTGCGTTGGCGTCGCGCACCTTGACCGTCCTGGTCGCCGTGCTCGACAGGTTGAACGCGTTGGTCACGGTCAGCGTCACGTTGTAGTCACCCGCGGCCGTGTACTGGTGGGTCACAGTCGAGGGGACCAGGTCCTGAACCGGGGAGTTCTGCCCGTCACCGAAGCTCCAGACTTCGGTGAATTCGGCGCCGAGCGGATCGGACGAGCCCGACACGAACTGGAACGTGGTCCAGCCCGCGACCCCGTCCGAGGGCGTCGCGGAGGTGATCACCGCGACGGGCGGCTTGGGCTGGGTGACGTTGCCATCGACGATGAGCACGGCCTTGCTGTAGGCGGTGAAACCGGTCGTGACGAAGACGAACTGGTCGCCGGTCTTGAACCGCTTCCCGCCGCCGTCGATGAGCAGCTTGAGCGGGACCTTGAGCTGTCCGTCGGCGGCCTCGATCGCGTCGGCCAGGAACTGCGTGCCCGTCACGGCCAGCGTCTTCTGGCGGCCGGAGACCGAGCCCGTCACGGACCACTGCTCCTTGTCACGGACCGCCGCGTTCTCGCAGCGGACGGTCCAGACCTCGAGCCGCGAGACGTCGAGGTTGATGTCGGCGTTGGTGATCGTCAGGGTGCCGTCGCCCTGGTTGTCGATCCCGGGGCGCACGATCGAAACGCGGTTTTCCGTGGGACCGGGCTCCAGCTTCACGTAGAACTGGTACGTCCCATTCGGAAGGCCGCCGATGTTGGCCTGGTAGGTTCCGTCGACGTCGCCGAGCTGCTTGCTGGTCGAGCCGAGGAAGACGCCGTCGTAGCCGGCGGAGTCGCCGTCGGCGTAGAACTTCATGGTCGTCCCGCCGCGCTGGTCATAGGCGTAATACTTGAGCGTGTAGATGCCGTTCACCGACGCGTTGCTCATCGGCTCGACCCAGCGGAAGGAGGGGATGTCGCGCGGGGTCCAGCGGACCGTCAGGCGCGTCGAGTAGGGCTGCTCCTCGATGTTGACGATGTCCAGGCCGCTGCCCTGCCCGTCGTACCAGCGGTTGCTCGGGTCGGTGGTCCGGTCCCACTGCCGCTTGTTCGACGAGCCGGGGAATGGATCGCCGTCGTCGCCTTCGTTGGTCCCGTTCTCCTCTTCGAGCTGGTCGAGGCCGTCCGCCTGGACGATCAGGTAGGTGAAGTGCCCGCCCAGGCGTTGCTGCTGCGGAAGCCCGTCCGGGTTTCCGCGGCGGTCGACGTGCATGATCATCACGCCCTTGCCCGGGAGGAACGCGTCGAACGTCAGCTTCTCCTCACCGGTCACCGGGTGGAGCGCGGTGGGGTTCTGGCGCCAGAGGTAGAAGGTCTCCGACGTATAGAGCGGATTCGTGTAGCGGAAGACCGTCTTGTCGCGGTCGAGCTCCCAGGTTCGCAGGTCGACGTTGGAGTCCTGGAACGGCGTCAGGGCGTTCTCGATGTCCACGACCTTGGTCCAGCCCGAGTCCTCCTTCAGGATCGGCACGGGATGGACCAGACCGCCACCCGACATCACGCACCACGCCCCGACCGGGTGATTGATGTTCTCGCCGCCCGAGTTCTGATAGACGTCGTAGTCGTACAGGTCGGGGTAGCCTTCCCAGCTATGGCCGTATTCGTGGGCCGAGAAGGGCGTGTGATACCCGCCGACGCGGAACCGCCCGCCCTCGCCGGTGTCGCCCAGCGAGATGCCCAGCCCGTTGAAGAACCGCACCGGTTGGTACTGATCGCGGCGCGGATAGTCGGCCTCGCCCCACCCGTCGCGGAGGCGGATTTCCTGCCCGAAGCCCGGCGCGGGAAGGAAGAAGCAGCCTTCCCCGGTGCCGGACGGAACCAGGATCACGCCGTTGATGTTGTTTCCGAAGGCGCCCGGGCCACCGAGGAACTCGCGGAAGTCCAGGCTGTCGTCGATCGCCGCGGCACAGTCCTCCATCAGGCGTTCGCGGTTCCAGGGATAGGCGCCCTGCGGACCGCCGTTGGCCGGGTTGGTCGAGTTGTACGGGTCGATGGCGTAGTTGGCGGTGCTGATGCCGGGAGTTTCACCCAGGTCGATCATGCCGTCCAGATTGATGTCGCGGCGATAGACGCGGAAGACGAAGCCGCCGAAGTCGAACTCCTCATCGGCCAGGCTGGTGCCGTCGGTGCGCCACGTGAGGAACTCGGTGTTGAGCTGGCAGCCCGCGTCCCACCCGTTGTCGCCGTGGACGTTGTAGGCCAGCGGTCCGGCGGGCTCGATCTGGGAGTCGTTGGACGGGCTGTTCGGATCGCCTGCGCCGCGGCTCTCGCCCCAGACGGAGTCGTTGGCCGGGGACGTGATCTCGCCCAGGTCGTTGTCGCCGCCCAGGTGGTAGATCGACGAGGGCAGGTCGGCGTACTCGGCCGGCCCGTCATACATGCCGTAATCGGCGCTCTTGATGTCCGGCAGCACGGTTCCGGCGAAGGACTCGTTGCGGAACGGCTTGCCGTCGTTCAGCGGCCCGCCGCCGTTGGGCTCGAACGCGATCTCGGGCTGAGTAGCCTGAGACGCGAGCTGCGGGATCGGAGTGGCCGCCTGGAACTTCCGGACGTAGGGAATCTGCATCTGGTACGACGGCGCCTGCGTCCCGAACTGCTCGAACCAGAACGTGTCCCACCAGGGAGGAATGCCGCTGGGGGACTTGTAGCTTCGCGACGTGTTGGAGTCGCGCGCGATCTGCTCGTCGCGCTCGGTGGCGTCCAGCAGGAGACCCTCGACTCGCTGTCCCTTATTGCTGCTCTCCAGCGTGCCGTTGTTGTCCCACCCGTCCGGCGAGTCGTAGCGGTGGTTGCTGCTCCGCGCGATCAGCCGGTTGGCGTCGGCCGGGTAGTTGTCCAGCACGTACGTGTCCGACGTGATGACGAAATCGTGCGCAGCGCTGCTCCAGCGGCGCATGAAGTCCTCGAACGGCTCGGGATAGTCGAACCCGCCGCTGTAGGCGCCGGCCGTGTCCGCGTTGTTGTTCTCGTCCCACCATTCGACGGAGTCGTCCTCGGGATCGAACACCTGCTTCATGAAGTCGGCCATCGTCGCCGGCGTGCCCTCGGGCGCGTTCTCGTCTGGCGCCGCAAGCTGCCCGAGCTGACCCGGCTCGGCGCGGTCGATCCAGGGCTCTGTCCCGCCCCAGTCGCCCCACCAGTAGACCACGAAGCCGATCTCGTCCAGAAACGCCCCACCCCGCGGAAACGCCGTGCCGTCCCCGTTCCACGTCCCGTCGTGGTTGCTGTCGTACCACTCGGTGTTGTTGCCCCACTCCTTGATGATCGGAATCTCGAGGCGGTTCTCCGGCGGGCCGTAGTCGATCACCGCGGAAAAGAGCTGGTTCCAGCTATTGGCCTTGCGATCGACGTCGATGACGCCGTTCCCGTTCTTGTCGATGCCCATCTCCGGCACGCCGGCGTCGTAGTCGCCGTTGCCGTTGAGGTCCTGAAAGCGCTCGCCCGGCGTCCAGATGAAATTGCCCAGGTCGTCGAAACCCAGGAAGCCGATCACGTCCACGGCCGGCTGGTTGCCGGTGAATGTGTCTTCCCCGGCCCCGTCGAAGTCGAACTGGAAGCGGGCCAGCGCGCTGGGGAATTCGCCCTGTCCGGGTTCGTACGTGTAACCCCCCTGAAGCTCGAAGTGCGAAATCACCGCGCTCGAGAACGTGCCGGGCGACAGCCCCTCGGCCCGCGACGGCCACGGGACGCGGAACCACCCGGTGACCTTGCCGTCCACGGTCACGTCGCCGTACGAAACTTCCTCCCACCACTCGGCGAACGATTGGATCCAGATCCCATTCTGGCCGTTCTTGACCTTGTCGAAGTATTCATCCACCACGTCCGTCCGGTTGGGGAGCGGCACCGTCGACCCCGGGTGGTCCTTGGAGAGGTCCGCAAGGAAGACCACGAACTTGCGGTTCTCGGCGGACGCCGTCAGCACCGCCGCCGCGAGCGGCAACGCGGCGAGAACTGCCATCAGGCGACCGCGGCAGCGTGGGAGGGATACCATGCTCACGTACCTCCAAATCAGGGCACAAATGCGGCTTGTGGACGACGCCAACGCGCTCTGAGCGACGCGGCGTCGGGCTTGGCCAGCGGACTTTCTCTGCAAAGACCCGTAGGGGCGCAACCGCCCAGCAGCCCTCCGACCGAATCATACGCGGCGCAATCAAGTTCGCGCCCGACCGCGCGGTCGGGGTGTGGGCTCGTTTGGATCATATCACAATTCCCGCGCGTGGGAATCGAAAACTTGCGCGCTTCCGAGCCCGGAATCGTCATCGCGTGACGGACCCAGAAAAACTCCATAACTGGCACCAGCTCAAGGTTTTATCGAATCCGCTCGGCCGCCCGGCGCCGATTTCTCCGCGTGGTCGCGACGACGCGGAGAAGCCCGCGCGCGCACCGGCCGATGATGCCGCACCGGCGCGACAGTTGGGAGTCGTCGTGCGGCGGGAAGGCGGGAAAATTGTAATGGAATCCGCCGCGACGGGCTTGCAGTCAGCCGCCGATGTGCTAATATTCTAAAGGTTCATCCGGCGCGCTGAGCTGAATGGGGCGCCGATCACACAATCCACGGGCCGGTTCTGCGTTGGAGCAGGTGTCCCCCCCGCACCTCCCGACCGCCGGCCCACTTTTCTTTTGTTGCCGACCTGGATTCGATCGACACCTGAAAGCGGTTGCCACGCGCACCTTCAGGCGCGGGGGTGCGCTTCGTCGTAGGCTTCCTTGATGTCCTTGGAGGACAGGTGGGTGTAGACCTGGGTGGTGCTGAGCGTCTGGTGCCCCAGGAGCTCCTGCAAGACGCGCAGGTCGGCGCCGTTTCGAAGCATGTGAGTCGCGAAGCTGTGCCGCAGCGTGTGCGGGCTGATGGACATCGCGAGCCCGGCGTCCAGGAGGTACTTGTCCAGCTTGCGGCGCACGCTGCGCGTGCTGAGCCGCTGCCCGTGCTTGTTGATGAACATCGCGTCGGCGTCGAACACGTGCGTTTTCGCGTCGCCGCGTCGCAGGTCAAGGTAATTGAGCAGCGCCTTGACGGCGCCCGGTCCGATCGGGACCACACGCTGCTTCTTGCCCTTTCCGCGGATGCGGACGGTGTTGGTGGTCAGATCGACGTCGGCCATCTCCAGCGCGACCAGCTCGCTGACGCGCATGCCGGTCGAGTACATCATCTCGAGCATGGCCCGATCGCGCGCCCCGAGCAGCGTGCGGGTGTCCGGGATGGAGAAGAGCCGCTCGATCTCCGAGACGTCGAGGAACTTGGGCAGCCGCTTGTCCTGCTTGGGCGTGCGGATCGCGGCCACCGGGTTGCTGGTGACCGAGCCGCGGCGAACGAGGAACTTGTAGAAGCTGCGGAGGGTGGCCAGCTTGCGGGCGGACGTGCTCTTGCAGTAGTTCTTGTCGCGCAGATAGGACAGGAACGCGCGCACCGCCTCGGTGTCCGCGCGGCGCAGCGCGTCGTTGATCGCGGGGCTGGCGATGTCCACCGGGGGCAGTTCGCCTGCGGCGCCGCTGTGGATCCCGTTGCCGTTCGCGCCGTTCCGGGGCGCGACGGCGGCTCGCAGCGCGGCATCGTCCTTGCAGAGGTACCCGCAGAACTGCTGCAAGTCGGCGGAGTAGCACTTGGCGGTGTGCGGCGAGAAATGCCGCTCGTGCCGCAGGTAGTTGATGAAGTCCGTAATCAGGCTGGTTTGCGAGCTCATGTGGGTTCGTCACCGCGGACCGTCAATCGTTGCGCGTGTCCTTCCGCGCCGCGTGAGGCGCATCCGTGCGATCCGCCCCGTCTCGGGCGTGGTCGAGATCGTGCTCGCACTGGCGTCCCATCTGATAGCTGAGGATCGCCGCGTCGTACCAATCAAACTCGCTGCGCGGATCGTTGGCCAGCCCGACAAACGCGCCGACCAGCTCCGCCTCACGCCCGCTCGCGTACTGAAACACGAAGCGGTGTCGTCCCTTGACGAGGCTCAAAGTCTTGCGGTCGCTGCTCATCGACGGATGCCTCAGTGCGGGTCGGTTCCTTCGTCCGGAAAACCGTCCGGCATAAGAATCGTCCGGATGAGCGACCAGCAGCAATAACGCAGGTACATTTCCTGCGAGCGGGTGACGGTCCGCCATCCCAGCGGCCGCTCGCTGAAGTCGCGCCGCGCCGCGTAGCGCTGCACGTCCGCCTGCACGTCGTCGCGCGACGCGTTGAAGACCTGCTGCAATTGCTGCGTCGGGCCGCGCAACTTCGGCGCCTGCGTCGATGCCAGGCCCGCGAAGGTCTCCGCGCTGTTTTCGGCGTCGTACCACTGCATCACCAGGCCGACGATGGGCGGCTGGTAGGGCACGTACTCGGTCACGCTCACCACCACGGTCGCGTCGGCCGACACGTCGCGGGCCAGGGTCCGCGCATCGTCCTCGGAGTCGACGTACATGCGGCCGCGACGAGCCAGTGCCGCGAGCACGACGTTCACCGGAACGACGGCGATACCCGGGAACGCGCAGAACTCCGACGCGAGCGTGTCTGTCACCTTCAGAACATCGAAATCCGAGGAGCCGCTCAGATTGAGGACGGGCGCCACCGCGACCACTCTCGTCGTCGGGTGACGATTCCGATGAGCCCGAATCCCGTCGTCCGCGCAACCGGTTGCGCCCAGCAACGGTGACAGCGTGGCGAGGCCCAACCATCCTCGAAGAGCCCTCGCGCTCCGCATCCGCTGCAAACCGGCTCGCGTTCGTATTTTAGGACGCTGGCGGGGAAAAAGTAAACGGGGGCGACGGATGAGGGGGCGGGCGACGCGCGCGGCACCGGGATTGGGCATATGGCATCTTATCGGAGGTTCCGGCCGAGAGCCGAAGCCGGCAGGTGGGGGGCGCGGAGGAATCACGGCTTATCGGGCCATGAATCGGGGGTCGGATTTGCATCTGGGTCGATGCGCGAGTAATATTGAGACGGCGATCATCCGGTGGTTTCTTTCTCACCCGATCCGGTCGGTCTTCGGGCCGTCCGGTGAGTTGGCGCGTAGCGCCACGGAGTCGAGGAATGGCAACCGCCGTCGTCAATGGCGCCATGCTGCAATGCACGTGCGGCAGCGCTCCCTCCACGCTCACGGTCACCAGCCAGCAAACGGTCAAGATTGAGAACCAGTTGGCGGCGACCGTGATGGACAACACTAGCGCGAACATCCCGCCATTCGGCACTTGTTCGGTTTTGACAGCGGCGGCGTCGGGGACCCCGACACCGTGTGCGATGGTGGCGCCGGCGCCCTGGACGCCGGGGTCGGTTACGAACGTCAAGATCGGGAACCTGACGGCGCTGTTGAACACGGACAAGCTTGCCTGTGCGATCCCGGGTTCGATCTCGATCACGAACCCCGGGCAGCAGAAGACGTCGGACACGTAACGCACATCCAGACGACGCGGCCGGGCGGCATTCCGCGGACCGGCGTGCGGCGCCCCGAAACCGGAGATGAGGCATGGCGGATGTGATTCCCCGTTTGGGCAGCGAAGCCGACTTCACGTTCAAGGTGGGCGAGTTCGGCACGGACGTGCTGAAAGTGACCGCGTTCAGCGGGTCGGAGGGGATGAGCGAGCTGTTCCACTTTCGGGTCGAGCTGTGCTCGGACGACGCCAACATCGACTTTGACGCGGTGGTGGGGAAGTCCTGCACGCTCGAGATCGCGACCAGCGCCGGGTCGCGTTTCATCAACGGGATCGTGTGCGGGTTCGAGCGCACCGGCGAGGGGGTGTCGCTGACGCACTACGCGGCCGAGGTCGTGCCGGTCTTCTGGCTGCTGACGAACCGCTACAAGTGCCGAATCTACCAGGAGCACAACTGCGAGGACATGACGATCCCGGGCATCATCAAGAAGGTGTTCGTGGATGCGGGGATTCCGGAGGACAATTTCCGGCTGGCGCTGGAGGGGACCTACGAGGCGCGCGAGTTCGTCGTGCAGTACCGTGAGTCGGACTGGGATTTCGTTTCGCGCATGATGGAAGAAGAGGGGATCTTCTATTTCTTCGAGCACACCGCCGACGGGCACAAGCTGGTGCTGGGCGACAGCGGCGTGGCGAGCGTTGCCAACCCACTGACGGCGGAGCTGCCGTTCCGCGACCCGACGGGGCTGGTGCCGGAGCGCGAGTTCGTGTTCAGCGTTCGCGACCGCAAGGACATCCGCGTGGGGGCGGTGATGCTGGACGACTACAACTTCAAGCAACCGGCGCTGCAATTGCGTGCGTCGGTGAAGGCCGACGAGTACACGTCGCTGGAGTTCAGCGACTACCCGGGCGAGTACGAGGACAAGGCGCTCGGTGACCGGTACGCGCGAATCAGGCTCGAAGAGCACCAGGCGGCCAAGCGTGTCACGACGATGGCGACGGTCGTGCGGAGCCAGATCCCGGGCTACAAGTTCTCGCTGATCGAGCACCCGGCGGAGGCGGTGAACCGGGAATACCTGGTGACGCGGATCGACCACCGCGCGACCCAGACGCAGAGCGGACAGGAAGAGGCTCTGGGAGAACCGGGTACGAAGCACGAGACGATCCTGCGCACGATACCGTCGGACGTTCCCTACCGGGCGCCGCGCGCCACGCGGCGTCCGGTGGTGCTGGGCAGTCAAACGGCGCTGGTGGTGGGCCCGTCGGGCGAGGAGATCTACACGGACGAAGAGGGCTACGGGCGGGTGAAGGTCCAGTTCCACTGGGACCGGGAAGGCGAGTACGACGAGAACAGCTCGTGCTGGATCCGGTGCAGCCACGGATGGGCGGGCGGCAATTACGGCATGATCTTTCTGCCGCGGGTGGGGCAGGAGGTCATCGTCGACTTCCTGGAGGGGAACCCGGATTACCCGATCATCACGGGGCGGGTCTACAACAACGACAACATGCCGCCGTACGCGTTGCCGGACGAAAAGACCAAGAGCACGATCAAGAGCCGCAGCAGCAAGGGCGGGGGCGGGTTCAACGAGCTGCGTTTTGAGGACAAAAAGGACAGCGAGCAGGTGTTTCTGCACGCGCAGAAGGACCTGCACGTCCGGGTTCAGAACGAGTACTTCGAGACGACCGGCAAGAACAAGCACGTGATCGTGAAGGAGACGCTGGCCAGCTCGGTGGGCAGCGAGGGCCGCTCGGTCGGCAAGGACCAATCGACGAAGGTGGGCGGGGACTACTCGCTGAAGATCAGCGGTTCGGGCGCCGTCGAGATCGCTGGGAGCCACAAGATCCAGGCCAGCGGGGACCTGGGGATCGCGGGCTCGAACTTCAAGCTGGCCGGGAGTGGGGAGGGCACGGTGAAGGCGCCGACGGTGCTGATCAAGGGCGACACGATCACGCTCAAGAGCGGCGGCAACTTCATCACGATCGACGGGGGCGGGGTGCACATTGTCGGGTCGGCGGTGAACATCAACTCGGGCGGGTCGGCCGCCAGTACGGCCGGGTTGTCGGTGATCAGCGCCAAGGACCCGGCCGGCCCGCAGGAGGCGACCACGGGCGACCCGGGTCAGGACTTCACGTACACGCCGGACCCGGCGCCGTACGACCAGTTCGAGAATGCGCCGCTGCACGACGAGAGCACCAGCGACGAGGACCACTGGATCGGGATCCGGCTCTACGACGTGGACGGATCGCCGCTGGTTGGTGAGCGATACCTGGTGGTGCTGCCGGACGGCACGACGGTGGCGCGCGGCACGACGAACGAGAAGGGGGAGGCCGAGATCAAGGGGATCGACCCCGGCGCCTGCGACGTCACGTTTCCGGATCTGGACGGCAAGACTTGGGAGGCCGGCCCGGCGCCCGCGGCCGCCAGCGGGCCGACGAGCGGACCGCCGAGCGGGACATCGACTGCGGCGCCGAGCGGGGCGCCGAGCGCGGCGACGGTGTAGGCCGGGCGAAACTGCGAAAGGACAGAGGTAGCACTCGATGCCATACAGTTCGCGAAAGAGGCCGCGGGACGGCGTCCACAAGGTCGTGAGCGGCGATTCGATCGACTCGATCGCCGCATCGTACGGCATCGCCGAGTGGGAGGAGAAGGTCTGGAACGCGGGCGAGAACGCGCAGCTCAAGGAGCAGCGCGTCAACCCCAACACGCTTGCGCCGCGCGACCAGGTGTTCATTCCGCTGCTTGAGGAAAAGCAGGAGAACCGACCGGTCGACAGTTGGCACGAGTTCCACGTCGTGCGCAACCGGCGTTTCATCCGGCTGAAGATGGCCGATGAGAAGGGGGCTCCCTACGCCAACAAGCAGTACACGATCGAGCCGGAGGAGTCTTACAACGGGAGTTTCGTGCAGAAGGGCACGACGACCGACGAGAACGGCATGATCGAGGAGGAGGTCCCGTACGACCTTCTCAAGGCGGACGTGACGCTCCCGGAAGAGGACCTGCACGTTCGCATCCGCATTGCGTTTCTGCTCCCGCTGCCGATGACCGACCCGGTGCAGGTTGACCCGGCGGCGATCGCGGCCTCCCTGGAGGCGGCGGCGGGCGGGCTTCTGGACGCGGCCAAGGGCGGCGCGAGCGGATTGCTGGGGGCCGCGGCGGGGGCTGCGGGCAGCGCGGCGGGTTCGCTCGGCGGCTCGCTGAGCGGCGGATTCAGCGCCGGCGCTTCGGGCGGCGCTTCGGCGGGGGGCGGGGGTGGAGGCGCGGGCGGCGGCGGGCTGGGGGGGCTCGGGGGCGCCGCGTCGGGTGCGCTGGGCGGGTTGGGCAGTGCCGCCTCGGGGGCGATGGGAGCCCTGGGTGCGGCAGCGGCGGCGGCGGGGCCGCTGGTCAACGCGGTGGCGGGGCTGATGGGCAAGGACGCGATTTTCTCCGAGGAGGACAAGAACGTCCCACCGGCGGCGCAGCGGCTCATCAGCATGGGCTTCGACTGCGGGCCGCAATCCAACAAGCCGAACGCGGCGTTCACCGCGGCGCTGCTTGAGTTCCAGGCTTGGTGCAAGGAAAAGGGAATGATCTCCCAGGGCGCCGGGGGTCTGGGGGGCAGTCTGCCCGGGTCGATCGGGGATGCGATCGGGGGCGGGTTCGGCGACACCGTGGGGGGCCTGGCGAACACGGCGCTGTCCAAGGTGGGGCTGACGGGGCGACTGGACCAGGAGTCGATCGACGCACTGAAGAAGGTGCACGGGTGCTGAGCGCGGCGTGCGGACGCGCGACACTAGGGAAACACGATGGCTGACAAACCGGTTCCTACCGACCGCGAAGCGATGGCGGCGTTGATGAAGCTGAAGGAGCACGTGGCCGCCAAGACGGCGCAGATGAAGTCCGCCGGCGAGGCGACGCCCATCGACGACGCGCTCAATACGATCGAGACGTGGGCCAAGGACGCGGCCGACGATGGGAAGGCGTGGGGTGCCAAGAAGCAGGCCGAGAGCAACGAGTCGGTGCGTGAGGCGGACGCGTGGCAGAACAAGGTTCGGCAAGACGAGAAGGACGCCGCCCAGGAGGCCGACGCGCGTTCGAAGATGGACGTGAAGAAGGTCAAGGAGGACATGAAGAAGAGCCTGGACGACTATTTCAAGGCGATGAAGGCTGAGGCTGACAAGGGGACCCCGTGGGCCAAGGCCAAGCTGCCCGAGGTGATGAAGGAGAACGCGATCGCGCGGAAGTTCATCGACGAGAAGTTCGAGACGACGCTGGACAAGGCGGCGCAGGTGGCGGCGGCGAAGCGGCGGCGGACGAAGTTCATCGCGGACCAGATGGCGGAGCGCGGCAAGAAGGGGAAGAAGTGGCAGGAGCAGTTCGGCAACGACCCCGGCAAGTACGGATCGGGGCAGCGCGCCGACGTCGTGACCGCCTGCGAGCAGGTGCAGAGCTGGGCGGCGAGCTCGACGGCCGAGCTTGAGCCCTATGGCGCCAAGGCCGGGGCGCACCTTGACGGTCTGAAGCGCGTGTCGGCGTGGGCGAAGGAACTGAAGTCGCAGGTGGAGAAGGCGAGTCAGGCCGGCGGCGCGGGGGCGGCGTCGATGAAAGCGGCGAAGGCGAACGGTGCGGCGGGGGTTCCGGTTGCCAAGCAGGTGAAGACGGCGGTGGAGGGGTTCACGGCGCAGCAGGAAGGCGGCGCGAGCGACGCGATCGACGTGTACACGCGCTGGACGAACTACAACAACCAGCTTGCCAAGCAGTGGCTGGCCAGCCCGGACGACAAGCAGCGCCAATGGGCCGAGGCGTGGACGAAGACGCAGTCGTGACGCGGCCAGCGGCGCGGCGGTGGAATGCGGGCCTGACGCAGAGGACAGCACCGGCGTCCTAGCCGGTCGGAGTAGACGGAATGCCTGGATTCGACACTGGACCCCTTGGATTCGACACCGGCCCGATTCAGGTCTCAACGGGCCCGCTGGACGCGGTGATTCCGGCCCTGCTCGATCCGTGCAATGCGCGGACGGTGATGGTGTACGTGGATCGCGAGAAGGGACAGATCTGGCGCATCTTCGATCCGATGTCGCCGACGGAGAAGCTGCCGGTCGTCAAGGAATGGACCGACACGCGCAAGATTCCGATCGTCTCGCCGGAGGAGTGGGAGTGGGTCCCGCCGCAGCCTGGTCAGCCGACGCCTGGGACGCCGGGGACGCCCGGCCAGGTGATCCACGTGCCCGGGGGGTACCTGTGCCACCTGATGGACGGCTCGAACTTCGAGTTCGACAAGCCGGAGAAGTGGTGGAACGAGGCGATCTACGACACGGCGTTCACGGACGCGCTGCCCGCCGGCCCGCGGGCGCGGATCATCGCCGAGATTCAGGCCAAGGTGAACGAGGCCAATGCGCGGCTGACGCCCGAGGGCAAGCCGATCCCGTCGAACATCGACCAGTTCTTCCTGCTCTTCGGCCACGCCGACATGACCAACACGTTCGAGTACAACCACGGGCTGAGCCACCGGCGGGCGCGTGCGGTGCAGCGTGTGGTGGAACGGACGGGGACGTCGATCCGGATGTTCTCCGACGGTCGCAACATCAGCGCGGGTCGGATCGCGTGCGCCGACTTCAACCCCTGCTCCGGGCCGAGCGAGCACGAGCAGAAGGCCGAGGAGTCTTCGACCGGCGTGGCGACGAAGCCGGCCGGCGCGGAGCTGGGCAACGTGCAGAATCGGCGCGTCGAGCTGTTCGTGCTGCGCGACTACAACAACAAGCCCAGCGAGATCACCAAGCTGATCGACAGCATCCGCGGGGAGCTGCGCGAGTCGCGCGGCATCAGCGACACGGAATGGCCGGCGGGCACGTTCCCGTGCAAGCCGGCGGCGCTGAGCTCGGACGGGGGCCCCAGCAACACCGGGATCTGCAAGAAGCTGTTGAACGCGCCGGCGCCGAACTTCCGGAACGACGGTGGGACGGGCGAGACGTACCGGCAGTGCGAGTTTTACAAGCGCTTCAAGGCGGGCATCACGTGCATTCCGCTGGAGGGGCAGGACGAGGTGACGCCCGGCACGCCTGGCACGCCGGGGACGCAACCGCCGGACAAGCCCGGGTACTGGAAGAAGGTGAAGGAAGAGACGGTCACGTACAAGGAGGAGGTGTACGGGGAGTACCATCCGCCGCCGGGCGAGCACTATGGCTACTACATGGACAACATGGTCAAGAAGGGGGTGCGGTGCGCGCCGGCGCTTCCGCCGCTGGTCGACGTTGCGCCCAACGACCCGGAGAACCCGGAGGACTTCAACCTGATCAAGTCCGGGCCGATCCGGGTGGTGAAGCTCGACATCGGGTTCTGGGGCGACGAGCGCAAGCGTGACGTGTCGCGCAAGGCCGGTTTCCGCCGCGAGCCGGCGCGCTCCTTCGGCGTGATCGAGGGGCCGTTCGTCTGGCTGTGCTACTTCGAGGGGCCCGACAACAAGGGTCTGAAGAAGGGGTGCGAGGACGCGGTGGATCCGGACCTGAACCCGCTGATGGACAAGTTCATGAAGGCCGTCAGCGCGGCCAACAAGGATTTCAAGGTCCTGATTCTGTGCAAGGCGGTGGCGGAGGCCGGCCCGCCCCCGGACAAGCTGTGCGTTTTCCTGCCCGACATGCACCTGCCGCGGCGTTTCGAGGACAAGGACCCCGTCTACGCCACCGACGAGTGCCTGTTCCGCTACCAGATGGTGCGCAGCATGGTGCTGCACCAGCTCCGCCGCGACTATCAACTCCCGTATCTGCACACGCCCTGGCTCTCCGTCGAGGACCGCCAGATGTGCAAGGAGTTCTTCGAGCACGGCGGTGAGCGGCTCAAACTGCCGCACTATTCGACCGGCCGCAAAATCAGCAATCCGGCCGATCCGGGGGGTGGGAGCTTCCTCGAGCAGGCCACGGACGTGGCCAAGAAGACCTTTCAGCTCATTCAGCAGGTCGGGTCGTGGATGTTCGAGTTCACGCGCGAGGACCTGCTGCGCGAGGTCAAGAGCTACCCGGAGAATTTCCCCGAAGCGGGCCGCGGCCGCACGAAGGACGGGCTCTCCAACTGGTTCTACGGATTCGAGACGGACCGGAATGTCTTCGGGCCGGGCGGGCCGAAGCAGGAGTCCACGGCCGAGTCGATGATTCCGGGGGTGGTGAAGGAGGTTGCCAACGCCTGGGGCGCGGACCTGGGTCCGGACAAGGGGCAGAAACCTGCGCAGGAGAGCTACGACAAGGTCGATCCGGGACCGGCGCGTGACCTGCTGCGCCTGCTCAAGGTGATTCAGCAGGAAAAGAGCTACATCCGGCTGTTCCACACCGGCGACCTTTACGAGCTGTGGGTCAACCGGCGCTACCTGTACGAGGACTTCAAGTTCACGGACGACCCGTTGGGCCGGCCGGAGATGGTCTCCGGGCTGGACGAATCGAGCGGGGAAGGGTTCTGGAACGCTGCTGCGAACGTGGGCAAGCTGATCGGCAAGACGCTGCTGCGGACGCTGCTGGGCGGGCTGAACGCGACGGACTCGGACGTGTGGTACCGGCGCGAGGTGAAGAAGAACCCGCCCGAGGGGCCGTTGCCGGAGGAGTGGAGCTTCAACCTCAACCGTTTTCCGGACATCAACCTGCCGAAGTTTGGTCCGGGGCTGTCGATGGACCTGGGCGGGTTCGAGAACCTCCAGTTCCGCTACGTACCGCCGTTCCAGGCGTCGCGTGAACAGGAGCAGGGGGCCGCCTACGTTGCCGACGAGACGACGGCGCGGATCAACCAGGTGCTGGACTTCCGCGCGCCGATCCGGACCGACAGCGCCGGAAAGGCCGAGGACACGGACCTGCTCGGCTCGGGCAACGTGGTGGGCGCGGAAGGCAAGTGGTCCAATGCCATTCGGGCTCGGCTGAACGCGGCGGGCGCCAAGTTTCTGTACGGCAACCACGACTGTTTCCGCGGGCTGCACGGCGGGACCGTGGCGCCGTTCCACTCCGAGGACAACCTGTGGGTGGAGCACGGGCACCGCTACGAGGATTCCAACCTCGACGGGCAGGTGTTCGGCGCCTTCGTCACGAACCTGGCGTTCGACATCATGGAGTTGGCGCTCTACGAGGGGCTGCTCGACGAGTTCGTCCTGCACCGCGAGCAGAGCCAGTATCAGCCGGGCATCATGCAGTGGTTCCTGCTGACCGAGTTCGGGCTGGACGAGCTGCCCAACTTCCGCCGGGACGACGACTGGCCCGTGCCGTCGGTCAAGAAGTTCCGCATCGCCGTCAGCGCGCACACGCACGTACCCGACCTGATCGTGGGCGAGATCGTGTTCCGCGCCCGGGAGGACACCAGCCTCGAGTTCCTGATCACCGACCTCGGCGCGATCGTGAAGGGCATCCTGATGCTGCCGGCCCTGCTCGAGTGGCTCGACGAATGGACCAAGCGCGCCGGCTGGGAGAAGTGGTGGGAGGACATCAAGGGCAACACGATCAACTGGGGCGTGGACTTCGCCGGTCTGGGCAAGTGCGTCGACAAGGCGATCGAGTTCCTCAAGAGCGAGACCGGCGCGTGGCGCGACCGGCTGGTCGATCAGGCCAGGCAGACGCGCGACAGCGCCAAGCGGAAGGTGGACGAGATCAAGGACGGCATCGACCGGATCAAGCGAAACCTGCCGTAAGGCGGTTGGCGCACCGACGCGGCCGCCGGCGGAACCGGGAAGCAGGCTGCGGAGAAGACCCCCATTCCAACCGGTGCTGGCGCCGCGCGGTTCCGCGGCGGCAGCGAGCCGCTACACGGCGGGCGATACCTTCACGAATTTCGCGATGCTCGCCAGGTCGCGCAGGACGTCGACGGACGCCAGGATCGAGTACTTCTCCCCGGGGCGAAGCGCAACGGGTGTGCGGGTCTTCATGCGGTGGTTCCAGAGATTGCCGCCGCGCGTCCAATCCTGGTGCGAGGGGCGGGTGCGCGACTGTCGGCGGTGGTGCGAGACCAGCCGCGGGTCTTTGCGGCAGAGGCGCACGAGCGTTTTCCGCCCGGCGGCGCTGGTCGGCGCGCGCAGGATTTCCAGCGTGATATTCGACCCGGGCCTCGCATCGTGCATGTGCGGACTCTCCGAAGAACGCCCGTCCGACCGCGGGACTGCCGGGACGGACCGAAAGGGCGAAGTCTAGCGTGCCGCCGGAATCGACGCAAGCGCGGTGGCCTGGCGGTGGCGGCGTTCGGCGGCGGGAGAGCGCGCGAAGCTTGCTGCGGCGGTGGGCAGAGCTTTGCCGGGGCTGGTACGCACTGCCCTTGAGCCGCGCGGCGCCTCGCGGCGGCACAGGGATACGCGGCGCGCGTGCATCCGACGGGCGCGACAGGACGCGCGCGGCCGGGGGCCCTACAGGCCCAGCGAGACGGCGGCGCCGCAGGCGGCGAGGGCCGCGCCGGCGAACGCGTGGGAATAGCGCTCGAACCGTCGGAACGGAATCCGCCCCAGGCCCCAGTAGCCGGCCAGGACGACCGCGAGCATGGTCAGGATGGTCGCCGCCGCAAACGCGAAGGACACGAGCATGACTCCGGAGAGGCTCCGCTGCGCGGCGGGGTACATCAGAATGGGAATCAGCGGTTCGCAGGGCCCGAAGACGAAGATGGTGAAGAGCACCCACGGGGTGAGGCTCGCCGAGCGGTCGGGAGGCTGCGCGGCATCGGCATGCGCGGGCGGGTCGCGGGGCGGCGGGGTGCAGGACGGCGCGTGTACGTGGGCGTGCTCGTCGTGGTGCGTGTGAACGTGGGCGTGGACCGTGCCGTCGGCGTGCGCGTGCCAATGCGTGTGCGGACGGTTTCGGACGGCGCGGCGGATTCCCCAGGCCATGTAGGCCAGCCCAAACCCGGTGAGGAGCCAGGCGGCGAAGGCGCCGCGATGGGCCTCGATCGCGGCCGGCAAGGTGACAGCCCAACCCAAGGCGATGGCGGCCCAACCGATCAGCACGGAGCTGAGCACGTGCGCCACGCCGCACATCGTGGTTACCGCCAGCGTTCGCCGCAGGGACCAGCTCCCGACGCGGGCCATGGCGATGAACGGGACGTAGTGATCGGGTCCGGCCAGGGTATGGGTGACGGCGATGAAGACCGCGAGACCGAGGAGCGCGTCCAGGGCGGGACCGGGCATGGAGACTCCAAGGTTGCCGGGCGCGGCGAGAACCGCGGGCGGCGTTCGCCCGATCGAACGGGCACTCCGGGTACTGCATGCAAGCGGCGTGCCCGGACGGGGCTGGGCGATAGGATAATCGCACCGGGCCGAAGGACCCCCACGGACGATGGCCGATGTCGCAACCTCCACGGTGGGCGTGGCGCTCGCCGCGGTCGCGCTGGTCGCCGGCGTGCCGGTGGTGCTGGTGATCAGCGTGATCGTGCGCGCTGCGCGGGCGGAGATCCGCTGCGCGCCGAGCGACGAGCGGTGCCGCGGGTGCGGCTACCTGCTGCTGGGACTTTCGGAGCCGCGGTGCCCGGAGTGCGGGGTGCGGTTCGAGCTGCCGGGGGCCCTGCGGGACGCGATCAGCGATCGGGACGGCGCGACCGGGAGGGGATGAGCGCAGGACGCGGGACTCATCGCTTCATGGCCGCGGTGAGGCGCTGCTCCACGTCGTCCCAGTTCACGACGTTCCACCAAGCCTTGATGTAGTCGGCGCGCTTGCTCTGGTAGCGCAGGTAGTACGCGTGCTCCCAGACGTCGAGCGTCAGGATCGGCGTCACACCCCAGACGGTCAGGTTCTGCTGCTTCTCGGCCTGGAGGATCAGCAGCTTGGCGGCCATCGGCTCCCACGCGAGCAGGCCCCACCCGCCGCCCTGGACCTGCACGCTGGCGGCGCTGAAATGGGCGCGGAACGCGTCGATCGAGCCGAAGTCGCGGGTGATGATGCCGTGCGCCTGCGACCCGGCCGGCGGATCGCCCCCGCCGCTTTTCTTCATGTTGGTCCAGAAGATGGAGTGCAGCGCGTGCCCGGCGGCGTTGAAGGTGAGCGCGTCGGTGACCGCGCGCACCCTGGCGATGTCATCGCCCCCGACCTTGCGGATGCGTTCCAGCTCGGCCCAGGCCGCGTTGGCGCCCTTGACGTAGGCGGCGTGGTGAACGTCGTGATGGAGCTTCATCGTTTGCGGGTCGATGTGCGGGTCAAGGTCGGCGTAGTCGTACGGCAGGGGTGGGAGGACGTAGGGCCCGGCCGGCGGTTCGGCCTGCGCGGCGGCGCCGCTCTGGGCGAACGCAGCACCGCCCAGGGCCCAGGCTCCTCCGAGCGCCGCAGCCGTTCCCAGCATGTCCCGTCGAGTCGTCATGGGTGCTCCTTGCGAGGTTGGGGTGGACCACTTCCCGGTTGACCTGCTCGTTGGTGGTACCTAGAGTGAGGTTATCCGAGCCGGAGCGGCATTTCCATGCACCAGCCCTGTTCCTCGCGGTCGAGCGAGTGTGTCGCCGTGCCGTCCGGGCGACGGAGCGGGCGCGGCTTTACGCTCATCGAACTGCTGGTGGTGGTGGGCGTGATCGCCATTCTCCTGGCGATCCTGCTGCCGGCGATGGCGGCCGCGCGCGAGCAGGGTAAGACCGCGGTGTGCCTGGCGAACCAGCGCTCGATCGTCCAGGGCGCCAATGCGTACCTGCTCGACCATCACCGCGAAGACCTGCCCTGGGCGCTGCCCAAGAACTACTCGACCTCCGACGGCGTGTTCACGTGGACGTGCTACTCGGAGTACATCTGGGGCGGGGGGATGCCGGACAAGACGCTGGCCGACTGGAAAGGCTCGGGCGCGACCGGCATCCCGGATCCGACCGGCTGCGACGTGTATCGCGTCCCTCCCAAGCACCGGCCGATGAACCGGTACCTTGGCGCAAGCGTGTCATGGACCCTGGCGGGCGAGACGCCCGGGTTTTTCCGCTGCCCGTCCGATTCGTCGGCGTCGGTGCCGCTGGCGGGCGGAAACAACCACGATCGGAACCCGGACGGGCGCTCGCAGACGTGGGCGTTCTGGGGAACGAGCTACGCGATCAACTGGTACTGGCCTTACTACCACTGGTACTACCGGCTGACGAAGGGTACGCGCGTGGGCAAGAACCCGCCGTACAGCAAGAACCTGCTGACGATGCTGGGCACGTCGAAGCAGGTTCCGGGGCTCGGGGCGTCGCTGCTGGCGGAGAAGGGGCAGCGGTGGACCTCGAGCTTCATCATCTTCTTCGAGAACCGGCTGAATTACGCGCTGGAAGGCGCGGCGCCGCGGGGGGCGGAGAATCCCGGCGCCAAGCTCTATCGGGGGTGGCACAAGAAGCTGGATTATCACGTAGCCGGGTTTCTGGACGGGCACGCGGTTCACGCGCGATTCGATACGCGTTTCGTGGATGGCCCGGGGTGGACGACGTGGCCATCGCGACCGTGGAGCGACGACTGGGAGGAGTACAACGACGATTGAGGGTGGCGGTCAGTCCCGTGCGACGCGCGACGGTTTCGTGGTTGCGCCGTTCCGCAGCAGGTCGTCGAGTCCCTCGCGCAGCTCCTGAGCCTGGGGATCGTCGGCGCCGAGTCCCCTTTCGAGAATCCGCACGGCTTCGCGCGCGCTTCGCGCGGCGTCGTCGAAGCGCTGGAGCCGATGTTGGACGCGCGCCCGGGCCGCGAGTGATTCGGCCAGTTTCCAATTGTCACCCCAGCGGCGGAGGATCGCGACCGCCTCATCCCAGGAAGCGATGGACTGCTCGAGCCGCCCCAGGTCGGACTGGATGCCGGCCAGATGGGCGACCCAGCGGGCTGTCTGGTGATGCCAGGGGCCGGTTCGCGCCCGGGCCATGTCCGCGGCCTTCTGGGCGTGCTCAAGGGCCTCCTGGTGCTCGCCGGCCTGGTACAGGCAGGTTGCGTAGAGCGCTTCAAACGGGATCAAGCCGGATTCGCGACCGATCCGGTCCTGGTACCTGGCCCAGCCGCGGCGTGCGAGCGGGAGCAGGTGCGGTCGTTCCGAGACCGACGCGAGGTTGAGGAGGTTGTTGGCGATGGCGACGTCGTCGTCGGGCTGATTCGCTTCGCGGATCGCCAGGGCGCGCTGGAACCAGTGACGCGCGGCGGGTCGATCACCGATGGCGCGATACAACGATCCGATCGTGTCCATGACGCGGGCACGGAGCAGGCGCGCCTCGCTCGCATCGAGCTCCAGTCGGCGCGCGGCCGAATCCAGGAGTTGGTGGGGGGTGGAGTTGGCGACGCGGGAGGGGTTTCCCGACTCGAAGAGCGCTTCGAGGAACTCGACGACGCGCTCCGCGGCGCGGCGCTCGGTCGCCTCGCGCCGCTGGGCCGTCTGGGCCGCCTCGCGCGCTGCCTCGGCGTTGCGGCGCTGCTCGGCCTCGCGCTGCTGGGCCGACTGGGCGGCGAGGCGCATCTCGTCGGCGTGCTTGCGCGCCGCGATGGCGTCGTCGCGCTGGCGTGCGACGCGCACGGCCTGGACGGTTGCCACCAGCGCGATCGCGACGATCGAGAGGAACAGCAGCGCCGCCAGCCCCGACGCCGCGCGGTGCCGCGCCACGAGCTTTCGCACCTGGTAGATCATGCTGGGCGCGCGGGCCGCGATGGGTTCGCTGCGCAGGTAGCGCTGGAGGTCGCCCGCCAACTCGGCGGCCGACCCGTAGCGCCGCGACGGGTCGCTTTCCAGTGCCTTACCCACGACCGTATCCAAGTCGCCACGCAGGGTCCGATCGACGGATGACAGCCGCCGCGGCGAAGTTTCGCGGATGACGCGCAGCGCCTCCGGGAGCGGCTTGCCTTCCAGGTCGTGCGGCAATCGGCCGGTCAGCAGCTCGAAAGCGAGCACGCCGATGGAGTAGACGTCGGCGCGGGTGTCCACCAGCGCCGGGTCGCCCCAGGCCTGCTCAGGCGACATGTAGGGCAGGGTGCCGATGAGCACGCCCACGCCGCTGTCGACCGTTGTCAGCCGCTGCTCCGAGTCGATCGCCCTGGCAACGCCGAAGTCGAGGATCTTCGGCTGGACCGGGCGGGCGCCCGCGCCGGGACGCGGCGGACTCACGGACTGCGTCGGAGGCTCACTCGATCGGCCTACGTGGGAGCCGGTCGCGGCACCGCCGACCAGGATGTTGGCCGGTTTGAGGTCGCGGTGGATGACGCCCTTCTGATGTGCGTGAGCCACCGCTTCGCACACCTGGATGACCAGTGCGACGCGCTCGCGGGTTGCGAGCTTTGCGTCGTCGGCGTAGCGAGTGATGGGCTGCCCCTCGACGAGCTCCATCGCGAAGTAAGCTTGCGCGACGCCGGCCGCGTCGTGCCGGCCCGCCTCCAGAATCTGCGCGATGCCCGGATGCGCCAGCCGCGCCAGCAGCGCCACTTCATGCTCGAACCGCTGGGCGGCCTTTTCGCTGAGCAGCCCCGGCCGGATGACCTTCAGCGCTACGGCGCGGCGAGGATTGGGCTGCTCGGCGCGGTAGACGACGCCCATGCCGCCGACGCCGAGCACGCCGAGGATCCGGTAGGGTCCGATGGTCTCCGGGACGCGAGCGGCGGCGTCGTGGGCGGTGGGGGTAAAACTGCCGCGCGTATCGGTGGGCGGGGAGAGCGGGGCACCGGGGTGGTCCGCTGCGAGCAGGCGGCCGACTTCGCGACCCAAGTCGGGATCGTCGCGGCCGAGGCGTTCGAGGAAGTGGCAGCGTTCGGTCGCGGGCAACTCGCGCGCCTCAACAAACGCGGCCTTGGCGGCCTGGTAGCGCTCACGGTCGCCGATCATGGTCAGGCTCCGAGAGCGTGCAGTAGAGCCACGCCCGTGCCATCCCCCAGTCATTGCGCACCGTCCGCTCGGAAACGCCCAATTCGTGCGAGATCTCCGCTTCGGTCAGACCGGCGAAGAAGCGCAGCTCCACCACCTGTGCCGCGCGGGGATCCAAGTCGGCCAGTCGCGTCAGCGCCTCGTCCAGGTCGTCCAACGCGACTTCGCCGCGGCCGGACACGTCCAGGGAGTCGTGCAAGGTCAGCGCGGTCCGGCCCCCGCCGCGCTTCAGACGCATGCGGTACTTCACCTCGTCGAGCAGGACCTGCTTCATCGCCCGCGCCGCTACGGCGAAGAAGTGCGTCCGGCTGCGGAAGTCGGCTTCGACCTGGTCGACGAGCTTCAGATACGCCTCGTGGACCAGGGCCGTTGGCTGGAGCGCGGCGGGCCCCTGCGGTCCGCGGACGTAGCGGCCGGCGAGCTCGCGGAGCTGTTCGTAGACGGCCGGCAGGAGCCGCTCGCCGGCCTTCGCGTCGCCGCGGGCGGCGAGGCGCAGGAGCTGCGTGGTTTCCGAGTTCGCCGTCATCGGCCCGAATCCAGGCATGACTTGTGCAACGTCGCGGTTGCCGCCCGATTTCCTGATTGTCGCGATAATGGTGGGACGGGGCAAGAGAAGCCTGCGGCGCAAGCGCTGGACCGGCACGAAGAGCGGGGACGCGAAGCGAGCGGCGGGTCGCTCGTTGACAGGTCCCGCGCGGGTGGACTACGCTTACTTGGGAGCCAGGACCGTCAGAGGCGACAAGCGACCCATGGATCGTCAGGCAACGGAGCGGGAGACGCCGGGCGTAAAGCGTAAGTTTTTTACGCCTGCGGAGGCCAATCGGTCGCTGGTGCTGGTGCGGCGGATCGTCGCGGACATCTCGGAGCGGTATCGGACGCTGCTGGAGCTGCGGTCCGAGATGGACCGTCTCCAGCGGGCCCGGGCATCGGGGGACCGAATCGAGTCGATGCAGCGGCGTGCCGAGGGGCTGACCGACGAGCTGACGCGGCTTCAGGATGAGCTTACCGACGTCGGGTGCGAGCTGAAGGACTGGTCCGCGGGCCTGATCGACTTCCCTGCGATGCACGAGGGCCGTGAGGTCCTGCTGTGCTGGAAGCTGGGGGAGCCGACCGTCGCGCACTGGCATGAAGTGGATGCGGGCTTCGCCGGGCGGGCGCCCATCCACGACGATTTCTAGGGCGTGGGTCCGCGCGGGGAAGCGGCATCGGCGCGGTCGGCACGAGTGGGGGGTTCGATCCCGGCGGGTGGATTTCGCTTTTGCGGTAGGCGGCGGTCGGTTAACGTGTCGGTGGTGTGATCGGGCCGGGTCCGCCTCTGCACATCGCACAGGACCGCCCCGCAACCGTTCCAAGTCCGAAATGACCCTGCCAGGAGAGGTTTCATGACGCGCTATACATTGGCAGCGCTGATCGCGGTTGTTTGCGCCGTGGGCTGCGAGTCGGGCGGCCGGCGGTCGGACTCGCCGTCGGGCGCGCTTGCATCGGAGCGCGAAGAAAAGCCGGACGCACCGCTGGAGGCCGCCTGGTTTCGCTACCAGCGAAACCTCGACGCCAGCGGCGCCTGGCCCGACGGCGCGCTGCTTCGCGCGAAGGGGCAGCGGGACGCCATGCTGGACGGGCTGGGGCCGCGGGGCGGGCCGGACGGTCCGACCTGGACGTGGATCGGCCCGGGCAACATCGGCGGGCGGCTGCGCGGCATTCTGATCCATCCGGGCGATCCCGACACGCTGTGGGTGGGTGCGGCGAGCGGGGGCGTGTGGAAGACGACGAACGGTGGCGCGACCTGGGCGCCGCTGGATGACTTTCTGCCGAGCCTGGCGATCGGGTGCATGGTCATGCACCCGACGGATCCGGACACGCTGCTGGCCGGGACGGGCGAGGGCTTCTTTGAGACGGTGGAGGGCAGCTCGAACACGGCGGCGGTGCGCGGCGCGGGGATCTTCAAGAGCACGGACGGGGGGGCGACGTGGGCCCAGATGCCATCCACGTCCGGTCCCGATTGGTACTTCGTGAACCGCCTGGCGGTCCACCCGAACGACGTGCAGCTGATTCTGGCCGCCACGCAGGCCGGCATCTATCGAAGCACGAATGGCGGGGAGACGTGGACGAAGGTGCGCGACGGTGTGACCTATGACCTGCAAATACACCCCACGGACACGAGCAAGGTTGTTGCCGGTCCGCACGACGGGCCGCCGCTGTACTCGACCGATGGCGGGCAGTCGTGGAACAGCGCGACGGGAGCGGCGGGGCTGTCGGGCCACCGGGTCGAAATCCGCTACGCCCGCAACAGTCCCGAGATCGTCTATGCGGCGGTCAGCGGCGACGACGGCCGCATCAAGATCTGGCGCTCCGCAGACGGGGGGCAGACATACGTGCTGCGCACGAGCGGCGCCGGCTACTCGACCTATGCCGCGTACAACAACGTTCTGTGGGTCGATCCCACCAACAGCAACACGCTGATCCTGGGCGCCGTGGAGCTGTTCCGGTCGACGAACGGCGGCTCGAGCTTCTCGACGGTGTTCGGGGCGGCGCACCTCGACCATCATGTGATCGCGGAATCACCGGGATTCGATGGGGTGAACAACCGCATCGTGTATTTCGGCACCGACGGCGGCATCTATCGCACCGACAACGTCTATGGCAGCACGGTGGTCGAACTGAACAACAACCTGGGCGTCACGCAGTTCTACGGCGCCGCGGTCAACGACGCGTCGGGCGTGGTGGTGGCCGGCGCGCAGGACAACGGCACCACGCGCTACTCGGGCAACCCGGAAGGCTGGACGTCGGTCATCGGCGGCGACGGCGGCTATTGCGCCTCCGATCCCAGCGATCCCAACTACTTCTACGGCGAGACGCAGTACCTGGCGATCCGGCGCAGCTCGAACGGCGGCAGCAACTACACCAGCATCTACCAGGGCATCAGCGACGCCGGCGGACTGCTTACCAACTTCATCCCCTATTTCATGCTGGACCCCAACAACCCCAATCGCATGCTGGCGGCCGCACGGCGGCTGTGGCGCTCGAACAACGTCAAGTCGGGCACGGTCACGTGGGCGGCGATCAAGCCCACCATCGAGCCGCCCGGTCCGGCGCCAACGCCCGACCCGGACACGGATCAGGCGCATTTCGCACCCAATTCGCCCTACAACATCTCCACCATCGCCGTCGCCGAGGGCGACTCCGACATCGTGTGGGTCGGGTACAACAACGGCGAAGTCTGGAAGACGCTCGACGGCACGGCCACCACGCCGAGCTGGACGCGCGTGGACGCCAACGGGGTGGGGCTGCCCGACCGTTGGATTTCGCGCATCGTCATCAACCGCGCCAATCACAACGACGTGTACGTCGCCATCATGGGCTGGAACGCCGACAACGTCTGGCGCACGACCAACGGCGGCGCGACCTGGAGCGACATCAGCGGGTCGGGCGTGAGCGGCCTGCCGGACGCACCGGTCAGCGCGCTGGCCCAGCACCGCGCCCGGCCCAGCCGCCTGTACGCGGGCACCGAGATCGGCGTGTTCGTCTCGCACAACTACGGGCAGCACTGGTTTCCGCTGACGCAGGGTCCGAACACGGCGCCGGTGGAGGAGCTGATCTGGCGCAACGACTCCACGCTGATGGCGGTCACGCACGGGCGGGGGATCTACTTCGGGGCGATCGCCGCGCCGCCGGACACCGGCGACATGAACTGCGACGGGTCGCTGAATGGGCAGGACATCGGCGCGTTCGTCGCCGCGCTGAATGACCCGGTCACGTACGGCGAGGACTACCCGGACTGCGACATCTACTCGGCCGACATCAACGGCGACGGCTCGATCAACGGGTTCGACATCGGCGGGTTCATCACGTGCCTGCTCAACGGGGAGTGCCCGTAGGGGTCCGGCCCCTCCGCCGGCGTCAGCCCCCCGCCTTCTTCAGCGCCTCGGCCTTGTCCGTCCGCTCCCACGTGAACTCGGGTCGGTTGCGCCCGAAGTGCCCGTTCCGGGCCGTTTCGCGGAATATGGGCCGGCGCAGGTCGAGGTGGGCGATGATGCCCTTGGGCGTGAGCGGGAAGTGTTCGCGCACCAGGTCGCTGATTCGATCTTCGCTGATCCTGGCGGTGCCCTCGGTGCTCACCAGCACGCTGGTCGGATCGGCCACCCCGATCGCGTAGGAAAGCTGCACTTCGCAGATGTCGGCGAGCCCCGCGGCGACGATGTTCTTGGCGATGTAGCGGGCCATGTAGGCGGCGGAGCGATCCACCTTGGTGGGGTCTTTCCCGCTGAACGCCCCGCCCCCGTGCCGGCCTCGCCCGCCGTAGGTGTCGACGATGATCTTGCGCCCGGTGAGCCCGGTATCGCCGTGCGGCCCGCCCACCTCGAAGCGCCCGGTCGGATTCACGTGCACGCGGATGTCGCTGTTCCACCACTCCCCGAGCACCGGCTTGAAGATGTGCTGCACGACCTCGTGCTTGAGCTCCTCCTGGCTGTCGTTCCAGGACTTGTCGTGCTGGGTGGAGAGCACCAGGGTGCTAACGCGCGCCGGCTTCTGTCCGTCATACTCCACGGTCACCTGCGACTTGGCATCGGGGCGCAGGCCGCGGATCACCCCTTCGCGTCGGACGTACACCTGCCGCTCCACCAGCCGATGGGCGAGCTGGATCGGAAGGGGCATGAGCTCGGGGGTTTCGCGGCAGGCGAATCCGAACATCATCCCCTGGTCGCCGGCCCCGTCGCGGTCGACACCCATGGCGATGTCGGGCGATTGGCGCTTGATCGAGGTCAGCACGGCGCACGATTCGTAGTCGAACGCCATGTCGCCCGACGTGTAGCCGATCTCGCGAATCACGTCGCGCACCACGTCGGGAATCTCGACATACGCCTTGGTGGTGACTTCGCCGGCCACGACCGCCATTCCGGTGGACACGAGCGTTTCGCAGGCGACCCGCGAGAAGGGGTCCTGGGCCAGCATTGCGTCCAGAACCGCGTCGGAGATCTGGTCCGCCACCTTGTCGGGATGCCCCATGCTGACCGACTCCGACGTAAACTGGTACCGACGGCTGGCGGCCTTGCTCACGGCTGGTTCCTTCTGTGAAGCTCGACGGATCCCCGGGTCGCGCAATACACCCGCGGACGAGTCGCGTCCCGCATGCTAAGGCACGCGCCCGCGCCAAGGCAACCTGAGCGGGAGATGGGGGACATAGGATCGGGTGGCCGGGCGGGGGTGCATCGCGCTCGGGGTCGCGGACCGGCGTCCAGGGGCAGGGGCGTGTGCCGACGCGCGCCTGCCACGGGTCGCCCGCCGCGCGCCGGCGGGCGGGTCGAATCGCAAGGAGATTCACGCTCCGTCGTCGGCGCGGTGCGAGGCCGACCCGCGAATCTGCTCGCAGCCATGCCGGATCGCCTGCGCCAGCCAGGAGACGCAATCGGCCGCGCCGCGCGGCGAGCCGGGCAGCATGACGATCAGCGTGCCCGTGGCCACGCCTGCGCCTCCGCGCGACAGGATCGAGGCCGGCTTGCGCTCGTAGCCGCGTGCGCGCATGATCTCGCCGAACCCGGGCAGGCGTCGTTCGAGGAGCGGCTCGATGGCTTCAGGCGTGACGTCGCGCGGGGCGATTCCGGTCCCGCCGGTGGTGAGGATCAGGTCGCAGCGGCCGATCCAGGCTGAAACGGCGCCGCGGATCGCGTCGATCTCGTCCGGCACGAGCTGGCGATGGGTCAGTTCGGCGCCCAGCGCCGGGAGCGCGGCGATGACGGCCGGCCCACCCAGGTCGGCCGCTGTTCCGGCCGAGCGAGAGTCGGAGATCGTGATGACGACCGTGCGGAGCGCCATGCTGGGCCGTTCCGGATTCGGGCGGCAGCGCCGTGAGCTAGTCGGCCAACGGGTTGATCAAGAGGCCGCTCGCCAGTTTGGGGTAGAAGTAAGTGCTTTTCTGCGGCATGAGGTCGCCGGCCTGGCACACGGCGCGAAGCTCGCTCATTTTCGTCGGCTGAAGCAGGAAGGCGCACGCCTCGGCCGCGGCGGCGGCGGAGACGGCGTCGGCGGCCGACTTCAGGTACGAGATCCCGGACTGCACACCCAGGCGCTTCGCCATCACCTCGTCGATCAGGTAGCGGTGCAGGAACGCCAGCCCGAGTCGGCGCCAGGCGGGGCTGCGTTGGGGCTCGAGCGGGTCCAGAATCCCCGGGTCGGCCGGCTGGACGGCGAAGAACGCGCGCTCGCCGGCGCTCCAGAACCCGACCGCCTGCGGACCGCGCCGGGCGAGCTCGTGGACGCAGGCGTCGGCGGAGGCGACAGGGAGGGGATCGACGCGGAGCATCGCATCGCCCGCGAGCCGGGCGGCGGTGAATCCGCGGGCCTCGTGCAGCACGCGATGGGTGGGGAGGATCAGGAGCCCCGGATCGTCCATGGCGCAGAACACGCATAGCACGTAATGGATCGGATGCTCGGGGGGCGGCTGGCCGTGCTCGCGGGCGAACGCGTCGCGATAGAGCAGAGCGGTGCCATAGCGGTGATGCCCGTCGGCGATGAAGGTGGGGCGGTCGGCCAGCAGGCGCTGCACGTCGGCGATCGCGTGCGGGTCGGTCAGCGCCCAGAGGCGGTTGTCCACTCCATCGAGGGTGCCGTGGGCGATCGGCTCGGACCCGATCTGGGCGGCCAGCATCCCGGCGACGGCGTTGCCGGGGTCTTCGTACAGGCCGAAGATGGGGCTGAGGTTGGCGCGCGCGGCGCGCGTCAGGGCCAGGCGATCCTCCTTGGGCCCGCCGAAGGTCTGCTCGTGCGGGAAGACGCTCCCCGAGCCGAAGGGCTCGAGTCGGAGTCGGGCGAAGAACATGCGTCGCAGGAAACGCTCGCCGTCATGCTGGTAGCGCTGGTGGTAGACGTAGATGGCGGGAAGGGGGTCGCGCTGGAGGGTGCCATCGGCCAGCCAGGTATCGATCGTGCGTGCCGCGTCCTGGTAGGCGGAGTCCGGCCCGGCGGACTTGGGCGGCACGTGGGGCAGATCGACGGCGACGAAATTACGGCGATCCCGGCGCAGCAGGGTGGCCTTGTCGTCGGCGGTCAACACGTCGTAGGGGGGCGCGAGCAGCGCGGCGAGGTCGCGTGCCGTGTAACGAATGGCGCGGAAGGGGCGAATCACGGACATGATGGGCTCCGTTCGGCGCGGAAATGGGTCCGCGAAGAATAACGCGGCGGGCGTGCGCGGGCACGGATTCCCGGTCGCGCCGCGTCATCGTAACTATTTGTTGTTATGTGACTAATGGCTGGCGCGCGGTTTTGGACAACGCGGCGAGAGTGCGGGCTTTTCGGTTGACTGGCCACTTCGGAGGTGATAAGTTTCAATACGCGATCCCATCCGGAGTCGCTCTCGTTCTCTGCGCCAAGACCTACCCTGCGGAGGTAGCACGCGATGTTCACGCGTTCGGTATTCAGTCGGGGCACGTTCTGGGCGACCGTCATGGGCGTCGTTACTATCATGGCGCTGGGCGGGTGTCCAGTCGCGCAACAGCCCGTCACACCTTCGGACGACTCGCAGACATCGACCGCGAGCTCCAATACCAGCAACAACCAGCGCCCGGAGAACCGCCCCGTCCCGCCGGTGGATACGGACGAGGACACGGGCGCGGACACCGGCGGGTCCAGCGGTGGCTCCACCGGCGGCGGCAGCTCCGGAGGTGACAGCGGCGGATCGGGCGGGGACGGCGGCGACGGCTCCGATTCCGGCCCCACGCCGGTGAAGGTGCTCGTGTTCGCCCCCAACGCCAACCGCGAAGTCGTTCGCGGGGCGTCGATTGACGTGGAATACCGGGTGGACGGGGACGCAACGGCGATCGAGCTCGTCTACCAGAAGGACGCGGACACCACCGTCCTGGTCAAGCAGGACAAGCTCAACGTGGAGGGCAAGGTCGCCTTCTCCAGCGAGGATCCCGGCGTCTATCGCCTCGGCATCCGCGCGACCGGCGCCGACGAGGGCGTCGTCACCCAGTACGCGCCCGGGAAGGTGACCGTGGTCGGTGACACCACGATCAGCTTCACGAACCCGTCGACCGACCAGGTGATCCGGCCCAATACGCCGGTCCCGGTTTCCCTCACCGTCACCACCCTCGCCGGGTCGGTGACGACCAGCGTGTATGCCGACCCCGACCCGGCCACCGACGGCGGCGAAGTGCTCGGGTTCACGTCCACGCAGAAGAACGTCAGCGGCAACATCCAGACGTCCGGATTCCAGCTTGGCGTGCAGTATTCGATCTACGCGGTCTCGACCGACTCGGCCGGACAGACCACTCCGAAGGTCTTCGCCCAGGGTCGCTTCAAGATCGTTCCGACGCCCACGGTGAGCGTGTTCGAGCCCGCCTCCAGCGCGACGATCAACGCCGGGGATCCGGTCACGGTCGTGTTCGCCGCCACCGATACGGAAGGCACGTCGCTGGTCGCGGTTTTCGTCGACTCGGACGGCGTTCTGAACGGTGACGAGACGGTGGTTGCGGACGACATCGCGCTGGACGTCACCAGCGTCGACGTCGACACGACCGGGTACACGCCGGGGAAATACTACTTCGGCGCGTGGGTGTTCGATCCCGCGACCAACACGGTGCTCAACCACGACTACGCGGAGGGGACCCGCACCATCCCCGGCATCACGATCACCTCGCCCGCGACGGACACCAACATCCGCTCGCCGCAGGTCGCGACGCTGACGTGGAACGCGGTCTACTCGCCGTCGGATTTCAAGTCGCACGAGGTGATCCGCGCGACGGACTTCGACAACGACGGTCAGCCGGACGGCCCGCCGGTCGTGGTGGCCGGCACCGGGTTCAACCCCGGCACCAACAACTTCACCATCAGCCCCGTGGGGCTCAAGAACCGCTACATGTTCGGCGTTCGGCTGACCGACAAGTCGAACGTGGTGATTCTCCAGTACGCGCCGGGCGACGTGATCGTCGCGAACGATCCGCCCAACGTGATCCTCACGGCGCCGAACGAGCCCACGGGAGTGCGTCCGGGGACGCCGCAGGCGCGGATCGCGATGGCGTTCAACGTGATCGACACCGAGAACCTGCTCAAGCCTGGGGACGGGTTGCAGGTGGTGGCGGCCCGGGATGACGACCTGGACGGCAAGCCCGACGGGGACCCGGTGTTCGCCCGGACGGACGCGGCCCTGCGGCTGGGGCAGAACCCCAACTTCCGCTTTGACGTGACGGAGCTGGCCGACGCGGGCCTGATCGATGATCCGGTCCACGACAAGTTCGGGTACTTCCTGCTGGGCATCCGGGTCACCGACGACGCCGGGCAGTCCGTGACGAAGTATGCGACGAACGGCCCGATCATCCTGGACGCGGTGGAGCCGACGATTGCGCTGGTTTCACCCACCGAGAACGTGGTGAAGGACCGGCTGGGCACGATCGACGTGACGCTGGCGGTCGCGGACACGTCGCCGACGGCGGTGCGCGTGCGTCTCGATCGCGACTTCAACGCCAGCAACACCTTCAACGGGCAGACCCTGATCGACTGGACGGAGTTCGCGGCCAACGAGCAGAAGGTCTTCACCATCGACCTGACGACCCTCGAGTCGGGGTATTTCTGGGTGTACCTGGAGGTGAGCGACGGGGTGGGCACGGTGTCGCACTTTGTGCCCAAGGACGCCACCGACAAGGACGACGCGCGGATCTTCTGGATCCGTGACCGCCTCATCGGGCAGTTCTACGTCGACGACCTGAAGTCACCCGACAACCAGAATGGCGGCATCCTCCAGGGCTTCAACTTCAACGACCTGGCGGGCAGCTCGATCGAGCGTGTGCCGGACGTGGACGACGACGGCGACGACGAGTGGCTGATCGCGAGCCGCTTCGGCAAGCCCTTCATCATCAACAACAGCATCGGCGTCGGGTTCGGCGAGGCCTACATGGGCTACGGCGACGACGGGAACAACCGCAACAAGGACCGCAAGCGCCTGGCCGGTGCCCAGTCGCTGAACGCGGTCGGGCGCGGGAGCATCCCGGGCCTGGCCTTCCCCGGCGTGCGCATCCCGCTCGATAAGACCTGGACGGAGGGCATCTCGGACGTGGTGGTGGTGCCCGACATGGACGGCGACGAGCTGCCCGAGATCGTGTTCAGCTTCCCGCGGGTCGAGTCGCTGAACCTGGGCGCGCCGGCGTTCGTGAACCAGGTCCCCTACCAGCACCCCGAGCTGATCGCCGACATCTCCGGGATGGGTGATCTCGAATACGACGCGATCAACTACATGAACGGACAGTGGATCCCGGACGTCGCCCAGTTCACCCGGGGCGGCGTCGTGATCGTGTCGAGCCACAACAGCAACTTCACCAACGAGTTCATCCTGAACCGCAAGTCGGACCGGCTGATCGACCTGCACGAGATCGGGCAGATGTTCAGCTCCATGTCGCGCCCGGGACTCGTCCCGTACATCGCGCGAATCACCCCGCAGAACCCGCCCTCGGGCTGCAAGGACTGCGGTGAGGCACTTGATCTGAACGACTGCGACGTGACCAACGACGGGACGGACAACAACGACACGACTTGGACGGCGTGGAACGTCTACTGGGACGAGGTGCTGGACAACCAGCCGCCGGGCGGCTTCATGATGCCGTGGAGCGCGACCCCGGTCGATCCGCCGCTGGCCAACCCGTCCAGCAACCCGTGGACGCTGGGACTGATCGACCTGATCTACCCGCCGTCCAACGAATGCGGCCCGATCGTCGGCTGCAAGTTCAAGAACAACCACTTCGCGTGGGGCAACTGCCTGGCCGGAATCCCGTTCCCGTGCACCACGACCTGCGCCATCCCCGGCTGGCACGGTCAGTTCCCGAACGGGAACGCGGAGTCCGGGATCAGCGTCTGGACCGGGTTCTACGGGCCGGACGTCACCATCCGCGACTTTTCGCTGGGTGCGCGCGTGCTGGGGCAGAAGGTTGACGACCGCTTCGGCACCGCGGTGGGCACGGATGGCAAGTGGCTCTTCATCAGCGCGCCGCGGCACACGGCCACCAAGCTCGACGTGCCGCTGCTGCCGGACGCAGGCGGCGAGCGCGACAACTGCGGCGTGGTGTACCAGTACCGCATCGACACGCGCACTTCCGCGAACGCTCCGACCCGCTCCCAGCTCTGGATGGAGATCGGGCAGGTCGACACGGACGGTGACGGCACGCCCGATTCGGGCGTCGTCTGGCCGCTGGTCGATGCCGAAGGCGCCAAGGGCCAGGACACCACCATGCCCGTGCCGCACCAGTACATCATCGAGGACATCGGCTCGGTGCGCGGCGGGACGCTCGGCACCTTCGATTATTCGTACGAGGGCACCTGCCCGCCGAGCTTCGCGGCTCAGGGCGGCTCCACGGCAGACGAGGCGAGCGCCTGCTACCAGCCGTACGCGGTCGGCACCGCCGGTTACTACATGGACCGCACGCCGCAGATCGTCGGCCCACACCAGGATGCGCGCGTCTCGTTCGTGCATGGGATCGGTGACGTGAACGATGACGGGCTGATCGACTTCGCGGTCGGTTCCCCGGACATCACTTCGGAGACGCAGAACTGGCCCACACCGGGCGCCAACGACGCCAAGGTCGGAGCCATTTTCATCGTCTTCTCCCGCAGCACGGGCCAGGAAGGCGATTACCTGCTCGACCGCCTGGCGCTGGATCCGTCCAACCCGCAGCGTCTGAGCGGGGTGCTGCTCAAGGGCGCGTCCACGACCGAACCGCTCGCCCGCGTTTTCGATGGCGCCGGCGACTTCAACGGCGACGGCGTGGATGACGTGATCATCGGAAGCGCGTCGAACGTCGGAAGCGCCGGTGACGCAGTCGTCATTCTCGGCTCGCGCGAACTGAACAGCCCTGCGGGCGGATACACGCTCGACCAGGTGGTGGCCGACGGTCGCGGCATTCGCTTCGTCGGCGCCGCCGCCGGCGACCTGGCCGGCGCCAACGTGGCCGGCGTGGGCGACGTGGACAGCGACGGAACGTCCGACATCCTGATTTCGGCGCCCGGCGCGGTCGATCCGACCGACCCGAGCAAGCACCCGGGCGTGACGTACCTGATCTACGGCTCGAAGGAGCACGTTCCGGGCGTCATCAACCTGGGCCTGGTCGGAACGCCGGAGCTGCCCGGTGTCGTCTTCATCGGACGCGCCGACGGCGACGCCATGGGCGGTGGCGAGCTGTCGCTGACCGTCAACCCGGACAACCAGCCGACGCAGATCTACTCGCGCGGCGTGGCGCGGCTGGGCGATATCGACGGCGACGGCCGGGCTGACTACGCCATCAGCGCGATGCTGGCCGACCCGAACGGAAAGACCAACTCGGGCGAGGTGTACGTGATCTACGGCCGCGGTGACCAACCGCCTCCGTAAGGCAGCGCCTCGAACCGGAATTGCACGACCGACACCGCCCTGCGTCGGCTCGACGCGGGGCGGTGTCGTTTTCGGGTGCGGCACGGGCCGGGCTGCGGACGGTACAATGGGCCGCATGAAGCGTTTCGAGCGCGCCTCCGTGCCCGAACTCGCCGATCGCGTACGCGAGCTGCGCCGCCGGCATTTCGGCTCGCGCGGCAAGGCGGCGTTTGCGGAGCGCCTGGGCGTGGCCGCCCCGGTCTACGAGACGTTCGAGCGCGGCACGATCCCGCCGCCGGACGCGCTGGTGCGGATGTGCGAGGTGACGGGGGAAGACCTGCAATGGCTGCTGACGGGGGTGGCGTCGCGCGGGACGATGGTGATCACGGGTGCGCTGGACCGACACCAGGCCCTGCTGGCCCGCGTGGCGAGGATGATCGCATCGCAGCCCGAGCGTGCCAACGCGATTGAGGCGTTCGTCGAGCTGCTGGAGATGGGGGACGCGGGCAGGGCGGCCCCGGAACTGCCCCGTCCGGCGGGGGATCCGATCCCGATCCTGGCGTGGGACGCGCTGCCGCTGGAGCGCGGCGCCCTGGCGGAGGCGGTGCGCCAGTCGCGCGCCGCGCTGCCGCCGAGCGGCGCGGTTCGAGCGTCGGCCCCAGCGACGCTGGCGGAACCAACTGCGCGGCCGACGGCGGAGAGGGCGTGCGCCGTGGAATGCGCGGGCAGTGGAGCGTGGCGGCGCGAGCTGGTGCGCTGCGGGGAGCTTGAGGCGCTCCCGTCGGATTCGTTTGCGGTGCGGGTCCCCAATGACGATGCGGCGCCGCTGGTCATGGCCGACGACGTCGTCATCGTGGTTCCGGTCGACGAGCCGCGGGTGGGCCACCCCGCCCTGTGTCGCCTGGAGAGCGGGCCGGTGGTGGGCGTGTGGCTGGGACGCGAGGGCGGCGCGGTGCTGCTCGGCAGACTTTGCGACGGCGAAGAACGACGGATTCCCGACGCGGGCGTTCGCTGGCTGGGCGCCGTGGCCTATCGCGTGCGCCTGGCGGCGTGAGCGGGGCGCCGGCCGGTGGCCGGTTCGGCTAGGTTTCGGCGGCGGCGATCGCGTCGTGCAGTTCCTGGGCGGTCTGCACGCGCGCCACGGCGGCGCGGAACGACTCGGCGTTCATGAGGCGGCTGATCTTGGCCAGGGCCTGGATGTGGGGCGCGGTCTGCGCCGGGGGACTGACGAGCAGGACGACGAAGGTGACCGGCCGGCGGTCGACGCTCTCGAAGTCGATCGGCTGAGCGGGTTTCCCGGCGGCCATCACGAGCTGCGCGCAGCCTTCGCTTTTTCCGTGCGGGATGGCGAGCCCGAAGCCGATGCCGGTGCTGCGCTCGCCTTCGCGTTTGAGGACGGCGGAAAGGACGGCGTCGCGGTCGCTGAGCGCGCCGACGGCGGCGAGTACGTCGATGAGCTCGGTGATGGCCCCGACCTTGTCGGTGGAACTCAGGGGCACGCGGATTCGATCCGCGGTGAGGATTTTGGAAACCTGCATGGTTGGTCCGTCAGAAGTCGAGGGTCCGAAAGTCACACGTCGGGCGCGGGACGATACGTCGCGCGCCCTCGGCGACGCGTCGATCATGCCGGCAGCAGACGCTCCCGGTTGTCGTAATAGTGAATCTGGAACTGGTCCAGGCCGTAGGCGGCGTCGGCCTTGACGAACACGGTTCGCCGCGACTTCGTCTCCAGGTCGTGGATCGCGGCCCGCTTGCGATTCTGAAGCAGGAACGCGACCTCCGGGGAGACGGTCAACTGGACAGAGGCGACGTTTTCCCGTCCCGACGCCAGTTGCAGCAGGCGCATGACATCCAGCGCCACCGATTCGGCCGTCTTGACCAGCCCCGTCCCGCGGCAATGGTAACAATCCTGGTAGACGTTTCGCGTGAGGCTGGCGCGCTGCCGTTGGCGCGTCATCTCGATGATGCCGAAGCGGCTCATCTTGAGCACCTTGGCTCGCTCCTTGTGCTCCTTGAGGTTCTTGATGAGCACGCGCTCGATCTCGCGGCGGTGTTTCTCCAGCCGCATGTCGATGAAGTCGCAGATGATGACGCCGCCCAGGTCGCGCAGGCGCAGTTGCCGGGGGATCTCCTCGGCCGCCTCGAGGTTGATCTTGAAGGCGGTGGTTTCGGCGTCGTCCTCATCGCGGTAGCGGCCGCTGTTGACGTCGATGGCCACCAGGGCCTCGGTGCTGTCGATCACGAGCGACCCGCCGCTGCGGAGCGGCACGTGGCGCGAATGAAGCCGATCGAGCTCGGCCTCGATGCCGTGCTTGTGGAACAGCGGCTCGCGACCGTCGTAAACGTGGACGCAGTCATGCGACTTGGGACTGAAGATGGCCAGGAAGTCGCGGGCGCGCTCGGCGACAGGCGGGTCGTCGACCACGATGCTGCGCACGTCGGCGGTGAAGACGTCGCGGATGGTGCGGATCACCAGGTCGGATTCGCGGTACAGCTCGGCCGGAGCGCGCTCGTTGCGCATGCGCTGCTCGACCTGGCGCCAGAGCCGCGTCAGGTACTGGAGGTCGCTCTGGAGCTCGCGTTTGGTGCGGTCGACCGCCGCCGTCCGCGCGATGAACCCGACACCGGAGGGCAACTGGAGCTCCGACAGGTGGCGCCGCAGCTTGTCGCGCACGACCGGGTCTTCGATCTTGCGCGAGACGCCCGAGCGACTCATCCCGGGCAGCATGACCAGGAAGCGGCCCGGGATGCTCAGATAGGTGGACAGGGTGGGGCCCTTCGTGCCGATGCCTTCCTTGATGATCTGGACGATAAGTTCCTGCCCGCGCCGCAGGCACTTCTGAATCGGGGGGCGGTCGCGCCGTGGGGTCTTGTGCCCCACGTCCTCGGAGTCGTTGGCCCGGTTCGGAAAATACTTCGGATGCAGGTCCGAGATGTGCAGGAAGCCGTTCTTGCCCAGTCCGAAATCGACGAAGGCGGCCTGGATGCTCGGCTCGACGTTGGTCACGCGGCCCTTGTAGATATTGCCCACGTGGTTTTCGACCGAGGCGCGCTCCAGGTAAATCTCCTCCAGCCGGCCGTTCTCGAGGATGGCGATGCGACACTCCTCGCGCGGCACCACGTTGATGAGCATCTCCTTATTGGCGCGCCGTGCGCGCGGCGCCTCCTCGGCCTCGTCGTCGATCTCCTCTTCCTCCAGGATCTGCTCGAAGTCGGTGACCGGCGTGGTCGCGATCGGCTCAATCTCGACGCCCTCGATCTCTTCGGTGATCGCCTCGACGTCCTCCCGCGCTTCGTCCGCCGGCTCCTCGACTTCTTCGGTTGTTTCGGCCTCCGCGGCGCGCCGCTGGGCGGCGAACTCGGCCGCGAACACGTCGTACGTGGCGACGCCCACCGACCCTTCGTCTTCGGCGCGACGCCGGCGCCGGCCGCCGCGTCGACCACGCCGACGCCGGCCTCTCCGCTCCCCTTCACGCTCGTCGGTCGAAAGGGGAGGCGCCGCGTCCGACGGCGGTGCGGCGGGTGCCGCGGGCGTTGCCGGTTCAGGCTCGTCCTCGCCGTCCATGATGGACCGGAACTCGTGCGATTCGTCGCCACCCACCTCCACGACGGTCCCACCCCGATCGTCCTTCCAGCGATCATCAATGTCATCTCCCCAACGCGGCCGCTCACGGCGCGAGCGCCCCCGGGGAGGCTCGTGCTCGTCCTGGGCGACCGGGCTGCGCTCGGGCTCGGGTACGCGCGGGGGCGGCGGGGGGATGGGCGGGCGCGGCTCGCGGTCGGAATCGGGCAACCGAGCTGTGGGCGACGGCGGCGGCGAGCCGCCTTGCGCCAGGCTTTCACGCCGCCGCCGGCGACGCAGCCGACGCCGCTGACTCGGGCTGAGCCGCATGTCCGCCGCATCGCGATCCGCGGTGGCCTCCTGTCCATCGCCGGCCGGACGGCGGGCGGACGGTTCCGGTTCGAGGGCCACGTCGAGTGCACCTTCGACCTCGGATTCGTGCAGGTCGTGCGGGGCGTAGGAGTCCGCGTCGACGTCGGCATCCGACGGGGATTCGTCCCGGTCGGCAACGGGCGGCTTCTTCGCGGTGACCTCCGGGGTCGAGGCCGGCGCCGCAACGGGTGCGGCCTCGGGCGCGCGGAACGGCGGTACGCCCGCGGGCGGGAACCGCACGACCACTTCATTACCGCGTTTCTCGACTTCGACCTTTTTCTCGGGGATGGGCGGCGGTTCGATCGCGACGGCCCGCGCTGCGGGTCGTGCGCCGCGTGCGCGCCGTTTCGGTTCAGCGGCCAGCGCCTCGACCGCCGCGCCGGCCTCCGCCGGCGCGCTGGGGGTCGTGTCCGGGGTAGCGTCCGATTCGGTTTTCTTCTTCGGCGTGCGCTTGATCGCCGTCTTCTTGACCCGGCCTCCGCCGGGTGCCTTCTGACGTGCCACAGCAATTCCTTTCTGTCGCCGGGGGACTACCTGTCCTCCGCGAGCGATTCCATGTCCCACTCGACGCTGACGCGTCGCATTCGGTGTAATGTTTCGTCGGGGTCCAGCCCGAGGAGCCTCAGCAGCTCGGCGGGGCGGACCGTTCCATCCTGTCCGACGCGCGTCTTGATGCGCAGCGCTTCGCCCGACAGGCTCAACTCGAGGATGAACGGGCGCATGTCGATGCGCCGCGCCGGCCGTCCCGGTCCGCCGGGACGATCGATCTCCAGCCGCTCGGCGGCGCGGAGACGCGCGACGGCGCCGTTCAGCGTTTCCGTTTCGCCGTCCACCAGCCGCAGCTCGTAGGTGGCCGATCGCGGGTGCGGCGGACGGTCCGACGCGACGCGCGTGGCGCCCGAGACGCGGCACCCCGCCGGGAGCACGGCGTTGAACCGTTCGACCAGGTCGGAAGGCGGCACGTCGTCGACCAGGTCAACGCGCACCACTTCCGCGATCGACGCCACACCCACGTTTCGCGGCAGGGGCAGCGAGATGTGCGGATGCGGGTTGTAGCCCGCCGAATGGCTCACGAGCAGCCGCGCCCGGACGGCGGCCCGCGCGAACATTCGCACCACGTCCAGGTGCGGGAGGAAGCGCAGGTCGCCCTCGATGGCCACGCGCAGGGCATATCGGTGTCGCGCCGGGCCGGGCCGGGCGTGCGGGGCGGACGCCTGGCTTTGGGGCGTCATGGGGCTTGCCTGCGGGGCTGGGTCGGTTCGCATCACACGGCCTCCGGGATGATTTTTCGTGTCTCGTCGCGGAGGAAGTTGAGCACCTGCCGGTCCGCATCGAACTCCATGACGCGCTTGGCGATCGACTGGCATTTGCGGATGGTGGTCGAGCGCACGATCTTCTTGATCTCGGGGATGTTCTTGGGGGGCATGGAGAGGTGGCGCAGCCCCATGCCCAGCAGCAACTGGCAGTAGAGCGGGTTGCCCGCCATTTCGCCGCACAGGTGCACGCCGATGTTGGCGCGGCGCGCGTGCGTGACGACCATCTGAATCAGGGCCAGCACGGGCGGGCTGTGCGGCGCGTAGAGATAGGCCACGTCCACGTTGCCGCGATCGACCGCCAGGGTGTACTGCGTCAGGTCGTTGGTCCCGATGCTCATGAAGTGCACTTCGCGGGCGAACGCGGCGCTGGTCATCGCGGCGGCGGGGGTCTCGACCATGATCCCGATGGGGGCGTCGGCGCGATAGGGAATGGCGTGGTCGTCGAGATCCTCCATCACGTCGGCCAGGACGGCCTTGGCCTGCCGCAGCTCCATGAGCGAAGTGATCATGGGGAACATGATCCGCACGTCGCCGAAGGCGGAGGCCCGCAGGATGGCCCGCAGGTGGGTCTTGAAGAAGTCCAGGTTTGCCAGGCAGTAGCGGATCGACCGCAGCCCGAGGAACGGGTTGTCCTCCTTGGGCAGCGCCAGCCAGGGGATGTGCTTGTCCGCCCCGAAGTCGGCGGTGCGGATGGTGATTGGCTTTCCGCCGGCGTGCCGCACGGCCGTCTGGAGCACCTCGAACTGCTCGTCCTCGGTCGGCTGCGAGTGGGCCGACAGGAAGATGAACTCCGTGCGGTAGAGCCCGATTCCCTGCGACCCGGTTTCCATGGCGGAGCGCGCCTCGGCGGCCAGCTCGATGTTGGCCATGAGCGTGATCGACACGTCGTCGCGCGTCACGGCCGGCAAGTCGCGCAGCTCGACCAGCGACTCCTCGAACTTGTGATACTCGGTGGCCTGGACCCGGTAGCGCGCCAGGGCCTCGTCGTCCGGATTGGCGACGGCGATCCCGTGCGTTCCGTCCACGACCACCAGCTCCCCGCCCGAGATGTCGCTGGCGATGTCGTGCAGCCCGACCACGGCCGGGATGCCCAGCATGCGGGCCAGAATCACGGTGTGCGAAGTCTGACCGCCCACGTCGATGGCGATGCCCAGGATCTGGTCGCGGTTGAGCCCGGCGGCCTGGGAGGGGGTCATGTCGTGGGCGACGATGACGACCGGCTCGGTCAGCTTGCTGATGTCTTCGCGCGCGCGACCGAGGATGTGGCGCAGGACGCGCCGCTCGATGTCGAACAGGTCCTCGACGCGCTCGCGGATGTAAGGATCGGTCACGCCCAGGAACATCCGCTGCTGGCGGTTCATTTCCTGGCAGAACGCGTAGGCGGCCGTGTAGCGGTTCTTTTCGATCAGCTCGGCCGCGTTGCTGCGGAGCTGCTTGTCGGCCAGGAAATGCTCGTGAAAGGCGAAGATCGAGGCGGCCTTCTGGCCGAATTTCGCGGTGACCGCGGTGGAGAACTCGCGGATCTCCGCGCGTGACGACGCGAGCGCGTCGTCGAGTGCGCGGAGCTGCGCCTGTACCTCCGCGGCGCGCACCACGCGGTGCGGGATGCGGTATTCCTCCGTATCCAACACCAGCGCCGGCCCGATCGCCACGCCCGGCGACGCCGGAATCCCTTTTTTCGTGATCATCGGCGCGGAAACCACCGCGTCAGGCGGCCGCGCCTCGGCAGGGGGCCGCGATTGTATTTTCATGCCTCGCCGAAGCCGCCCTCGACGAGTTCGATCATCGCGTTGGCGGCGGCTTCGGCGTCGCCGCCTTCCGCCACGACCCGCAGCGCCGTGCCTTGGGTCGCGACCAGCATCAGAAGCTCCATGGGGCTTCGCGCATCGGCTTCACGCCCGTTGCAGAAGACGCGCACGCTCGACTGGAACTTCGCCGCCGTGTCGACGAGTTGCATGATCGGGCGGAAGTGCAATCCCTCTCGATTGCGGACGGTCGCTTCCCGCTCGAACCTCACTCTCGCTTCCGTTTCTCGACGTCAACCCGACTCAACCTGATCCGACTCCACCGCCGCGCCCTACGCCGGCGACGGAGGCTCATCCGCTTCCTTCAACAGATCGTAGATCTTGTCCACCGTGTCGCTCTGCCGAAGAAACCTTCGAAACTTCTCCTGAAGCAGATGCCGAAACACATGGTCCATCGCCCGCAAGTGCTCGTCCGGCTGATCGGTCGGGCTGAGGATGAGAAAAACCGTGTACACCGGCGCGCCGTCCAGTGCGGAAAAGTCGATCCCGCGGCTGCTGCGCCCCAGTGCCGCGACGATCCGATCCAGCCCCTCGACCTTCGCATGCGGCGCCGCTACGCCCTTCCCGAATCCCGTCGTACCGCGCTGCCGCTCGCGCGTCACGATGGCGCGGACCACGCCCTCGATCGAGTCCGCCGCGATCCGCCCCGAGCTGGCCAGACACTGCACCAGTTCGCGGATCGCGGCGTTGCGCTCGGTCGCCGCCAGTTCCGGCAGGATCGATTCTCGAGCCACCAAGTCCCGCAGTTTCATCGTCGGATCGTTTACACCAGCGTCGCACCCGGCGATCGCCCATCACGCCCCGTCCGGGGGCGTCGCGTGCTTTCGATTGCGCAGCTTTTCCTTGTGGTCGCGCAGCTGCCGCTCCAGTTTCTCAATCACGATGTCAAATGCGGCATAGACGTCGCCCTGCGACTCCTTCGCGACAAAGGAGTGCGTCCCGTCCACGTGCGCGATCAACTCGACCTTGTGCGAACCGGCGTGCCCCTCGATCACAACTTCCACGGCGTTGATGCGGTCATAGAACCGGTTCAATCGCCCCGCCTTCTCGGTGCAATACTGCCTCACGGCGTCGCTGATGCCCATGTGACGACCCGAGACCGTAACCTGCATCAACAACCTCCTCCGGCAGGCGCACCGGCCGCGTTCCCGCGCCGCGACTGCCGCACGACCGAATCTATCGCCCGAACCCCAATCCCGCAAGGCGGGCGGCTACCCCGCGGCTGAAACCGCGCCCGTAGACTCGCGCGCCGCCAGTCGCGGCGCGATGCGGATCCGCTCGCCCGTGGGAGCCCCGGCGCTGGCGATGCGCTGAATCAGCAGCTCGACCGCCCGTGCCCCGGCCTCACCGCCGTTCATGTCGACGCTTGAGAGTCGCGGCGAGGTTGAATTTGCGAATCGTTCATTTCCGAGTCCGATAACGCCGACCTCGTCGCCGAGTCGCCGAGCGTTTCCAAGGCAGGAAATCGTCTTCAAGGCGGCGAAATCCGACGCCGCGGCGATCGCGGCGGCGCGAGCGAGCCGCACATCCGCAGGGACAATCTCGTCGCTCGAAACCGCTTCCGGCTCCAAGCCTCGTTCCCGGCACGCGTCACGGAATCCGTTCCAGCCCTCGTCGAGGTCGGCTGTGTCCGAATCTCGCACGAACATCGCGGCCCCCGAAAAGCCGGACAGGAGGTGCGTTGCCGCCAGGCGCCCGGCTGCACGATGATCGGGCACCACGCTGTCCCACTCCGCGACACCCGGTTCAAAAAGCGCAACGATGCGGCCGGCCGGTCCGAAAACGGAGCGGATGGTCTCCTGCATGGCCGCCGGGAGCGGCGCTGCCAGGAGAAGCCCGTCGACGCGACGGTCGGCCAGCGATTCGATGACGTTCGTCGCTCCGTCGGTGGGCGCATGGGCCACGACCACGAGGTACCCGCTCTGCGCGGCGCGGCGCACAGCGCCGGCAAGCACGTCGGCGACGAAGCCACCGGCGACGTCGTCGCCGATCAGCAGTCCGACCGTGAAACTGCGCCCGGTAGCAAGGGCGCGGGCGGTGGGGCTGGGCGAGAAATTGAGCTTTCGGCACTCGCTGAGGACGCGTTCCTTCGTTGCGGCGCTGATGTCGGCGCGGTCGTTGAGGGCGCGCGAGACGGTTCCGCGCGACAAGCCGGTTCGCTTGCTGATCTCGTCGATCGTGACCCGCGGCCTGGACATTTCGAAGCCCCTGACTTGGCCCTTCAGGATGGATGGTCAATCTAGCGTCTGGCGGGCCGGTCGCCAACCCCATCGAGCGTCCGACGGTCGGGGAAGATCGCGGTCGACCCTGCGTGGCGTTAGAATTCGGGTATGGCAACCGTCATCACGATCAAGCAGAACGGGTCGGCGCGCGTCGAGGGAGATTTCGTGCTGAAAGACCAGGATGGCAACGTTTTCGACCTGGGGGGTCGGACGGTCATCTCGCTGTGTCGCTGCGGGGCGTCGCAGGACAAGCCGTTCTGCGATGGAAGCCACCGGACTTGCGGGTTCGCGTCGGTGGTGTCGGCCCGCGCGTTGCCTCCCAAGCCGCCGGCTTGACGAACCCGGGCCCGCTGCGGCGAAGGCTACCGGAAACGGCGCGCCGTGAGCCAGCGGGCGGAAGCGGCGGCAAGCTCGCCTTCCCCTGCCGGTGCGCCGGAGTCCGGGGCGCAGACGATGATCTGCTCGAGCCCGATTTGCCGCTCAAGTGCCTGGGTCAACTGCCCGGGCGCGACCTGGCCGCAGAACGCCGTGACTGGAACGGCGTAACGGGCCGCGAGGCGTGCGACGCCGGCGACCACTTTTCCCGAGACCGTCTGGGCGTCGATGCGCCCCTCGCCCGTGGCGCAGAGGGTGGCGTGGGACAAGGCCTCCGCAAGTCCACAGGAGGCGGCGATCGTGTCGAAACCGGAGACGAGCCGCGCGCCGACGGCCGCGGCCAGCGCCGCCGCGATCCCCCCGGCGGCGCCGCCGTACTCGGCGTGCGGATCGAGGGGCGTGCCGGCGGCCCGAAGGACGGCGCTGAATCTCGTCAGTCCGGCTTCGAGTCGCGCAACGGCGGCGGCGTCGGCGCCCTTCTGCGGGGCGAACACGCGTGCGGCGCCGGTGGCCCCCAGGAGCGGATTCGTGACGTCGCAGAGCACGGTCAACGCGACGGCCGGCGCGGCGCGGGCGGGTCGTACGGCGCGGTGGACGTGCTCCAGGTCGCGGCCCGTGGCGGGCGGCGCGATCCGGGCGCCGTCGGCGCGGAGGAACTCCCAGCCGAGCGCCTGAAGACACCCGATTCCGCCGTCGACAGTGGCGGACCCCCCGATGCACAGCAGGATTTCGCCGTCGGCCGGCTGCTGCCCGGCGGCGGACGCGAGGGCCTCGCCGACGCCGAACGAGGTCGTTCGCAGCGGGTCACGATCCTCGCGAGGCAACCCCCGGAGTCCGGCGATCTCGGCCAGCTCGAGGACGGCGGAGCGGACGCCGCGCCACCAGGGTACGTCGCGGGGTGTACCGAGCGGGCCGGCGACGCGCATCCGCGACTCGGGCAGTCTGAGGGCGGCGGCCAGGATCGGACCCGATCCGTCCCCGCCGTCGGCCATCGGGATCATGCGACAGTTGGCGTGGGGGCGCACGGAGCGAATGCCGCGGCAGATCGCGCGGGCCACCTGGTCGGCCGTGAGCGTGTCCTTGAACTTGTCGGGCGCGACGACGATGGTCACGGTGAATCCGCGCTACTCGCCGGCATCCGCGCTTTCGGCGACCGCATCGACTCGCGGTCGGCGTCGGACGAAGCCGGCCAACCCGCGCTTGCTGGGCGCGCGCAGGAACTCGACCAGTTGGCGTCCGTACGGGGTGCGAACGTGGCTCGAAAGCGCGGCGAGGGCGTCGTGGAACGGCAGGCCGCGGCGGTAGAGGGTCCGAAAGGCGTCCTGGACTTCGCGGCGCTCCTCGGGGCTGGCGCCTGCGCGGCGCAATCCGATCACGTTGACGCCCGCGACGCCGCCTTCAACCGCCAGGGTGAAACTGGGCAGGTCCATGACGACGCGGGTCAGGCCGCTGACCATCACGAGCGCGCCGATTCGGGTGAACTGGTGGACGGCGGCCGCCCCGCCCAGAAAGGACTTGTCGCCGACGCTGACGTAGCCGGCCAGGAGCGCGCCGTTGGCGAGCTTCACGTCGTCGCCGAGCGTGCAGTTGTGCGCGACGTGGGAAGCGGCCATCAGGAAGCAGCGCTGCCCGATGCGCGTGGTCGAGCCGGGGACGGTTCCGCGGTGGATGCTGACGTGCTCGCGCACGATGGTGTCGTCCCCGATCTCGACGAAGGAGGGCGACCCGTCGTAGGCCAGGTCCTGGGGCGCGTGGGACACGGTCGCAAAGGGGTGGACCTGTACGCGCTGCCCGAGGCGCGCCCCGGCGGCCAGGAATGCGTAGGGCCAGATGCGGCTTCCGGCGCCGATGCGGACGCCGGCCTCGATGACGGCGCCGGCGCCGACCTCGACCGACGGGTCGAGCTCGGCACGCGGATCGACGATGGCCGATGGATGGATTGCCACGGTTGTGCGCTCTTCGCGGGACGGACGACGCCAGCATAGCGGTCGCGGCACGCTGCGCGTAGCCGGTGCGACTGCGGAGGCTACTCGTCGGGTGCGTTGGCGCCGAGCACGCGCGTGTCGCCGCTGCGGCGGGTGACGCCGATCGCGTCCAGGTGCTCGACCAGCGGGACGACGAACTTGCGGGACGAATTCAGCAGGACTCGAATGTCGCTGACGGTCAGCGGTCCGCGACGGCGGATCTCGCCGGCGACGCGCGTCACCAACTCCGTGAGCCGGTCGGCGTGCAGCAGCAGGCCGCCGGGAATGCACACCAGGCGCCCGCGGGCGACGGCGAGCTTCACCAGCTCGGCCAGCCGGCGCGCGTTTCGCTCGGTGCGGCAGCGAAGCGCTTCTGCGTCGGGCGGCTGAAACGCGGCCTGGTCGTATTCCCGCAGCAGCGCGTCGTAGAGCGCCTGGTCCTCGGCGGGAATGGCGGCGCGGTGCCCGCGTGGCAGCACGTGTCCGTCCGAGAGCGAGAACGCGCCGCTCGACAGCAACCAGTCCGCCAGCAACGGGCGGAGCCGTTCCGGGCAGGCGCGCGGCATCCAGCCGCTCCACTCGCCACGGGGGACGCCCGGCAGGCGCGGGTTTTCGCGCAGCATGCGCGTCAGGCGCGCATCGACGGACGCGCGGGCCCGCTCCAGCACGTCGCGGTGGACGTACGCCTCGGTCGAGCCGCCCGACAGGCGCGCGATGCGCCGCTTCTGGACCAGGGCGGCGCGAACGGCGACCGCCTGCTCGGCGTCGAGGGCGCCGGCCTCCGCGGCCAGGCGTGCCGGTGGCGCGTCCTCCCAGGCGCGGCCGCGCAGCACTTCTTCCACCCGGTCGGCCAGGGCGGTCGAGCGCAGGCGTTCCAGCGCCGCGGAATCGAACGGATGGCGTGCGGACCAGCGCGGCGCGGCGCAACGCAGCACCTGCCCGCCGCCGAGCGTCATCGAGCCACTCTCGTCGCGCAGGATGAACCGCTCGCCCCACTCGACGACGATCGGCACGGCGGTTCGGACCTGAGCCGGTCCGACGGCGTGACGGTCCTGGGGCGGGGCGGGCAACTGCACCTGTGCCAGGACGTCGGCGGCGGCCACGTGCAGGCGCACGCGAAGCCGCTCGCGCGCGGCGCGTCCGGGGATGGTGAGCGCGTCGAGCCAGGCGTCGAAGCGGGTCGTTGCCGAGAGGTAGCCGGGCGTCGCGAGCTCGCAGCCGCGGCCCACGTCCTGCAAGGCCGCGCCGGCCAGGTTGACCGCCAGGCGCATGCGTCCGGCGGCGGAGTTGAGCGCGGCGCTGTGGGACTGGAGCCCGCGCACCCGCGTCGTGACGCACAGGTCGGCGTCGGGCAAGGCGTGGGCGCCGGCACCGGTGCCCGCGTCGAAGCGCGACCCGGCGCGCCCTTTTTCGAGTCCGACGCGCCACAGGTGCAGCGGCTCGTCGGCGCCAAGCGTCCCGTGCGCCACCGTGCCGGTCACGACCACGCCGCGGCCCTTCGCGACGAAGGCGCGGTCGATCGGCATGCGGAACCAGCCGGGCCCGCGCGCGCCGTCCGCGTCGCGACGCGCCTCGCTGGACAGGACCTGCCGGAGCGCGTCCAGTCCACGACCGGTTACGGTCGAAGTCAGAACGCACGCCAGGGGTGTGATGCCGAGGCGCGCCAGGAGCTCGCTCGCCTCGGTTTGCACGGCGTCGGCCCAGGCGTCGTCGACCAGGTCGGTCTTAGTGACGACGACCACGCAGCGCGTCACGCCCAACAGGCGCAGCAGCTCGGCGTGCTCGCGCGTCTGCGGCATGACGGAATCGTCGGCGGCGACGACGAGCAGCGCCAGATCGACGCCGGTCGCACCGGCGACCATGTTGCGGATGAAGCGCTCGTGCCCGGGGACATCGACGAAGTGGACGATGGCGCCATCGGCGGCGAAGTGGGCAAAGCCCAGGTCGATCGTCATGCCGCGCGCCTTCTCCTCGGGAAGGCGGTCGGGATCGGTGCCGGTCAGCGCCTGCACCAGCCGGCTCTTGCCGTGATCGATGTGCCCGGCGGTACAGACGACCAGATGTCGCGCGCCCGGGTCCATCGCGCGGATTGTAGCCGCGCGGTGCGGCAGCGAGCGGTGCGGCGCGGTCAGGGGGTCGGGGTCACGGCAACGTCGACGAGCATCGCGCGGTGGTCGGAGCGCCAGCTCCAATCCAGGCGTGCGCAGAGCGGCTCGACGAGCGGGTTGGTCCAGACCTGGTCGAGCGTCAGCACCGGTGCCGGGATGGGCCAGGTGGCTGCGTAGCCGCTGCCGGCGGACTCGAAGGCGTTGGCCGCCTGCGCCCGGAGCGGTTCGAAGAGAAGCGAGTCGCTGGGGGTATTGAAATCGCCCATGAGGACGATGGGGCGATCGCGGCAATGCTCGATCTTGCGCGCCAGGCGTCGCAGCGTATCGGCCCGCGCACCGAACGGGTTACTCTCCAGATCGGCCACCCACGCCTCGAACTCGCTCGAGCCCACCCGCAGCGAGAAGCGGCGGTACTTGCCGGCCGGCGGCAGCCAATCGTCCACGACCTGGAGGCACTCGCCGCGCGACAGGAGCATGATTCCGAACACCGGGTCGAGCATCGCGTATTCCGGCAGGGCGGCGGCCAGCGCGTCACCCGCGGCCGGATCGTCAAACCGCGCTTCGACCAACCCGACGACGTCGGCGTCGGCGGCGCGAATATGCTCGGCGATCGCGTCCCAGCCCAGCCACCCGCGATTGACGTTCCAGAACATCACGCGTACGGAATCGGCACAGTGCTGCGGTGGCCGATGGACGAATCCGGTCGCGACGCCCCACCACGCGGCTCCGGCGGCGCCCAGCAGCGCGAGCAGCGCCAGGGGTCGGCGTCGCGCGACAGCGGCCGCGGCGGACGCGAGCAGCGCGGCCAGCGCGATCACCAGCGGTGGCGTGGCATAGAAGAGGGCGGAGAGCACGGGCCAACGATCGCGAAGCGTGAGTCGGACGACCGCGGCCAGTGCCGCGCCGGCCAGAAGCAGGCCGGCGGCGGCTCGGGCGGCGCGTCGCCGGCGGCGGGAGGCGCGCGGACGGAGTTGCGGGTGCGAGTCGGTGTGGTCCGAGCCGGGCGCGTTGCGGTTGAGGAAGTCGCGGCTCGGGCGAGAGTGGGCTAAACTGGCGGGGTCGTTCCGCATGGTGGTGGTGGCTGGTTTGGATTCTATCGAGCGAAGTGCGGTGGAGATAAGGAGACGAGACATGAAACGGTTCACCCGACGTTGCGGCTGGCTGGGACTGGCCGGGATCGCTTTGGCGCTGGGGCTGACCGGTCTGCCGTCGGTGCTTGGGGCCAGCGGCGCGCCCACCGTACGCGTCAAGAACCTCCACGTGCTGGTCGTCATCTACCGCGGGCAGTCCGGCAGCAAGGACCACATGGACGAACGCGCCGTCGCGCAGGCGCGCAATGGTTGCGAGCTGGGCCGCCTGTTCTACTTCCGCAACAGCCGGGCGCGGCTCAACTGCGAGTTTGAATGGCTGGTCGTGAACGCTCCGGCACCCCCGAACGACGGCCCGACCATGGAGCACATCGAGTCGGACCTGCGGCAGCGCGGCATCAAGCCGGGTGTATTCGACGGCGTCTTCGTCACCGGCATGGGGCTGAGCGGCAACTGGGGCGGGTTCAACATCCTCAACGGGACCGCCGCCTGCTTCGGAGGTCACAGCGTACGGGGTCGACTCGAGTGGTACCCGCAGGACGATCCGGAGGCGGCGTACGGCACGGGCTGGAATTTCGCACACGAGTTCCAGCACGCCGTCGACCTGGTCATCGCCGAGGACGCCAAGACGCCGATGCTCCACGCCCACCCCTACACCGACCGCAACGAGCCGTTCTTCGCGGGCTACTACCTCGGGGGCGAGCACTGGGACTGGATCGCTTGCACGTTTCGGGAATTCGACGACTGGGTACGGCTGCGCGGCGTGCGCAACGAGGTCTGGGAGTGCGGCGACGCCGACGGCGACGGACTGGCGGATGACGATCCGCGTCTTCCGATGGATGAGAAGCGGTTGGGGTCCGACCCGGGTCGCGTGGACACCGACGGCGACGGGCTGGACGACCTGGGCGAGTTCGTCGCCGACCGCTACGCTGCCAGCGATCCGCGCAAGGCCGATAGCGACGGGGACGGGGTGCCCGACGGAGTCGATCCTTACCCGGTGGTCGCGATTCGCCCGACGATCGCCTATTCCGCGGCGCCGGCCGCGGGTACCGGGCGGTTGCTCGACTCGGTCTTCGCGCGAAACGACGCCGGGGGGTCGTGCGCGGTCGGAGCGAGCTGGTCCGACGCGGGGCTGCACTTCCGCTTCGACGGGCCGCGCCGGTTTCTGGTGCACCTGAAGCTGGACGGGTCGGCGACGAACGGCTTCTGGGAGGGCGGCGATACCTATCTCATTCGCGTCACTGAGAAGGAAGCGACGTTTGACGGACTGGGGCTGACGGGTCCCGTGGCGGGGGCCGTCGTCGCGGCCGGGACCGATGAGCGCGGGCATCACCTGACGTTGGACCTGCCGGCGCGGCTGGGACAGGGCGTGAGCAAGGAGATCAACTACGGCGGGAAGCGCGATCCGGGTGACACGGTCGAGGGGCTGACGCTCGTGCCTGGCCGCTCCATAGCGCTCAACGTGATCTATGAGTTCGAGGACCGCACCCGGGCCGTGCTCACGCCGCACCACACGATGTACGCGACGCGCCTGGGCGACGACCCGTCGCGGGTCGAGTCGCCGCAGCTCCGCGGCCCGCGGCGGACGCGCGCCATGACGCCGGAGGTCGAGGTGACGGCGGTGCGGGCGTCGACGGCGGTGGAGATCGTGTGCCGCGACGAGGTGGTCGGGGCGCGGATCGGATCCGGGACGGTGTACCTGACGTCCCCGCGGTTTGCGGGCGACGGCGAGTATCCGCTGCACGTGCGGCTCGCCGGCGCGGGGGCGGCGGAGCCGCGCGAGGGGCAGGGCATGATGTTGGTGGTTGACCGAACGGCGTCGGCGCCGGCGATGCGAATGGACGGTTCGACGATCCGCGCGAAATGCGAGCCGCGGGCCGAGTTCGAGCTGTGGTGGGGGCTGCGTGGCGCGGCGGTGGCGGCGCTGGCCAGCGCGACCGCCGACGCGGCGGGCGAGGTAGCGCTGCCGTGCGATCCGGGGTCGCTGGAGGGGTGGGTCGTGACGGGGTTCGAGGGAAGCCGCTTCGAGAAGCGCGTCTACGTGGACGCATGGCCGGCGATCGATCGCAACTTCAAGGGGGGCGCGCCCGATCCGCGGCTGCCCGGCGAGAACTTCTCGTACCGATTCGACGGCCACCTGGAGGCGGCGACGGCCGGCGTGTACACCTTCGAGCTGAGCAGCGACGACGGGAGCCGGCTGTACGTGGACGGCGAGCTGGCCATCAACCACTGGGGCCACCACGGCATGTCCCCGCGCAGCGCGGCGCTGACCTTGGCGCCCGGCCCGCATGAGCTGCGCGTCGACTATTACGAAGAGGACGGGTGGGCGGGTGTGCGGTTGCGCTACGCGCCGCCCGGCGGCAGCCTGACCGAGAGAATCCCCGTGCGCCGCGCGCCAGCCGCGCGCGATGCGATCGAGCTGTTCGGAGTGCAGACCGACGCGTTGGGGAACCGGTCGGTCTTCGCGGCAGTACCGAGGTGACCGGGGGCGGGCGATACGACCCGCTCAATAGCTGACCTGTACCTGGGCGCGGAACACGAGCGCGTCGTCATTGACCGTGGCGAGGCTGGAGTAGGAATTGGAGATGGGGACTTCCGTGACCTTCGTCACGTCGAATTGGAGCTTGGTCCGCGGCCCGGCGAGGTAGTAATTGAACCCGCCGGTGTATTCCCACGTCCCTTCGCGTCCGCCGGACGTCGCGGAGATGCCGCCCACGCGTGCCACGGCTTCGAGCTTGTCCTCGAGTCCGGGAATCGGCAGGAACCAGCCGGCCTGGACGTAAGCGCCGTGCTGCGCGTTGGTCGAAGCGTCCCCGGTGAGCTGCCACAGCGGCGTATACGGGCTGCGGTCGGCCCGGCGGACATCCAGCAGCCGCAGGATGTATTCGCCGATGAGCGACAGCCCCTGGAGCTTGAACCCGGCGTCGACGCCGAACTGGTGCAGTTGGAGGCCGTTCGAGGTGGTCAGCCCGAACCCGCCGCGGCCGTTGCCGCGCGGGAGCGGGTAAGGGATGCGGAGCGTGCGTGTGTCGGCCTGGTCGGCGTTGAACGCGTAGTGGGCGCCGAATTCGAGCGCCGGCTGGACGTGCCGCGGCAGGTCGGGGTCGACCGCGAAGTCCTTGCCGGGTTGCTCGCCCAGGGCGCGCCAGACGACGCGGGCGAGGATGGCGGGATTCGAGTCCATGTCGGCCGGGTCGGGGGAGATGGTGCGGTTTTCCGGCGTGCCGAGCGCGTTGGCGACGTCGACGTAGTATGCCAGCCGCTTGTCGAGGAGCTCGCCCCAGACGCGGACCGCTGTGCCGATGCCCAGGCCGAAGACGGCGTCGGTCATGGGGCGGTCGACGAAGTTGAAGTTGAGGTCGGACTGGAACTGGATGCGCGTGGAAGCCAACCGGAACACGCCTGCGCGGAGCTGGAACGCGTCACTGATGCGGTAATTGACCCACCCGTACAGTATGCTAACATCGCCGGAGTCGGGGGCGTCGGCGCGGACGGTGAGGTTGTAAGTGAGGTCGGGATGGTAGGCCGCGCCGGTGAAGGCCACGCGGGCGCGCTGGAGGTCGAACCCGGTTCGGTCGTTGCGCTGAAGCCGTGGAGCGAGCCAGCGGTTGTCGGCGCGGGTGGCGTAGTGGGTCCAGCGGAGCTGGAGCTGTCCGTTGACCAGCAGCGAGAACGCCCCGGTCGCGTCACGGATGAAGAAGCCGTTGTCGTAGCCGGCGCTTACCGTTGCGGGAACCAGGCTTTGCGCGAAATCCCGCTCGGTCAGGACGGCGCGAATCTGCGCGCGGAGCTGCGCGGCGCGGTCCGCGTCGGGGATGCGCGCGGACGCGGCGTCGGCGGCGCGCTCCAGGCGCGCGATGCGCTCGGCGGCGGCCTGAACACGCGCTTCGAGCTGCGCCACGCGGTTGTCGTGCTGATCCTGGGTTGCGTGGGCTGGAACCAGGAAAGCAAGCAGGACGATGAGTCGAAGCGAACCGCGCGCCGCCACGTCGAAGCTCCTGCCGGTTCGGCCCGCGCCGCGCCTGAGCGGCAACCCGTCTCCTGCTCCCAGGCATGTTGCGTGCCAGGGGCGGGACGCGCGACGCCCGGCGGGGCGGGCGCCCGCGCGGCGCCGGGCCCGGGCGTCAGAAACTGACCTGCATCTGCACGCGGAATACCAGCGCGTCGTCGTTGACTGTGGCCAGGCTGGAGCTGGAGTTGGAGATGGGCACCTCGGAGACCTTCGTCACGTCGAACTGGAGCTTGGTTTTGGACCCGCCGGCGAGGTAGTAGTTCAGCCCGCCGGTGTATTCCCAGGTTCCTTCCTGCCCGCCGGCCAGGGTGGAAATCCCGCCGATGCGCGTGACGACCTCGAGCCGATTCTCGAGGCCGGGGATGGGCAGGAAATAGCCCGCGCCGGCGTAGGCGCCGTGCTGGACGTTGGTGGAGCCGTCGCCGGTCAACAGCCACAGCGGCGTATAGGGGGTCCGGCCGGCGCGGCGCACGTCCTGAATTCGCAGGATGTATTCGCCGATCAGCGAGAGTCCGGCGTACTTGAACCCGGCATCGAACCCGAACTGGTTGATTTGCAGCCCGTTGGAGGTAGTCAGCCCGAAGCCCCCCCGGGCGAACGGCCGCGGGAGCGGAAACGGGATGCGCAGTGCGCGGTTGTCGCCCTGGTTGTCGTCGAAGGCGTAGTGGAAGCCGAAATCAAGGGCCGGTGAATCGTGCGGCGGCAGGTCGGGATCGACGGCGAAGTCTTTCGTCGGGTCGGGCCCGAGCGCGCGCCAGATGAGCCGCGCCAGAATGGCGGGGTTGGCGTCGAGTTCGCTGGGGTCGGGGGAAATGACGCGGTCGTCGGGCGAGGAGAGCGCGTTGACCACGTCGACGTAGTAGTAGAGGCGCTTATCACAAAGCTCGCCCCAGAGTCGCACACCCGTGCCGACACCCAGTCCGAAGACGGCGTCGGTCATGGGACGATCGATGAAGACGAACTTTTCGTCGCCCTGGAACTGCACGCGGGTAGAGGCGACGCGAAAGATGCCGGCCTTGAGCTGGAAAGCGTCGTTGAAGCGGTAGTTCACCCAGCCATAGTGCAGGCGGACGTTGTGCCCGTCGGGTGCGTCGGCCCGCAGCGTGATGCCGTAGGTGAGGTCGGGGTCGAAGGCGTGGCCGGCGATTGCGAAGCGGACGCGCTGGAGGTCGAAGCCGGTGCGGTCGTTGCGCTGGGTGCGCGGCGCGAGCCAGCGGTTGTCGGCGCGGGTGGCGTAGTGCGTCCAGCGGAGCTGCATGACGCCGTTGAAGTTCATGGCGAAGTGGCCGGTGGTGTCGCGGATGAAGAAGCCGCCGTCGTAGCCGGCCGACAAGGTGGCGGGCATGAGGGACTCGCGGAACCGGGCTTCGCCCAGGACGGCGCGGATCTGGGCCCGCATCTGCTCGATGCGGGCGGCGTCGAGGGCGGCGCCGCCGTCGGACGCCAACTGCCGTTCGAGCGTGTCGATCCGCTCGGCGTTGGCGCGAACGCGTTGATCCAGGCGTGCGGTGCGCTCGTCGGTGCTCTGTTGCGCGGCGACGGAGGACGCCAACAGGAATGCCAGGGACCAGCGCAAGCGGCGCATGATCGACTCCTTGAGATGAGATGAGGGCAGATACGCCGTGCGTGACGGCGCGACTGCGTTGCACGCGTCCGCCGACCGCCTGGCGGACTGCTCGTGCGACGGCTGTGGGACCGAATGCGGGCGCGGCTAGTCGCCCTTGCGATTCGCGAAGAACTCCTTGCGGGTCGTCAGGTTCGTGAACACCCAGCGGCCCTTGGCGCCCTGCATGACACCGCCGACGTGGAACCTGAGCACGATGAGCGCGTTGGCGTCCTTGAGAAACTCGATCGCTCCCCCTTCAAACAGCCGCAGCTCGACCAGGTTCCCGCGCGATTCCCGCGGCAGCAGGATGGAACTGCCGACGTCCACCCGGTACAGGTCGTGCTTGCCGAATTCCTTCAGGGCGGCCACGTACTCCGGGAAGGTCAGCGACATACGCGACTGGATGTTGGCCACGCTCTCCTTGACGGCCGCCGGCGGAAACAGGCCGGTCACGTCCTCTTCGGTGGCGAACAGCTTCTGCGCGGCAGCGAGGTCCCCGGCCTCGACGGCGGCGGCGAAATCCCTGAGCAGCTTCTCGACCGCTTCTCGGGCCGAGGGGGCGCCGGCCTGCCCCAGCGTCGTCCGCAGGCCGATCGCCGACGCGCACAGCAGCGTGGCGGAGAGCACGACGGATCGGAAGCGGAAAGACCGCGAGCCTGGAACGGGCATGTGTGACGGCATGATCACCAATCCTGTCCACACGGAGCGTGCGCGGGAATGATGGCGCCGACGCGGCGCCGAATCAAGTGGCTCGGCGGTGAGGTTGTCGCGCGGGGGCGACGCGGATAAATTCGCGGGCACTGCGGAGGACCGATGAACCGACCCATCCGCGTGCTGATCTCGAAGATCGGTCTCGACGGGCACGATCGCGGCGCCAAGCTGATCGTTCGGCAACTGCGCGACGCCGGCATGGAGGTCGTCTACACCGGCCTGTGGCAGACGCCGGCGGCGACCGTGCAGGCGGCCGTCCAGGAGGACGTCGACGTCCTGGGGGTGAGCCTGCTGTCGGCGGCCCACATGACCGTCATGCCCGAAGTGCAGCGCCTGGTGCGCGAGTCGGGCAACCCCGACCTGCCGGTGATCGTGGGCGGCATCATTCCCGCCGCCGACGGTGCCAGGCTGCGCGAGGCAGGGCTGGCGGGGGTGTTCAACCCGGGCACGTCGCTGGACGAGATCAACCGCGAAATCCTGCGCCTAGGGAGTGCGCATTGCTCCGCGCGCGCGGCAGCCACCCGCGCGCCGGACGTGAGCACGCCGCTGGCGCTGGCGCGGACGCTGACGGGCGTCGTGGCCGGGACGCTCTCGACCGCGGGCCTTCCGGCGGCGGCGCGGCCGCCGGTCGTCATCGGCGTCACCGGCGCGCCCGGCGTCGGCAAGAGCTCCTTCATCGGCAAGCTGGGGCGAGCGCTGCGCCGGCGCGAGCTGCGCGTCGCCGTGGTCGCGGTGGACCCGAGCAGCCCGCTCACCGGAGGCGCCGTGCTCGGCGATCGACTCCGCATGATGACGCCCGAGCCCGATCCCGGGCTGTTCATCCGCTCGCTTTCGTCGCGAAACGTGGCCGGCGGGCTGGCGCCCAACGTGCCCGGCGTGCTGGCGGTGTTTGCCGCGGCCGGGTTCGACGTGGTGCTGGTTGAGACCGTGGGCGCGGGCCAGGGGGATACCGAGGTGCGCACCGTGGCGCGCGACGTATTCATGCTGGTCATGCCCGGCGGCGGCGATCACGTGCAGTTCTTCAAGGCCGGGATCATGGAGATCGCGACGGCGTTCGTGGTCAGCAAGTGCGACATGCCCGGCGCGGACGCCACCCTCCGCGAGTTGCACGAGTCCATCGAAGACCAGCGTCCCGTATGGCCGGTCAGCGCCCTGCGCGACGAGGGATTCGACGTGATTTGCGACTGGATCGTGGCCCGCCGCAGCTCCTCCACCGCGTGAGCCGTGGACGGATGAGCGGCCTGCTCCCGTTGCCCTCCGGCAAGAGGAGGAGCGAGCGGCGCCGATTCCAGCAGTGCCACGAACGCCTCGATGTCGAGGCGGTTGACGCTGCCGTCGGCGGTCCTCCGGACCCTGATCTCTCAATTCCGTTTGTTGGATGAACCAGCCTGAATCCATCCACCGCTCGGGAAGGCAGGGGCCGTCACTGCGCTTCCAGCCCAGTTCGTCCCGGAACGAGGACCGGTGCAATAGCAGCCGACCATCCCGTTAACGTGCACCGTGCGGTCAACGTGTGTGTACGCCTCAAGTCTCTCAATAAAGACGATCCGCCTATCGTCTATTTTTAAGCTTGGTCAGTCGTCTATTTTGTTGATACCTGGATCGTCAAACGTTACACTGATCACCGCGTCGTGGAGGCCTTTGTCGATGTTGTCGATCGGCCGCACATCCAGTTACGCAATCTCGGCCCTCAGCCTACTGGCTCAACGCGGCGAGAGGTGGGTCCTTCTCTCGGAGCTCGCGGCGGCCGCGGGCGCGCCCGCGCCATACCTGTCGAAACTCCTGCACAGGCTGGCGCGGTCCGGACTCGTCCGCACGAAGCGCGGGTACAAGGGCGGCTACTCGCTTGCGCGCCCGGCGAAGGCCCTGTCGGCGCTTGAGGTCATCGAAGCGGTTGAGGGTCCCGATCCACTCTGTGAGTGCCTGCTGGGCCGGGAATTCTGCACCGACGAGCGTGCGTGCCCCACCCACCGATTCTGGAAGGTGGAGCGCGGCCGAATCCGCGCGCTGCTGGCGGACCTCTCACTCGACGCGATTGCCGAATTCGAGCGCAATCATGATCGTCCAGGACGCAAACGAACGAACCGAACGGCTTCGACCGGTGGACCTCGCGCTCGCCGGAAAAGCAAGTTGAAGAGCACCAATGAGCACGAATGAGCGCGATGGCGGCACTCTGCGCCGAAGCGCATGAGGCGGAAGGGAGGCGCCACGCCGTTAGGCCCTGGCGCGCATCAGCGTGACTGTTCGCGGCGTCTCACGGGTTTCCCACCGCGAAGCAGTGACCGTTCGAGCCCGCGACGCAGGGGCGTGGGCGACCAGCACATCGACTCGCCCGCGGCTTCGAATCGGATCGAAGGAGGTCGCGATGAAAACGAAGCAAGTTGCAGGTAGACTGACGTTGGCCGCGCTCGTGGGCGCGGTCATCGCCGCAGCTCACGGCCAGGTTCCGAGCATCTGGTTCTCCACCGGGGCTCCCGCGAAGGAGGCAAGCGCGGCCTCCGGCAGTGGGATGCTGGACCCGACCACGATCCCGAAATACGTGATCCCGCTCGTGATTCCGCCGGTGATGAACAACAACGGGGCGGCCAACCGCTATGACATCGCCGTCCGGGAGTTCAAGCAGCAGATCCTGCCGGGCGGGATCTGGAACACGATCAACGGGCGGAACGACAAGTTCAAGCCGACGACGGTCTGGAGTTATGGGCCCGCGGCCGACCCGACGCCCGGCGTTGCCCCGTCCCCCGGCTCGCAATTCAACTATCCAGCGTACACCATCGAGACGATGTCGAACGTACCGGTGGAGGTTCGCTGGATCAACGACCTGGTCGACGAGGATGGCAACTACCTGGAGCATCTCATCCCGGTCGATCAGACGCTGCACTGGGCGAACCCGCCCGCGGGCCCCGGGCACACCGATTCGCGCGGACACGATCCCGAATCGTATGAAGGTCCGGTTCCGATCGTCGTGCACGTCCACGGTGCGCACGTGGACCCGCACAGCGACGGCTACCCGGAGGCGTGGTGGTTGCCGGCCGCCAATAACATCCCACCGGGGTACGCCACGCATGGCCGACTCTTCGACGACGTAACCGGGACCAACCCGGGGAACCTCGGGTACGCCGACTATCACTACCGTCAGGACCAGCCGGCGACCACGCTGTGGTATCACGACCACGCGCTCGGGATGACTCGCAACAACGTGTACGCCGGACCGGCAGGATTCTGGCTGATCCGCGGCGGCGACTACGACGGGGCGACGGTCCAGGGCACCGGTGAGCCGGCAGTCCTTCCCGGCCCGGCGCCCGTAGCCGGCCAGGGCGTGCTCGAGCTCAACGTGCCGGGAAACCCCGTCCGCAACAGCATCCGCGAGATTCCGATCGCCATTCAGGATCGGTCCTTCAAGAAGAACGGAAACCTGTTTTACCCCAAGACACGCGCCTTTTTCGAAGGGGTCGAACCGCGAGACCTCAGAATTCCGTTCGCCCCCGAGACTGACGTGGCGCCCATCTGGAACCCGGAAGCCTTCTTTGATGTGATCGTCGTCAACGGCGTGAGCTGGCCTGAGCTGGAGGTCGCACCGGCGCTGTACCGCTTGCGCTTCCTGAACGGGTGCAACTCGCGGTTCCTGTGGCTGAAGTTCGACAATCCCGACGTCGAGGTGTACCAGATTGGCGCCGAGCAGGGCTTCCTGTCCGAACCGGCGTTGATGAACGCCCTCGATCTCGACCAGAGCGGCGACGGCAAGGCCCAGTTGCTCATGGCCCTGGCCGAGAGGGCAGACGTGCTCGTGGATTTCAGGGACCTTTCCGACGGCACCGTGATCCGCCTGCTCAACATTGGACCCGACGAACCGTTTGGCGGCGGTATCCCGGGCGTCGATTTCGAGCCCGCCGACCCGGAAACCACAGGCCAGGTGCTGCGCTTCGTGGTCGACACGTCGCTGGACGGCGCCAGCCCCACCGACCCCAGCGGCGCGACGCCAGCCACCGACCCGGAGGACCTCGTGTTGAACACAGAGCCCGGGCTCGGCCCACCACAGGGCGATCCGCGGAACGTCTCGCTGAATGAGGAAGAGTCCGACGAAGTCTGCGTGTTGGCGGACGAAGACACGGGTGAGTACCTGATTCCCATTCAGGAGTTTGACTGCGGCGCGCAGCCGCCCGTGGGCACGATTGTCGTTCCGTTCGGTCCGACGGCGGCGCTGCTTGGTCAGGTCGATCTGTCCGACCCCAACAACCCGGCCGGCATCCCGCTGATGTGGACGGAGCCGGGCATGGGTGTGGAGAAAGTCATCGGTGTGCCGTCGGGCAGCGTAGGCGTGTGGGTTACGGAGAATCCGTCCCTCGGCGCAACCGAGGAGTGGGATATCTACAATTTCACGATGGACGCGCACCCGATCCATCTGCACCTGGTGCGCTTCGAGGTCGTATCGCGACGGGCGGTTGGCGGCGACGTTCGAGGCCCGGAGCCCTGGGAATCGGGCTTCAAGGACACGGTGATCGCCTATCCGGCTGAGATCACCCGGGTCAAGGCCATGTTCGACATCCGCGGGCTGTATGTATGGCACTGCCATATCGTGGAGCATGAGGACAATGAGATGATGCGCCCGTACTTCGTCGGTGATTGATCATCCCGGCCGGAGCGCTACCGTCAAACGGGAGAGGAGCCGGCGACGGCTCCTTTCTCATGCGCCACGCGAGCAGACGTTGATTGCCGCTACGCATTTCGCGCCGGCGCCTTCTCCCTCCATTGCCCGCAAGCAGCTCGCCCGCGGCGGAATCTCGTCGTGCGAAGGCGACATAGCCACGCGACGGACGACAACAACCATACTGTTATGAATACTCGCCTCAGGCCAAGTGGGTGCGAACCCACTGGACCTGAGTGCGGGTTCATCTACTCGGTCACGAATCTGCCGGGTTTGTAGCTCAGCTTCAAGCTCCCGTCGGGTTGAAGCCTGAGCTTGGCGGCGTATTTCATTCCATCGTCCGCAAGCACCTGGCCGCGTTCATCGGATACGTCGCCGACTTCGCCGCGCCGCTCGAAGGTGAAGCCGCCCGGTGCTGGCAGGACGTGGTGGAGTACCTGAGCCAGTAGCCGGGGTCCTTCCGGAGAACCTTCGCTCCCGCGAGCGGTACGTACGGTCGCGGCCGGGAACCTGAGCACGAAGCGCCGAAGTGTGCGCTTCGTACGCAGTGCTCTCCCGGCCGGTCGGTGGCTGGCTTCCTGTTGCCGTCGCTACCTGCTCTTCGGGTTGCCCGCCTCGTCGTACAAAGTCGGAGGCGTCTCGTCCGCCACGTACTCCGCGGTCACGTCGTCGAACCACACGTTGCCGGGGCCGTAGGCCTGGAGCGCGATCACGACCGACCTGGCCCCTTCGGGTACGGCGACCACGCCGCTGTATTCCTTCCACGCGTGACTGACGGGCGGGTCGGCGGCCTCTTTCGCGCCGATGTAGGCCGCCCACTGGTGGCCGGTCGTCTCGCCGGACGCGTCGGTGTACTGGACGTCGATGATCGCCTTCCGCACCTTGTCGGCCTTGACCATGGCCGAGACGCGCAGCCGGCGGCTCTTGCCGTCGTGCGCGACCGACTGGTGCCACTGGGCGACGGGGAAGAACTTCTGCGCCGTCTTGCGGATGCAGACGCTGGCCTTGCTCTTGTGCCCGGCCGCCTTGTCCCACTTGTATTCGACGCCATCGAGTGCCGCGCCGCGCATCCACGCGCTCACGGCCGCCTCGCCTTCCTCGAAGCCGGGGTTGGCCAGCGCGAACGGACGCGCGCCGTCCGTCCGAGGGAGGCGGGCGTCGTCGGCCGGCGTCTTCGCTACGGCGGCCTTCTTTGCCTCCGTCCGCCGGCCCGCGTCCTGTGCGGCGACGCCGAGCGGGAATGAACTGCACGCAAGCAAGGCCCAGGTGATTCGCATCGCACTCTGCTGCATCTTCTCATCTCCTTCTCAGCGGCGTGCCGCGTGGCGGAATTGCCGCGCGCCCGCCTGCACACGTGGTCTCACGCGAATTTCATGGCGTCGAAGCCTGCGTGGTGCCCGCGCCGTCGCGGCCCTCGAGCCACTCGATCGCGGCGCGGATGTTGCCGTAGACGTTGCCGCGCCAGCCATGCCCGCCGGGCGCGTCGATGTATTTCACCGCGGCACCGTGCCGGCGGAGCTGGTCCAGCGCGCGCTGGGCGTGCTCGGGCGGGACCACGGTGTCGTCCGGCGAGTGCAGGATCGCGAAGGAGCGCCCCCTGGCGTTGGCCAGCGGCGGGAACCGTCCGGGAGTGAAGATGGACATCGCCGCGAACACGCCCGTCACGGGCGTCTTGTCGCTCAAGGCGGTCGCGTAGCACGGCGGACCGCCGGACGACCACCCCATCGCCAGCACGCAGCTCCGGTCGAGCTTGTGTTGCCGGGCCACGTCCTCGACGACGGACTCGATGAACTCCTCGGTCGAGAACTTCATTTGGGGCCACGGGTTGGTGCGCGTGGGCCACACCACCTGCTCGAACTGCGCCTTGGACCACTGGGGTGCGACGAGCTGGGCGGCGAGGTAGCCGTCCGGAAGGCCCTGCTTGAAGATGCGCCGCGCGAAGCTATGGAAGTCGGCGCTGCCGTCTCCGCCCGGCAGGATCAGCAGCAGGCGATAACCGGCCGGCGGTGGTGACGCCCCGGCCCGCGGCCCGATCAGGAAGTACCGCTTGTGGTCGTCGTCGCCGGCGTGCCGCTCCTCGGCCGGGACGTCCTGGACGTCTTCAGCGACTTCCAGGTTGGCGCGAATCCGAGCGGTTTCCTGCTGGGCGCGGGCCTCGGCCTGGGCGGCGACCAGCGCCAGTTGTCGGGCGTGATCGGCCTCGCGCACCGCCCGCTGGTACATCACGGTCATGGCGGCGCCCATTGCGACGCCTGCCAGCAGGAAAGCCACGGCCAGGGTAGCGGCCACGCGATATCGTTGCATGAGTTTCCCCAGGAGGTAGATCGCGCTGTCGCGCTTCGCTTCGACGGGTTCGCCCGCCAGGTGCCGCCGGATGTCCCGCCCCAGCTCCCCCGCCGTCTGGTAGCGCCGCTCGCGGTCCTTGGCCAGCGCCTTGAGGACGATGGTCTCGACCTCGTCGCCGATTTCGCGTCGAATCTGCCGCGGGGGCGTGGGCGTTGTGGAGGTGATGTGCTCGACGACGTCGCGCAGGTTGCCGACCACCGCATACGGGAACGTCCCGGTCAGCATCTGGTAGAGGATCACGCCCAGCGCGTAGACGTCGGCGCGAACGTCCACCTGCGACGGGTCGCCGGCGGCCTGCTCCGGCGACGCCCAGGGCAGGCTGCCGACGAAGTCGCCGGTCATCGTTCGCAGCCCGCCCGCCTCCGGCGCGCTCCACAGCGTCTTGGCCAGACCGAAGTCCAGCACGTGCGGCCACCCCGACGCGTCGACGCGAATGTTGGCCGGTTTCAGGTCGCGGTGGATGATGCCGCGCACGTGGGCCGCGTGGACGGCGTCGCACACGCGGGCGAACAGCTCCAGCGTCTCGCGCATGGGGCGCTGCGCGCCCCCGCAGGCGTCCAGCGACCGCCCCGCTACGTAGTCCATGACGAAGTAGTCGCACCCCGAGACGACCCCCGCGTCTCGGACCGCGACGATGCTGGGATGGTTGAGCTGCCCCAGGATGCGCACTTCGCGTTCGAACCGCGCCCGCTCCGCGGGCGCCGCGAACGGCCCGTGCCGCATCACCTTGATGGCGACCTCGCGGCGCGTGTTCTCGTGGATGGCGTGGTAGACCACGCCCTGTCCCCCGCGGTGCAGCTCGCGCGTGATCCGGTAGCCGCTCAGCCCGTCCAGCGCGGGCGCGGCTGTGACGCCCGGTTGCGGGTCGACGCCAGCCGAGCTGCCGGGGTCGCGACCGGCCGCGGCACCCGCCCCGGCGGTCGTGTCCGCGAGGGCCTCGCGCAAGGCCGCGGCCTCGCGCGCCGCGGAGAGGATCAGGTTGCGATCGGGGTTGCGCACGCGGCTCTCCAGTCCCGGGGGCGCCTCACGCGGCGCCACACTTGGAGAAGCGGCCCGGCTACGGCGGATTTACGCTCCGGTCGAAAAAAAATCCCCGCTGGGGCCGAGCAACTGCTCGAGCCGCGCCAGCCCGCGCTGGCGGATCAGGTACGCGGCGCCGCGCGTTCGGCCGATCGCCGACGCCACGTCGGCCATGGCGCGCCCTTCCAGGTCATACATGCGGATGACGGTCTGGTAATCCGCCGGGAGCCGCGCCACGGCCGATCGCAGGGCCTGGGCCGCCTCGTTGCGGCGTGCGCCGCCCGCGGGCGACGTATTGCCGCGTGCCAGCCGCAGTGCTTGCGACGGCCACGACGCGCGGGACTGGCCGAGCGGCACGGTCTCGGCGCGCCCGCCGCGGCGCTCGGCGTCCAGGTAGCGCACGGCGTCAATCACGTTGCGCCGCGCGATCGCCGTCACCCAGGCCGTGAAGGCGCCGTTGCCCACGGGTGCGAAGGAGCGGATCGACAGGAATGCGTCGGTGAAGGTCTGCTGCAACACGTCGTCGGCCGACAGGAGCGATCGCAGACGGCGTGGGATGGCGCGCTCGATTGTGGGCCGGACGACCGCCGCGGCGTGCTCCAGCAGCGCCGCCAGCGCGTCCGCGTCACCCGCGATGGCCCGTTGCACCTGCGCCTGCTCGTCGGCCGACATTTGCGACTCGATCGGCGACCGTCTGGGGCGGTTGCCGAAGATCCGCCGGTGCTCCCGGCTGCCGCCCGTCCGCTACGGGTGAAGGTAGCTTCCCTTCCCATCGCGGCATTGACAACCCGGCGCAGCCGCGACACGCTGCCATGCGAGGTCGCGTCGCCGCGGCGCGCCGTCGCCGCGCGTGCCCGGCGGCCACCCGTCGCCCAACGCGGAGGTTGAGACCATGCTGCTGTGCAACACGTTCACCCGGGGCGCCGTCGCGCGCCTGGCGCCGGCGGCACTCGTCGCGCTGCTCCTGGCCGGATGCACCATCGACGTCCGCGATCCCGGCTCGGGCGCCTCGCGCGACACGACTCCGACCGCCGGCCCGGCCGGAGCGCCCGGCGCGGACGGCGAGGCGGGCCCCGCCGGACCGCCGGGTGCGGCGGGCACGCCCTGCTGGGACCTGAACGGCAACGGCGTCAACGACCTCGAGGAGGACCGTAACCGGGACGGTGTGTTCAACGCGGATGACTGCGGCGGGCAGATCGGGCTCTTCGGTGACGCGTCCTCCGGCGACCTGACGCTGGACGGCGGCGCCGACTGGAGCACGGCGGGCGCTGCGCCGCTTGTACTCAACTTTCGCAACTTCATCGTGCCGGCGGGCGCCACGCTTCGCGTCCCCAGCGGGACGGTCGTCCGCTGCACGGGCGACGTGGTCATCGACGGCGCGTTGGTGGCGATGAACGGCGCGCTGGGCGGCGACGTGGACTTCAACGCCGAGAACGCCGACCTGTTCCAGTTCCCGGCGATTCGCACGCCCGACGCGGGCGTAGCGCGGGGACCGGCCGGTTTCGGCGAGATCGACGACGCGGGGCGCGACGCACGGCCCGGAACGGGGGGCGCGGGACTGGCCGAGCTACAGGCACGCGGTCTTCGCGCGCCGCTGCTGGGCGGTGGAGGCGGTGGCGGCGACCGCGCCGGTGACGGCGGGGCAGCCCTCACGCTCGTTGCCCGCGGCGCGATCACCGTGAACGGCACGATCTCGGCCAACGGCGGGCCCGCGCTCGGCGCCGGGGGCGGGGGCGGTGCGGGTGGCGTGTTGATCCTTGCCGCCGGTCAGGCCGTCACGCTGGCGGGCGCCATCGCGGCCCGCGGCGGCGCGGGCGGCGCGGTGGGGACCATCACCATCGGCGACGGCGCCAATGCCGTGCCGGTGCTGGCGGTCGCCGGGGGCGGAGGCGGTGGCGGCGGCATCGTCCACCTGATTGCCCCCAGCATCACCGTGCAACCGACCGCTGCCGTGGACATCACCGGCGGCCCGGGCGGGCTGGGGCTCCGCACGGTCGCTGCCATCACCCGCATGGGCGGCGGCGGGGGAGGCGGCGCGGGCGGAAGCGGGGGCAACGGTGGCGCCGTCCTCGCGGACAACACGGCCGGAACGGGCGCCCCCGGCGCCAACGGCCTTTTCCTCCAGTCGGTTGTCTCCGACCTGCTTGCGTACTGGTAGCCGCGCTCCGGACTTCGTCGCCTGCATTCCTCCTGCCGATAGAGCGCACGCCGCCCGCGGGCCGCGTGGCGCGCAGGCGGCAATATCTGCGCAGCCGCGGACCTCGCGATGCAGCCGTTTCAACGCAAGATCGTCGGCGTGGAGGCACTGATCGAACGGCTGGCGGGCGTCCGCGCCGCGGGGCAAACGGTCGTTCAGTGCCACGGCTGCTTCGACATCGTCCACCCGGGCCACATCCGCTACCTCCAGTTTGCGCGCACGCTGGCCGACGTGCTGGTCGTCTCGGTCACCGGTGACGCCCTGATCGACAAGGGCCACGACCGCCCCTGGATTCCGCAGGAGCTGCGGGCCGAGAGCCTGGCCGCGCTGGAGTTTGTTGACTGGGTCGTGATCGACCCGAACCCCACCGCCTGCGAGCTGCTGGAGCGCGTCCGCCCCGACGTCTACGTCAAGGGCCGCGAGTACGCGCTGTCCACGGACGCGCGGTTTCTGCGCGAACGCCAGATCGTGGAGCGCAATGGCGGGCGGGTGGTCTTCAGCAGCGGGGAGGTGGTCTTCAGTTCGACGCGGCTGGCGCAGTCGCTGGCGCGCGACGAGCAGACGGAGCGCGACCGCCGCGGCGCATTCTGCCGGCGGCACGGGGTGTCGCGCGCCGCGCTGGAGCAGGCGCTGGAGGGCTTCGCCGAGCGGCGCGTGCTGGTCGTGGGCGACATCGTGAGCGAGAGATACCTGCTGTGCGACGCGGGGGAGTTGGCCGCGGACGCGCCCATGCTCTCGGTTCGGCGGTTCGGCAGCCTGCACTACTGGGGGGGCGCGGCCGCCGTCGCGCTTCAGCTTCACGCACTCGGCGCACGGCCTTTCCTGCTCTCGGCCGTCGGGACCGACGAGTCGTCGCGGCAACTGGTCGAGCGGCTGGCCGATCTTGGCATCGGCGGCCACCTGCTTCGCGCCCGGCAGGAACTCGTCACGCGCACGACGTACCTCACGGACGAGGCCAAGCTCTTCCGCGCCTGCGAGGGCGGCGCCACCCCGCTCGACACGGCGTCCGAACGCCGCGCCAACGCCATCCTGTCCGAGCGCATCGAGGATGCAGACCTGCTGATCTGGTGCGACCACGGCCATGGGATGCTCACGCCGGGGGTCGCCGGGGTGGCGAACGCGCATGCCGCGCGCCGCGGGATCGGGTGCGTCGTGCACGCCCCGGGCCAGCGCGGGCAGTTCGACCTGCTGCGGGGGGCCGACCTGTTGCTGGCCAGCGAGCGCCGCCTGCGCGAAGCGCTCAATGACCTGGGCTCGGGGCTGTCCGTCGCGGCCTCGGCACTGCTCGACCGCGCCCGGGCCAAGGCGCTGCTGGTGTGGATGCCGAAGCGCGGGATCGTGAGCTTTGCGCGGCGTTCGGACGACGCCGGCGAAGGGGGCTGGCATGAGCGCCTGCTGAGCGAGTTTGTACCGACCTTCGCGCCGCGGCCGGTCGATTCACTCGGCGTGGAGGAGGCGATGCTGGCGGCCGCCGGACTGGCGCTGGCGACGGGCCGATCCCCCGCGCTGGGCGCCTACCTGGCCGCGGCGGTCGAGGTGCTGGGCATCACGCGGGTCGGCGGCGAGCCGGTGAGTCCGGCCGATCTGCGGTCCTGGTTCGCCGGTCGCGCCGAGCTGTGCGAGTCGGGCGAATTCGTGCCCGAGGGGGCGTCCCGCGCCCTTGCCGCCGATTCGACGGGCGGGCGCCCGACCGAGCGCGAAACACCGGCGTGCGCCGTATCAGGCCGCGGGGGCGTAGAGGCATTCGCTGCCCCGGTGTTGCCCGGGCCGACTTCGCGAGCCCCGGCATGAGCGTCAGCGCCGCCGAGGTGACGCTCTACGTTCCGGCGCGCGACAGTGCCGCGACGCTGGCGGAGACGCTTCGGTCCATCCGTGGCCAGACCGCCCGGCCCGCGAAGGTCGTCGTCGTCGCCGACACGCGCTCGCGCGACGACACGCTGGCCATGGCCCGCGCCGCCGGCGTCGGCGTCGTCGAGCAGCGTGAGGGCTTCCTCGGGCACGCGCGCAACCTAGCGCTGGCGGCGTGCGAGACGCCGTGGCTGGCGAGCTGCGACTCCGACGCGACCCTCGAGCCCGGCTGGCTGGCGGCGCTGCTCGACGCGCTCCGCGACGCCCCACGGCTGCTGGCCGCCGTGGGGGGACGCACCGAGGAGCGGGTCTACACGGCGGCCGACCGCTGGCGAGCCGTCAACATGCCCCACAACTGGGGTCCGGCGGCCTTCGACAACCCCTTCATGCTTGTCAGCGAGATGCTGGCCCGCGGCGACGCGCTGCGCGCCGTCGGTGGCTACCTGCCCGACCTGCGCTACTACGAGGACTCCGACCTGTGTCAGCGCCTGCGGCACGCGGGGTTCACCCTTCGCTACCAGCCGGCGGCCGTCGCGTGGCATGAGCGGCGCGATTCCCTGCGGACGGTGCTCGAACTGCGCTGGAGCTACGCGTTTCAACGCCAGCGACACCTGCTGGAGAGTTTCCCCGGCCTGGCCGCGAAGCTCGACGTCAACCGCACCTACTGCCTGCAAACGCTCTCGCAGACGCTTCACAGCCCGCACGCGGACGTATGCGCCGTGTCGCTGCTGCTCTGGTTTCACCACGCGTGGCGCGACCTGTCGTACGCTTTGTCGCGCTGGCCGTTCATCGACGACGCGCAGCGGGATGCGCTGCTGGGGCGCGCGCTCCGGGCGTGTGTCGACGCCGCCCACCCGCGCTGGCCGGCCGGCCCGGCCCTCGAGCTGGTTTTCCCCGCTCCCGCGGGCCTGAGCGACGCGCGCGCCGCGTCCGACGCACCGTCGTCTCCGGAATCCTCGCGCCGGTTTCCGCGACTCATCCACACCCCTGGCTTCGGCGACTATCTCAGACACCTGCATCGCGCCACGTCCGAGCTCTTCGCCGAGCTCGATCCGCGCTTGGGACCGATCCTCGACCGGTCGGTCGCTGCGCTGCGGGCCGATCCGGCCTCGGCTCGTCCGGCGTTCGCCCCGCCCTGCTTCGCCGTGACCGATGCCGAGCGAAGCGTGCTCGCGCAGCCGCCGCGCCGCGCCGCCTGGCCCGCCCGGCTGGCGTCTGCGATCTGGCGTCACGTCGCGCCGCTCGACTCGAGCGGCGCGACCGTCAGGATCGGGCCGGCGCTGCCCGAGGAGCGAGCCATGGCTCCGGGCGGCGGAGACGTCAGCGTGCCCGACGGCGGCGCGGCGGTGCTCATCCCGCACCTGGAGTGCCTGCCCGATCCGCTCGGGACGCTGCGTGAAGCGCTGCGCGGCGCCTGCGGTGCGGTGGTCGCGTACCAGCCACCGCGCCGGCTGCTGCCCGCGGTTCCGATGCTTCAGCCGCGGCAGATCGCGGCCGCCTGCGCCGAAGCGGGGCTCGCCATTCTCGACTTTCATACCGAGGCGGGACTGACGCGCATCGTGGCGCGCCGCAGGCAGGCGCCGGGCGCGCCTGGGGGGCGTGTGCAAGAATCGTTGCAGCGCGTCTGAGCGGCCGTGGGCGCTGCGCGGAGCGGAGTTCTGCGCGGGCGGGCGTCGGGCGGCGCGTCGATGCCGCGTGGCGCGGGGCTTGGCGGTCGGGGCGCGACCTCGCCGCTTGCCGCGCGTGCGTCGGGCGGGCATGATCCGCGCTTGCCGACCGGACCGCTTGTGGACCGGCGGCCATCCATGTCTCAGGTTGAGGTGTCGCCATGACGATTCAACGCGGTCGCATCGTCGTTCTCGGGTGCGTTGGCTGGGCGCTGCTCACCGGCTGCGCCGCCGGAAAGCTCGATCTATCCCAGATCTCACGGCCGGCGCGGGCGGCGGAACTGAGCGCCTTCGACAACCTGGTGGGCTCGTGGACCTGGGAGGCCGAGCTGCTCAATGCCGAGGAGCCGGACCGGAAGTGGAGCGGCACGGCGGAATGGAAGTGGGAGCTGGGCGAGCGCTGGCTGGGTGGACGGCTGTCGGCCAAGTGCTCGCGGGCCGAGTTCGGTGCGGGCGGGGCGTGGGGCTGGAATGCCCGCGAGGGCCGCTACGAGTTCTTCATGGTCAGCGACTGGGGCTACTCGCAGGAGGGCTCGGCACGATACGACGCGGGCACGCGCACGTGGACGATGGACTATGAGGGAACGGGGCTGGACGGGACGCGAAGCGACGGGCGCTACGTTCTGCGCGTGGTCGACAATGACACGCTCGACTGGCGCATGGAGGAGTGGACCGACGGTCTGCGCCTGGCCAAGAAACTGGAGATGACGGGCACGTACAAGCGCAAGCGCTGAGGGCGCGAAGGGGCCGGCCTGAGCGGGACGGCGCGCGTCCTTACGGCGGGGCCGGGCTGGTGCCGCAGCCGGGTCCGAAGACGACCGCGTTGACCAACAGGCGCCGCGATCCGGCGAAGTAGCCGCGGAAGTTCGGGTCGCAGGCGACGAGGATCAACTGTCCGTGTCCGATGCGCTCGACGGTGAGGTACGCGCTGTCCGCCATGCGTAGCGCCGCCTCGGGCCACAGCAGTCCGCTGAGCCGCAGCCGCTCGCGCGGCGCCAGCCGAACCGGCGTCTGGACCGGGTGCCTGGAAAGCAGCACACCCCCGCCGCTGAAGAACACCGGCAGCTCACTCGGCGCGGGCGGAAAGGGCAGCGGCAGCGTGACCGCGGCGGAGCGCGGCGTGGGCGTCCAGCGTTGCGGCACGCAGCCGAACGTGATCCAGTGCTCGGTGTCGAGGTCGGCCCGGACGATGACGCCGCCGGGCGAGAAGACGCGGCGATATTCGTCCAGCTCGGCGGCGTGGTCGCCGCTTTCCTCGTCCGCAGGTTCGGCGTCCTCCGCGGCGCGCTGGTTGTCGTCGCGGGTGCCGGCGGGCTGTGTCGCGCCGTTGTGCGGGAGGCTGCCCCATACCTCCGCCGGGTCCACCTGCGACCGTCCCGCCGATCGCTCCCGGTCGACCGCGCGCGCGTAGGCGGCAAGCTGCGGGAGCGCGTCCTGACGGTAGCGCACCGCGCTGATGGCCGCCTTGTCCTTATCGGCGTGGACGAAGGGCGACACGGCGTTGTCGAGCGCGATGAGCGTGCCGCCCGCCTCGACCCAGCTCTTCAGCTCGTCGCGCATCGGGCCGTACGCGTCGTCGGCGTCTCCTTCGACCGGGGGCAGGATGAGCACGTTGCAGCGTCGCAGGTCCGGCGCGTCGCGGCCGGCGTCGAACAGCGTAACGGGCATGCCCAATCCGCGGTCCAGGAGCTGCCAGACCCCTCCGAACGCGACCGTGTCGACCGGCGCGTTGCCGAACAGCGCGACGTGCGGCGCGGCCAGCAGCACGAACTCGCCGCCGCCGAGGTCGGGACCGTCGTCGCGGCTCAGTCCGGTGGTGACGCTGAAGGCGTCGATGCCGGCGGCGGCCAGCGCCGCGCCGAGCCGCTGGGGCAGGTTGGCGGCGTTCTCGTGGGCGCGCATCAGGAGGCTGCCACGGGGGAAGAAGCGGCCTTCTGCGCGGAAGTCCTTCAGCGCGACGCGGACGCGGACGCCCGCAAGCGTCAGGTGCGCGGCGGCGACGGGACAGCGATCGTCGCCCCCGTCGATCACGTAGCCGTAGATGCGCGGGGCCGTGACGACGTCGGCCACGGGGGCGGCGGCGGAGATGGAGGGCGTCGCGGGCGCAGACGGCGCGTAGGGTCGCGTGGCAACGGAGACGTCCGCGGCGATCCACCACGCGTCCAGCGCCGCGGCCAGCGGCACCGACCACCCGCTGACGTCGTAGATGCGCGACTGGCGGCGAGTCTCGAGCTCGTGGCGCTCGTCCTGAAGGAACGCGTCGGAGACGCGCGGATCGAAGTCCAGGATGGCCCCCGCCAGGCGCGCCGCAGGTTGGCGCAGCGTGATCAGCCAGCTTCCGGCCGGAAACGCCCGCTCGGGGACGCACTCGCGCAGCCCGTTGTAGGCGGGGCCGGCGGTGAAGTCGGCGGTCGCTACGGCGATCTCGATGCCCTGGTTGGCGAGGTTGTCGAGGAACACCGCCTCGCGGCTCCGGTTCGTTCCTGGCACCAGCACGAAGACGCGGCCGGCGTCGGCGCGGCGCGGCGTGGCGCTGCCGTGGGCGTCGCCCCCGGTCTGGACGGCCTGGCGTGCGTGCTCGAAGAAGTCGGTCAGGATTTCGACGCGGTGGTCGCGCAGCGTGTGCAGGTTGGCCAGGCTGCTGACGGCCTGGTGATGCACGGTTTCGCGATAGGTGAGCACGCGCCCGGAGGGTTGGCGCAGCGCGCCGCCGCCGACGCGCGCCTGCTCATAGAGCATGCCGATGGCGCCGCGGAAGGAGCCCCAGGAATCCGAGTAGCCAGGGTACCAGTATTCGAGCCATTCGCGCGTGTAGTAGCTCCACCCGAAGCGGTCGAAGGCGCGGGCCTGGTCGGCCGCAAAGACGGTCCACCACTTGTTGATCATCGGGGAGAGGTTGGGGTTGAAGGGCTCGCGCGGGGGATTGAAGAGGTAGGTGTCCTCGGAGCCCATCTCGTGGGAGTCGACCAGCAGTTGCGGGTTCCATTCGGCGATGGCCTTCTGCCGGCCGCGCGTTTCCGGCTGCGTGCCGAGAATCCAGTCGCGGTTCATGTCGACGTAGTAGTGGTTGCCGCGCCCGTAGGGCCAGCGTCCCCCGTGCTGCATGCCCGCCGCGTCGAAGCAGGGCGTGTAGCCGCGGAAACCGTCGATCTGGTGAATGAAACGGTCGCGGCCGTCGGGGTTCATGAGCGGGTCGATCACTACCACGAGCTGGTCCAGGACCGACGCGACGTCGGCGTCGTTCGAGGCGATCAGGTGGTACGTGACGGCGAGCGCGGCGTCGGTGCTGGACAGCTCGTCGCCGTGGATGCTGTAGGCCATCCAGGCGATCGCGGGACAGTCCGCGATCAGCCGCGCCGCGTCGGCGTCGGCCGGCAGCTTGCGCGGATCCGCCAGCATGCCGATCGTCTCGCGAATCCGCGCCAGCCGCGCGTGGTTGCCCGGGGAGGTGATGACCGCGTAATAGAGTTTTCGGCGCTCGTGGGTCTGCGCGTACGACTGGACCGCGACGCGCGGGTGACCGCCCCAGGCCGACAGGCAGCGCTCGAGCTGGGCGTGCGTCACCGGCCGCGACCCCAGCGGGAAGCCCAGCACCTGGTCGGGTGTCTTCACAGCGGCGTCGTAGGCGGCGCCGTCGAAGAAGGGGACGTCGTAGTCAGCGGCGCCGTCGGTCCATTCCGGCAAGCTCGTCGGAACCTGGGCAGTGGCAACCGAGACGAGGCCGAGCGCGGCGATCACCGCCCAGCCCGTAGAGCCGCGCGGAGACCGGATCGGAGCGAACGTGGCGCGGGTCGATCGTGTGAGCACGGATTCCTCAAGCGGCAAAAAAGAAGCCCGCGGGACCGCGTTTCGGCCCCGGGCGAACACTCGCAACCGCGTGTGAATCACAGGATACCCTCCCGTCGCGGGCTTGACAGCAGCGCCCCTCTGCGCGAGAATTACCCGGCTCGGCAGGCCATCGCCGAGCATTCACCCGTTCGCACGGGGCGCGCGGGCCGGCAACGCCGGCGCCGTAATGGACTGCCTGGCCTCGCGGCAGGCAGCTCAGGCCTCCGAACGGGTCCTCCCCGCGAGCGTGGACCGTTGGCCGTCTCGAAACAGGCGTCGCGCGGAAAGTGCGAAGTGCGGCAGGTGCGCGTGCCCCGCGCGCCCCATGTCGCAATCGTCGGGCCCGGTCGGGCGCGCATCCGCGACGCCGTACCGATACCCGGTGGTGTAATCGGTAGCACAACAGGTTTTGGTCCTGTTTGTCCTGGTTCGAGTCCAGGCCGGGTAGATGTGGGCTGTTGAACCGTGCCGCCCGGCGGCGCGGTTCGTGTGGCAGGCGAGATGTCGCAATCGGGCATGGCGGCGGTGATCCTGGCGGCGGGCAAGAGCACGCGCATGCGCAGCGAGCTGCCGAAGGTCCTGCATCCGGTGTGCGGGCGACCGATGCTGGCGTACGTCGTGGACGCGTGCCGCGCGGCGGGCGCCGTCGAGTGTGTGGTGGTGGTGGGCCACCGCAAGGAGTCGGTCATCGCGGCATTCGCCGGCGAACCGGGGCTTCGCTGGGTGGAGCAGGCGGAGCAGAAGGGGACTGGGCACGCGGTCGGCTGCGCCCGTGAAGCGATCCAGGGGTTCGAGCACGTGCTGGTGGTCTGCGGCGACGGGCCGCTGATCCGCGGGACAACGCTGCGGGCCCTGGTGGGGCGGCACGTTGCGAGCGGGGCGGCGGCGACGCTGGCGACCGCGGAGCTTAACGACCCGACGGGCTATGGCCGCATACTCCGGGACGCGGACGGCCGCTTTGTGCGCATCGTGGAGCACAACGACTGCACGCCGGCGCAGCGTGCGGTGCGCGAGGTCAACCCGAGCTACTACGCGTTCCGCACGGCGGATCTGCTGAGCGCGCTGGATGAGCTTTCGCCCGACAACGCGAAGGGTGAGTATTACCTCACCGACGCGTTCGCGGGTCTGTTGCGACGGGGGCGCCCGGTGGAGGCATTCGCCGCGGTGCCGGCGGACGAGGTGCGCAGCATCAACGCGCGACACGAGCTGGCGCTGATCAACGAGACGCTTCAGCGCCGCATCCAGCAGGCGGCGATGGAGGCCGGCGTGACGCTGGTCGCGCCGTCGCTGACGTGGATCGAGGACGGGGTGCGGTTCGGGGCGGACACGGTGATTCATCCTTTCTGCCGCATCGGGCGCGGCGCGCGCATCGGCGGCGGCTGCCTGGTGGGTCCGTTCGCGTCCGTGGCCGCCGGCGCGGTGATTGCCGACGGCGCTGTGGTCGGCCCATTCCCGGGGAGTCCGTCATGACCAACCTGCGCGTGTTCAGCGGCCGCAGCAACCCCGCCCTGGCGCGGAAGATCTGCGATTATCTCGGGATTCCGCTCGGTGGCGCGCTGATCGACAACTTTCCGGACGGCGAGATCTCGCTCAAGCTGATGGAGGACGTGCGCGGCCGGGACGCGTTCATCGTGCAGTCGACCTGCACACCGGTGAACGACCGCTTGATCGAGCTGCTCACGTTCATCGACTGCCTGCGGCGTGCATCGGCGCGGCGCATCACCGCCGTGATGCCTTACTTCGGGTATGCCCGGCAGGACCGCAAGGACGAGGGGCGCGTCCCGATCACGGCCAAGCTGGTGGCCAACCTGTTGACCACGGCCGGGGCGGACCGCGTGCTGGCGCTGGACCTGCACGCGGCCCAGATTCAGGGTTTTTTCGACATCCCGGTGGACCACCTGTCGAGCGAACCGATCATCACGCAGTACCTGATGTCGCAGCGGGATGGGCCGATCGCGCTGGTAAGCCCGGACGTAGGGAACCTGAAGCGCGCGCGAGTCTATGCGCGGCGGGTCGAAGGGGAGCTGGCGATCCTCGACAAGCGGCGCATCAACGGCACGGACACGATCGTCAACACGATCATCGGGGACGTGAAGGGCAAGACGGTCTTCATGGTGGACGACATGATCGCGACCGCCGGGACCGTGTGCGAGGCCGCCAAGGTCGTGCGCCAGCACGGCGCGAAGCGCATCATCGTCGCGGCGACGCACGGCGTCCTGTGCGGTCCGGCGCTGGAGCGGTTGTCGGCCGCGCCGATCGACGACCTGGCCGTGACGGACACGATCCCGCTGTCGGACGAGGCTCGCCGCCGCCTGCCGCGCGTCACGGTGCTGAGCGTCAGCGAGCTTCTGGGGGAAGCGATCCGGCGCATCCATCACAATGAATCCGTGAGCAGCCTGTTCATGAATTGATCCGGCGACCGGACGCGGTCCGGCGCCGAGTGCGACGACGAAGGAGTTGACATGACCGACGTAATCGAAGCGCAACCGCGGCAGCCGGGCGGCCGGCACGCCAATCGGCGGCTGCGCCGCGCGGGCTACGTTCCGGCCGTCATCTACGGGCACGGCGAGAGCAACGAGTGTGTCGCCGTGGCCCGGCATGACCTCGAGCTGGTGCTGGGCGCCAAGAAGCACGTGCTGGAGCTGAAGCGTTCCGGCGGCGCGTCGCAGCGCTACCTCATCAAGGAAGTCGAGTACGACCACCTGGGCATTGCGCCGCTGCACGTCGATCTCATGCGCGTCCGCGCCGACGAGCGGGTCGAGGTGAAGGTGCCGCTCGAGTTCCGCGGCACCGCCAAGGGCCAGGCTGAGGGTGGCGTGCTGGTCCACGTGCTGGGCGAGCTGCACGTCGAGTGCCTGTTGCTGGCGATTCCGGACAGCATCCGCGTGAACGTGTCGGACATGGCGCTGGGCTCCCAGCTCCACGTCCGGGACGTCGTCGCGCCGCCCGACGTCCGCATCCTGCACGGACCCGACGAAGTCATCGCGGTCGTGCGGGCCGCCGGGGTGGCCGTGACCGAGGCCCCGGCCGCCGTCGAGGGCGAGGCTGCCGAGCCAGAGGTGATCGGGCGGGTCGCGAAGGAGAAACCGGAAGGCGCCGCTGAGGAGAAGGAATGAAGCTGGTGGCGGGCCTGGGTAACCCGGGCCCGCGACACGCAGGTACCCGGCACAACGTCGGGTTCATGGTGGTGGACGAGTTTGCCCGACAGCGCCAGGTGGAAATGTCGCACTACGATCGACGGTTCGAGGCGCTGATGGGCGAGACGCAGGTGGGCGGCGAATCGGTGCGCCTGGTGAAGCCGACCACGTACATGAACCTCAGCGGGCGCAGCGTGGCCGGCGTGATGCGGTTCTACAAACTGGCGCCGGCGGACGTGCTGGTCATCAGTGATGACCTCGACCTGCCGCTGGGAGTCCTGCGGATGCGTGCCGGCGGGTCGGCCGGAGGACAGAAGGGCCTGGCGGACGTTCTGCGCCAGGTCGGCACGGAGGAGGTGCCGCGGTTGCGGGTCGGCATCGGCCGCTCGCAATCGATCGATGCGGTGGACTTCGTGCTGAGCCGCTTCGGCGGCGACGAGCGCGAGGTGCTGGAGCAGGCGCTGGCGCGGGCGTGCGACGCGGTCGCGTGCTGGATCACGGAAGGCGTGACGGCGGCGATGAATCGATTCAACGTGCGTGCGCCGGGCGACGGTTGAGCCGCGGCGAACTCGGTTCGGTGCCGCGAGATGGTATCCCGGCCCGTCGGGCGGCCTGATGCCCGCCGGGTCGCCAAGGAGATCGCGTGTGAGACGATACGAAGTGATGTTCCTGTTCGACGGGGGCAGCGAATGGGCCGCCGTCGATCGCGAGGTTCGGCGGCTTCTGGAGCGCATCGGGGCGGTGCCGCAGGTGATCATCAAGTACGACGACCGTCGGCTCGCGTATGAGATCCGTCGCCGCAAGCGCGGCACGTACGTGTTGGCGTATTTCGACGCAGACCCGGCCCGCATGGCGGAACTCGACCGCGACGCGCGGCTGAGCGAGACGCTGCTGCGGCACCTGGTGCTCGACGGAACGGGCGTGACCGAGGAACGGCTCAGCGAGCTCAAGGCGCTGCCGGCCGACAAGCCGCTCTATCCGGCCCAGGATGGACGCCGGCGCGACGACGACGCCAGCGGTCCTCCGCGCCGGCGCGACGACTATCGCGAGCCGCGCGAGGTGCGTGATCTGCGCGAGCCCGCGGAGCGTGGCGGCGAGCGGGAAGCGGCCGACGTCGGGTCGGCGGACGCCCGCTGACGCGGCGCGCAAACCCGCGGGATGCATCCGGCGGCGCCGCCGCGGTGCGTTGACGTCGTGTGCGCGGGACGGCGCCGGCGAGGTCGGGTTCATCGGCCCGCGCGTCGCCCGGCGGTGTCGGGACACGAATTGGGAGTGCCAGCATGGCCAGTTTCAACCGTGTGATTCTGATGGGCAACCTGACGCGCGATCCTGAGTTGAAGTATCTTCCGAACAACACCCCCGTGTGCGAGTTCGGCATGGCGATCAACCATCGCTGGCGCGACCGGGACGGGAACCAGCGCGAGGACGTCTGCTTCGTCGACGTCAGCGCCTTCGGCAAGCAGGGCGAGACCATCAATCAGTACATGAGCAAGGGCCGTGCGATCCTCATCGAGGGCCGCCTCAAGCTCGACTCCTGGCAGGCGCAGGACGGAAGCAAGCGCTCCAAGCACAGCGTGGTGGTGGACAACTTCCAGTTCGTCGGTCCGCGCGAGGGTGGCGGCGGCGCCCCAGGCGGCGAGTCGCGCGGCAAGGGCGACTGGAACGAGTCCCCGCGCCGGCCCGTGTCGGCGCCGCGACCGGCCGCCGCTCCCGGCCCGGAGGAGCCCCCTTCGGGCGAGGAGATACCGTTCTAACCGGGTCGGAGTCCACCGATCCAACCGGGCGAAGCGCCCGGGTTCCGTGCAACGCAGTTCGCGGGCCGTGGCCCGCGCAGCCGAGGAAACCTAAGACATGGCATTCAGACCCCCGCGTAGCCCGAAGGCCAAGCGCCGCTCGAAGCGTGTGGCCGAGATTCCGCAATGTCGGATCTGCCGCGAGCGCAAGAGCATCATTGATTACAAGGACGTCCCGCTGCTTCAGAAGCTGGTGACGGCGCAGGGAAAGCTCCTGTCGCGCAAGCGATCGGGGAACTGCGCCGGATGTCAGCGCAAGACCGCGGTCGCGCTCAAGCGGGCGCGCTTCATGGCCCTCATGCCCTTTGTCGGCTGAGCGATTCGGAGGAAGCCTCATGCAGGTTCTGCTCGTCAAGGATGTGCACCGGCTGGGCCACGTCGGCGACGTCGTCGAGGTCAAGACGGCCTACGCGCGCAACTATCTGCTGCCTCAGTCCCTGGCGGTCGCGCCGACCGAGGAGAACATCCGCGCCATCGAGACCGAGAAGAAGCGCGCCGCCGAGGCGCGGGCGCGCCTGGCGCGCGAGTTTGCCGCGCTGGCGCAAAAGCTCAACGACGTCTCGGTGACGATCGAGGCCGCTGCGAATCCGGAAGGCACGCTCTACGGCTCGGTCGGCAAGCGCGAGATCGCCGACGCGCTCCAGGCGCAGGGGCACGCCGTCCTCTCCGATCACGTCGTGCTGGAACATCCGATCCGCACGCTGGATAATGTGACGGTCACGATCCGCTTCACGGACGAGATCGAGTCGCAGGTCAAGGTGTGGGTGGTGAGGGAAGGCGCGGCCCATGGCGACGAGACCGGAGAGCAGCCCGAGGACGCGGCGACGAACGACGAGTGACCCCGACGGCGGCGACCGTCCGGCGCTGGCCCGCGCGCTGCCGCACGACGACGACGCGGAGCGCGCCGTTCTGGGCTGCATGCTGCTGGAGCGCGAGGCGATCGGCGAAGCCATCACCGTGCTGCACGGGGTCGGGGCCGAGGCGTTCTTCCACGAGCACCACCGCCTGCTGTTCCAGGTGCTGGTGGACCTTTACGACCGGAACGTTCCGATCGACGCCGTCCTGATCAAGGACGAGCTGGTGCGACGCGGCCTGTTCGAGCGGCTGGGGGGTTTCGAGTTTCTGACGCGGCTGGCCGGGGCGGTGGGAACGGCGCTGCGTGTGCGCTCCTACGCGGGCCTGGTGCTGGAAAAGCACCTGCTGCGCCACCTGATCGGGGCGAACCATCGGGTGATGGAGGCGGCCTTCGACGAGGCGCTGCCCACGCAGCAGATCCTCGACTTCGCCGAGGCCGAGGTGTTCAAGGTCACCGAGCAGCGCGTCAGCGGCGGGCCGTTGCCGATCGCCGACCTGATTCGCGACGTCTGGAAGCAGATCGAGACGCGCGGGGAGCGGATCCTGACCGGGGAGCCCACCGGGTTCCTGCTGCTCGACGAGTTGACCTGCGGGTTCCAGCCGGGGGAGCTGATCATCATCGCCGCGCGACCGTCGATGGGGAAAACCGCCGTCGGGCTCAACATCGCCGAGCACCTGGCCGTCGTCGAAGAGCGCGGCGTGCTGTTCTTTTCGCTCGAGATGAGCAAGCAGTCGGTGACCGAACGCCTGCTGTGCAGCCTGGGGCGCGTCGATTCCCACCGGTTGCGGCGCGGGCGGCACAATGCCGCCGAGTTGGCGCGGTTGCAGGACGCGGCGGCGGCGCTGGTGGGCAAACCGTTGTTCATCGACGATTCGTCGGCGCTGTCGATTCTCGAGCTGCGCGCCCGGGCGCGCATGATGAAGCGGCGCCAGGACGTGCGCGCCATCTTCGTCGACTACCTTCAGCTCATGCACGCCCCCGGCGCCGAGAGCCGACAGGTCGAGGTGGCCACGATTTCACGCGGGCTCAAGGCGCTGGCCAAGGAGTTGAGCGTACCCGTGATCGCGATGGCGCAGCTCAACCGCAATCCGGAGGAGCGCGGCGCGGCGGGCAACCGTCCGCGCATGAGCGACCTGCGCGAATCGGGCGCGATCGAGCAGGACGCCGACGTCATCATCCTGCTTCACCGCGAGTCCTACTACCGGCGCAAGGACGAGGAGGCCGAGGAGGACAACACGGCCGAGCTGATTGTCGCCAAGCAGCGGAACGGACCGACGGACACCGTTCAGGTCGTGTTCAACAAGGCCTACACGCGTTTCGACAATCTGAAGCTCGGCGGGGGGTTCAGCGAGGCTCCGCGGCCGCGGTTCGACTCGGGCGGGGAGCCACCGCCGTTTTGACCGTAGCTCCGGGCGTGGCCTAGAATCGGCGCGGCTCGATCGGATTGGAGAGGCTGGAAGCACGTCGCCGGGCGAAGGTTATGGGGCGGATCACATCCGCGGCGCCGGCGCCGGAGTCCCCGGGGATGCCGCCGGGTGGTTCGTGCGCAGCCTGATGTGGAGTCGGAAGGTGCCCATTCGGCTCGCGCAGGTCCGCGCGGAAGACACATGAGCATCGAGGCCAGCGATTTCACGCCGCGCCGCACGGGCGCGACCGGCGCGGCGTCCGCCCGGCCGCGCGTGCTGGTGGCTGCGCCGCCCCAGGTGGTGGCCGCGGTGGCGCGGGTCGTTCCGGCCTGCCACGCGATCGAACCGGACGAGTTGTCGGCAGAGCGATTCGGGCGGGGCGACGTGCTGGTGCTCGCGGTCGACGCGACGCAGCGCTGGCGGGCGGCATTGCAGGACGCGACAGCGGCGGGGGGCGCTCGCGTCGTGCTCTGCTGCACCGTCGCCGACGAGCCGCTGGCCCGGGCGGCGCTAGAATCCGGTGCGGCGGACTATGTGCTCTGGCCGCTCGATCGCGACGAACTGGAGGCTGCCTTGTCGCTCCCCGACCCGATCCCCGCGGACGCCGCTTGCGACGCGACCCCCGTCGGGGAAGCGCCGACGCAGGCGGAGTTGGCGCGGCTGAGCGACGTGCTGCGGCTTGTGGCGCGCGGGCCGCGATCGGTCGCCGAGGGGCTTGCGGCGCTGCTGGCGGAGGTCTACGGCGCGGCGTACGCCTGCGTCGAGGTGGACGGCGTGCGCGCGGCGTTCGGCGAAGGTGCGTCCGCGCCCGCGGCAGGCCACGAGCAGGTAGCCGAGGTCACGCGCGACGGCGCCGTGGTCGGCCGCATCGCGGTCGGCGGGACGGCGGGCGCGGCGCGCTCCGGGACCCCGCTGGCGACGTACGCAAGCCTGGCGGGCGTGCTGCTGACGCAGGCGCGCGAGCACGAGCGCCTGCGGCAACTGGCGCACACCGACGCGCTCAGCGGGCTTTGCAACCGGCGGCAGTTCGAGCAGCTCCTTCAGGAACGCTTCGAGCACGCCGCTGCCGCGCGGCGGCACGTGACGCTGTTCCTGTTCGACATCGATGATTTCAAGACCTACAACGACAAGTACGGGCACAGCGCCGGCGACGGGCTGGTGCGCGAGATCGGAGTGCTGCTGCGGCGCTGCTCGCGCGGCCAGGACGTGGTGGCGCGCTACGGCGGGGACGAGTTCGCGGTGATCTTCTCCGAGCCGGACGTGCCGCGTGTGGCGGGCTCGCGGCCGCCCACCGACGCGATGGCGCTGGCGGGTCGCTTCTCGGCGACGATCGCGCGGCACAACTTCCAGTGTCTGGGACCCGATGCACCCGGCCCGGTCACCATCAGCGGCGGGCTGGCTTCGCATCCGTGGGACGCGCGCACCCCCGAAGAGCTCGTCGCCGCTGCGGACGCGGCCCTGCTCGCGGCGAAGCGGACGGGGAAGAACCGCATCGTGGTCGCCGGGCGGAACGCCGTTTAGGTCGGGGGTCCCGCGCCAGCCGAGGCGGCTAGCGCCGTGCCGGCCACAAAGCCGCTGGCCCAGGCCCATTGGAAGTTGAACCCACCCAGCCGGCCGTCCACGTCCAGCATCTCTCCGACCAGGTGCAGTCCCGGACAGACGCGTGATTCCATCGTGGCGCTGTCCAACTCGTCCAGCGCGACCCCCCCCGACGTAACCTCGGCGTGCGAGTAGCCGCGGCTCCCGGCGATCGGAAGCGGGAACCGGGTGAACGCCAGCGCCACGCGGCGCCGGAGGTCGCGCGGAAGCTGCGCCAGGGGCAGCCCGGCGGGCACGCCGGCCCAGGCCAGCAGCGCCCGCGCGAGCCGTTCGGGCACCTGCGGCGGCAGTGCGGACGGTACGTGCGCCCCGCCGCGGCTTGACGCTTGCAGCACCAGGCGCTGCTCCAGGGCCGCCGCGTCGAGGCCGGGTGTGAAGCAGACCGTGGCGCAGACGTCGCGGCCTGCGAGCCGCGCGCGGTGCCACGGCCCGGATGCGTCCAGCGCCGCCGGTCCGCTCACGCCGAAGTGCGTCCAGAGCAGCGGCCCGCGCACGATGATCGGCGTGCGGGTCGCCTCGCGCAGCGTGAGGGTGACGTCGGACGCGACGCCCGACAGCGGCGAGTGAAACGCGCCTTCGAGCAGCAGGGGAACCAGCGCCGGCGCCGGGGGCACGATGGAATGGCCGAGGCGGCGTGCCAGTTCGTATCCCTCGCCGTCGCTGCCGGTCTTGGGCAGCGAGGTCCCACCGGTCGCGAGCACGACGCGCCGCGCGCGGAGCGTCTCACCCGAGGCGGTATGGACCCGAAAGCCGGCCGCGTCGCGCTCGGTCGCCGCGACGCGGCACGCGCATCGAACGTGGACGCCCACGCGGCCCGCCTCGGAAAGCAGCGCGTTGAGGACGGCGCGGGCGTCACCCGCGTCGGGGAAGAGCTTGCCGTCCTCCTCCTCGTGCAGCGGCACGCCGATCTCGGCGAAGAACGCGATCGTTTGCGGGACGGGCAGGGCGGCCAGAACGCGGCGGATCCGATTCCGGTTTCCCCCGCGGAAATCGTCGGCGTTGACGCAACGGTTGGTGACGTTACAGCGGCCGCCGCCGCTGACGAGAATCTTCGCGCCGAGCCGGGCGGCCCCGTCCAGCACCGTCACGTGCAGCGCGGAACTGGCGCGGCGGGCGAAGATCGCGGCCGCCAGACCTGCGGCGCCGCCACCGATCACGAGCACGTCGGCGTCGCCGGGCGGAATGGGAACCGTGGAGTTCAAGCGGGACCGCAGAGCCGATGGTGGGAGTCGAACCCACAACCCCGGCTTTACGAAAGCCGTGCTCTACCATTGAGCTACATCGGCAGCCGGTGCGCCCGGCGCCGCGCTGGCCTGGACACGATACGGCGCGGCAGGCGGGGAATCAACGTGCGGGGTCGGCAGGGCGGCGCGTGGGTGCGTCGCGCTCGGGGACAGACGCCGGCCCGGCGCGGAGTGCACGGCGCGGGTCAGACGTTTCGCAGGGCCGAGATGATGGGGATGCGCGAGGCGCGCAAGGCCGGAGCCAGCGCCCCCAGGACGCCGACGAGCAGTGCCATGCCGAACGAGACCAGCAACACCCGTGGTGTAACGGCCAACTCGAAGACCAGCACGGTCCAGGTGGCGTCGGAGAGAAAGTCGGAGCGCCAGCCGCTGAAGACGAGTCCGACGGAAAGTCCGAACACCGCGCCCAGTGCGCAGAGCAGGGTCGATTCGAACAGGAACGCGACGACGATCGCGGTGCGCGAGAAGCCGATCGTGCGGAGCATGGCGATCTCGCGGCGGCGACCGTCGACGGCGGCGAACATGGTGTTAGCGACGGCGAAGGCGGCGCCGACGGCCATGATGCCGATCAGGATCGACGTCAGGACCACGATCTCGCGCGTCTTGGCCGACAGCTCGTGGTAGTAATCGGTCTCGCGCCGCGCGGCGAGGTTCACGTTTCCGCCCCGGATGAACTGAATCGCGCGTTCCGCGTCGGCGGACGAGGTGAGTCGCAGGACCACGCTGGAAATGAAGCGCCGCTTGTAGACGTCCGTAATGACCGTGCGCCAGCCCCAGACCTCGCTCTCGAACGCGCTCCCCCCGCACTCGAAGATGCCGACCACGGTGAAGCGCCGGTTTCCGCCGGGACCGAGCTCGACCGATTGGCCCACGTCGAGTCCGCGGAAGCGCTGGCTGGCGGCTTTTCCGACGATGACCTCCATCGCGCCGGGCTGCATCCGCCGCCCGCCGGGAAGCAGCTTCAGGTCGGAGTGCACCTGGAACGCCTCGGGGTCGACGCCGCGGACGGCGACGTTGGCCTCGATGTCGGCCCGGGCGCGGTGCGCAATGTTGGTCTGAAGGGACAGCTCGCGGCTCAGCAGCGGCTGACCATCGGCGCCGAGCCTAAGCCCGGGCGTCTGAACGAGCGTGTTGGCTTCTTCGGGCAGGATCAGGCTGGTGCTCTCGGCGGTTGCGCCCGGCTTGAGCACCATCAGGTTGTCGGGCCGGCCGCTGGCCGCCAGGGACGCTGCGATGCCCGAGGCGAACGACAGCAGCACGCACAGCACCGCGGTCACGACCGCCACGACCAGGACCGTGAGCCCGCTGCTGAAGCGCCGTACGAACAGGTTGCGCCAGTTGTAAGTCAGCGGCAGCGTCATTCGAGGTTCCGCAGCGCCAGCACCACGCGCAGCCGGGCGGCACGCCACGCCGGGCCGGCGGCGGCGATCGCGCCGATCGCCAGGGCGATCGCCACCCCGTAGGCGACCACGTGCGGCTTGATGATCAGCACCTGGATGACCGGCACCGGGATCTCGCGGATCGGGGTGTGCGTGAAAACGACGTAGGGCAGCAGCGCGCCGAGCAGCCCGCCGATGCCGCACAGCAGCAGGCTCTCCACCTGGATCAGGGTGAAGGTGAGACCGCCGGTGAAGCCGAGGGACTTGAGCGTGGCGAACTCGCTCAACCGGTCGCGGAAGTTCATGCCCATGGTGTTCAAGGCGGCCATCATGGCCACGAAGATCGTGACCAGTGCGAGGATGGTGAGGTTGCGCGGCAGGTTGAACTGCTGCGTGATGAATTGATTCATGAAGGCCTTCTCGTCCTGCGTCTTGGTCTCGTCGGGCGAGCCGGCGAAGAGTGCGTCGATCTCGGCCTTGAAGCGCTCCAGGTCCGCCTTCGTGGCGCACTTCACGTAGAAGAAGCTGATCCAGTCGGTGATGCCGCCGGGGATCTTCAGCGTTTCCTCGATGTAGTCGCGCCGCACCCACAGCGTCACCCCGTCCTCGCTGTCGGGCAGCGTGCTGATGACGTGATACTCGACCGCCGTGTAGGGCGGGACCGAGGCCCGAATCGTGACGCGATCGCCCGGCTTCCAGCCGAGCTGGGCGGCGGTCCCGCGTCCGACCGCGATCGCCTGCCGGTCGCGCGTCCAGGCATCGACCTCGGCCGGTGTGAGGCGGTGCTCCGGGAGCGTGGCCACGAACGCGTCCGGGTCGACCGCGAGCGTCGAGAGCGGGGTCGAGCTGTTCTCGATGACCCCTCCGATCCAGCGCACGCCGCAGACGGAGAGCAGCCGCCTGCCGGATGGGTCGAGCGCCTCGATCCTGGCCCGATGGCCGGAGGGGAGCGGGTTTACGATCGACATGCGGTTGGTGACGATGAGGCGGAGTTGCTTGGCCGAGTTGTCGAGGAACCACTCGATGCCGTCGATGACCGCGGCGGACAGGACGAAGATGGTGATGGGAAGCGCCACGGCCAGGCAGGTCAGCACGGTGCGCAGCCAGTTCCGGCTGAGGTTGCGGACCAGATAGGCGAGTTTGAGTCTCATCCGCTCACCGCGGCTACGCCTCGCGCAGCGCGTCGATCACCCGCGTGCGCGATGCGCGGATGGCCGGCGCGATCGCGCCCGCCGCGCCGATCAGCATCACCAGCAGCAGCGCCGCCAGCACGATCAGCGGCGTGAGGCGGACCTGGAACGCCAGCGTCGTGAACGTCCGCGCGCCGAACATGTCCTTGGTGCTGCCCACCAGGGCCAGCCAGGCGGCACAACCGGCACATCCGAGCACCCCCCCGATCAGCGACAGCATGACCGACTCGATTACGAACCCGGCGAGGATGCTCCCGCGCGAAAAGCCGATGGTGCGCAGCATCGCGATCTCGCGCGACCGGCCCGCAACCATCGAGAAGAGCGTGTTGGTGATGGCGAACCCCGCCGCGACGCCGATGACGGCCACCAGCGACGCCGCGATGACCCGGTACACATCGAGGTTCGACGACTGCCGGGCCCAGTAGGCGGCCTCGGTCTCGGCCTCCAGCTCGATCGGCGGCTGACGGATCTGCTCGGCCAGCGCGGCGGCGTCGGCGCCGTCGGCCAGGCGCAGGGCCGCGGACGAGTAGACGCCGGGGCGGTTGTAGGCGTTCTGGAGCGAGCCGAGATAGCCCCATACCTCGCTTTCCAGAGGCCCGCCCCCCGCGCTGAACGTGCCCACCACGCGGTACGCGCGCTTCGTGCCCGAACCAAGGTGAATCGTCTGCCCGACCTGGAGTCCGAGGAACTGCTCGGCGGCGCGCCGGCCGACGATCACCTCCGGCTCGCCGGTCGCGAACAGCACGCCATCCGGACGGACGACGCGGTGGACCTGGAAGGCGGTCTGCGTCACGCCGCGAACCGCGACGTTGGCCTTGGTCCGACCGCCGTCCCGGGCGCGCGGCAGGGAGAGCTGCACCATGAGCTCGGGGCTGATGAGCGGCGCGCCCCGTTCGTCGCGTGCCGCGCCGCTGAGCTGGTGGAGGCGGTTGAATTCGTCGGTTCGGATGGCGCTGTTGGTCTCGGATTCGCTGCCGCGGCGGATGACGATCAGCTTGCGCTGGTCGCTGGCGATGGAGAGCGACTCGCTCAGCGCGGTGCTGAAGGCCAGGATCCAGGTAAGCGTCCCCACGACGGCGGCGACGACCAGCACGGTGAGCAGCGTCGAGGTGCGCCGCACGAAGAGATTGCGCCAGTGGTAGTGAAGCGGCAGCGCCATTCGTTCACGCCACGCGCCGCAGCGCGTCCGTCGTCCGCAGCCGCAGCGCGCTCCAGGCCGGGAGCAATCCGGCCGCGACTCCGACCAGCAGCGAGATCGCCAGTCCGGCGATCACCGCCACGGGCGAGAGCTCGACCCGCCCGATCGGGCCGAACCGCACCGGCAGCGGGACGAGATAGAGCGCCGTCGCCACGGGCACGATCCCGACGATGGAGCCCAGCAGGGCCAGCAGCACGCTTTCCGACAGCACGATCAGGAAGATGCGCCGCGACTGGAAGCCGATCGCCTTGAAGACCGCAAGCTCGCGCGTACGCTCGCGAATGCTCATCATCATCGTGTTTCCGGCGACCAGCCCCATGATGCACACCACCACGACGGTCATGGCCTGCATCAGTCCGGGGATGTCCCCCAGCGCCTGGGTGAAGAGCGCGAAAAAAGCGTTCTCGTCCACCGACTCGGTCTCGCTGGGGGTGTTGGCGAACGACGCGTCGATCTCGGTCCGGAGCGACTGAAGCGCCTCGGCGCTCTGGCACTTCACCCAGTACACGTTGCAGCCCGCGGTCTCGTTGCCCTGCCGGCGCAGCGCTTCCTCGAAGTAGTCGCGCCGGAAGTAGACCGCCAGGGCTCGCTCGGGCTGCGGCAGCGTCTTGATGAGGATGAACTCGAGCGACAGGTAGGGCGGGATGTTGCTGTCCAGCGTGAACTTCTCGCCCACGCGCCAGTTGTATTTCCGCGCCAGTTGCTCCCCTACCACCGCCGCCCGCCGCTCGCGGTTGAAGCGCTCGTCCTCGGCGTCGCTCAGGGCCAGCTCGCTGAAGACCGTCGCGAACGTGTCGGCGTCCACTCCAAGCGTCTGCACGGTCTCCCCGGTTCCCGGCACGCGGCCCCCGAACCAGCGGAACCCGCACACCGCCCGCAGGCGCGATCGGTCAGGGTCCAGCTCCTCGATCTTGCGGCGATGGCCCTCGGGCAGCAGGGACGCCAGCGACAGGTTGCTGCGCACCGCCAGGCGCAGCTCGCGCTGCGCCCGGACGCCGGTGCGGACGAAGATGGCCACCAGCGAGACGGCGATGACCAGCACACCCACGGGCAGGGCGAAGCTGGCCACCGTGAGCGCGGTACGCAGCCGATTGCGGCGCAGGTTCTGAAGCAGAACGTAGCTCATCGTCATGGGGCGGATTCCGTCGCGCCGACCGGTCGGGCCGGGTCGCGGTAGACCCTGCTGGGTGTCATCCGGCCGCCGCCGGCGTCGAGCGTGCCTCGGTGGCGCTCGAGCCGCACTGCCCGCAGAAGCGTGCGTCGTGCGGCACGGGCTGACGGCAGACGCGGCAGGGTCGATGGTCGCGGTGCGCGTCGCCGGCGAGGTCGTGGATCAGCGCACCCTTGTCCAGGTGCAGCGAGCGCTGGGCGTGGGCGGCGGCCCGCGGATCGTGCGTGACCATCAGGATGGTCTTCTTGAACTCGGTGTTGAGCAGGTTGAGCAGGCTGAGGATTTCCTCGGACGTTTTCGCGTCGAGATCACCGGTGGGCTCGTCCGCAAGGATCACCTGCGGGTCGGTGACGATGGCGCGCGCGATGGCGACGCGCTGCTCCTGCCCGCCGGAGAGCTGGTTGGGCCGATGGCTCATGCGATCCGCCAGGCCGACCACGCGCAGCGCGGTCGCGACGCGCTCGCGCCGCTCCCGCGCGGGCATGTGGAACAGCAGCAACGGCAGCTCGACGTTCTGCGCCGCGGTCAGCACCGGCACCAGGTGGTACATCTGGAAAATGAACCCCACGTGCTGGCTGCGCCAGGTGGTGAGCTGCCGCTCGCTCATCCGCTCCAGTGCCGCGCCGCCGACGTGAACCGACCCCGCCGTGGGCGAGTCCAGCCCGCCGATGAGGTGCAGCAGGGTGGACTTGCCCGACCCGCTGGGACCCATCAACGCCACGAACTCGCCGGACCGGATCGTCAGGTTCAGCCCGTCGAGCACTCGGATTTCGATCCGATCCTTGTAATAGACCTTCCGGACGTCCGCGAGCTCGATGTCCGCACTCATGCACCACTCCGGGGCGCCGGGAGGCGCCGAGTGCGATTATAGCCCCGCCCCACCGTCTCGCCGACCGCCTAGGGCCGCGTGAGGAGCGCCATCGCCTCGCTTCGCGTAGGCTGGCTGGTCTGCATCAGGCCGCGCAGCGCCGACGTGATCATCACGCTCCCGGGCTTCTTCACGCCGCGGCAGGTCATGCAGGTGTGGACCGCCTCCATGACGACGGCGCAGCCCTTCACGTGGACGCGGTGCGCCAGGAGATCCGCCACCTGCGAGGTCAGGCGCTCCTGCACCTGCGGGCGGCGCGCATAGGAGTCCACGATCCGCGCCAGCTTCGACAGGCCGACCACCTTCCCGCCGGGAATGTAGGCGATGTGCGCCTTGCCCTCGAACGGCATCAGGTGGTGTTCGCACATGCTGTTGAAGGCGATGTCGCGCAGGATCACCATTTCGTGGTGGTCCTCGTCGAACGTCGTGCCCAGGTGCGCCTCGGGGTTCTCGCGCAGACCCGAGAACAGCTCGGCGTACATCCGCGCCACGCGCGCGGGCGTTTCGCGAAGACCCTCGCGCTCCGGGTCCTCGCCGATCGCCTCCAGAATCTCGCGCACGGCGCGCTCGATCCGCGGCAGGTCGACCGGCGGTGGAGGTGTTTCGTTTCCCGGCATGGGGTCCCTCGCTCGATCGCGCGATCAGCCCGCGGAGCTTCGCGCGCCAGGCCGCAGGATCAGGTGCTCGTAGGCGATGGCGGCGACCACGGCGCCCAGCACCGGTCCCGCCCAGTACACCCAGAGCTGCGACCAGAATAGCGAACCGCTCCCGAAATAGCCCGTTCCCACGTAGCGGGCCGGGTTCACGGCCGCCCCGCTCAGCGGGCCGCCCACCAGGATGTCCGCCGCGTAGGCCAGCCCGATGGCGAACCCCCCCACCTTCGGGTGCCGCGGGTCGACCGCCGTCCCCATCACGGCGAACATGAGGAAGAACGCGAGCACCGCCTCGATGGTCATCGCCGTTACGGCAGCCCGGTTGACGTCGAAACGACCGCGCACGCCGCCCATCTCGCGCGCTAACTCGGCGTCCCCCGCGCCGAGCTTCGCCGCGTCGTAGTGTGGGGTGGCCTGCATGGTGTCGAGCGGCGAGCCGTCGGGCGCCGCGACGTGCAGGAACACCGTTCCGGTGAGCAGCAGCCCGGCCGCCAGGCCGCCGGCGAGCTGCGCCGCGAGGTAGCCGACGGTGTCGAGGATCCGCATCCGTCCCACCGCCAGGAGGCCGAGGGTCACCGCCGGGTTGAGCTGTCCGCCGCTGACGTTCAGCGTCGCCGTCACCATGACGGCCAGGATCAGCCCGTGCGCCAGCGCGACGCCGGCCAACCCCGAACCGCCACCGAGATGCTGATTGGCGAGAATCGCCCCGCCCCCAACGAAACACAGCGCGAAGACACCGACACCTTCGGCGAGCAGTCTCCCGAGCATTCATTTGCTCCATGAGCGGTTCGAAGAACGGGGATGGTAGCGGGTCTGTCACCGGACGTCGCACCCGGCCGGACGAATCCCGCTGCGTGCGCGAATTGCCGAGCAAGGGAATGATCCTGCGGCGGACTCGCAGCGTTCAGTGTGGGGAATGAGTCCCCATGCGTTACCCATGTGGTGGGGAGATTTGCCCAACCCATTTACCCATACATCGCAACGTCGGTACATAACACTCTTGTTGTTAGCCTCTTATGAGACGTGCCGGTTTTTCTTGCGCTCGGAACGGCGGTTGCTACGGGGGTATGCGACGTGCCTTGCGGCTGCCTCGTAGGGAGCCAGGCAGCCGCAGCCGACGTCACGGGCTGCGGGGAGACAGCCGTGGCGAAGGGTCGGCTGGATTCGCCCCCCGACCGACCCGGAGTGTTGGGGCCTCGCCGGTGGTTTGCCAGGAGCCCGGCCACCGCCGCGCGAGGTCCCTTTTTATTGCGCGATGGGAGGGAATCACGACAACGTCGGATTGCGGCTATAATCCTGGAGTTGCGGGCGACGCTGTGTCACCGCCGTGTTTCGATTCGGGGGCGATTGGCTTCGACCGGGCAGGTTGAGGTCAGGGTGGCGTGTCGAGGTTGTCAGGCGGCCTCGTAAAACACCTGGCAAAAAACCTTAGATGCCAGCAATGGCTACCGCATCGCAGCCTAACTAAACGGTTGCGCGTCGGCCGGCAACGCCTGCTAGCCATCACCGACGTTATCAGCAGGCTGGCCCGTTCGCTCTGATCGACGGCGAACAGGCGAGAAACAGTCGAAATCGGCGCTCCGGTGGCCTGTCGGCCGGCCTGCGGGGCGCTTAAAACACAAGTGGACCGAACACACACGTAGAGGCCCTGTCCGAAATGCTTCGGGACGGGGGTTCGATTCCCCCCGCCTCCAGTCCATGCCGCGTCGCGCGACCCCCTGCCGCGCGACGCGGTATCGCTTTCCGCGCCACCCCTAGCGGCGCTGGTCCGCCGGCGGCTCGTCCGGAACGCGGCGCAGCGGTCCGGTCCGCTCACTCAACCACAGGTCGGCGTCGGCGCCCAGCCGCAGCACCTTTCGAAGCTGCGGCAGCACGGCGTCGAGACACTCCAGGTAGAGCCGCCGGGCCGTGACCTCCGGGGCCTCGGCAAAGCTCTCAAGCTGTAACGCGAACACCCGCGCCTCAGCCTCCGCGCGCTGCTTGGCCACATAGGCCGCCGCTTCCGCGGCGAAAACGCGGACGATGGCGTCCGCGGCGGCCTGACGTGTCACGCGTTCGTCGTATTCCCACGCGGCGCCGGCCAGGCGGGCCTGGTCCTCGACCGCGCTGGCGACGTCGCGAAAGGCGGCGTGGACCGGCGGCGGCCCGTGCACTTCGACCAGGTTGACGGCGATGATCTCGAGCCCTGCGTCGACCCGCGCCAGAGCCTCGGGCAGCAGTTCGTCACGAACGCGGCGCTCCAGGTCGGCCCGGTCGGTGCTGTAGACCGTGTCGATGCTCCGCGTGGCGAGTGCCGTGCGCAACGCCGATTCGAGGGCGCGGCGCATCAGCGCCTCCGTCGCCTCGACGCCGTAGAGGCTGCGCCACACGGCGCGAGGGGCGTCCTGGATGCGGTACTGCACGGCGCAGCGCACGTCGACGAAGTCCTCGGAGCCGGTGAGGAGCCAAGCGGACGCGGCGGCGGGGCTCGACGGATCGCCGATTGGGAATCCATACTCGGCGCGGCGAATCATCGTGACGGAGACGCGGTCGACGCCGCCTACGGGCGGGGGCCATCCGAAGTGCAGCCCGGGACCGAGCATCGGGCCGTGCACGCGCCCCCAGGTGCTGCTGAAGGCCCGCTCGCCGGGCGCGAGGGTGAAGAGCCCGGCCGACGCCCAGGCTGCGAACGGCAGCAGGACCGCCAGCACCTTCACGACGATGGGGCGCAGAGGAATACCGGCAGCGGCGAGGCGCCCGGCCGCCGCGTCGAGGGCGCGGGTGCGCACGAAGCTGGCGACGGTGAGGACCAGGAACGCGAGGAGTCCAGTGAGCTGGACCGGCCCGAGCGACTCGGAGAGCTGCGGCGCGACAGCGGGGAGGCTGGTCGAGCCTTCGCCGGCGATCGCGTCGAGCCATAGTCCCATCAGGATTGCGGACGCCACGATGCACGTGACGTAGGTGAGGGTGGAGGTTCGGCCCAGGTGCCGCCACAGCACGAGGATCGTCCCGGCGTTGGTGGCCGGTCCGCTGAGAAGGAACACCAGCGCAGCGCCCGGGCTGACGCCGCCAAGGATCAGTCCGACGGCGATGGGAGTCGTGGCCGACGCGCATACGTAGGAGGGGACGCCCAGTGCCGCCATCGCCAGCATGGTCCACAGGCTGCCGCCAGTGGTGCGGCTGAGTCCCAGCGACGGCATGAGCGCCGTGACCAGTCCTCCCATCACCAGGCCCAGGAGGAGCGAACCGATCAGGTCGTCGAACAGCTCGACGAAGCCGAAGTGAAAAACGTCGCGCACCATCCCCCGCGACGTCGGTTTGCGCCCGCACTCGGGCGCGGGCTGGACGGCGGCGTCGGCATCCGGAAACCAGCGCTGCGCGAGGTCAACCGCCAGGCCGGTGGCGATGGCGCTGACCACGGCCGCGAAGGGTCGAAACACCGCCATCAGCGGTCCGAGCAACCCCCAGGTCAGGACGATCGAGACGACGTCCGTCTCGGGCACCGAGACCAGGAACGAAGCGGTCGCGCCGCGACTGGCGCCCTGCCGCCGAAGCGTCAACGCTGCCGGCACGACGCTGCACGAGCAGAGCGGGAGCGGGGCGCCCAGCAGGGCGGCCCACAGGATCGGCCGCGGGCCCGAGCCGGACAGCAACCGAGACACCCACTCGACGCGCCCGAGCGCGACCTGCATGACGCCAGAGAGCAGGAAGCCGAGCAGCAGGTACGGCGACGAGTCGCCGATGATCCGCAGCGTGTCCAGGAGCACCGAGTTCATGGCCTCTCGCCGACGCGGACCCGCCATTCGAGGGTCGCAGCGGCGCGCCAGTGTACGGGACTGCCGCGGAAACCGCATCCGTGCAGGTCGTGCCCGGGCGGTGAGCACGGTCGCGATTCTCGCGGCGCCGCCGGAAGCGGCGGGTGGATTGGAATGGCCGCGGACGGGCGGTCCGGCTAAACTAGAGCCGAACTTGCGGAGGCGCGTGCAGCGCGGAATGGACGGCTTGGAGGCTGGTTCTGCGCGGGTCGCCGCAACGATGGACGGGTGGTGACATGGTGCGACGCGTGCTGGTGTTGTGGGTTTCGCTTGGGCTGGGACTGGCGCTTGCGCCGTCGCCGGCGTGGGGACAGGAGAGCGGCCAGGGCACGCTCGTGCTCAAGGACGGCAAGAAGCTCGCGGGCGAGATCAAGCGGCTCGACGATGGGGGGTACGAACTGACCTCCAAGGGCATCACGCGGCGCTTCAAGCGCGCGGAAGTGAAGGCGGTGGAGTGGGCGCCGGCTGGGAGCGGGACGCCGGCGCGGAGCGCTACGCCGTCGAAGCCGGGCGAGGGTGAGGAGGGCGGCCCCGACGGGCTGGCCGAGGCGATCAGCGACGACATCATCAACGAGATCCTCGGCGATGACGCGATCGAGCCGGGCGCGGACGTGTCGGTCACGACGGCCGACCTGTCGCCGCTGCCGGTGAACAAGGCGTCGCTGGATGACATGCTGCGCATCGCGGCGACGGGCAAGGGCACGGCTCCGCAGGTGTATGAGACGCCGCATTTTGTGCTGGTGCACACGTCGACGAAGGACCTGGCGCGCGAGCTGGCGAGCCGGCTCGAGTCGGTCTACAAGTGGTGCCACACGTTCATGAAGATGACCGGCATCCCGCCGGCGCGGCCCGAGTTCAAGCTTGAGATCTACTTTTTCGCGACGTACGAGGAGTTCAAGGCGTACGGGGCGGCCATGGCCGGCGGCATTCCGGACGGCGTAGCCGGCTTCTACCAGCGCGACGTCAACCGGTCGGCGTTCTTCGACATGCGCGAAGTTCCGCAGATCGCGGAGATGCGCAAGCAGCTCGCGCAACCGGGGGTGCACTGGCGGCAGCGGCAGTTCATCACCAACCGGATGAACGCGTGGAGCGACTACTACAACGTGACCGTGATCCAGCACGAGGCGGCGCACCACATCCACTTCAATTGCGGCATCTTCAACCGCAAGGGCGACTACCCGCGCTGGCTGACCGAGGGGCTGGCGCAGATGTTCGAGCTGCCACCGGGCAAGCTGGGGGCCAGCCTGGGCGTGACCAACCATTACCGATTGGGGGAGTTCCGCAAGAAGTACCGCCGCAACCGCGACGCGGTTCCACCTTCGCGGCAGTTCATCTGCGACGATGGAATGTGGGGCATGGACAAGTACCCGGAAGGCTGGGCCATGACCAACTACCTGTGGGCCAAGAAGCGCGATGCGTTCTCGGCCTACATGCGCAGGCTTGCGCAGCGTCCCGACGGCGAGCACTTCAACCCCACGCAGCGACAGCAGGAGTTCGAAGACGTTTTCGGGTCGGTGGACGACAAGTTCCACAAGTCCTTCGTCGATTTCACGCTCAACATCCCGTATCGCCCGTCGGCGGTCGATTTCTGACCCGCTGCGACCTCGCACGGCTGCGCGGAATCGCACCCGCCCCGCCGGGCGACGCGTCGCCTCACGTCGCGACCACCAGTCGGGTGCGACGGCGACCGATATAGTCATTCATGACCGCTTCATCGACGCTTGTGATCGCCCTGGGCGGGAACGCCATTTCCCCGCCCGGCGCCGTCGGGACCATCGAGGAGCAGTTCGCCACCACGCGCCGCACGGCCGAGCACCTGGTCGAGCTGGTGGCGCGGGGCCACCGCCTGGTGCTGACGCACGGGAATGGTCCGCAGGTCGGCAACGTGCTTCGCCGGGTCGAGATCGCATCGAGCGAGGTGTATTCGCTGCCGCTGGACGTATGCGTCGCCGACACGCAGGGCGGGATGGGGTACATGATCGCGGTCTGTCTGGAGAACGCGCTTGCGCAGCGCGGGATCACGCGGGCGGTCGTCCCGATCGTGACCACCGTGGAGGTCGACGCGGACGATCCGGCGTTCGGCGCGCCGACCAAGCCGGTCGGGGCGTTCTACTCCGCGCAGCGTGCGCGGGAGCTTCAGGAGAAGTGCGGCTACGCGATGGTCGCCGTGCCGGGTCGCGGGCTGCGGCGCGTGGTCCCGTCGCCGCGGCCGCGGGCGATTGTCGCGATCGACGCGATCCGGCGCTGGGTCGAAGCCGGGGAGCTGCTGGTCGTGGCCGGCGGCGGAGGCGTGCCGGTCGTGCAGCGCGGCGGGCAGCGGGTCGGTTGCGAGGCGGTGATCGACAAGGACCTGACGTCAAGCCTGCTGGCGCTCGGCATCGGCGCGGACGTGCTGGTTCTCGCGACCGGCGTGGAGCGCGTGGCGCTGGATTTCGGGCGGCCGGGGCAGCGCGACCTGGATCGGCTCAGCGTGGCCGACGCGCGGCGATACCTGGCCGCGGGGCAGTTTCCGCCCGGGTCGATGGCGCCGAAGATCGAAGCGGCGATCGCGTTCGTCGCGGGTGCGCGAGGGCGGCCGGCGCGGGCGGTCATCTGCGGCACGGAGCGGATTGCGGCGGCGGTGGCGGGGGAGAGCGGGACGGAGATCGTGAACTGAGACGCCGGGTCGCGGCCAACGCGTGCGGGCGTCGCAGGGCAGGTGGGGTCAGGGGCGTGCCGGTGGCGCGCGCCCCAGCGCGGCTTGGCGCTGCGCGCGGTTGGGGATGCGCTCCAGGCGCGGCTTGAGCTGCTGTTCGAAGATCTCGTCGATCCTGCGGCTGAGCGCGTCACGCTCCTGGTCGACCGCGGCGACCGCGGCGATCCGCTCCTTGTCGGATCCGGCTGCCATGAGGCGGCGCTGCAACTCCTCCACGCGCCGGCGGCGAGGACGGATCACCGCCGTGCGGCGTTCCTGGCAGTCGCGCAGCACGTGAAGCGCGACAGGCCGTGGTCGTGTGCGGCGCGCCGCTTGCCGGCGGCGCTGGTCCGCGACTATGCTCGTATCCCGGCATGTGACTGCCTGCGGTCGACGTTCGTCCGTACGCTTGACTGGGCGCGGGCGCCCGCGTCGCTTCCCCACCGGGTATACAAAACTCCATGAGCCCTGCTCTCGCGATCCACTCCAAGGCCGCCGAACTCGGAAAACACGTGGTGCGGATGACCAGCCTGGCCGGCGCCGGTCACCCTTCGTCGGCTCTGTCCCTGGCGCATCTCGTGGCGCACCTGCTGTACCGCGAGATGCGCCATGACCCTGCGCGGCCGACCGACCCGCACGGCGACCGGCTGGTGCTGTCCGAGGGGCACGCCGTGCCCATCGTCTACGCCGCCTGGGCCGACCTGGGCGGAGCGGTCGGGACGGGGCCGCGCGGCGACGGGTCGCTGCGGCCGCTGACGGTTGCGGAGCTGGACCAGCTTCGCGCGCGGGACAGCGTGCTCGACGGGCATCCCAACCCGGCCGAGGGGTTCCCGTTCTTCGACGCGGCGACAGGCAGCCTGGGACAGGGGCTGAGCGTGGCGGCGGGGCTGGCGGCGGCCGCAAGGCTGGACGGCTCGCCACGGCGCGTGTTCGCGCTGGTCGGAGACGGCGAGTCGCGTGAAGGGCAGATCTGGGAGGCCGCGGATTTCATCGTCGACTACGGACTGACCAACGTCGTCGCGGTGTTCAACTGCAACCGCCAGGGGCAGGCGGGTGACGTCTCCGCACAGCAGCACGCGCCGCGGCTGGCGGAGAAGCTGCGCGCCTTCGGCTGGAGCGTGAAAGAGATTGACGGGCACGACCCGGACGCGATCGCCGACGCGCTGCGGGGTGGCGCGCAGGAGCGTCCGCTGGCGATCGTCGCCCGAACGGTGAAGGGCTGGGGGGTGGAGTCGCTCCGCGCCGGCAACTGGCACGGCAAGCCGCTGCCAGCGAGCGAGTTGCCGGTCGCGTACGCGAGCCTGGATCGCAGCGTTCCGGCGGGTGGGGACCCGGCGGCGCTGCCGCGGCCCGCGCCTCCGCCCAGGGCGGCGGTGCCGCTGCGGGTCGACCCGCGCCGCGCGGAGTGGCCGGGCTTTTCGGAGATGATGTCCCGCGCGGGCCTGGAGGCCGCGGTGCAGAGGCGCCTGCTGTCGACGCGCCGGGCGTACGGCGCGGCGCTGCGCGCCGCCGGCGAAGTTGTACCGCAGGTGGTGTGCCTCGACGGTGACGTGAGCAACTCGACGTTCACCGAGATCTTCGCCCGGGCGCACCCGGCCCGCTTCTTCGAGTGCAAGATCGCCGAGCAGAACATGTTGTCGGTTGCGGCGGGGATGGCGGCCGCCGGGCTGATCCCGTTCGCCAACTCGTTCGCCAAGTTCATCGCCCGGGCGCTGGACCAGGTCGAGCTGGCCAGCATCTCGCGCAGCAACATCAAGATCGTCGGGTCGCACTCCGGCGTGACGCCCTGCTCCGACGGTCCCAGCCAGATGGGACTGCTGGATGCGCCGTTCTTCCGCGCGCTGACGACCGTGCGCGGCGACGACCGCGCCAGCCCGCTGTGCTGGTACTTCCAGCCCGCAGACGCGGTGGCGGCCGCGGCCTGCACGCGTCTGATGGTCGAGCTGCGCGGGATGTGCTACATGCGCACGCATCGTCCGGACGTGCCGCTGCTCTATCCGGAAGGGGCGAGCTTCGAGCCGGGCGGGTTCAACGTGCTGCGTCCCGGGGACGACCTGGCGATCATCGCGTCCGGGACCATGGTGCACGTCGCGCTCGAGACGGCGCAGCTCCTGGCGCGGCAGAACGTGCGCGCCGCGGTGATCGACGCCTACGGGCTGCCGCTGGCGACCGAGCGGCTTGTGGCCGCGCTGCGGAGCTGCGGGCGCCGCGCTCTTGTGGTCGAGGACAACTACGGCGGGGGGCTGGGCGCGGCGGTGTGCGAGGCGGCGGCCGCGGGCGGGGGGATTCGCGTGCGTACGGCGCACTGCGACCGGGTGCCCAAGTCCACGCGTGAGCCGGCCGAGGAGCTGGAGTACTGCGGGCTGAGCGCGGCGCAGACCGCCGACCGCGTGCGGGCGCTGCTCGGCGAGTGAGGCGCGCGGGCCCCGGGGCGTCGGCTCAGGGTGATTGCAGCTCGCGCGGGATGGAGACGACGTCCCCGGCGTCGATCCCGAGCCGCGCAAAGGTTCCGGCCTTGACTTCGAGAACCCACCGCGCCGGCTCGATCGACGGGAAGCTGTTCAGCGTAAGCGGGGGCATGGTGTAGGTCTTCACGATGGTGCCGTCGGTGCGCATGTAGGCGATGTCGAGCGACGTGATCGTGTTGCGCATCCAGAAAGAGCGCTCCTCCTCGTCGGGGAAGACGAAGAGCATGCCCTGATCGTCGGCGATCTCCTCGGCCGGCACGTGCATGAGCCCTTCCATGTGCTGGGCATCCGTGATCGCGAGCCAGACGCGCAAGTCGTTTCCGTTCACGCGGATTCTCGACTGCGGCAGGGTGTCGAGCGGATAGCGGCGGAAGCGCGAGCTGGACCGCGGCGTGGCCGGCGCGGTGGCCGGCTGCGTGGCGGCGCCCGCGGTGCGCCCGTTGGGCGACGCGGGAGATTCGGCGGCTCCGGAGCACCCGGCACCCAGCAGAGGCGCGAACAGGAGGAACAGGACGGCTGAGAGGGCGGTTCGCATGGTGCGCTCCGGGGGCTGCGCGGCGCGGGATCAACGGAGGGTCAGGTTCATGGCCGTCGTCAGGGGGCGCAGGGATGCGATCATCGCCTCGAAAGCGGCGAAGTCCAGGGACTGCGCTCCGTCGGAGAGTGCCCGCGCGGGGCACGGGTGAACTTCGATCAGCAACCCGTCGGCGCCGGCCGCCGCCGCGGCGCGCGACATGGCGGGCACGTATTCGGCCTTCCCGGTGCCGTGGCTGGGGTCGACCACCACCGGCAGGTGCGAGACGTGCTTGACGACCGGGACGATGGACAGGTCGAGCGTGCTGCGGGTGTGGTCGGCGAAGGTCCGCACGCCGCGCTCGCAGAGGATGATCTGGTAGTTTCCACCGCTCATGAGGTACTCGGCGGCCATGAGCCACTCTTCGAGCGTGGCGGCCAGGCCGCGCTTGAGAAGGACGGGCTTTCGGCAGCGGGAAAGGGCGCGCAGCAGGGGGTAATTCTGCATGTTGCGCGTGCCGACCTGGAGCACGTCGGCATGCTCCTCGATCTGCGCGATGCTTTCGACGTCCATGACTTCGGTGACGATGCCGATGCCGGTTTCGGCGCGTGCCGCGGCCAGGTGCCGCAGCCCCTCGGCGCCGAGGCCTTGAAAGCTGTAGGGACTGGTGCGCGGCTTGTAGGCGCCGCCGCGAAGCAACCGCACACCGAGGCCGGTCAGGAAGCGCGCGGTTTCGACGATCATCGCCTCACTCTCGACCGAGCACGGACCGGCCATGAGCGTGACGCCGCCACCGCCGATCTGCGTCGAGGCCGCGCGGACGACGGTGGGTTCCGGGTGGGTCTGGCGGGAGACGAGCTTGTAAGGTGCGGTGACGCGTACGACGTCTTCGACGCCCGGCATGAGCGCCAGCACGTCCCGCCCCTCCGGGCCGCGGTTGCCGGTCACGCCGATCGCCGTGCGGGTCACCCCGGGCATCACGTGCGGCGTGTAGCCCAGCTCGGCGATCCGCCGCGCGACGGCGTCCACCTGCTCAGGGGTGGCCTGCGGCGACATGACGACCAGCATCCGAGCGGCCTCCGGGTGCGGCTCGCGCGCGAGCCGCAAACCACGCAGTGTAGCACGAGGGCGCGGCAATGCGACCCGCGCAGCCGGACGGCGCGGAACGCGGGCGCTTCGCGATCGGGCTGCCATCGCCATCGTCCGCGCCGGCTTGTCCCCGCGCCGGTTCCGCGCGCACGCGCCGGTGTCGCACACGCGCCCGCATTACGGCGGACGCCCGGCGTCCAGCCCGAGCTGCTCGCGCAGCCGATCGTGGGCCCGCGCACGCAGCATGTGGACGGCCGCGGGCGAACGCCCCAGGCGCGCCGCCACCTCCTCGATCGGTCGCTGCTCGAGGTCGTACAGCCGGATCACCTCGCCGTAGTTTTCCGGGAGGCAGCCCAGCGCCGCGTCGAGCAATCCGTGCAGCTCGCGCCGCGCGACGCTGCGGCTGGGCGTGGCGCTTTCCGCGGCCAGCTCGGCCAGCAGTCCCTGGACCGAGTCCTCGGTCCGCGGCCGAACCTGGCGCAGCGGCGAGGGGCGCTTGGCGGCCTGGAGGCCGCGGATCGCGTCGCGCAGGTTGTTTTCCGCCAGTCGCGCGAGCCACGCGCCGAACCCCACGCCGCGCTGCGGGTCGTAGCGCTCCATCTGGAGGAAGGCTTCGAGGTAGGTGACCTGCATCACGTCGGCCGGTTCGATGAGCCCGCGCCAGACGGGATCGACGCGCAGCGCCGCCTCCACCGCCGGCCCGTGGCGGCGCAGCAGCTCGGCGATGGCGTCCGAATCGCCGGCTCGCGCAGCCGAAACCAGAGCGTCGTCTGGTGAGAACATCCCGTCGCGGATCCTACCGGATTCCTCCATGCGCTGCCGGTGTCGCGCCGGGCGACGCAGCCGGTCGGATCGTAGACCAGGCCCGCGACGGCGGCGCGTGCGTACGGGGCCGGCGCAGGGACAGGCCGGCTCAGATGGCGGCGACCGCAAGCCCCATCCGGGAGCGCGCGTCGAACGCCCCCGCCGCGCCGAATTGCGGCACCGGACGGGTGGGGGTTATCATTGCCCACCCGGGGTCACCTCCGGGTCCAATGTCCCCAGCTCCTAGGGCGCAGGACGTCGTCCGCGACCGCTGACGGGATGGCGAGCATGAAGCTTCTGGTACTGGTCAAACAAGTCCCCGATTCGACCACCAACATCAAGATCCGCCCCGACGGCCTGGACATCGACCGTGCCGGCGTCAAGCTGGTGGTCAACCCGTTCGACGAGTTCGCCATCGAGCAGGCCGTGCGGTTGCGCGAAGCGCGCCAGGATGTCGAGTCCATTACGGCCCTGACCGTCGGTCCGGCGAGCGCGGGGGAAGCCCTGCGGACGGCGCTCGCCATTGGCGCCGACGACGCGATCCACCTCCAGGACGACGAGTTCGACAAGCTGGACGAGCTTCAGACCGCGGCCCTGATTGCCTGCGTGGTGCGGCCTGCCGGGTACGACCTGATCCTGCGCGGCAAGCAGGAGATCGACCTGGACAGCGGGCAGTTGGGCCCGGCGCTGGCGGAGCTGCTGGACATCCCGCACGTCGGCGCCGCAACCAAACTGGAGCTTTCCGCGGATGGCAGGTCGCTGGTCGCGAATCGGCGCGTGGAAGGCGCGGAAGAGGTGGTCGAGGCCGCGCTCCCGGCCCTGGTTACGTGCGAGAAGGGGCTTTGTGAGCCGCGCTACCCGTCGCTGCCGAACCTGATGAAGGCCAAGAAGAAGCCGCTGCGGCTCGTAACCCGCGCGGAAGTGCCCGGATTCGGCGACCTGATCGGCTCGATCGGTGGCGTGCGGACGCTCAAGCTTGACCCCCCGCCCGCGCGCCAGGCGGGAAAGACGCTCACGGGCGAGCCGGAGCAGGTCGCGGCGGAGCTGGTTCGACTGCTGCGCGACGAAGCCAAGGCGATCTAGGCGGAGGCGACGGAGGCATGCATGGTTAGCTCGCGATGGTTGCCGGCCTGCATTGGACTCGGCGCGCTGTGCGCGTTCGGGGCGGGATACTGGTCCGGCGCCAGCAAACCCGCGGTGTACGAAAGCACGGTGCACGGGTTCCGGATCGAGGCGCCGGGGTTTGAGCCGGTCCCGGCCGGGACGTCGCAGGTGGTGGTGCAGATGTTCGGGACCGCCAGCGACGGGATGGCGCCGAATGTGAACGTGATGATCCAGCCCGCGATGACCGCGGACCAGTTCCGCGACATCTCGAAGGGGCAGTTTGCGCAACTGTCGCTCAAGCTGGTCCGCGAGGAGCCGGGCAAGCTTCAGGGGCGCGACACGTGCCTGTTCGAGTACTCGGGCAAGGTGCAGGGCCGCGACATGCACTTTCTGGCGCTGGGGGTGTGCGACGAGGCCCGGACCTACCTCGTGACGTGCACGGGCCTCGAAAGCCAGTTCGGCAAGCTCAAGGACGCGTTCGAGTCAGCCGCGAAGAGCTTCAAGCTGCTCGACGCCGGCCAATAGGGAACGGAGCATGGCGCAGGACGTAATGGTGTTCGCGGAACAACGGGACGACCGGCTTCATCCGGCCGCGCTTCAGTGTGTGACGCCTGCGCGGGCGATCGCCGCGCAAACGGGCGGGCAGGTGTCGGCCTGCGTTGTCGGCGCCGCGGTCGACGCGGCGGCGGAGGCGATGGCGCGGTCGGGCGTGGACCGGGTGGTGACCGTGACGCATCCATCGCTGGCGAAGTACTCGGCGACGTTGTATCGCTCGGCGCTGGCGGGGGCGATTCAGCGGCTGGCGCCGCGGACCGTGCTCATGCCGGCGACGTTCATGGGGCGCGACTTGGCGCCGCGGGTCGGGGCGAAGCTGCGGGCCGCGGTGGTGACCGACGCGGTCGGCGTGACGCCGGAGGGTGACGCGCTTCGCGTGCGCAGGCCGGTGTACAACGGGAAGGCGTTCGCGGAAGTTTCGTGTCCGGGTGGGCGCCTGGCGATCGTGTCGGTGAGGCCCAACACGTTCACCGCGGTCGCTGGAGGCGGGAGCGCGCCGCGCGAGTCGATCCCGTTCGAGGCGGCGCCCGGCGACGACCGCCTGCGGGTGCGCGAGGTGGCCCGCGCTGGCGGGGACGTGAAGGACGTCACCGAGGCCGACATCATCGTGTCGGGTGGACGGTCGCTGAAGAACCAGGAGAATTTCGGCATCATCTTCGAGCTGGCCCGGGAGCTCGACGCCGCGGTCGGCGCCAGTCGCGCCGCCTGCGACGCCGGGTATCAGCCGCATACGCGGCAGGTGGGGCTGACGGGCAAGACGGTGACGCCCAAGCTGTACGTTGCGTGTGGGATCAGTGGCGCGATCCAGCATCTGGCGGGGATGCGCGGCAGCAAAGTGATCGTGGCGATCAACACCGACCCGGAGGCGCCGATGATGAAGATCGCCGACTACGCGGTGGTGGGGGACCTGTTCAAGATCGTGCCGTTGTTGACTGCGGAAGTCAGAAAACTCAAGCATTGAGCGGCGGGAGCGCGTGATGTCAGGCGCGGCGGGCCGGGATGCGCGGCGCGGTCGGTTGGTGGTGATCAGCGGGCCGTCGGGCGCGGGCAAGACCTCCATCTGCGAGGAGCTTCTGCGGCGCATCTCCGGCGCGTGCTGGAGCGTGTCGGTCACGACCCGCGCGCGTCGCGGCCACGAGGTGGACGGTCAGCATTACCATTTTGTGACGCGCGACGCGTTCGACCGCATGGTCGCGGACGGGGAGCTGCTGGAGCACGCCGAGTACCTTGGCAACGGCTACGGGACGCCCGCGCAGCCCGTGCTGGCCGCGGTGGAGGCCGGGAACGTGGTGGTGATGGAGATCGACGTGCAGGGCGGCGCGCAAATTGCGCGGCGCTGCCCGGAGTCGCTGCGGTTTTTCATCCTGCCACCCACACTGGAGAGCCTGCGGGCGCGGCTGGAGGGGCGGGCGACGGAGTCGGAATCGCTCCAGGCCAGGCGGCTGGCGGAGGCCGACGGCGAGATCGCTTTCGCGCAGAGCAGCGGGTGCTACACCTATTTCATCACCAACGATATACTGAATGATTCGGTCGAACGGATCATGAAGATCATTGAACGGGAGACGCAGGCGGCATGATCGACGCACTCCGCGATGACGAGATCATCAACCGGGTCGGCGGGCGCTTCAAGCTCGCGGCCCTGATTCAGAAGCGCTGGTTGGAGCTGCTCCAGGGCAGCCGCCCCATGGTCGACACCGCGGGCAAGACGCAGTTGGAGGTCGTGATCGACGAGATCAAGCAGGGCAAGGTTACGATCGACTTCGCCGCGTCGAACCTGGCCACGCCCGAGCAGATCTGATTCGCCCGCGGTCCGGCCGGTTTGCCCGCCGTCCCCACGCGCGCACGCGCAGCGACTCGTGACGACTGACGCCACCACGCCGACGCCCCCCGGGCCCCTCGCGGGCTACGAAGTGCTCCTCTGCGTCACCGGGGGGATTGCCGCCTACAAGGCCGCGGTGGTGGTCTCCTCCCTGGTGCAGGACGGGTGCGGTGTGAGCGTCGCGATGACGCGCAACGCGCGGCGCTTCGTCGGCACCATCACGTTCGAGGCGCTCAGCGGCCGCCCCGTCGCGACCAGCCTGTGGACGCGCGGCCCGACCGGCGAGCAGCAGCACATCAAGGCCAGCGAGGCCGCCGATCTGATTCTGGTCGCGCCGGCCACGGCGAACGCCATCGGCAAGCTCGCCAACGGCATCGCCGACGACCTCGTCAGCACCACGCTGCTCGGGGCCGAATGCCCCGTGATCCTCGCCCCGGCGATGAACACGCGCATGTGGGAGCACCCGGCCGTGCGGCGCAACGTGGAATTCCTGCGCACCAGCGGGTTCGCGATGATCGGGCCCGCGACCGGTTGGCTCTCGTGCCGGGCGGTGGGGCCGGGGCGGATGAGCGAGCCCGAGGAGATCGTCGCCGCGCTGCGTGCCGCGCTGCTCAAGCACCCGCCGCGCGGCGCGCGCTGATGCGGTGCGACGGCGGGCGGCGCGGCGGAGTCCCGATGAAGCGGCTGCGATTCCTGATTACCGCCGGACCGACGCGCGAACACCTCGACCCCGTGCGGTACCTGTCGAACGCATCGAGCGGGCGGATGGGCTTCGCGGTCGCCGCCGCGGCACGCGCCGCCGGGCACTTCGCCACGCTGATTCACGGTCCGGTCGAGCTGCGCCCGCCGCCGGGCGTTCGGGCCGTCCCGGTCGTGTCCGCGGCCGAGATGCTGGCGGCATGCCTGTCGGCCTGGCCGCGCCATGACGTCCTGATCATGACCGCAGCGGTCGCGGACTACACCCCCGCGGCGCCCAGCCGGTACAAGCTCCCCAAGAGCGGCCGCGAGCGCACGCTGCGCCTGGCACCGACGGCCGACATCCTGGCGGCCCTGGCGCAGCGCCGCCGCCGCGGGCAGACGGTGATCGGGTTCGCGCTCCAGGACCTCGCGGCTCGGGCCCGCGCCGCGGACAAGCTGGAGCGCAAAGGGCTCGACGCGATCGTGCTGAACCGCGCGGGGAACATCGGCGGGCGCCGCGCGGCGGTGGAGGTTATGACCCGCGGTGGGATCTGGCGTGCGTGGCCGGCCGCGACGAAGCGGACCGTGGCCGCGCGACTTGTGCGTCTGGCGCTGGAGCTGCACGCGGACGGCCATTGAATGCGGCGTGCCGCTGTGCGGGACGGGGCGGCGCTACCCGCCGGCGACCTCGACCACGACCACCGTGCAGTCGTCAGCCGGGTTGAGCGAGCCTTCCTTGCGGTCGAGGTGATCGCCAAGCGTCTGGATCATCCTGCGCGCCGGCATGCGCACCCAGTCGTTGAGCTCCGGGCGGAACTTCACCTCCCCCGGGCTGCGCGCGCTGATGAATGCGTCCTCGACGCCGTCGCTGTACAGGATCACCTTGTCGCCCGGGTTGAGCGCGATCTGGTCCTGCCCGAAGGAGTCGATCACGTCCGGCAGGCCCAGCAGCATGCCGGGCGCGGACAGTTCGCGCACCGGTCCCTTGGACGGAGCGTAGATCGCGAACGGCGCCCCACCGCGCGCGTGCTGGAGCTCGAGCGTGGCCGTGTTGATCACCAGGTACGAAGCGGTGATGAACCAGCAGTTGGGCAGCGACTGCTGCAACAGGGCGCGGTGCAGACCGCCGACCACGTCGGCCGCGGAGCAGACGGCGTAGCTCTTCCCGTCGATCTGCTTGCACTGCAAGGCCTGCCGCAGAAACATCGTCAGCAGGGCGGCGGCCATTCCGTGTCCGACCGCGTCGGCCAAGAGCACCCCCACGTGCCGCTCGTCGATGCGGAAGATGTCGTAGGTGTCGCCGCTCACCCACGTCGCCGGGCGGAAGAGCGCCTCGAAACTCAGCGGCGGCACGTTCGGCGCGCCGCGCGGCAGAAAGTCGCGTTGCAGCCGCCCGGCCAGCCGCATCTCCTGGTCGATGTCGGCGAAGTGGTGATTCAGCCGGCGGCCCAGCCGCTGAAGGTGGTGCAGTTCGCGGTCCAGGCGGCGGATCATGGGCGCGAAGCGCGCAAAGGTCTGGAGACGGGATTCGATGTCGGCCGCGGTCGGCGCGCCCCGCACCCGGTCGATCAGCGGGCTGCTCTCGAGCGCCACCTCGTCCGGCACGCCCACCACCAGCGTCGCAATGTGCGCCCGCGCGAACGTGTCGATCAGGTTCACCAGCTTGTCGGCGCAGCCCTCCAGCCGCGACCAGTCCACCGACACCACCGCCACGTCCGTCTCGCGCAGGTCGCGGTCGGTCGCCGGGCGGCGCAGGTCGAACGCCCGCGGCGCCAGACCGCTTTCCTTCAGCATGGCGCGCAGGTCCGGCGTCTTTCCCAGGGTGTCGATGACGAGCGCCCGCGGCGCGGCCGGTGTCGTTGGGGAGGCCACGTTGGTCCTTTCCGGATTCGGCAGGCGCCCGCCGGGCGGCGCATGATCTGCGCGAGCCCCGCGCGGGTCGTCGTCCATGTGTGAATTCGACGCACCACGCGGCGCGCTTGAGTTGGGGTGATCGCACCGCTCGCGACGGCGATGCGCGTACAATGCCCGGCATGCACGACGCCTTTTTTCGGTCCCGATCCGCTGTCGGCCCCATCGCTTCGCCCGCGCCGTCCGGGCCAGCGCGGCGCGCGGTCCTGGCCTGCTGCCTCGCGACGCTCACCGCGGCGGGCGGGTGCGGCCGGGCACAGCTCGGGCAGACCATCCGGCTGCGCGTAGCCGGGGCGCAGATTCCGGTCGAGCTGGTGTCCTATTGGCTCAGCGAGGCTCGCTCGCCGGGTTTCGACGTAACGCCGGTCGCGCCGGTGTACCTGTCACAGAACGGATACCAGGCCCTGCGGCGCGGCGAGTGCGACATCGCCTGCACCGATCGCCCGCCTTCCGAGCTGGAGGTGAAGGACTTCGGGGAGGCCCGGCTGGTGGGATACCGGGTGGCCTACTACGGATTCGGGCTGTACGTGAACCTGGACAATCCGGTCGACGCGATCTTCGCCGGGCACCTGAAGCTGGCCATGCAGAAGCGCATCGCCGACTGGAAGCAGCTCGGGGGGCGCGAGGTGCCGGTGACGATCTACGGGCCACAGAAGGGCACGCGCGGCGGGCAACTGCTCGCGCAGCAGGCGCGCATCTGGTTCAGCGAGCCGACCTGGGTCGCGCTCGACACGCCGGAGCAGATCGTGCAGAAGGTCGCCGAGGACCCGGGCGCCCTGGGCTTCGCGCCGATCGGCTACGACGGCGACGTGCGCTACCTGGGCCTGAAAATGGAGCGGCACGGCACGCCCGCCCTGCCATCGCTCGAAGAAATCGAGTCGGGGGAGTACGGCTACGCCAAGATGATTTACGTGTACGCCCACGAACCGCCGGGCCGGGCGGCCCAGGCGGCGATCGACCACCTCCTGAGCGAGCGCGGGGCGCGCTTCATCCGCAAGACGGATCTGTGGCCCGTCGGTCCCGAGCGGGCGCGCGTCACCCGCTGAGGCGCGTTGCCCGCGAGCAGCGCCTTGCTCAACGCACCGGGTTCGGCGGCTCGTCCCCGCGCAGCACGGCCAGTGCGTTCTCGGCGACCATGCGCGACATCGCCTGCCGCGTCGCCGTCGTCCCGCTGCCCAGGTGCGGCAGCAGCACCACGTTGGGCAGCTCCGCCAGCCCCGGCGCCAGCCGCGGCTCCGCCTCGTACACGTCCAGGCCCGCTGCCGCGATCCGTCGCTGCCGCAGGCACTCGACCAGCGCCGTTTCGTCGACGATCGGACCCCGCGCGGTGTTGATCAGGATCGCGGTCGGCTTCATCTGCTCGAGCTGCGCCGCGCCGATCAGGTGCCGGTTCCCGGGCCGCATGGGGACGTGCAGCGTCACCACGTCCGCCTGGTGCAGCAGCTCGGCAAGCTCCACCCGCCGCGCCGCCAGGGCCTGGTCCAGCTCCTCATTGGCGCGCGGGTGAGCGTAGAGAATCCGCATGTCGAAACCAGCGCCGCGCCGCGCGACGGCCGAGCCGATCCGGCCCGCGCCCACGACGCCCAGAGTCGCGCCGCTCAGCTCCAGGCCCAGGAGCTGCGTCGGGGTCCAGCCGCGCCACTGGCCGGTGCGAACGAGCCGATCCCCGGGCACGACGTGCCGCGCTGCCGCCAGGATCAGGCACCAGGCGATGTCGGCGGTGGCGTTCGTCAGCACCCCGGGCGTGTTCGTGACGCGCACGCCGCGCGCCGCGCACGCCGCCAGGTCGATGTTGTCGTATCCCACGGCGAACGTTGCGACGACGCGCAGCCCTTCGCCGGCGGTCGCGAGCAGCTCGGCGTCGATCCGCTCGGTGAGCGTGCAGACGACGGCCGCCGCGCCACGAACGCGGTCAAGAACGAGCTCGCGCGGCGGAGGATCGTCGAACGGCAGAACGTCCACCACGCAGCCCTCCGCGGCGAGGCGTTCGGCGGCGGGAGGCGGAAGTCGGCGCGTGATCAGGACCCGGGGTGCGGCACACATGGAGAACTCCATCAGGGCGGCGCGGGCCGCGTCGAGCTCAAGCCGGCCAGGTCCGCCCGCGCCTGGGCATGACCTGGCTCGATGTCGAGCACGGCGCGGATCTCGCGCGCCGCGTCGTCGATCCGCCCGGCCCGTTTCAGGCTCCCCGCCAGGCTCAGACGGAGGTCCAGGTCGCGCGGGTCGAGCCGCACGGCCTCCGCGTAGCGCAGGGCGGCCTCTTCGAAGCGTCCCAGCCGCTCCAGCGCCGCAGAGAGATTCACCCGCGCCACCAGGTTGTCGGCGTGCGCGTCGGCGGCGCGCCGGAAGTGCTCGGCGGCGGTGGCGAAATCCTCGCGCCGCGCCGCCAGCACACCCAACCCGATGAGCGCGCCCGGCTGCGACGGATCCAGCCGCAGCGCCGCCTCGAACTGCTCCACCGCCTGCGCCTGCCGCCCGGCCGACGCCAGCATCGAGCCGAAATTGGCCCGCGACGCCGCGTCCTGCGGGTCGGCCTGTACGGCGAGGGCCATCATGTCGATGGCCTCGCTGAACCGCCCGGCGCCGGACAGCAGCAGCGCCACGGACCGCCGAAACGCGGCATCGGCGGGCCCGAGCCGCGTCGCCTCGTGCAACTCGGCCACGGCGCCCGCCACGTCCCCGAGCTTGAGCAGCACCGACGCCAGGTCGCGATGCGCGCGCGCGTCGCCGGGCCGGAGCCGCAGCGCGGCGCGATACGCGTCGCGCGCGCCGTCGAAGCGTTCGAGCTTGTCGCGCGCGGCGGCCAGCGCCAGAAGCGGGCGTGGGTCGCTGCGGGCCCCGACGACGGCCAACTCGAACGCGCGAGCCGCGTCGAGGTATTCGCCCCGGGCGAACAGGGCGTTGCCGAGGTTGAAGTAACCGATCGCGAAGGCCGGGTTGACGCGCAGCGCCCGGCGGTAGAGCTCGATCGCCTCGTCCAGCCGCCCTGTTTCGGAAAGGTGGTTGGCGCGAAAGTTCTGCATGAGCGGGGCGTCCGGCGCCTGGCGCAGCGCCGCCAGCGACAGCGTGTCCGTGTCGCGCCAATCGCGCATGTAGGAGCGCGAAAGCCCGGCGGCAATCAGGGCCACGACCGCGGTGGCGGCCCCCGGCGCGATGCGCGTGGCCGCGGCCAGGTCCGTGCGGGCCGCCCGTGCGGCGATCCAGGCCGCCAGCGGCAGGTACAGCCCGAGGCACGGGAGATAGGCGAAGCGGTTGGCGGCGACTGCCGATGTGAATCCGACCACGCCCAGGCTGGGAAAGACCGCCAGCGCGAAGAACGCCAGCCCCGCGGCCGGCGCGCGAGTGAACCGCAGCGCGGCGAGCACGGCCGCCGCCAGAACCAGGCTTCCGATTACGCCGGTCAGGACCGCCGGCTGCGTGATGCCGAACGGCTCCGGAAACGGGTGGTACCAGCGGAGGTCGATCGGCAGCACCACGGTCCGCAGGTAGAAGATGAGGTTGTGAGCCGCGAGCAAGCCCTTGGCCGCCGGGGTTGCGTCCAGCGGCGACGCCACGTCCCCGCTCCGCGCCTGCGACACGTACGTCACGATCGCGCCCAGCAGCGCCAGCCCGAAATGCGGCGCTTTCTCGACCACGCTGCGCCAGCTCAGCCGGCGCAGCGGCCAGTAATCCAGCACGAGCAGCAGCAGCGGCAGGGGAACCGCCGTCGGCTTCGACAGCAACGCCAGCGCGAAGCAGAGCAGCGTGGCCGCGTACGCGATCCAGCGCCGCCGTCCGCGCTGCGGTCCGGCGCCGGACGCCGGCCGCGCGTACGCGATGTAGGCGACGTAGGCGTTCAGGCTCAGCAGCGCGAAGAAGCTGGCCAGGAGCGTCTTGCGCTCGGCGATCCAGAGCACCGATTCGACCTGGACGGGATGCACGCCGAACAGGAGGCCGATCGCCGCCGCCGCGAGCCAGCTTCGCACAAGCTGCCGCACCAGCAGCGCCGCCAGCAGCGCGTTGAGCGTGTGCAGCACGAGGTGCGTCTGGTGGAACGCCGCCGGCTCGGCCAGCGTACCCCCGCGGGCGGCGTCGAGCATCAACGAGATCATCGCCAGCGGGTGGTAATAGCCGCGGACGGTCGAAGGCAGCCAGACTTCGCCGAGCAGGCGCCGCGCCGACGCCCAACCCGGATGGGTCACCAGGTCGTTCCTCGCGACGTAGTCGTTGTCATCCAGCCACGCCGCGCGGGCCGACAGCGCCGGCCAGAACGTCGCCAGTGTGCACAGCGCCACGACCGTCAGCGCCGCGACGGCCGGCGTGAATCGACGGGTTCCATCCTGGGGCAATCGAGCGCTCCGCGGGTGTTGCGGCACGGCGGGCCCGCGGCGCGGGCGCCGCTCAATCAGGCGCCTCGGGCCGCATCGTAGGGTATGGCTAACGGGGCCACCAAGGGCGCACTGGGCGCGCCGCCGGCTCCAGGCGTGGACTCAGTCGGCCGGATCACCCCGCGTCTCGGGGAAACAGCTCGCTCTGAGATTCGATCGCCGGAATCCGCAGGCCGGCATCCACGGCCTTGAGGCTGGTCGACGTCCCGTCGCTGCCCACGCCCAGCTCGTTGACGCGGTTGCTCATCGGCCGCACGCGGCGCTCCCACGACCCCACCGCGCTGTTGTATGCCTCGTTGGCCCTGGCCAAACCGTCGCCGACCCTGGCCAGGTGCTCGACGAAGTTGCAGATCCGTTCGTACAGCTCACGCGCCACCTCGCGAATCCTGTGCGCGTTCTCCGCCGTGTCGTGCTCTTTCCACCCCGCCGCTACGCCGCGCAGCAGCGCAATGAACGTGGTTGGCGAAGCCGGCACGACGCGGTCGCGAATGCCGTCTTCGATCAACGTCGGGTCGCGCTCGAGCGCCGCGGCGAAGAACGCCTCGCCGGGCACGTACATCACGACGAATTCCGGCGTGCGTTCGAACTGGCTCCAGTACGCCTTGCCGGAGAGGTTCTGCAAGTGGAGCCGCGTGGCGCGGGCGTGCCGCTCCAGACAGGCGACGCGCTGCTCCTCGGTGCCGGCCTCCACGGCCGCGAGGTAGTCGCTGGTGGGCGTCTTGGCGTCGACGACGAGCCGGCGTCCGCCGGGCAGGTGCACCACCATGTCGGGCCGCTGCCGGCCCGTGTCGGTCGTCACCGACGCCTGGAGTTCGAAATCGCACCGCGCGCTCAGCCCGGCGGCCTCGACCGCGCGCTGCAACGCCAACTCTCCCCAGCGACCCTTGACGGTCGGCGAGCGCAGGGCCGTCGCCAGCGACCGCGCCTGCTGGGCGACGTCGTCGCTGCGGACGGCAAGATCGCGGACCCGCTTGTCCAGCCCGCCGTACGCCTCCTGCCGCGCGGATTCGATGCGCTTGAGTTCGGCTTCGTAGCGGCCCAGCGCCTCGGACAGCGGACGGACCTTCTCGCTTACCTGCCGGGCGAACTCCTCGCTGTTGCCGCGCAGCACCTGGGTGGACAGGGCGGTGAACGCGTCCTTGAAGGCGGCCTCGGCATTGGCGAGCAGTTGCCGCTGCGCCTCGAGCGCCTTGGCCGACTCGTCGAGTCTTGCCTCGGCCGCGGCCCGCGCGGACTGGTGCAGGGCGGCCTCGGCGCGGGCCTTTTCGAGCGCCTGACCGGCCTCATCCAGTTGACCGCGCAGGGCGTCGACTGTGCTGGCCAGCGCGCTCAGCTTCTCGCGCAGCGCCACGTCGGACTGGAGGAGCGGAGCGCGGGTCCGCCAGGTCCCCGCCAGCCAGCCCAGCACTGCGCCCGCCAGGGCGCCCAGCGCGGCCGACAGCAGGGTTTCCAGCACGACGCCCTCCGAGGGCCCGCCGCGTCTCATCGCATCCCGGCGTGACCGGACCTGCGGCTAGTTGACGGTCCAGGTGTCGCCGTCGTTGAAGAGCGCATCCAGGTCGCCGGGGCCCTGCGACTGCGTGGCCTTGGCGATCTGGGCCATGACCATGTCTTCGTACGTGTCGTGCGCGACGGCGCGAAAGACGCCCAGGGGCTCGGGGAACTCGGGGAAGCGCATCCGCGACAGGAGATAGGCGAGCGTCGGTTCGGGCGCCGTCTCGTCATGGTGAAGCAGGTCGTCGGGGGTGATTCCGTTGCCGAGCCTGACGACCTCGGGCGTCATGCCGTTCAGGCGGATTCCCTTGTCGCGATCCTTGCCGAAGACCATGGGCTTTCCGTGCTCCAGGTAGAGCACGTGATCGTCCTTGACGGCGCGGTCGGTCGCGAAGGAGAACGCCTTGTGGTTGAAGACGTTGCAGTCCTGGTAGATCTGGATGAAGGCGGTGCCCTTGTGCTGAGCCGCGCGGCGCAGCACCGTTTGCAGATGCTTCACGTCGACGTCGACCGTCCGCGCGACGAACGTCACCTCGGCTCCCACCGCGACCGAGATGGGGTGGATCGGATAATCGACCGAGCCGAAGGGCGTGGACTTGGTCTTCTTGCCGAACTCGCTGGTCGGGGAGTACTGCCCCTTCGTCAGGCCGTAGATGCGGTTGTCGAACAGCAGGATCTTGAGGTTGATGTTGCGCCGGATGGCGTGGAGCATGTGGTTGCCACCGATGCTCAGCCCGTCGCCGTCGCCCGTGACCACCCAGACGTCGAGGTCCGGGTTGCCGAGCTTCACGCCGGTGGCGATGGCCGGGGCGCGCCCGTGGATGCCGTGGAACCCGTAGGTGCTCATGTAGTAGGGGAAGCGGCTGGAGCACCCGATGCCGGCGACGAAGACCATGTCCTCGCGGCGCACGCCGATCTCGGGCATGATCTTCTGCACTTGCGCCAGGATGGAGTAATCCCCGCAGCCGGGGCACCAGCGAATCTCCTGGTCGCTCTTGAAGTCCTTGGGGGTGTAGTTCAGTTCCGCGGGGGCGTTCACAGCGTACCTCCGAGCACTTCGTCAATCCGGACGGTGACGTCGCGGACCATGAAGGGCTTGCCCTGCACCTTGTTGAGGCCGATCGCATCCACCAGGTAGCGCGACCGCAGCAGGAGCAGAAGCTGCCCCATGTTCAGCTCGCACACCACGACCTTCTTGTAGCGCTTCAGAATCTCGCCCAGGTTGCGCGGCATCGGATGAAGGTGCCGCAGGTGCATGTGCGCCACGCTGCGCCCGGCCGCGCGGGCCCGATCGGCGGCGGTGCGCACCGTGCCGAACGTCCCGCCCCACGACACCAGCAGCAGTTCGCCGCTGGTGGGTCCCTCGACCTCCTGGTCCGGGATGTCGTTGGCGATGTTGGCGACCTTCTGCGCCCGCAACTGGATCATGAGCTGATGGTTTTCGGGCTCGTAGTTCACGTTCCCCGTGATGTGCTGCTTCTCCAGTCCGCCCACGCGATGCTCCAGCCCCGGCGTGCCGGGCACGGCCCAGGGCCGCGCGCCGCTGGCGTCGCGCGCGTAGGGCTGGAAGGTGGCGGCGTCGGTCGCATGCCGCACGTCGATGACGGACAGCTCGCTTGCCTTGGGAATCAGCCAGGGCTCGGCGCCGTTGGCGAGGTACCCGTCGGTGAGGACGAAGATCGGGGTCATGTACTTGATGGCGATGCGGGCCGCCTCGATCACCGTCCAGAAGCAATCCACCGGCGAGCGCGCCGCGATGACCGGGACGGGGCACTCCCCGTTGCGCCCGAGGATGGCCTGGAGCAGGTCGGCCTGCTCGGTCTTGGTGGGAAGCCCGGTGCTCGGCCCGCCGCGCTGCACGTTGATGATCAGCACCGGCAGCTCGGTCATGACCGCCAGACCGATGCCTTCCTGCTTCAGCGCGATGCCCGGCCCGCTCGACGCGGTCGCCCCCAGCGCCCCGGCGAACGAGGCGCCCAGCGCTGCGGCGAACGCGGCGATCTCATCCTCGGCCTGAAACGTCCGCACGTCGAAATTCTTGTGCAACGACAGCTCGTGCAGAATGTCGCTGGCAGGTGTGATCGGATACGTGCCGTACATCAGCGGCTTCTTCGCCAGCCGCGCCGCGGTGATCAGGCCCAGCGCCGTGGCCTGGTTGCCGGTCAGGCTGCGGTACTTGCCCGGGGGCAGCGTGGCCCGCGCTACGCGATAGCGCACCGGAAAGATCTCGGCCGTCTCCCCGAAGTTGAAGCCAGCCCGCAGCGCCAGCGCGTTGGCCTGCGCCACCGCGGCCTTCTTGGCGAATTTCTCCGCGATCCACTTGAGCGTCGTGTCCAGTGGGCGGTCGTACATCCAGAAGACCAGCCCCAGGGCGTAGAAGTTCTTGCAGCGCTCCGCCTCCTTGGCGCCCAGCCCGGCCGCTTTCACCGCCTCCACCGTGTGCGCGGTGATCGGCACCTCGTAGACGCGGTAGCGATTCAGACTGCCGTCCTCCAGCGGGTTGCTGGCGTAATGCGCCTTCGACAGGTTGCCGGCCGTGAACTCGTCCACGTTGACGATCAGAATCCCCCCATCCTCCAGGTCGCCCACGTTCGTCTTCAGCGCCGCCGGGTTCATCGCGATCAGCGCGTTGACCTTGTCCCCGGGCGTGTGGATGTCGCGGCTGCTGAAGTTGATCTGAAAGCCGGAAACGCCCGCCAGCGTGCCGGCGGGAGCGCGGATCTCGGCCGGAAAGTCGGGCAATGTGCTGACGTCATTGCCGAACACCGCCGACGTGTTGGTGAACTGCGTCCCGACCAGCTGCATGCCGTCGCCGGAATCGCCGACGAAACGTACGGTCGCGCTCTCGAGGCTCTCGGCCGGCTTGCCGCGCCCGGCCGGACGGGGTTCTGTAAGCGTGCTCATGGTCCGTGTAGGTCTCCGGCCGCCCGCCGTCGCGCGAAACCTCGTGGCCGGAAGGCGGCTGTCCGTCGTGGTCGCCCGTTGGTTCGGACCGCCGCGCGGAGTTGGAATTCAGATTGAGATAGTAGCCGCGCGCGCTGCTTCTGACTAGGCCGAACTGGTCCGTACGCTTCGGTCGACGCCCGGGCCGGTTGGTCGCGAGTCCGGGACGACGGCCGCCGGGTTCGTATCCAACGACAAGCGGCGGCACGAGTTGCGCACCGCCGCTCCTGGTGATCGGTCGATCAGGAGGGCCGCCTCGCCGTGGCTTGGCGTGCCCGAACCTGCGGGTGGGGTACTGGCGCTCGCCTAGTAGCGCCGGCCGCCACCCCCGCCGCCGTAGCCTCCACGTCCGCCACCGCCTCCCCCGACGCGGCCGCCCGGCCGGCTTTCCTTCGGGCGGGCTTCGTTGACGGTCAGCGTGCGACCGTCGTGCTGCTGACCGTTGAGCGCGTCGATCGCCGCCTGCGCTTCGGCGGGGGAACTCATCTCGACAAAGGCGAAGCCTTTGCTGCGCCCGGTGTCGCGGTCCGTGATCACCTGCGCGGACTCGACGGTGCCGTACGAGGCGAACAGCGCCTCGAGGTCAGCGCCGCTGACGGTGTAGCTCAGATTCCCGACGTACAACTTCTTGCCCATTCGGACAACTCCCTAGTGTGGGCATGTGACCCGCTTGATTGCTTTCAGGGTCTGTGAAAGAGGCCGAACCGCCCGGCCCAAAGCGGTAGGAGCAGCGAGAGAGGCGCAAGGCGCGGACTGTACGAGGCAGAATCGCGGCTTAACACTCGGTCGTCAGATCCAACCAACCCGGATCTTACCCGATTGGGCGCAGCGCTCAACCCCCCGGGCAGAATATTCGGTGTGCAAAGCCTGAAAGCGCTTGCAGTAAGCGCGGCCAAACACCGTTGACGCCCGCCGCTGCCGCCGGGAACATGCGCGCCGCGGGCGGCGGTACGCTGCCCGATCGCAATATCTCCAGCCAGGCTCGGCCATGCGACGCAAACTGATCGTCGGCAACTGGAAAATGAACCTCAATCTGGCGCAGGCGCGCGAATGGGTGGCGGCGCTGAAAGCGGGCCAACGACCGGTGGGACCGATCGAGTTGGCCGTCTGCCCGGCGTTCCCCTACCTGTTCCCCATGGCCAAGGCGCTCGACGGATCGGGCATCGCGCTCGGCGCACAGGACGTCTCTCACGAACCCGGCGGCGCGTTCACCGGCGAGGTCTCGGCCGCCATGCTCTCCGACACCGGGGCGCGCTTCGTCATTATCGGGCACAGCGAACGCCGCAACGTCATCGGACACCTTGAAGACGATCGCATGATCAATCTCAAGCTGCGCGCGCTGCTCCAGGCCAATCTCACGCCGATCCTCTGCGTGGGTGAGACGATCGACCAGCGGAAAGCGGGGCGGACGCAGGACGTCATCGGGTACCAGCTCGCGTCTGCCCTGCTCGACACGACGATCCCCGCCGCGAGCGCGCTGACCGTCGCGTACGAGCCGGTGTGGGCGATCGGCACCGGACTGCATGCCACGCCGGAGCAGGCCCAGGAGGCGCACGAGTTTCTGCGCGGGCGTCTGGGCCGCCTGCTGGGTGCCGACCTGGCGCGCGGCATCCGCATCCTGTACGGCGGCAGCGTGAAGCCCGAAAACGCGCGCGACATTTTTTCGCGTCCCGACGTGGACGGTGGGTTGATCGGGGGCGCAAGCCTCAAGGCCGAGAGCTTCCTGGCGATCGCAGCCGCGGCGTTGCCAGACCAGCCTGCGCAGCGGTAACATGCATGGCTCGCCCGATCGCCGGGCCGGGCGGTTCCGGCGAGAGGCCCGCGGGTCGGTCGGTCCGGGCGACTTGTGAGAACTCGAGGCACTGCATGATGCTGGCGGCGTGGTATCACCCCATCTTCGCGACCGTCTTCGGAATGGTCTGCTTTCTGCTGATCGTGGTCGTGCTGCTTCAGCGCGGGCGCGGCGTGGGGCTGTCGGGCGCGTTCGGCGGGACCGGGACGCACGCGGCGCTGGGATCGAAGACCGGGGACGTGCTGACCTGGATCACGATGGTCGGCATCGGCATTTTCATCCTCCTGTCGATCGGGCTGAACTACGTCTTCCGCGAGCCGGCCATCGAGCCGGCCCCGGCCCCCGCGGAGCCGGCGCCCGGCGAGGGGGAGACGGGCGCCATGCGCGTGCTCGACGATGGGCGCGTGCTGGTCACCGTCGTCTGCATTCCCGACGCCACCTGAGCGCGTCGCGTCCGCGGCGGCGACCGCCGGACCAGGAGCGCGGCGAGTGATCCGATCCATGACCGGCTTCGGCGACGCCTCGCTTTCGGACGGGGAGCATCACTATCACTTCGAGCTGAAGAGCGTCAACAACCGCTACTTCAAGGCGGCGATCCGCCTGCCGGACGACTTGGGATTCCTCGAGCCTGAGCTGGAGAAGCTCCTGCGGGCGCGCGTCAACCGGGGGAGCGTGACGGCGCAGCTCCGCGTGCGCTACACCGGCGCCGACGCCGCCGCACCGCTGAACGCCGCCGCGGTGCGGCGCTACGTCGAGCAGCTTCGCGCGGCCGCGCCGCACGCCGACAACGTCACGATCGACCTGGCGTCGCTGGCGGCTCTGCCGGGCGTGTGCGAGCCGGAAGAGCTGTCGGAGACGCAGCGCGAGCGCGTGTGGGCGGTGGTGAGCCAACTGGCCGATGCGGCGCTGGGGAAGCTGCTGGCGATGCGGGCCGAGGAGGGCCGGGCGCTGGCGTCCGACCTGCGGAAGCACTGCGACGCGATCCGCGGGCACCTGGCGCCGATCGCGGAGCGCATCCCGCTGATGCTGGCCGAGTATCGCCAGCGCCTGCACGCCCGGGTCGAGGAGCTGATCGCCGACAGCGGCGTGAAGCTGGCGCAGGACGACCTGGTGAAGGAGGTCGGCATCTACGCCGAACGCAGCGACGTCAGCGAGGAGCTCGCGCGCCTCACCAGCCACCTGGAGCAGTTTGCCGAGTGCTTCAACAGCGGCGAACCCGCGGGGCGCAAGCTCGACTTCATCTCGCAGGAGATGCTGCGTGAAGCCAACACGATGGGCTCCAAGGCGGGCGACGCGCTCATCGCGCGGCACATCATCGACATCAAGGGCCTGATTGACCGCCTCAAGGAGCAGGTCCAGAACGTCGAGTGACCAGCCGCGCTCCGCGTCAGATGTACTTCTCCGCCGTGGCCAGATCGAAGGCGCCGTGCCGGTCGTCGCGGGCCAGGCCGCGGTACTCGCTCTTGCAGCGGTAGCAGCACGTCACCATCCCGACGACCACGTACAGCAGCACGTCCAAGGCGACCGCCGCCAGCAACACGCCCCAGGCGGCGAACCAGTACCGCGTAAGCAGAATGAACGACAGGCACGCGGCGACCACCACGATCGCCAGGCCCAGGCCCTGCGGAAAGTCCTTGCGGCGGTAGAGCTCGGTCGACCCGCACACGGCGCAGGCGTCCAGCCGACGTTCCCGATGCGCCGCGTCGCCGGCGCGCAGCGCGATGGCGGCGCGGCAGCGCGGACAGACCAGCCCGCCGTCCGGCTGCCAGAAACAGTCGATGTGAGCCGGGCAGTGCGGGCAGTGCAACCGAAGCCGGATCGGCGCCTGTGTCAAGCGGCCCCCCCCGTGGAACGCAGGAGGAAGCACAGCGCCAGCGTGCCGGCGAAGTTGGTCACCATGGCGAAGTACATGATCCCGGTCGTGCTTTGCGTGTTGCGGACGAGGACGGACTGCCACGCCATGATGGCGAAGGCTACCGGAGCCGCGAGCCCGCCGACGGCATACAGGAGCGCAACGGCGAACCAGAAAGGATCGACCCAGCCGCCCGAACCGGCGCCCAGAAGCGGCCAGCAGACCGCGATGCCCAGCACCGCGTGCGCGGCGCCCGCCACGCCGTACACACCCACGATCCGGCGCAGCGGACCAATGGGCATCGCTTTGGCGGTCAAGTAGGCGTGTCCGAGCATGGCGGCCAGGCTTCCGGCTCCAATGACGAGGGCGGCCGCGGCCAGCGCGGCAGCCTGGGTGGCGGCAAGCTGCAAGGGCAGAATCCCCGCCTGCGTGGCGAACTGATACGTTGCCACCGCCACTCCGACTCCGGCCACGACCGGGCCGACACGCCCGGCAACCGGCCCGAGCGGCTGGCCGCCCGTCCGCAGCAACGCTCCCAGCCACATCGCCCCGCCTGCTGCAAGCGCGGCGCCGACGCCCCACCCGAGCCAGCGCGACAATCCGTCCCGGTCGAACGCCACGAACATCGCCAGTGCGGCCGACGCGGCCAGCACCAGCAGCACCAGGAACCGCCAGAACACCCAGGCCACCTGGCGCTGCGGCAGGCAGGTGGCGCCCAGCAGCAGTCCGCAGGTCCACAGGCCCAGCAGCGTGGGAATCAGGTCCAGTCCCGCGCCGCGCTGCCACGCCGGCGGCGCATCCGCGCCACCCGCCAGCGGCGGGGCGCCCCTTCCGCCGACGCCCGAGCGCGAGGCCGGCTGCGACGCCGGGCCACCCCCGGGCGCGGCTTCGGGCTCTTCCCCGACATACCCCAGCGCCTTGAGCTTGCGGATCAGCTCGTCAGGCGTCGAATCGGGCCGGGCTTCCGCGCCGCGCCGCGCGTAGGTGTCGAAGACGTCCCGGTTGGCTTCCTGAAACTTGCGCAACTGACCACCCAGCGCCCGGTCGGCACGACGCTTGCCTTCGCCCTGAATCGGGTGCTGCTCGCCCGGATCGGCCGCTAGGTCGTACGCGTCCTGCCTGCCCGACTTTTCGTCGCGGATCAGCTTCTCCTCGCCGAAGCGGACCGCCCGCCGCAGCCCGTCCACGCTGTTCTGGGCCGCGAAGATCGTCGCCGGCCGAAACGTGCCGCGCAAGTCGCGTCCGGTCCAGAAGCCGGGCTTCTGCCCGCCGCCCACCAGGACCAGGGTCGCGCTGAGGTCGAGCAGCGAGACGGGCTCTTCGACGCGCAGCGGCGCAAAGCTGCCCGGATGGCGAACGACCAGCGGCACGTGGAGCTGCTCCTGAAACAGCGTGTGGCCGTGCCCGCGGCGACCGTGCTCCAGGAACTCCTCGCCGTGGTCGGCGGTGAGCGCAACCAGCGTGCGGTCGAGCAAACCGCGCTCCATCATCCAGTCCATCAGCCGGCCGAAGTGCGCATCGGCGAAGCTGACTTCTCCGCGGTAGAGCGATCGAATCCGCTCGACCGTGGGCGTCGGGGGGCGACCCTCCTTCACCGCCGCGTCGAACTGCTTCTGGAGCACGTCGATGCTGCCGTCGCGCTGTCCGTCGGCGTCCGGGTCGTACATCGTGTCGTAAGGGGCGGGCGGGGTGTAGGGATCGTGCGGGTCGATGCTCAGCACGTAGATGTAGAACGGTCGGTCCTTGGGCGCCTTTTCGATCTCCTCGCGCACGCGGTCGACGATCATGTCGGCCGTGGTCACCAGGTCTCCCGAGCGCGGCGCGGGCTGCCCGGGCAGCGGCTTGCGCTCGTACAGCCCGTGGTAAGCGTCCCACCCGCGCGCGAAGCCGAAGAACGCGTCCACGTTCGGGTTGGCGACGATGCCCACCGTGTAGTAACCCTGCTCTTTGAGCAGTTCGTGGACCCGCGGCAGCCCGCCCGGCTCCTTCGGCAGGAACCCGATCAGGTTCTTTTCCAGGCCATGGGCCGGCGACGGGACCCCCGTGAAGAACGACGCGATGGACGGGCGCGTGGCCGGTGCCGCCGAGTGCGCGTTCACGAACAGCGCCCCCTGGCTGGCAAAGCGGTCGATCGCGGGTGTCTTCGTCACGCGCGCCCCGTAGCAGCCGAGCTCGTCGGCCCGCAGCGTGTCGATCATGTACACCAGGATGTTCGGCTTCTCGACGCCCGTACCCGCCGCACGAGCCCGCGCCGGCGACGCGGTAAGCCCGCCCGCCAGGACGGACAGAACCACGACGCCGCCCAACCCGTCCCAGGCTCGCAACATCGACGACTCCCGCACGGCCCATCGGACCGCGACAGCGCATTCTACGCTGCGTGCGGGGCTGTGACTGCGCTGCGGCCGCCCGTGGCCACACTTCCCGCGTTCGCATCGGCCCAAGTGAGGAGGACCATGGACGCGCCCCAGCCGGCCCGGTCGAGTGGCACGCCGTTCGGGCGTGCCGCGCCGGGGCGCGTGCTCCAGAACCGCGGGCTGTTGGTCGCGGCGCAGGTGGCCAAGGTGGCGTTCATCGGATTCAGCGTGATTCCGGCCGTGCTGGGCGCGATGCAGGTGTGGTCGCGGTGGGGCGACGGTGCGCCCGGCCGGCGCTGTATGGGCTGTACGAGGTGGAGCGATTCGCTTTCGACGAGCGCGAGCTCGCGCCGGTGACGACGGACCCGCTGCGCTGTCGCCGCGTGGTCGTGACGCGCTACGGGCGCCTGGCGGCGCAGAAGATGGACGACAGCCTGGAGCGGTTCCCGATGGCCGACGACGCGAAGTCGCGAACGTTGACGCTCACGCCGCGGCTGGACCCGGCGCACGCCGTCCGCCTGAACTACGATCGCGACGCGGACGGGAAGCTGGAGCTTCGTGGTGAGCTGCTCGGCATGCAGCTCGTGACGCGGCTGCGGCCCGTCCCGGCCGGTGACGGCGTGCTGATGTTGCGGGGTTTCCACTGGATCAGCGAGTACCCGTACAACCGCTGAAACGGAATCGTTTGGCGGTTGCCGGAGCGGTTTCCGATACTCAAGGGGGTACCCTTGCGCCAGCGCGGGCGGAGGTCCGCGACGCGGCTGGCCCTTCTGGAGTTTATCGGTCGCATGAACGCGACGGACACGACGCCTGCAATTCCCGTCACGTTACCGGACGATGCGCCGCGGGTGGTGCTGCGCGCGGCGGACGCGGGCCGCGGCAAGGCGTTCGAGATGACGCGTGCGGTGGCGATCATCGGAAGCCGCCGCGACTGCGACGTTGCGATCGAGCACGCCGACTGCTCGAAGGTGCATGCGGCGCTGGTCAATAGCGGGCGGCAGGTGTACCTGTTCGACCTGAACAGTCGGACCGGGACGTTCGTCAACGACGATCCGATCAAGCTGCGGAGCGTCGTGGACGGGGACACGGTGCGCATCGCCGGGCGGTTGCTGACGGTGTCCATTCAGGGGGGCTTTCCGCGCGACGATGAACCGCGCCTGCCGCACGCGCTGTGCCTGGTCGGCGCGCAGGAGCGGCACCAGCTTGTGGCGCCGGTATCGCTGATCGGTCGCCGGACGAACTGCGACGTCCACGTCGACCACCCGGACGTGTCGCTGGCGCACGCGCTGGTGCTGGAGGTGGCCGGGTGCGCGGCCGTGTTCGATCTGGGAAGCCGCGGGGGGACCACCGTCAACGGGCGTCCGGTGACGCTGACGTGGCTTCGGCACGGGGACCGGATCGAGGTGGGGGACGAAACTCTGTCGGTGGAGTGGTCGGGATCGAGGCCGCCCGACGCAACGCCGCCCGCGCGGTGCACGGAGACGATGCCCGAACTGCCGGTGGTGATCGACGCCGACCTGGAGGACATCGAACAGACGATCGCGACGTTGCACGCGGCCATGGCGTCATCGCGGCGCAAGCTCGACGAGCAGACCGAGCTGCTGGCGGCCCGCGAGGCGCAACTCGAGTCCCTTACGAGCGAGGTCGAGCAGGCGCGGAACGCGATGGCGCAGCGCGAACAGGCGCTCGCCGCGCGCGAGGCCGAATTCCACGAGCGGCGTGCGCAGCTCGAGGCGCTGGAGCGCGAGCACGGGGCGCGGCTGGCCGAGGTGGAGGCACAGCGTGCGGCTCTGGAACCGCAGCGGCGTGAGATCGAGCAGGCGCGCGAAGCGATCGACGCGCGGGAAGCTGCGATTCGCGAGCGCGAAGCGCAGCTCGCCGCCAGCGAAAAGAGTCAGCAGGAGTTGACCGAACTGCTCGACCAGGAGCGGTCCGCGATCGAGGCGGGACGCGCGGAGCTCGACGCTCTGCGACGCGAGGTGGAAGAGGCTCGCGCTGCCGCTCAGAAGCTGCAAGCCGAGGGCGCCGAACGAATGGCCCAGGTCGAACGCCGCGCGGCCGAGCTCGATGCGCAGGCGGCCGCCGTCGAGTCGCAGCTCGGGCAAGCAAGACGGGCTGCGGCGGAGATCGAGGCCCAGCGCAGCGAGATCGAGTCCGCAGCGCAGCAGCACGCCTCGCGGAGCGAGGCGCTGGCCCGGCGGGCCGAGGAGCTGGACGCACGCGCGGCGGACCTGGACTTGCGGGCCGAGGAGCTGCGCGAGGAGCGCGAGGAATTCGACGCCAAGCAGCAGAAATTCGAGAAGGCCCGAACGGCGCTCAAGTCCGCGACGAGACTGTTCAGCACACCGCCGGCGAACGCGGCCGCCGGTGTGGCGGCTCGTGGGCCGGAGGGCGCCACGACGCGTGCGGCGACCCCAGCGCCCCCTTCGGCGGCCGAGGCGCCGTGCGCCGCACCCGATACCGCGCCCCCGTCGGCGGCCAAGCCGGCGCCCGCCAATGCCGCGCCGGGCGGGAAACCGGACGCGTCCCGTCCGGCACCGGCCAAGGCGGCCAGGACCGCGCCGGCGGCCTCAAAGGGCAGCCCGCAGGCGGCGGTAGGAAGAGCGGTTGCCACGGACGAGGCGGGCTTAGACGCGGACCCCCCCGCGGCGCTCCCCCCGACGTCGTTCGAACAGCTCGCGCCCGAGCAGCAGGAGCGGTTCCGCGTGCTGAAGCGCATCAGCGGCAAGAACGACGCCGACATTCTTGCCCAGCTCGAAGTCGAGGCGAAGTCGCGCCCCGCGTCACCGGCCGACGACAAGCAGCGCAAGTCCAAGCGCGGGTGGTGGTCGTAGCCCCGGCAAGGCGCGACGCTGCGCCTAGCCCAGCGTTACATCCTTCATCCGCTTGCACGCGTCGAGGATCACCGCGGCGGCGTCGGTGAGCCGCCCGATCACCTGCTTGCCCTTGGCCGTTTTCGGGTCTGGCGAGAACCAGTAGTTCTCCGCCCGACTGCGCACCCGGGCCACGAAGTCGGCGTTGACGACGTATTCGCCGCTGGGCGGGTCGAAGAGCGGTAGCGTGGCGTCGTCGGACGCGAGCGGCTCGGGTGACTTGAGCTTCGCCAGCCGCCAGCGAATCGAGAGCGCGTCGGGCATGGCAGGCGGGAACGAGATGGTGGGCTTGTCCACGCCGGGGCGGTTGGTCTGCACCGGCTCGTGCAGGACGCAGAAAGCCAGGATTTCACACGCCTCCTTGAGGTCGTCGTCTGCCTGCGTCTCGATCGCGTCGCGCAGCACGTTCGCGTTCTCGTCCCACAACACCAGCAGTCTGCGGCGGTCGTCGTCGCTGGCGGGAAAACCGGCCGCGCCGGTGATCTGTTTGAGTCGCCGCAGCATCCAGTGCCACAGTTGCGGCGAGGTGGTTTCGGAGGCGCCGAGGTTGGAGATCGTGTGGAACGCGTCGTGCGTCAGGAACTCGAGCGGCGCGTACTTGTGCGCGTCGGCGTTGAGGTAGTCCAGGTCGATCATGCCCATCAGGTACAGGGGAACCTGGCGGATTCTGGTGAAGTACGCCTCGTCGAGAGGCATGTAGGACGGGACAACCACCATGTCGCGGATCGACAGGATGCGGTTGAGCTTTTCCCCCACGCCTGAGTTGCGCATCACGATCGGACTGTCGGCGTAGGCCTCCTTCAGCGTGCGCCCGGGCGTCGATTGCTCGATGGTGTATTGAGTCGCGTAGGCGGCCTGGGGGTCGTCGCGGCGGGTCAGCGCCGCGGTGCGCGCCCGGCCGAGCTGCTGGAGCAGACGTGACGAGTCGATCCTGTACCCGTCGGCGTCCTTGCCGGTGAGCTGGTACTGCCGGATCTCGGAGGTGGTCTGCGTCTGGAACACGATCCAGTCGTACAGCTCGATGAACTTGGCGCACAGCCGCACGCAGTCCCGATACGGGTAGGCGTTCTGATCCACGTTGGCGACGTCGGATGCGATCTTGTCCATGTACTCGTTGACGTGGTCGCGGAACGTCTTGGGCATGTGGGCGTCGCGCCCGCAGCAGAGTCGCTGCCGGATGCGGTTGATGTGCCGCTTCATCTCGTCGAACGTTTCCTTCAGCTCGGGGTAGCTGAAGTTGCCGTCGGTGGCGGTCTTGGCGCGCAGGTAAAGGCCCATGTACACGCCCACCGGGTCGTCCAGCAGGTTCTTGCCGGCGAACGGGAAGGCGGTCGTCCACTGGTCCGCGGCCGGGAAGGCGTTGGTCGCGTGGAACGTGGCGTCGTGCGTGGCGCACGACTTGAGCATCAGGTTGACGCCCTCGCCGTCGTCTCCGGTCCAGTTTGCATCCGTGCTCGATTGATCAAAGACCGTTCTCTTGGCTTCGACCATCGGGTCCTCGGGCGTTGTGGAACTGGAGGGAGTCGCGTCCGTGGGCTTCGGGTCGCGGTCGAACTCGCGCGGCTCGAGGCCGGTCGTGTCGTAGGCGTCCATGACGCGCAGCCACTCGTCGCGTTTGGCGGCGTCATAGGCCCGGAACGCGTCGGGATCCGTCGAAACCCAAACGCGAAACTTGTACGGCGCGTCCTCCGGGCGGGCGAAGACGCGCCGGTGGCAGCGCTTGTGCCGCATGATCGCGGCCACGTCCGGCCGCAGCGCCACCTCGCAGCCGCGGCGCTCGACGCCGCTCACGCCTTCCCCCGTGTCGGCCAGCTTGGGCAGCACGTCGACGCCGGGCAGGTTCATGATCTCGGTGTGGTACAGCACCTCCTGGTACGCCAGCCGCTTCAGCGGTATGGCGACGCCGTTCTTGTCGGTCGCGGAGTTATAGGTGTGGTACACGCGGAACAGCAGGCTGCGAACCGTCTCAAAAGCGGAGATCTTCACGCGCACCCCGGCCTGCGTCTCGTAGGCGCGGATCTCGGTGGGCACCGCGACGATCCGCACCGCGAGGTCCTCTTTCGTCAGCGTGAGGCCGACGCTGCCGGTCTCGGTCGGTTCGTTGCGGCTGCCCAGCAGCGTGGCGCCCTTGGCGGGCAGGCGCGGAACCTGGTCCTCGAAGTAGTACCGCAGCTCCTGGTGCAGCTCGCCGTTCAGGTCGGCGGGAGTGTTCGGGCCGGACTGGTTCGGAAACGCGCGGAAGTCGCGAACGGCCTGGGCGAGTCCGTCGTCGCTGGTGGCGCCGTCCACCGGACCCTCGTAGAACCCCAGCCGCCACAGGCGCGCCTGCACGCCGACCAGCGTGTCGGCCGCGCCGAGGATCGAGTTGCACCGACCCGCGGGGTCGTAGATGCCGTCCCAGAACAGCACACACTCGCGAACGGACAAGGCGCGGCTCCTCGTGGCGGAGGTGGATTTCGGCGGCCTTTCGCGCCTGCGCTGCGCGTCAGGCCGAGTCGTGTTGCGTGCGCAGCCGCTCGCTGGTGGCCGCGTCGAGCTGTCCGGTCACGCCCAGGCCCTGGGCGGCCTGGAACGCGCGCAGCGCGGACCGGGTTGCGTCGTCGAGTTCGCCGGTGACCTTTACGTCCTCGTAGCCCAGGTTCCGGAGCCGAGCCTGCGCCCCGTCGATCGAATCGGCCGGGCGGAGCTGGCCGAGCGCGACGTCGTGCTCTTGGGGCGATTCGGGATCATCGATGTAAAGCCGGCCGCGGCGCGCGTCGGGCGCGATCGAGACCTCCCCCACGCCGTCGGAGTCGGTGGCGCCTTCGTGTGTGCGGCCGTCGACGATGAGGCGGAACGGCACGCCGGCGCGCGGCGTGTCGCCGTGCACGAGCCGGAAGCGGAACTTGGCGGGCACGCCGCGGCGACGGAAGCGATGGCGCTGCCCGGTGGGGCGGGTCTCGAGCCCGAGGGTCTTGTCGGGGATGACGACCACGTCGCCGGGGGCCAGGACGTTCATGTTCACGCGGCGGGCGCGAAGCTGCGCGTTTTCGGCGTGGCTCCAGATGGTATCGGCGAAGAACCCGTAGCGCAGGGCGATGCTCGACAGGCACTCACCGGGCTGGACGGTGTGCTGGATGGGCATGGCCGAACTCCCTCGCGAACGGATGTTGGCGATCGGGGGCGGGAATGTCAACGACGGCGGGGCGGCGGGGCGAGGCCGGCTTCCGGCGCGGGCTCAGACCGGCGCGGGCGCGAGCTGCGTCGCGTACAGCGTGCGGTAGCGCGGGCAGCGCTGAATCAGCTCGTCGTGCCGCCCGATGCCGGCGACGCGACCTTCGTCGAGCACGACGATCAGGTCGGCCCGCTGAATGGTGCTGAAGCGGTGCGCGATGACGAATGTCGTCCGCCCGACGATGACGTCGTCGAGCGCTTCCTGGATCTTGCGCTCCGAGTCGGCGTCGACCTGGCTGGTCGCCTCGTCGAAGATCAGCACCGGGGGGTCGCGCAGGATGGCGCGGGCGATCGCGATGCGCTGCTTCTGCCCGCCCGACAGCGTGCGCGCGTTGATCCTGGCGTTGTACCCGACCGCGACGCCGGCCGGACCGTCCGAGCGCAGCTCGCGGATGAAGTCGTCGGCGTGCGCCATGCGCGCGGCGCGCTCGATCTCGTCGTCGGTCGCACCGCTGGAGCCGTACGCGATGTTGGAGCGCACCGTGTCGCTGAAGATGACGGTGTCCTGCGTCACGAGTCCGAAGAGCGAGCGCAAGGCGGCCAGCTCCACCGCGGCGATGTCGACGCCGTCCACCAGGATGCGCCCGGCGCGCGGCTCGAAGAAGCGCATCAGCAGCGAGACCAGCGTGGTCTTGCCTGAGCCGTTGGGCCCGACCAGCGCCACGACCTGCCCGCGCGCGACGGCCAACGACACGCCGTCGAGCACGTTGACGGAGGGGTTGGATGGATAGGCGAACGTGATGCGCTCAAAGACGATTTCCCGCTCGAAGCGGAGCGTGCCGGACGCGGGCGGCACAGCCGCGCGGCGGCCGTTGTCGTCATGGCCGGCGGAGGGGCGCGCGGCGGCGCCGCCCTCCTCGGGCAGATCGAACAGCTCGAAGAGCCGCGCCGCGGAAGCCTCGGCCGCCTGGACGCGGTTGTTCACGTTGCCCATCTTGCGGACCGGGTCGAACATGCCTGCCAGGCAGACGACGGCGGCGAAGAAGAGGTTGGGCTCGATCTGGTCGTGGAAGACCAGCGCGCCGCCGTACAGCACGAACCCGGCGATGGCAATCATGGCCAGCACTTCGAGCGAGGGGTTGGTGGCGGCGTCGATCAGCTCGACGTGAGTCTGGGCGCGGGTGAGGTGGCGCCCCTCGCGTTCGAATCGCTGCGCCTCGGGCTGTTCCATGCCGAAGGCCTTGACCACGCGGATGCCGCCCAGCCGCTCTCCGAGCTGATCGAGCAGGCGTCCCCAGGATTGCGACGCGCGGCGCTGCGCGTGCTTGATGCGGCGCCCGAACGTCCGCATCACGATCGCGCCGATGGGGACGCCGACGGCGGCCACGAACAGCAGCCGCCAGTCGATGAAGAGCGTCAGCGTCAGCACGCCGACGGCCTTCAGCGGCTCGCGCACGGTCTTGCCGAAGACGGTGGTCAGCCCCACCTCGATCTTGGCGATGTCGGTGGAGAAGCGGCTCAGCGCGTCCCCGTGCGGGTGCGTGCTGTACCAGTCCATCGGAAGCCGCAGCACGTGCCCGCCCAGCCCGGTGCGCAGATCGTGCATGGCGCGCTGCACGGCGACCGCGACCAGCCCCTCGTTCAGAAAGCGGCACACGCCCCCCAGCACCGCCATCAGCACCAGCCCGCACATGATCACCGCCAGTGCAGCCGTGCGGCTGTCGGCGTCCTGCCCGCGCGGCAGCAGCCCCACCGCGCGCTCGACCATCCTCCACCACCCGCGCGGCGCGGCGAGCGTGATGCTGACGTCGAACTCGCTCCCGACGGCGGAAACGACGCGCAGCGTGACGGGCGAACGGTCCGCGCGATGGGAGATCGCGTCGAAGAGCCCGTACGAGCCGAGCGCAACCCCGTTCAGCGCCCGGACGCGGTCGCCGACCGCAAGCGAGGCTCGCTCCGGGGACGGTGCGCCGCGGGTGCCGGTCGGCCCGTCCCGCAGCGGAATCCCCAGCACGGAGCGCTTGGCGTCGCGCACCCCCGACACGCGAAAGCCGTCCGCGTCGTCCGGCAGGTCCGCGACCGTGTGAATGCCGAGCCGCCGCTCGGCCTCGACGCGGTGCAGCCAGACCAGGAGCGGCTCGTGCTCGGAGAACATCACTTTGAGCAGGGGCACGACGCTGGAGATGCTGAACGTGTAGAACACGCTGACGCCCAGCGCCAGGACGAGCCCGGTCAGCAGGGGTCGGCGGTGCGGGCGCAGGTAGTGCACGCTGCGCCGGAAACAGGGCAGCCAACCGTTATACCGCACCCGTTCGCCCATACGTCCGTGATAATACAGCCGTGCATCGGGTCGTCCCAGCCGAGCGGCTCGCCGGCGCGTATAATCGAACCACCGGGAGATGGGGCGGATCGGGCCCGGCCCCCGAGGGTGACGAGGAGCTGTTCATGACGTGGCGCCTGATCTTATCGCTGCTGGCGGCGGGGTTGGCCGGCGGACGCGCGTTCGCGCAGCCGAGCGTGCTCATGCCGCTCAGCGAGCCGACGGGGGTGGCGACGGACGCGGGCGGGGACCTGTACGCGTTCTCACAGGTGTCCATCAGCGTGCTGGCGCAGCGACTGACGCCGGCCGCGCAGCCCGTCTGGCAGAAAGAAATGGTCGATTTTTCGCTGTTTTTCGCGGACGTGCGTGCGAGCGTGGACCCGGGCAGCGGAATCTTGCTGGTGCTGTACCAGCAGGGCCCGCTGGTCCAGTTCGACCCGGAGACGGGGGAGTATCACGCGTTCACCGACCTGATCAACCTGCCGGAGGGCGCGAGCTGGGACGCGACGCGGGTTTTCGACATGTCGATCCCCGAGGTGCGCGACCTGACGTCCAAGATCACCATCACGTCGGCCCGGATGGGCGACCTCGCGGCGCGGCGCGACGGCGACACGCTCGAACTCTGGGTCACGCTGCGCTCGGGCAAGACGCCCTACCTGGCGCGGCTGCGCGCCGCGGTCACGCTGGAGGGCGGGTTACTCGCCCTGCACCCGCCGGTCGACGCGCGAATCCTGGTCACCTCGACGCGGGCGGTCAGCTCGAACACGACGATCCCACGTGGCGTCGCGGTCAGCACCGCGGGCACGGTGGTCACGTCGCTGCCGATCGCCAAGGTCGACGGCGGACATCCCGACCCGGCACTGTCGCGCGACGCGCTGGTGTGCCTGCGCTCGGACTTTGAGCCGCGCGACTTCCCGAGCCGGACCAGCATCGAGTTCGAGTCGGCCAATCGCTGCCTGGAGCTGCCCTGCAAGATCCCGGTGGCGATGTTCAACAACGCCGAGTTCGCGGCGGAAGGGGCGGACGTTGACGCCGACGGCAACTTCTTCCTGTCGAGCGGCTTCCTGAGCACGGCGATCCATCCCGGCTCGAGCGGCGGCGGGGGCGTCGTCCTCCTCTCTCTCGGACTTACGCAGCGCGAGGGCGTCGCCGTCGGCGACGCGACGTTTGACGCACGCGATCTGGCCGTCACGCGCGACGGCGCAACCGCGTACCTGACCGGCGTGGGCGGTCTCTTCGACACCGGTTCCGTCGTCGCCCTGCCCATCGCCTCGATCCCGGTCGATCCGCCCGAAACCGACCCCGGCTCGGGCGACGGCTCGTCCGACTCCGGCGGTGACAGCGGCAACGACGGTACGTCCGATTCCGACGGCAGTGACATCGAGAACCCCCCGGACGATGGCGACAGCGATCCCGACGGCAGCGACTCGGGCGATACCTCCGGAGACGCCACCTCTGACGACGCCGGCGACGGTAGTGAAGCCGGTGGCGACGGCGGGGACGGCGATGCTGGAGACGGCGACGTCGAAACCGGGGACAACTCCGACGCGAACGTCAACGAAAACGCGTCGTCCGACGCGGTCGGGCCGCCGCGAAGCGCCGCCGGGTCGTCCGGCGCCGCAGCGAACGCCGCGCCCGGGAGCGCGTGTCCCACCGCGGCGGTCGTGCTCGTGGCGGGCCTGAGCGCGCTGACTTTCGCGACACGTCGGTCCGGCCGGGCAGGCCACGCAGCGCCGTTTGTCACCCGAATCGGCCGCGGTCGCGCGGCGCTGCGGCGCTCTGAAAGAGCGGTTTCTGGTAGTTCGAGATGTAGCCCTTCGAGCGGAAGAACTCCATCGTCTCGTCGACGGTCTTGAAGACGCGCGTGGCGGTTTCGGTGATGAAGGGGGACGGCTCGACGGCCGGCTGCCAGACGACGTATACCTCGCGCGTGCCCTCGAAGGCGTGCTGAAGCTCGCGCTCCACGCCGCTGGAGAGTCCCGGTTTTCCGTTGGGCAGCTCGGGGATGAAGCTGACGATCATGTCCGACTGGTCGATGAGCTTGAAATCGCGGGCGTAGATCTGCGCGTCGATGTCGCGGGCGATGCCGGTGATCTCGCGCACGTCGAAGCGGATCGGGCGGCCGTGCACCTCCATCGTGATGGCCGACTCGCCGCGCTGCGTGGCCGATCCGGCCTCGAACAGCAGCCGCTTCTCGTCCAGGTCGCCCGGGTCGAAGGTGATAAAGTGCTCGGCGATGGCGGCGCGGAAGGCGTCGATCTCGGCCAGCGTGGCGGGCATGTCCATCACGTGCGTCATGGGGAAGGACGGATAGACCTTGCGCGTCTCGGGGCGGAAGATGAGCCGGTAGAGCGACTCCAGCGTGCTGTCCTCGACCCCGCGGGCGAACACGTAGAAGCACCCGTGCCCGCGCAGCGCGGTGGCCAGCGTCTCGGTCGCCAGGATCTCCTCTTCCCGCCAGACCAGGATGTCCTTGAGCGAGTGCGGCAGGTCATGGTCGCGCGACAGCCGCTCATGCACCGCGTCGACGTTGTCGACCAGCGTGACGTACAGGTCGGCGTCCAGCTTGAGCATCTGGTCGTGGTCGAAGGCGGGGAACAGCCCGTGCTTCCAGCGGAAGCAGGCGTGCGTGTTGACGATCACCGTCGCGTGCTGCTCCGCCTCGGCCAGGATGTCCTTGAAGACGGCCCGCCGCAACGAGTTGAGCCGACCCAGCGGAAGGTCCAGGATGCGGCCATGGACCACGTCGGGGGCCTCGGCGTACATCATGTCGCCGACGTGCAGGACGCGGACGGGGTGGCCGCGAGACGCCGCCAGGGCGGCGAGCCTTTCGAGGAACGGCTTCTTGTCGACGCCCACCTGCCCGGTGACGGCGACCCGGCGTCCGGGGCGGGTGCGGGTGGCGAAGAGACTGCCCAGGTTGGCGGTGGACATGAACGGTGCGCTCCGGGCTGGAAGCGAACGGCCGGCCCCACATGGCCTTGCGCGGGGTCCGCGCGTCGAGACCGGGAAAGTCCGGGGAAGCGCGGCCTTGCGCCGGCGCTAGCGGAGAGGGGGGGATTCGAACCCCCGGTAGGGGCTAAAGTCCCTACAACGGTTTAGCAAACCGTCGCCTTAAGCCGCTCGGCCACCTCTCCAGGGCGGCAGTCGCGGCACAGCGTACGTGTGCGCCGCGGCAGGGTCAAGCGGGTCGGAGCGGCGCTGCCAGAATCCGGCCCAGCCCGTATAGTACCCGGCTGCGCCGCGTCGCGGAGACGGGCGGAGCCGACGTGAGGGGATTGCCTGCGCGCCGCGGCGCGCGGCGGCCGGCAATGAGTGAGCTCGAACACATACGCAACATCGGCGTCGCCGCCCACATCGATGCCGGCAAGACCACCACCACGGAGCGTATCCTCTATTACAGCGGGGTTACGCACAAGATGGGCGACGTCGACGCCGGAACGACCGTCACCGATTTCGACGCCGAGGAGCAACAGCGCGGGATCACGATCTACTCCGCCGCGGTCACGTTTCCCTGGCGCGGGTGCCAGGTAAACCTGATCGACACGCCGGGGCATGTGGACTTCACCGCGGAGGTGGAGCGCAGCCTGCGCGTGCTGGACGGGGCGATCATCGTGTTCGACGCCAAGGAGGGGGTGGAGGCGCAGTCCGAGACCGTCTGGCGGCAGGCCGACAAGTACCGGGTGCCGAGGCTGTGCTTCCTGAACAAGATGGACAAGGTCGGGGCCGACTTTCACCACGCGTTTGCGACGCTGCGGGTGAGGCTGCCGTCCAACCCCATCGCGGTGCAGATTCCGGTCGGCCACGAGGGCACGTTTCGCGGGGTGATCGACCTCGTGGGGATGAAGGCGCTGCTGTACTCGGGTGAGGGGGACGGAACGGACCTGCGCGTGGAGGAGATTCCCGAGGCGCTGCGCGGCGAGGCGGCCAAGTACCGGCTGCTGCTGGAGGAGAAGGTGGCCGAGCTGGACGAGAGCCTGATGGCGCGCTACATCGAGGGCGGCAGCCTGAGCCATGCCGAGCTCAAGGTCGCGCTGCGCAAGGCGACCATCGCGCTCCAGTGCCAGCCGGTGCTGTGCGGGTCGGCGTTCAAGTACATGGGGGTGCAGCCGCTGCTCGACGCCGTGTGCGATTACCTGCCTTCGCCGCTGGACCGCCCGACGGTCGAGGGTCACGATCCGGAGCGGCCCGAGAAGCGCGTGCGGCGCAAGTGTCTGCCCTCGGAGCCGCTCAGCGCGCTGGTCTTCAAGATCGTGGCCGATTCGCACGCGGACCTGCACTTCGTGCGCGTCTACTCGGGTGTGCTGAAGGCGGGGTCGCGCCTGACCAACGTCGGGCGCAGGAAGAAGGAAAACGTGCCGCAGCTCTTCCGCATGTTCGCCCGGCGTCGCGACTCGGTGAAGGAAGCCCGCGCCGGCGACATCGTGGCCGCGATCGGGCTGAAGGACACGCTGACGGGCGACACGCTGTGCGAAGCGCGCGAGCCGATCCTGCTCGAACGCATCGAGTTCCCCGAGACGGTCATCAGCATGGCCATCGAGCCGAAGTCGTCGGCCGACAAGGACAAGCTTGCGGCCGCGCTCCAGATGCTGGCCCGGGCCGATCCGACTTTCGAGCATCGCACGATCGCCGAGACCGGACAGACGCTCATCTCGGGCATGGGCGAGTTGCACCTGGAGGTGATCTGCCACCGGCTGGAGCGCGACCTGGGCGTCGCCGTCCGGGTCGGCAAGCCACGGGTCGCGTACCGCGAGACGGTCACGCGCACCGGCGAGGGGGAGGGCCGGCTCATACGCCAGGCCGGCGGAAAAAGCCAGTTCGCGGTCGTCCGCCTGCGCGTCGAGCCGTTTAAGCCCGGCCCGGCCGAGGACCACTTCGTGTTTCACAGCGAACTGTCGGACGGAGTGATCCGGCCGCAGTTCGTGACAGCGGTCGGCGTGGGTGTGCGCGACGCGTCTCGCAGCGGGGTGCTGGGGGGCTATCCGCTGATCAACGTCCGCGCGGTGCTCATCGGCGCGGAGGAGCATGCCAGCGACTCGACCGAGATTGCCTTCGAGTCGGCTGCGGCGCTGGCGCTGAACAAGGCGGTCGAGGCGAGCGGTCCGGCGCTGCTCGAGCCGATCATGAAGGTGGAGATCGTCACCCCGGAGGCGTACTTCGGCGCCATTCACACCGACCTGGCGGTTCGCCGCGCGGTTATCACGGCCACGACCATCCGCGCCAAGTCGCACGTGATCGACGCGGAGGTGCCGCTGTCGGCGATGTTCGGCTATTCGACCGCGATCCGCTCGTTGTCACAGGGCCGGGCGACGTACTCGATGGAGCCGTGCAAGTACGCCGTCATGCCCGCCGCCCTGGCCAAGGAAGTGCTGGGCGCGTTCTGACCGGGGCCGCGACCCAGGGCAGCGATGCGCCGTTTCGCGCAGCACGTCCGGCAGCGGGGTTACGGCGTCAACAGGTCCAGGAAGGCGCTGATGTCCTGTCCATTCACCGAGCCGTCCCCGTTCGTGTCGGCGCGGAGGACGTCGCAGGCGTACCCGGCATTGAATGCACACGGGTCGCCGATCGCGACCACGAAAGACTCGATGTCCTGACCATTGACGGAGCCGTCGCAGTTCGTGTCGCCCACGAGCACGGGCGCCGGGTCGCACACGAAATCGGTGATGCGGAACGCGTCGAGGGCGGCCTCGGTCACCGAGTTGTTGGGGTTGTCGGTCGCGCTGAAGCGGAACTGCATCTGCGAGGTCAGCGTCAGGAAGTCGCGGATGCGCACCGAGCGGTAGACCCAACCCACGGTGTTCGGGACGCTCTCGATCAGCGTCCAACTGCCGCCGCCGTCGTTGGATGCCTCGACGTCAAGCCGATCCGCGTCGTTGCTGTTGTTGGTGAACCAGCGCGCGTAGCTCAGCGTGGGGTCCACGCCGGCCGACAAGTCTAGAACCGGTGAGATCAGCCGCGTCGGTCCGCCGTCCACGTCGTCCTGCGCCGTGTTGTCCGTGACGTAGCACATCCCGGAGCCGTCGAAGTCGGACACCGGGTCGCCGCGGTTGGCGTTGACCGGCACGGCCCGCTGCCACGCGCCGGTGGTGATGGACACATTCTCCACCGTCCAGCCCTGGTTGGTCTGGAAGTCGTCCGCGAAAAACTCGGTGCTGATCCCCACGGCCAGCGAGTACGCGTCCGCTGGCGCAGCGGCCGGCAGCGTCACCGTCGTACCCTGGTCGCCCTGGGCCGTCAGGTAGAACCGCGGCGTGTGCTCGCAGCGGAAGAACGGCAGCCGCGCCTGGAAGTCCTCCCCGCCCAGCGCGGTCAACTCGCAGGCGACCCAAGGACCGCCGGCGGCGTACTGGTACACCAAGCGGGCCGACCCGGGCACCAGCACTTCCGAGCCGTCGATGATCTTCACGGCGAAGGTGGTGGCCGTGTCCGGCGCGACCAGCGTCGGCACGCCGTCCGGAGTCTGGATCTTCAGCGCCGGCTCGACGACGGAGCCGCCGACCACGCCGCTTACGACCAGCGCGAAGTCGGCGTCCACCTCGGGCGTCTCGACGTGGCTGTCGGCGTTGAGCTCGTCGGCGCTGACGACGACGATCCAGGTGCCGGCGGCAGGGTCCTGAACAAAGACGTTCTCCACGGTGTCGACGGTGTTGGGTGATCCGCCTGGGGTGGACCAGTTGCCGTCGCCAAGCCCGTTGTTGCCCCAGTAGGTCGTCCCGCCTGGCGCGGTCACCTGAAGGGTCAGGTCGTTGATGCGGTGCAGGTTGGCGGAGGTCGTGCCGGGCAGGTCGGCGTAGACCATCGTGACGCGCAGGGCGGGCTCGCCGGCCTGGACCTCGACGTAGAAGGTGCGCGCATCCAGCTCACCCAGGACGTCTTCCTCGTCGCGAACGTACATCTTGTCGCGCAGATCGTAGAGATTCTTCACGTCGGGCAGGCCCCAGCCCTGGTGCGTGCGCGTCAAGTCGTGGCCCGGTCCGCTGAAGGTGTACTGGCTCGCGGTGTTGATCATCATGGCCTTGGACGTGGTCATGTGCGGGCGGTTGTCGAACACGGTCCCATCGGGATCCACCGGGTTGCCGAAGATGCCCTCAGACCACATCTGGAAGAACAGTCCGAAATGGCCGGCGGTGATGGGGGTGGCCGCGCTGGTCCCGCCGAAGCTCGACGTGTACGCGTTGTTGGAGCCGGTGGTGACGGTGTAGATGCCGTCGTAGAAGTGGCACAGGTCGGGCTTGATGCGCCCGTCGGCGGCCGGGCCGATGCTGGCGCCCCCGTTCCAGGCGTCGTCGGCCTTGCTGGCGGTGCCGAAGTGATACACGCCGCCGACCGAGACGATGTTCTTGGCCCAGGCCTGGGGCCGCGAGCGCTGGTCGCCGAGGTTGCTTTGCGACTGGCAGTGGAGGATGTCGAAGTCGAACAGGGCGGCGTCGGTGTCGGCCGAGATGTTGGTGTAGGTGGTAACCTGGGTGCTGCCGACGCTGGCGGTCTGAAAGACTGCGAAATAGGGAGACTGGACCAGCTCGCCCGTGTGCGCATAGCGTGCCGGGCCGGTGCTGACCACGTCCCAGTCGGCAACGATGCCTTGCGCCGCCGGCAGCATGCCCCGGCCGGTGGCGTTGCCCGTACCGTCGCCGAAGACGATGCCGGAGGTCGAGGCGCCGTGGGAGTCGCTGCTGACTGCCGTGTGCTGGATCAGCGGGCGCGAGGCGAAATCGACGTGGGTGACGTTGAAACCGACGTCGATGACCTCGCCGCGCACGCCGGCACCGGTGAATCCCGCGACGTTCTCGACGTAGTTCGCGCCGGTCACCTCGCGCACGACGTTCATGTCCGTCCCGCCCGGGCTCCAGCGGTCGATGAACAGCACCTCGTCGCGCCGCGCGACGGCCAGAAGCTGCTCGGGGGTGAGCGTCGCCTCCAGAAGGAACTTGCCCGCGTCCACGCGATCGACCACGCCGCCCAGCGCGATGATCGCGTCCGCGACCGCCGCCTTCTGTCCCAGGCCAGGCTCCAGAACCGCGATGTTGTAGCGCTGCGATGGATAGAGCGCACCTGCGCCGTCCGGGTCGGCGTGCCAGAACTCCTCCAGCCGGTAGGCCGGGTGATAGGGCACGACCGCGCGCACGAACGGCAGCGCCGCCACGCGCGCGCGCACCTCCGGGGTCATTCGGACGACGTATGCGTGCCGCGCGACGAAGTTGTATACCACGCCGCCCTCGGCCGAGACGGCAGCCACGAACGGCGGCAGCGACTGCGTGATGAACTGCACCAGGTACAGATTGCACGCGGCGTCGGCGGCGAGCGCGGGGTGCACCACCGGTGTCTCCGACGCCGGGTCGAACTCGCCGTGTCGCAGCTTCAGCTCATAGGTCGTCTCGACCGCGCGCGCCACGCGGCGTCCGTCGAGCGAGATCGCGTAGCGATGCGCCGGCGGGCCGCCGTCGGCGCCTTCGTCCCACGTCACGACCCAGCCGTCCGTGCCCGGCAGGTCGACGAGTTGGACCGCGCTGATCGGCGCCGAGCTGCCGCGAACCAGGACGCCGCCCACGTACATCCGCACCTCGCCCCCGGCGGGGCTGATGCGAACCTCGCGCGGCGCATGCGCATCCGCGGGCGCCGCCCCCACCGCGCTCGCATTCAGGAAGGACGCGAGAACAAGACCGCACGCGGTCGTCCAACGACGTGGCATCTCCAGAACCTCCGCAGGAAACGGAAACTTGTGCGAGCAGCGCGAACGGACTCGATCCCGGCCCGAACGGCGCACGGCGGGCTGACGCACCGGAATCCGCTCGATCCGGCCGGACAGGTCGATCCTCATGATAGCGGGAGCGGCGTTTCGGTGGCGACCGAAAAATCCGTCGGCCGATCGCGCCGCGTCATCGGCATGCGCCCGCGCGCCGGACCGGCGTGGGCACGCGCCGGCTCGGATGCCGGCGACGGCAACCCCAGGCGCGGTGCCCCCGGCGAATGGGACGGTCCGGGCGCCGGCTCGCCGGAAGCGGACCCGCGCGATATGATGGCGCTCAGCGCGGCCGCTGGCGGCGTCGTGTGCAGCCAGCGGCCCAGCGAGGAGCGCGCGATGCCGGCGGCTTTCGGCACGCTGTTGATCCTGGCCGGCCTGCTGGTCATCGTGTTTCCCCGCATGCTCCAGTGGACGATCGGCGGGATGCTGATCCTGGTCGGCGCGGCCGTCTTGGCAACGTCGCTTGGCATGGGTTCGCGCGTGACGTATCGGCGTGTCGACGCGGCTTGGCACGAGCAGCGCGGGGAGTAAGAGCGCCGAGGCGAGTCCAACCGGCGTGCGGCGCGTCGACGGCGACGCTCCGGACACACGGGCGTCGTTGTCGGCGGCGCGCCGCGGCTGGGACCGGCCGCACGCAGTGCACGGGAATCTGAGCGGAGAAGCGAATGTCGGTGTCCGAGCTGGTCGCGTCGGTGGAAAAGGGCGACTACGCCCGGTTCGAGGCCCTGTGTCTCGAACAGATGGATGGCAGCGCGTTGCGGTATGACGAACTTGCCGCCGCATTCGACCTGCTCAGCCGCCGCAACGAGGCCAAGCGCGTGGAAGTGCTGGCGCAGATGGTGCTCGATGCCCGCCGTTGTGACGTCAGCACGCGCGAGATGCGGCCCTTCCTGGCGGCGGCCCTGAAGGGGTCGCCTGACAGCGCGGAACTGCGCGCCGCGGCGATCGAGCATTATCGCGCGCTGCACGGCGACGTGCCGGGGTTCGACGACCTGCTGCGCGTGTCGGGGCTTGCATCCGGGCGTGCCGCCCGGGCCGCGATGCGGACCATGGATGTGTGCCTGGCGGCGCGCGTCGGAGCGTACATGGTCGGGCGGGCCGATGAAACGCCGTACCAGGTCGTCGATGCGGACCTGGAGGGTGGACAGTTCCGCCTCAAGGGCGCCACGCGCACCGTCACCGTGCCGGCCACGGAGTTGGCCGCCGCCTACGAGCCGGTGGACAACGACGACTTCCGCGTGCTGCGACGACTTCACCCGGAGCGGCTTGCGGCCATGGCGGCGGACGAGCCCGAGCGCCTGGCCATTGCGCTGATCCACGCGCACGGGGACTTGGTGGACGTGGATGTGTTGCGCGAGGAGCTTGTGCCGACGGTCGTGTCGGAGTCGGACTGGAGCCGTTGGTGGACGCGGACGCGCGCGGCGCTGAAACGGCACCCGAACGTGCAGATCGAGGGCCGCTCCCCGACCGTTTTGAAGTACACGGCCAAGGAAATCACGCTCGAAAGCGAAACCCTGCACGCGCTGGCGCGCGGGTCGGAGCCCGTGAAATGGCTGGCGACCCTCGAAGGCTACCTGCGGGAGAAGCAGGCCCGCAAGGAGCCTGCGCACGCGGACGTGGTGAAACGGGCGGACATCCTGCTGGCCGCCGAGATTGACAGCCTGCGTGCGAAGCGACCCGCGGACGCCCTGGCCGCGGCGTTGGTGGCCGAGCGCCTGGCGGGCAAGGGTCTGGCGCTGGCGGCGTCCACCCGCGCCGCCGCCACCGAGCTGCTGCGTGAAGCGCGCGATCCGATCGCGCTGCTCCGGCGAATCGACTCGACCGCCCTGTGGGAGCAGGCCCTGGCGCTGCTGCCGGGCGCGCGTCCCGAGTGGCCGCGGCTGGCGGTCGAGCTGCTGCGGCACGCGCCCGAGTCGCTGCTGAACGACCTGGTGAAGGCCGCCGTCGACGCCCACGCGCCGGAAGTCCAGCGGGCCCTCGACGCGGCCCTGTCCGATCCGCTGCACCACCCGGAGATGATCTCGTGGCTCTGGAAGGGACCGCGGATCGCGATGAGCCTGTCCCTGCCCACGCCGCGCGAACTTCTGGCTCGCATCCTGGGCACGCTTTCGTCGCTGGGGCGGGCCGTGGATGCGTCCGCCGAGGTGATGAAGGCGTTCCGCGCCAAGATGAAGTCGGCGCTGTCGCATCGCGAGTACGCGCGGTTCCGAGAGTGCCTCGAGCAGACCGACGAGGCGATGGCCGTCACCATCCGCCGCCACCTGGAGCGGATGGAGGGGTTGGGCGACAACGCGCCCTCGGACATGCTGCGCATCCTGCGCGAGACCCATCCGCGTCTCTGGGTGGCCAAGCGCCTCGAGCCCTGGGAGGATCCGGACGTCCTCTGGACCACTTCGGTCGGGTATCAGCGCAAGAAAGACGAGATTGACGACCTGGTCAACGTGAAGATGCGCGAAAACGCCAAGGCCATCGGCCGGGCGGCCGAGTTCGGTGACCTGAGCGAGAACGCCGAGTACAAGTTCGCGCTGGAGGAGCGCGACCTGTTGCGGGCGCGGCTGGCGCAGCTCAACGACGAGATGTCGCGGGCGCGGATCCTCGAGCCGGGCGACGCGCCCACCGACCACGTCGGGGTAGGCTCCAGCGTTCGCCTGATCGACGCCGCCGACGGCGCGCAGCGGCTCATGACCTTTTTTGGCCCCTGGGACGCCGACGTCGAGCGCGGCTTTTTCAACTACAACGCACCCGTCTCGCAGAAGCTCATGGGCGCCCGCGTCGGCGACCAGGTTTCCATGGCCGTCGACGGCCAGGAGCGCGTCTTTGTCGTCAAGGAGATCCGCAATGGATTCGAAATGCTGGCAGGCACCGGCGCCGACGCGACGGTCTGAGTCCGACGCCTCTCGAGGGCCCCGCGCATGGCCCCGCCGAAGCGCGACCGGGCCGGCCGGCCGGCTCGTCGCGGCCGCACTCGCCTTCGGCAGCGGCGTCGCATGCGCCGCCGAACCGTCCACCGGCATTCTCCGCGTGGCGCTGCTCCTCCCCGGACGCGAGAATGACGGCGGATGGAACCAGCTCGCCTTCGAAGCGGCCCGGGCCCTCGAATCCGACACCGTCAAGGTCAGCCACACCAACACCCCCAACGCGGCCGCCCTGAAGAGCGACCTTCGCGACTACGCGCAGCAGAATTACGACCTGGTCATCTGCCACGGTGGGGAGTTCCTCAAGTCGGCCCGCGAGATCGCCAAGAAGTTCCCCAGGACGCGCGTCGTCGTCACCGGCTCGGGCGAAGGCGGCGACGGTGTCACCACCCTCGACTTCCAGCTATGGCAGGCCACGTACCTCTGCGGCGTCCTGGCCGGAAAGCTGGTGCCCGACGGTCACGTCGGGCTGATCGGGGCCCAGAACTTCAGCACGGTCAAGAACACGCTCGACGCCTTCGCCAACGGCGTGCGCTCCGTCACGCCGGACCGCCAGGTCCACTACGAGTACACCGGCAGTTGGGACGACATCGCCAAGGCGCGTCAGACGACGCGCTCCCTCATCGACGCATTCCGCGTCACCGTCATCTTCCAGAACACCGACGCGGCGGCACGCGGTGTCTTCGACGCCGCCGGAACCGTCTATGCGTTCGGCTCCAACCACGATCAGGCGCCCCTGGCGCCGCAGGTCGTGCCGGCCAGCGCCGTGATCGACATGAAGCGCGCCTTCGCGCTGCTCGTCGACGAGCTTCGCGCCGGACGGCTCGAATCCCGAAACTACGTGCACGACCTTTCCACCGGCGGCGTCAACGTCCTGCTCAACTCCGCGTTCAAGGACAAGTGGCCCCCCGGCGCGCTGGATGCCATGGAAGCGGCCCGCCGTGCGATCGTGGCCGGGCAGCTCGACGTGCTCAAGCCACGCTAGCTCCCACGGCCGATTCGCGCGAGCATGGCACAGCCCGCGAAGTTCGGTTCGGCCCAACCGGGCGAATCCGTCCAACGGGCGCGTCAACCGCGCAGGCAGCTCAGAAACCCCTCGATGTCCTGACCGTTGACCGAGCCGTTTCCGTCCGTGTCGGCGCTGCATGGCGAGCAGTGCCCCAATCCGCTCGCAAGCACGTCCAGGAACGGCTGGATGTCGCCTCCGTTGACCGAACCGTCGCAATTGGCGTCGCACGGCTCGCAGGGCGATGGCGCCGGGACCGCCGCGATCGCGCTGGTGCCGAAGGGCAGTCCGCCCAGCGGCGGCCCGGCGCCGCCCGTCCCCGGGTCCACCGCGTACACCCCGCCACCGTTGGTCGCGATCAGGAGCCGATGCGGGGGCGCGGTCTCGAAGTCCATCCCACCCGTACCGCTCACCGTCACGCCCAGCCCGCCTCCGACGATCGTGGCGCTCCCGGTGGCCGGGTCGATTTGCAGCAGCGCGTCGGCGTCGTTCTCCAGCGCGTAGAGCGCGCCACTGACGGGATCGCACGCCAGGCCCGACACCGTTGGGTCGGCGTCCCCGGGCAGGCTCACCGGCCCGACTTCTTTCCAAACCCCGTCGAATGTCACGCGGAACAACGTGTCGCTGCGACTGTCGGGCGGATCGAGGACGACGTAGAGTGAGGCGCCGCTCCGGTTCAGCGTCAGCCCGCCGGTGGAGGTCGATTCGAACGGGAGGTCCCCCACCCGCAGCGATTCTCCGGCCGTGAGCCGAAAGAGCCCGGTCGGGGACCCGCCGCCCGGCGCCGTGCAGACGTACCAGCCATCCAGCGGACCCGTCAGGTCGAGCCCGCGGACGAAGTCGCCGGCCAGCGCCGCGATCGGCGCATTCGGGTCGGACGCGCCGGGGGCGTCGGAGTCGAACGCGATCAGCGTGTCGGGGCTGGGCGAGATGTCAACCGCGACCCAATCGATGCCGCGCGCCGCGGACGCCGCCAGCCAGGCGAGGAGCAGACCGCCACCGCGCCGCATCATCCTGCTTCCACTCCGTCGTCACCGACCGACGCGTCGCGTCACGCGCCGGCCGCGCGGTCGCACTTGTCGGCGAGAATGAAGTCGCTTTCCGTCAGGCCGTTGATCTTGTGCGTCCAGATGTCGATCCGAGCCTTGCCCCAGGAGAGATAAATGTCGGGATGGTGACCCTGCTGTTCGGCGACCGCGCCCACGCGGTTCACGAACTCCAGCGCCGACTGGAAGTCCGGAAAGGCGTAGGTCTTCGTCAAATGGTGGTCCGACTCGACCGACCAGCCGGACAGCTCCGCCAGCAACGGGCGGATCTCCGCCGCCGTCAGCGGGGACACGCCGCCACGACACGGAACGCAGGACTTGTCAGCCAGTGCCACGGGGCGCTCCTGGAGGGCGGCTTGGAACCGGCCGCAGGTCACGGATGGGTCAGTGCGTCGATGAAGCCCGAGATGTCCTGCCCGTTGACGCTGCCATCGTCGTTCATGTCGGCCAGCGCGCGGTCGCAGTCGGGGTACTGGTTCGCATAGGCGTTGGGATCGCTCAAGGCCAGGCTGAACGCGCCGATGTCCTGGCCGTTGAGGCTGCCGTCGCAGTTCAGGTCGCCGGGAGGATGGAGCATGACGACGCTGAATCGCACGATGGCATCGCCGCCGGGCGTTCCATCGCCGCTGGGCAGCGAGGCCGGAGCGGTCGGGTCGGCGATCTCCCCGTCCAGGCTCTTGCCGGACGCGGTGTCCGTCACCGCGTCGTCCACGGTCAGGGTGTACACGTCGGGTCCGAGCGGGCCGTTCAGCGTCAGCGTTGCCTTCTGGTCGCCCGAGCCGAGCGAGAAACCGAACGGTACGCTTCCGGAAGCCTGACCGCTGAGGCTGAAGTGGCCGGCGGACGCGTTGACGGCCTTGTGGAACCACACGTCGACGGTGGTCGGGGCCGCGTCGGCGTCGAACGTGGCCCCCGGCGCGGGCGACATCTGCACGATCTTGGGCGGACCCTGGATGAATGTGACGCTCGACTTGCCGGTGTTGAGGACGTAGTCGTTCGGGTCGAGGGCCAGCGCGGAGACGGTGCCGCTGACCGGGAGCAGCAGATGCTCCTCGGCCGCGTCGTTCCATGCGACCTGCGTGGAGTTGTTGCCGCTGATGGTGGTGCGCACGTCGATCGGCATGGTGTAGATCGGATAGGACCCGCTCTGCACCTGCCGGAGGTACAGCTCGACGTAGTTCACCCCGTTGGTGGTGGATTGCTGCCAGGCGTACTGGTAGGCCGGGGCACCCGGCTGGTAGACCCACGGGTCGAAGAACCAGGTCAGGCTGGAGCCGTAGACGCCTTCACAGACCGCCTGGAACTCGGCCGTGGTGGCGGCGCCGCCCTCGTAGGCGGCGCGATAGGCGGCCAGCATGTCGAAGAAGACCTCGGACCCGACTGCGTGCCGCAGCATGTGCAGCACCCATCCGCCCTTCCGATAGGAGTAGGTGCCGGAAAAGATCGAGTTGATGTTCGAGACGTCGTAGCGATAGACGCTGCCGTTGACGCTGGACGGCCGGCGGTCGTTCATGGCCGAAATGAGCGCCGCTTCGCCGGTGCTGCCGGGCTTGAACTCGTACCAGAGCGCCTCCGAGTAGGTCGCGAATCCCTCGTTGAGCCAGATGTCGTGCCAGGTGGCGCAGGTGACGTTGTCGCCCCACCACTGGTGCGACAATTCGTGCAGCGTCACGTATTCGGCGAACGTCCCCTGTCCGGTGATGGTCTGGTGCTCCATCCCGCCCCCGTACTCGAACTCGCACATCCCGTACTTCTCGTCGATGAACGGGTAGGGTCCGTAGAGCTGCCCGAAGACGTCCAGACCGGTCAGCGCGTTGCGCCACGCGTTGCGGTTGGCGGCGCTGTCGTGCTCGGGGTAGATGTACATTTGAAAGGGCATCGTCCCGCCGCTATGCGTGTACGTGTCCTCGTAGAAGTTGTAGTTGGTGGCCGAGAAGCAGAACAGGTACATCGCGGTCTGGTAGCCGGTCACCCAGCGGTAGCGGGTCCGGCCGCCGCTCAGCGCGTCGGTCCCTTCCAGCGCCCCGTTCGACGCGACCTTCATGCTGTCGGGCACGATGATCGACATCTGCCCGGTGGCCTTGTCGCGGTTGTTGTTGTAGTCGTCCTCTTTCGTCGGCCACCAGGTGTAGGCGTACCACGGCTCGCTCAGCGTGTAGACGATGTCGCTTCCGTTGTGCGTGGTGAATTCGATCGAGCCGAAGCCGCGCGAAACCGCGACCCCGTTGTAGCTGATGGACAGGTCGAATTCGTCCCCGGTGTCGAAGGTCTGGCCCAGGTTGACCAGGATCGAGACCGTGTCGATCCGCGAATAGGACACGCCGCTGCTCGAACCGTTCACGGTCACGGACGTAATCGTGAAATTGTCGCGCAGCCGAACGCCGAAATCCGTCAGACCGTCGATCAGCGACTTCACCGTGATCACGCACGTTCCGGTCAGCGTCTGCGACGACGGCACGGCCTCCAGCTCCAGGTTGTAGTGCAACACGTCGGTGTCTTCGTACGCATCGGCAACCCCGCCCGAACCCGGCCGCCCTTCGTCCAGCGCGCCGGCCTCAGCCGCGCGCAGCGCCGCCCGCGCCTTGCCGCAGCCTTCTTCCAGCGGCGGCTCCTGCGCCATGGCCGCGGGTGCGAACACCACGCCGAATCCCACCGCGATGAATCGCCAGAAGTGCGTCATATGCTTGGTCCTTCTTCAGAACGCGGGCGCAACCGCGACCCCCAACGTTGTCATAGTATACCGGCCCCGACCAGGATTGAGGCATGCAACCGCAGCGCCCGCCCCCGCGGACCCACGGCCACCCCCGTCCAATAATCGAACCGCCGTCTCAAATGCGCTCGACCGCCGACGCCGGCAGCCAGCCCGTCACCCCGTTTGGCAGCCGACACTCGACCCAGTCGCCCTGCTGTTGCAGGATCCGCAGTTCGACGCCCGGCCCGAGCGGCTGCTTCAACGCCGCGTCGTACCCCTCGCCTCGACCCACCCGCAGTGCCGGCTCGCCGCGGACCACGACGGCGTGCGGGCGGCGCTGCTCGTCGACGACCTGCCACGCCAGCGACGCGGCGGCACCCGCGCCGAGCAGCGCGAGCAGCACGCCGCCCACCAGCAACGGCGACGAGCGTCGCCTGGCGCGCGCCATCAGCAACACGGCGCCGATAACCGACGCCGACCACGCCACGATGCGCCGCGAGGCCGGCGTCGTGCGAGTGTGCCACAGCAGCGCGGCGTGGTGCCACGGGGCTTCCCCGGGTTCGATCAGCGGGACCACACGGTTCCGCGCCAGGCGCAGGTTGGCCTGGACGCGCGGGTCCGCCGGACCGAGCCGCAGGGCGCGCCGATAGTTGGCGATCGCTCGGCCCAGGTCGCCCAGCCGGTAGTAGACGTTGCCCAGGTTGTAGAAAATGGCGACGTTCTGAAAGCCCGCATCCGCCAGCGCTTCGAACGCGGCGGCGGAGCGACGATACTGCTCGGCGGCGCGGACGGCGTTGTCGTGTTGCGTGTTGACCGCCCCGTCCAGCGACGTCAGTGCCTCGCGGACAATCTGGCGCTGCCGCTCGGGCGTGAGCTCCTGGGCCGCGGCCGGCGGCAGCGCCGCGCCGAGCGCGAGCGTCGCCGCGACAGCGGCCCCAGGCCAGGTGCGGCCGCGGTTCACAGTTTCACCCGTTCGAGGCGCGTCAGGCAGTGCATCGCGTCCGCTGTCAGGGCGGCGTCCTCCAGCGCCGCCCCGCCGGCCGAGGCGACGGGAGAGAAGGCCACCCGTTCGCAGCGATCGACGACACTCGCCCAGGCGGCCAGCACGTCCCCGTCCACACCACGCTCGCGCAGCCACTCGGTCGACGCGGCGCCGTCGAAGCGCGCCGAGGGCTCGCCCGTGCGATCGGCCAGGTAGCCGCTCAGCGCGGCGCGCACCTCGCGAGCGCCGTCCGCCGGCGCCAGACCGTCCGCGGCCGACAGCCGCCGCCGCGCCACGCCGAGCGCAGCTCTGCGGCGCCGCCCGGCCTGATCGGCGTTCCGGCGGCGCGCGGTGGTCGTCTGGATCCAGAAGGCGCCCGTCGCAAGCAGCGGCCCGCCGACGGCCGCGGCGCACTCCCACAGCCCCGCTCGTCGCTCACGCCGCAGCAGCTCGGCTTCGCGCGTCTCCGGCCCCAGCAGCGCGTCCACCGTGACCGCAGGTGGCGCGGGCGCCGGATCGGCCGCTCCGCGAATATCCGTCAGCTCCCCGGCTTCGAGGCGCTCCGACGCGCTCACCGTAAGCGGAATCGGCGCGCTGCGCGCCTCGGCGAACACGCCCGCCACCGGGTCGAAGTACGCGTAGGAGATCGGCGGGATGGCGCTCACGTCGGCCCGCTTGGCGCGGACCGTCTGTGTGAACCGCTTGCCGCGTCCCGCCGGCGTCCCGGTCAGCAGCTCGCGCGGCACCCGGAACGACTCGTTCAGGGCCGCGTCCGCATCGAGCACCGGGGGCGCGATCGCATCCGCTGGTCCCTCGCTCGTCACGTCGATCTCGAGCTGGATCGGGTCACCCACGCGCACCGCCGTCGGTTCCGCCCGGCAGGTGATCTCGAACCGCCCCACCGCCCCGGTGAAGTTGGCCGGACGCCCTTCCGTGGGCAGCGGCTCGGCCTGAAGCGCCGGCAGCTCCGGCCGCATCCGCAGCCGCCGCACGCGCGAGGGCCGCGGCTGGCCGGTCCAGAAGTCTTGCTCGAACCCGACCGGGTATTCGCAGTAGACCTCGACGTTCAGGTCCAGCGGGCCCGGCTTCTGAATCACGTGCGTCGCGCTGCACACGTAGTCGTAGTAGATGCGCCGCTCACCGTCCGCGTCGCGCGCCTCCACCTGCCGCGACGCCTTCGACGGCAGCTCGAACGGCTGGATGCGGTCCGGGTCGAAGAACCGGAGCATGAACTCGTCGGACACGTAGCGCCGGCCCGTCTCCGCCGCCCGCACGTGGATGATCAATCGCACGCCCACCGTCTGACCCACCCAAAGCCGCTCCGCGTCCACCTCCACCCGCGCCGAAAGCAGCTCACTCACGTCGTTGGGGCGCACCGCCACCCGCACCGCGCGGGACCGCACGGTCCGCCCGTCCACGCGGACCGTCACCGGCGGCAGCTCGAGCACCCCCGGACGCATCGCCGTCACCTCGTAAAACAGGCTGCGGCTGCGCGACTCGACGATCCGACCCCCGGCGATCGACTGCTGAAGACTCTCGCGCGTCCCCGCCGCCGGACGCACGTCCGCATCCGGCACGGCTGGGAACTCCGGCGTGCCGGCCTCGCGGAAGCCCTCGATCCGGACTTCAACCCGGAACGGCTCGCCGGCGTACGCGGCGGACGGCCCAATCACCTCGACCGACTGCGCACGAACCGCCGCCGCACACGCCAGCGCCGCCGCCGCGGCGAGGCGCCGGGCCGGTCCGCGCATCGCTGACAGGCGTGACCCAGACGAGTACATCCCGATGCAGAGACGATTCAACCGGTGTCGCTCCGTCAAGAACCACGGCGCCGCGGCCCCTCGCATTCTATGATGCTGGACGGCCGCGTGCGCCGGCGGTCGCCCGGCGCCGCTACGCCGGCGCCGCGCCCGGCTCGTCGCGAATCACCATCCCGTCGTAGGCCAGCGCCATCCCCCCCGGCAACTCCGCGTTCGTCGCCGCGTGGGGAAAGTCGTGGCCCAGGTGCGTGAAGTACGTTCGCCCCGCCCCGATCTGGCGCGCTTCTCGGATCGCCTGCTCCAGATTGAAGTGCGTCGGGTGCGGTCGGCGGCGCGGCGCGCCGAGCACCAGCACGTTCAGGCCGCGCAGCAGCTCGCGCGATTCGTCCGGGATCGAGTTGCAGTCGGTGCAGTACGCGATCCCGCCCACGCGGAACCCCAGCACGGGCAGCGCGCCGTGATCGTACGGAACCGGCACGATTCGCCGCCCCGCGATCTCGAACGCGCCGCGAATCTCGATCGGCCGCAGCGCCGGTTTGTAGCTGGGATAGTCCTGGTCGTCGTCGAAGCAGTACGCAAAGGCGCGCCGCAGGTGCGCCAGCGTCGCGGCGCTGCCGTAGACGTCGATCGTGCCCCGGCGACGCCACGTGAACTGCCGCACGTCGTCCAGCCCGGCGATGTGGTCCGCGTGGTGGTGCGTGAACAGAACCGCGTCCACCCCGCGCAGCCCGCACGCCACGCACTGAAGCCGCAGCTCCGGCGCGGCGTCCACCAGCACCGCGCGCTCGCCGAATCGGAACACGGCGCTGGGCCGCGAGCGGCGGTCGCGCGGATCGCCCGACCGGCACACCGGGCAGTCGCAGTCCACCATCGGCACGCCGAAGGACGTGCCCGAACCCAGGATCGTCAGCGACACGGGAGTGTCAGCGGACATCGGTCAGCTTGCACGCCGTCGCCGGCGCGCCGAACTCGTACTGCGCGGGGCGGCGGTCGCGGAAAATGTCCGTCCGCCACGAGATTTCCTTGGTCGCGGCGCGCGTCGGATCGAGTCGCACGGAACGGCCCCCGTCGGGCTCCTGGTCCAATCCCAGCGGCCGCCCGGTCACATCGAACGCGCGTACCTGCGTCGCGCCGACCAGAACCACGAAGACGCGGTTCTCCGCGGCGCGCGCCTGGACGCATGCCGTCGGCACGTCCTCCCCCAGCGCGATGAGCAGGTGCGCTCCCGCCAGCGCCGCCGCCCGCGGACCGATGTACGTCCGCAGGCCGCCCGCGTGCAGCACCGCCACCGCGACCCCGGCAACCGTCCGAATGCGCGGGACGTCCCCGTTGGCCGGCGCGACACCCCCGGGCGGGACGGTAATGCGCAGCACCCGCTCCGCCGGCGCGGCGCGCCACGCTTCCCGCGGATCGTCCCTGCGCGCGGGCACCACCACACGCACCTCGCCCGACCCCGTCAGCACGTCACAGGCCGGCGGCGGCGCTTCGCGGCCGGCGGTGCCCGGCGCCGACAGCGCCGCGCGAAGCGGCCCGTCAACTCCCGCGACGCGCGGCTCGTCCGGCTCCACGTCCGCGACGACGACCGTGGTTTCAGACGTTCCGGCCTGTACTCGCCGCGTCCCGGCCGCGTCGCACACCATGCTCGACCCCACAAACGTCGTGTCTCCTTCGACGCCCCATTTGCTGCACGACGCAATCGTTACGCCGAATTCGCGCGCCCGCGCCTCGACCAGGAAGTCCGCCTGCGGGCTCCACAGCTCGGTCGGGGTTCCGCCGTTGACCCACGCCGTCGGCTGGAGAATCAGCCGCGCGCCGCGGGCCGCCAGTGTGCCCGGGATTTCCGGCAAACGGTTGTCCGCGCAGATCATGATCCCGACCGGGCCGAACTCCGTCTCGAACGGGCGGATTTCGTCCCCGGCCTGGAACCAGCGCCGATCAAAGTCCCACAGGAAGCACTTGCGGTGCACTCCCGCCACGCGCCCGTCGCGCTCGATGAACGCCGCGCTGTTGAGCAGCCCCCCGCCCGCCTCCTCCACGAAGCCGACACAGACGGCCAGGTTGTGCCGGCGTGCGCCCTGCGCGGCCAGTTCCAGGAACTGCTCGTGGCCCGGCATCCCGGACGCCCGGCTGGCGCGGTACGCATCGGCCGACCCGAGGTAGTATGCCGGCCACAGGCACTCCGGCAGCAGCACCAGGTCGGCCCGCAGGGCCGCGGCGCGGGCCAGCGCCGTGTGAAAGGATGAGAGCGTTTCGCGCCACTGGTTGAGAGTGACGCCGGGGGACTGTGCAAGGGCGATTCGCATCCGCGGATTATACCGGCCCCTTCGCCGGCTGCCGGGCGCCCGGCGACCCGCCGCACGGCGTTGAAACCGCGCGGCGCGCCAGTATAGTACCGCGCACGCATGGGCGCGGTCCGGACTCGAGCGAGCCGGCCCCTTCGATCGTTAATCTTCGAAACCAGGTGCGTCGTGCAGGTTCCTTCCCTCCGCGGATGGGTGTGCGCCACCGCGTCCGCCGCGGCGGCGCTTCTGGTGCTGCTGGGCGGCGCGCGCCCCGGCCTGGCGCAGCAGGCCCAGGACGGACAGGTGGTGCGACGGGTGGAGATTCGCGGGCTGTCGACGATCAGCGAGGGCTTCATCCGCCGCTCGATCAAGACGCGCGAGAGCCAGCCGCTGTCGCTGGCCCAGTTGCAGGAGGACGTTCGCGGGCTGCTACAGACGCGCAAGTTCCTCAACGCGTTCGCCGAGACGCGCGTCGAGGACGGACAGGCCGTCGTCATCCTGACCGTGCAGGAAAAGCCCGAGATCATCAGCATCGAGCTGGAAGGCAACAAGCGCTTCAGCGAAAGCGAGCTGTTCGAGCTGCTGACGTTTTCGCCCCGCAGCCCGATGGATCTCTACGCCATCAACAAGGGCCGCGACGACATCCTCCAGCGGTACAAGGAGAAGGGCTACTACTACGCCAGCGTCACGATCGACGAGCTGGCCCTTCAGAACGAGAGCCGCGTCGTCTATCGCATCACCGAGGGGCCGCGCGTCCGCGTGCGGCGCATTTCCTTCGAGGGCAACCGGAGCTTTCCGGCCCTGCGCCTGCGCACCAAGATCAGCACCCGCACCTACATCTGGATCTTCCGCACCGGAGAGTTCGAGCAGGACAAGGCGGATCGCGACGCCGTCGATCTCCAGACCTTCTACCGCGACCAGGGCTTCCTCGACGCGCGCGTCGGCTATCGGGTCGAGTTCGACGAGGTCGACCGCACGCGCTTGGCGCTGGTCTTCGTCATCCAGGAGGGAGAGCGCTATCGCGTCCGAAACGTCGTCGTCTCGGGCAACACCGCATTCGAGGCCGAGCGCCTCACCGCCGAGATGGAGCTCAAGCCCGGCGGCTTCGTGCTGGAAGACGCCCGCCAGACCGACATGCGCCGCATCCGCGATCTCTACGGCGAGATCGGCTACGTCGACCTGCAAGTTGAGATCACGTCCGCCTTCGTCGAGGAGTTGGGAATGGTCGAGCTGCGGGTGGAGCTGCGCGAGGGCAAGCCGTCGCGCTTCGGACTCATCACCATCACCGGCAACCGCCGCACCAAGGACGAGGTCGTGCGGCGCGAGCTGCGCTTCTACCCCGGCGAGCCTTACAACACGGTCAAGGCTCGCCGCGCCGAATCACGCCTGCGGGATACGCAGATCTTCAGCCGCGCCACCATCACGCCGCTCGAGGACGTCGCCGGCGAGCGCGAGGCGCTGGTCGAGGTCGAGGAGGCCGACGCGATCCAGTTCATCATCGGCGGGGGTGTCAGCACCGACAGCGGCGTCACCGGGCTCATCAGCATCGAAAACCGCAACTTCGACCTGTTCGCCTGGCCCAGCTCGCCCCGCGAGTTCTTCCGCGGGAACGCCTTCCGCGGCGACGGGCAGCGGCTCAAGGTGCAGCTCGAACCCGGCACCGAGGTGTCGCGCTTCCGCATCGACTTCACCGAGCCCTACTTCCTCGACCAGCGCGTGGCGCTGGGCACCTCCGCCTACCTCTTCCAGCGCGCCCGCGACGCCTACGACGAGGAACGCCTGGGAGGGATCCTCTCCTTTGACAAGCGCTTCGAGTCCGGGCTGCTGGCCGACTGGGGCGTCGAGGCCGCCTTCCGCGTCGAACAGGTCGATATCTCCGAGATCACCGCGCTCGCCTCGCGGCAGATTCGCGACGTCCGCGGGACCAGCTTCCTCACCAGCGTCCGCGGCACCATCGCGCGCGACACCACCGACAGCCGCGTCTTCCCCACCGAGGGCTATCGCCTCTCCTTCAGTTGGGAGCAGGTCGGCGCCCTGGGCGGTGACTACGACTTCTCCAAGCCCAGCGCCAGCTTCACCTGGTACAAGACCCTTCAGACCGACATCTTCGACCGCAAAAGCGTCCTGGCCGCACGCGCCGACGCCGCCTACATCGCCGGCGATGCGCCCGTCTTCGAACGCTACTACGCCGGCGGGTTCGGGTCGCTGCGCGGCTTCGACTTCCGCGGGGTCTCGCCCCGCGCCGGCATCCTCGACAACGCCGTCGGGGGCGACTTCATCGTCCTCACCGGCGCCGAGTATTCCTTCCCGCTCTATTCCAACACGCTTCGCGGCGTGACCTTCATCGACATGGGAACCGTCGAACGCGAGTTCGAGATCACGTCCTGGCGCGTTTCCGTCGGCTTCGGCTTCCGCATCACCATCGACTTCTTCGGCGGCGTTCCCTTCGTCTTCGACTTCGGGTTCCCCATCGCGTCCGACAGCGACGACGCCGAGCGCGTCTTCAACTTCAACGTCGGCGCTTCGTTCTGATCGGCCAACCGTACGCGTACGAGTCGGCTCCATGCCACACGCCCAGCCGGGCCGATCGCCTTTTCCTACCTTTCACGAGCCGCTGCGCGCGACGTTGCTGCGAACCGGGCTCATCGCCGCCGCGCTTGCGACCGCTGTCACGCTCTCGCCGCTCGCCCGCGTCGCCGACACGCCGGGTGGTCTTCACGGTTGGCTGGCGCGGCTTCTGTTCTTCGGCTGGTTCAGCTTCGGCGGCCACTGGATCGAGCTCGCCTATCTCAACGGGCTGCGCCCGCGGTTGTCGCACGTCGCGGACGCCGGGCTGGTCGCGGTCCGCCTCGCGGTCTGGGTCGTCGGGGGCACGCTGCTGGTACCGGCCGCCGTCCTGACGCATCGGCTGGCCGCGGTCGGGCAGCTTCCCGATGCCGCCATCCTCGCCCGTGCGCTGGCACTGGGCGGCCCGTTGTTCGTTCTGATCGAACTCGTGCCGCACGCCGTGCTGCAAGCGCTAGGGCGCCCGAGCTTCTGGAATTTGCGCGGGTGAGAAGACAAAGGGGATCAGGCGGTCGCGCCGACGACCTGCATTCACGGCGCCACCGGGTTCGACGCGGGGCCGGACGCTGGCGCGACGAGCGGCGCGGCGCGGAGTTGCACCGTAAGAAACCCGCGCGGCCCGACGTCGGGGACATCGGTGTGATAGATCGCCGACCCCACCACGCGTCCCAGCGCCGCCAGCTTGCGCAGCAGATCGACCGGGTTGACGAAGGGCAGGGCCAGCCTTCGCGTAAACACCGCCCCCTGCCGTTCCAGCGTCAGGTCGATCCACCCCGATTCACGCTGGGCGATGGCCGCGCGAATCTCGTCGGCTGGCTGGGACGTCGTCAGTGGCCGGCCGTTGCAGGCCACGATTTCGTCGCCGGGTTGCAGCACCGCACCCGCGGGCCCGCCGGGGTCCACGCTGCGTATCACCAGCCGCCTCCGCTGCGCGTCCTGATCGCCGGAGATGCCCAGCCGCACGCTCCCGCCCCCCGGCTGCCGGTCGCGCCACCAGGCGTCGTCTAGGATCTGCGGCGCCACGCGCTCGAACGTGTCCAGCCAGGCCCGCGCCATGTCTGCCATCGGTCCGACGCGCAGCACCGCCACCGTGTCCGCCTGTGGCGAAACCTCCCGCTGCGTCAGCCGCATCAGCGGCGCCAGCGTCGCGGCGGCGTCGTGCCGCGATGCCAGAATCCGCGTCAGCCACTCCTTGTGCGAGGCGACGATCAGCACGTTGGCGTCCACCGTCCAGCACAAGTGCAGCTCGCGCAGCGTCGGCTTCAGTCCGTACTTCTCGAGCACCACGGCGAGATCGAGCACATACGAGGGATGGTGATCCGCGTCGAACTCGGACACGTCCGGCAGGCGCGGCATGTCCACGCCCGGCGAAAGCGCCATCAGGTTGCACACCGCCACCGACGTGTCGATCAGCGCCCGAAACGCGTGCGCCGCCTCGGGCGGGTCGCCGGCAACCACCAGCGCCGCCAGCGCCGGGACGGGCGGTAGCGTCGCATCCCCGCCCGCCGGCGTGACGCTGCCCAGCGCGATCGCCGTCGCGCTACAAAGGGTCGGCACAAGCCGGTCGGCCCGCGGAACCTGTCGCTGCATGCTCAGAACCACCCGCGCCAGGTTCTTCTTGGGCAGCACCGCCGCCTGCTCGAGCAGCGCATCGTAGTCCACGTGCCCGGCCCAGACGGCCAGCGTCTCGGCCGGAAGCGTGTGCACCAGCGTCGCCACGCTCGCGCCCTGCGCCGGAATCCGCGTGCGGCCGTCGCCGACCGCCGTGAAGTGCAGCAGCCCGCGCCCGGGCTCCCGATGCAGCGCCAGCATGACGTTCGACGAGCCCCCGAACAGCGGCGCCACCGGGGCCGACGCCCGACCCGCTCCGGCCTGGCGCGACGGGCGCGTCGCCGCCGCACCGCGCGTCGCCGGACGCGAGCTGACGGGGCGCGCCGGTCGCGAGCGCGGCTGAGCGGTCGGCCGCGACGTTGCGGGCGCCTCGGGGATGCCGGATCGAAGCCGCGCGAAGAAGATCCCGTCCGGATCGGGTGGCACCCGCGCCAGCAGCGACCGGTAGACCGGGTTGCCCGCCAGGCTCTCGCGGCTCGCCCCGGACAGCAGCGCGCCCACGCGCCGGAACATCGTTCCGGACGGCCCGGCGTCTCCGAACGCCAGACCACCGTCCGCGACCGCCACGCCCAGGCTCCCGGCCAGCAGATAGGCGCCCGGCCCGATGTCGGCTGCAAGCGGACGCCCCGCCCACGAACGCACCAGATCGTCGGCGCGAACGTCGTCGGCCGGGCGACACAGGATCACCGCATCCTGGCTTCGTCCCAGTCCCGAGCCCACCAGCGCCACGCGTCGTGCAAGCAGCGTTTGGATCGCCTCGACGGCGTTCATGTGCACCGTCTCGCGAATCTGCCGCCGCCAGGCCTCGGCTTCCGCCGCCCGCGCCGGCTGCCCGGCGACTTCGGCCAGCGCCACCCAGATCTCCGAATCGCTCAGCGGAATCAGCAAGTCCGGGGCGCGAACCAACTCCACGAACAATCCGGCGTCGGCGGGCACCATCTCCGCGAAGCTGGTGTCCCCGGATGCGGCACGCGCGGACTCAGCCTCCGCGGATTCCCCGCGCCCGGTCACGCCGCTCGCCAACGCCAGCAGTGCGAGGCAGCGCGGCGCCCACGCGGCTGGCAAGCTGGCACACCGGCCCGCGTGCGGGGGGCGGAGGCGACACCGAAAAGCGTGGAAACGCATTCCTACAGATCGAACTGCATGGAGTCGGCCTCGTCGCTTTCGACCGGGCCGTCGGCGGAAGGCAGGATCGTCGTCCACCCGAGCAGCGGGTTGAGCGCCGTCGGGTCGGTCACGGCGCGCGCCACCGGGTCGGGAACGCTGATGTTGAGGTATTGCGCGACGCGGCGACCTTGCGCCGTCAGATCGTCGCTGGCGATCAGATACTGCTCGAGCGTGTCGTAGAAAAGCTCCCGAAGGTCGCCGTCGGGACGCGCGATCAACGCCCGATCCTCACCGGCCGTCCGCCGCTCCGGAGGAGTCGGTCGCATCTTGCCCCCGTCCAGCGAGACGGCGATCAGCACCACGGCCGCCGCCTGAACCAGCGCGCCCGCCACGAACGCCACGCGCGTGGCCCGCAGCCGGTGGACGCGGTGCGGCCCGCGCGCCGCCACGTCGGCCATCACACGCTCGGTGAAATCCGCCGACAGCGAAGGCCCGCGACGGTCGGTCGCGATCAGGTGCGCACACGACTCGAGCATCGCCAGCGTCTGCTGGCAGTGACGGCAGCGCAGCCGGTGGGCGTCAAACTCGAGCCGCAGCGTGCCCGTGAGTTGCCCGTCCAGGTATGCGTCGAACAGCCGTTCTGATTCGCCGCAGTTCATGGCTCGCTTCACGCGTAATGGGAATCCGACAGGAATTCCAGCGCCATCCAGTCCTCGACCAGCTCGCCGCGCAGCAATCCGCGCAGCTTCTCGCGCGCCCGGTGCAGGTGACTCTTCACCGTCACCGGGGGCATGTCCAGAATGTGGCCGATTTCCTGGCAACTCTTGTTTTCCCGATAAAACAGCAGCACCGACGACTTCTGCGCGGGGGACAGCCGGTCCACCGCGGACCAGATCAGCCCGCGCAGCCGACGCGCCTCTTCGCTGCCCGCGATGGACTCCGATTCCGCTCGCGGCCCGGCGCCGGCGCTGTCCGCGACGAACTCGATCGCGACCGGCGCGTGCTTGCGCCTGCGAAGAACGTTCAGCGTCATCCGATACGCGATCGTGAACAGCCACGTGCTCAGCGCAAATTCGGGCTTGTAGCTGTCCAGCGACTCGTAGGCACGCACAAACACCGACTGGCAGACGTCCTCCGCCTCGTGGTGGTTGCGCAACATCCGCCACACGAACGCGAACAGGCGGTCCTTATAGGCCTCGACGATCGCGCGGTAGGATTCCGCGTGACCGCGACGGGCCCGGGCGACCAGCTTATTCTCGTCGTCGCGGGTCATTTCGCGCTCGGCGTCGACGACTTCGCGCTGAACCATCCGGTTCGAATCCTTATACCGCTTCACGTCCGCTCGGTTGCCGCAACAGGCCGCAACTCTTAAATTTAATCGTATGTCCGCCAAGCGTACAACGCCCGCGCCGCAAATCCTCAACAAAAAGGCCCGCTTCGCCTTCGAGATCATCGAGCAGGTCGAGGCCGGAATCGCCCTAACCGGCAGCGAAGTCAAGAGCTTGCGCGCCGGACAAGCCTCGCTCGACGAGGCCTATGCCCGCATCCGCGCCGGGGAGGCCTTTCTTATCGGCTGCAACATATCTCCTTATCCCATGGCCGGTTACGCCCAGCACCACCCCACCCGCGAACGCAAGCTCCTGCTCCACCGCCGCCAGATTCGACGCTGGGAAACGCAGGTGGTCCGTGCCGGTCTCACCCTCGTCCCGCTTGCCATCCACTTCAGCCAGCGCGGGCTCGTCAAGGTCGACGTCGCGCTGGCACGCGGAAAAAAGCTCCACGACAAGCGCGACACCTTGAAACGCCGCGACCAGGAGCGCGAGATGGACCGCGCCATGAAACGCCGCTGACCCGTGGCGCGATACAATCCGGTACGCGCCGATCGCCGTCGGCCCGTTGGGAGATCCTCGCGCCATGTCGACCGAACCCGGCCTGCCGCGCCCCTTCTCGCCCGTCGAGGAGTTGCTGGACGAGCTCCGCGCCGGCCGCATGATCATCCTCTGCGACGACGAAGACCGCGAGAACGAGGGCGATCTCATCCTGCCCGCCGAGTTCGCCACCCCCGAGCGCATCAACTTCATGCTCCGCTACGGCCGCGGGACGCTCTGCGTCGCGCTGTCCCGCGCTCGTTGCGAGCAGCTCCAACTCCATCCCCAGGCTCCGGTCAACACCACCCGCTTCGGTACCGCGTTCACCGTCACCATTGACGGAGCGCCACGCCTGGGCGTGACCACCGGCGTCTCGGCCTCCGACCGCGCCCGCACCATCCGCCACACGGCCGCCGAGGAGGCCCGCCCCGACGACTTCGTGCGTCCCGGGCACGTGAATCCGCTCATCGCCCGGGACGGTGGCGTGCTGGTCCGTGCCGGTCAGACGGAGGGTTCGGTCGACCTGTGCCGCCTGGCCGGGCTGATGCCCGCCGCCGCCTTGATCGAGATACTCAACGACGATGGCACCATGGCGCGCGTCCCGCAGCTCGCCGAGTTCGCCCGCCGCCACCACGTCAAGCTCGGCACTGTCGCCGACCTGATCGAGTTCCGCCAGCGCCGCGAGCGCGTCGTCGAGCGCGTCGAAACCGTCGGGATTCGCAACTCCTTCGGCGACTGGCGGCTGATGGCCTATCGCACGCTCATCGACCAGAACATCCATCTGGCCCTGTGCACCGGCGGCATCGGGGAGCCGGTCGACGGCGTCGTCCCCGCCACCGACGAGCCCGTCCTGGTGCGGGTGCACTCCGAATGCCTCACCGGCGACGTCTTCGGCTCGATGCGCTGCGAGTGTGGGCCGCAGCTCCACGCCGCCATGGAACGCCTGGCGCGCCAAGGCCGCGGCGCCCTGATTTACCTGCGCCAGGAGGGTCGCGGGATCGGATTGCTCAACAAGCTCCACGCCTACCGGCTCCAGGACGAGGGCCTGGACACGGTCGAGGCCAACCAGGCGCTGGGGCTGCCCGCCGATCGGCGCGACTATGGCGTCGGGGCTCAGATTCTGCGCGACATCGGCCTGACGCGGATCCGAATCCTCACGAACAACCCCAAGAAGACCAGCCGGCTCCAGGTCTACGGGCTGGACGTGGTCGAGCAACTGCCGCTGGAGATTCCCGCCAACGAGTTCAACCGCCGCTACCTGGAAGCCAAGAAGCACAAGCTCGGGCACAAGCTGGACGGAGTCTGACGGCGCGGTCGCGGCCAGCCGGGCGCGGCTGGCGGGCCGGGGTACGCGGGCGTGAGCGCGCCCCCCGTCGAACGCTATTGCGGATGACGTGCTGGGTACGCGGAGGACGCGACCGCGCTGTTTGCTTGTCAGCGCGCCCGCTGTACACTTCCCGGTGTTCGGGCTGGTCGCCGTAGTCGCGGCGCGGATGCGCTGGCCGAAGTCGCTGCGCATCGCGCGGCGGCGTGCGCTGCGGCGCCGGCGCCTACGTGTCGTGCACGTCCTGACGGCACGGTGAAACCGCAAACATTCAGGAGTCAAACCGTATGTTTAAGACGATCGATCGGGGTCCCGCCGTCCTGCTGGGCCTCGCCGCTGCCTTGGTTCTCGCGCTGGGCGGCTGCCCCCCTCAGCAGGAGCCCCCCGCGGATGCCGACAACGACGGCATCGCGGACAACCGGGACAACTGTCCCAACGTCGCCAATGCCGATCAGAAGGACACGGACGGTGACGGGGTCGGCGACGCCTGCGACAACGCTCCCGACGACGCCAACGCCGATCAGGCCGATTCCGACGGCGACGGCGTGGGCGACGTCGCCGACCGCTTCCCCGGTCCGACCCGTTCCACCACCATCGCCCTCACCAGCGACGACCGCTACGTCGTCCTGGCCAACCGCGAAGCCAACACCGTCTCGGTCATCGAGGTGCGGACTGCCGCCGGAGCTGACGCCGCCAACAAGATCGCCGAGATCGGCGTCGGCGACGAACCCCGCTTCGTCGCCGTCAGCCCCGAGAACTTCGAGGCCTTCGTCACCAACACGGTCAGCGGAACCGTCTCCGTCATCTCCCTCGCCGGAGACGACGCGTTCCAGGTCGTCGCCGACATCCCGGTCGGAGCCGAGCCCCGCGGCTGCGCGCTGACCCCCAACGGCACCCGGCTCTACGTCGCCAACCACACCGCCGGCACCGTCTCTGTCATCGATACCAAGACCCGCTCCGTAGTCGACACCATCGACGTCGGTGGCGAGCCGCAGGCGATCGCCATCTCCAATGACGGCGACAACAGCGATTCCGACGAGACCGTCTTCGTCACCCGGTTCTACGCCGAGCTCATCCCCGGTGGCCCGGGCGAGGCATTCGACGATGGCAAGCAGGGCGTGGTGGTCGCGTTCGGCGTCAGCAGCCCGGACAACCAGACGGAAATCACACTGGCGCCGCTGGCCGACTCGGGCTTCACCGCCAATCGGTCCAACTTCTGCCAGCAGATCAACGCCAACGCCGCCAACAACACCTTCTGTCCCGACATCAGCGTCACCGACGCCACGGATGACCTGCTCGACGCCGATCCGCAAGGCTGCTTCCCCAACCAGCTCGGCGCGATCCTCATCCGCGGCAACCGCGCCTTCGTCCCCAACGTCGCCGCGGCCCCGGAACCCCCCATCCGCTTCAACGTCAACGTCCAGGCCCTCGTCAGCGTGCTCGACACCGGGGCCCTGGCCGAACGCACCGACGAGACACTGAATCTCAACGCCCAGATCAAGGCCGAGACCCAGCCCGCCGAGGACGTCGCCAACACGGTCCTTACACGCCTCTTCGGCGGCGACCTGATCGCGGTTGACGCCGACGTCAACGGCGAGAACTTCCTGTTCGTCAGCCGCGGCGGCAACTACGTGATGCGCGCCGGCCTCGGCGAGGACGGCCTGCTCACCATCGGCGCCCCCGACGTCGTGCGCTTCCAGACCGGAAACATCCCCACCGGCGTCGTCATCAGCAGTGACGCCACCCGCGCCTACACCAACAACGAGGTAAACCTCTCCGTCACCGCCATCGCCCTGGACAGCAACACCGTCCTGGAGCGCGACATCGCCGCCGGCACCCCGCCCGAGCCCGGCACTTTCGAGCACAGCGTGCTGGTCGGAAAGCTCTGCTTCTTCACGGCGCTGGGCATGCCGGACAACGGCGTCTTCCAGGATCCCATCCGCGACATCGTCCCGCTGGAAAGCCGCAACAAGGCCTCCGACAACGCCTGGAGCAGTTGCGCGTCCTGCCATCCGGACGGACTCTCGGACCGCGTCACCTGGATCTTCGCCACCGGTCCACGCCAGACCATCTCCCTGGACGCCTTCTTCGCCAAGGACAACCCCGGTGATCAGCGCATCAGCAACTGGAACGCTGTCCGCGGCAGCGTAACCGACTTCAACGAGAACTCCGTCGTGGTTCAAGGTGGCAAGGGCTTTGCGGGCACTCCGCCCAGCACCGACGTCTACAACCACGGCGTAACGCTCGGCGCCAGTGACGCCCTCGACGCCCAGACCCTCTGGGTCCAGACCGTTCGTCCGCCGGTCATGCCCGCCCCCGCCGACGCGTCTCTCGCCGCCGCCGGCGCCACCGTCTTCGGCGCAAACTGCGCCTCGTGCCACGGTGGGCCCAAGTGGACCAAGAGCCAGATCATCTGGCTCGACAACCCCACGTTCAACGCCCCGCCGGTCGCCGGCAGCGTGCCGCGCGATCCGGGCATCGCCAATACGGCGGCCCAGATCCGCAGCTACACCGTCGCCGGCAACACGATCACGTTCCTCGAAAACGTCGGCACCTTCAACGCCGCCGACGCCATCGAGGTTCGCAATGACGCCACCGCGGCGCTCGGCGGGCTGGGCTTCAACGTCCCGTCGCTTCTGGGCGTCGCCTACCACGCGCCCTACTTCCACGACGGCGCCGCCCAGAACCTGGACGACGCCTTCGCCCAGCACGGCCTCGGAGCCGGCACCATCGCCGACACCCTCAGTGCAGGCGACCTGGCCGCTCTCAAGGCGTTCCTGGGTTCGCTCGACGGTGGAACCGACACGTTCGCGTCCGAGACCGACGCGTTCCGCAGCGCCATCAGCCCGTGACGATCGGCAGGGCTGAGCACGCGTGAGACTTGCACGGTTCGAGCGGCGCCGGATTCCGGCGCCGCTCGTCCGGTTCTGGGATGTCAGCCTGGCCCCGGCTGCGCGGGCTCCGCCCCGCCTGCACCCGCCACATCTCCCCCCGGGAGCCGCGACTACCGACCCCCGCCTCCCGACGCCAGCGGAATCCCGCCGGGAAAATCCGAGTACTTCAGGAAGTCCTCCACGTCCTTCTTCGACGGCGCCGATTCACGCCACGCGGCACCGTACAGCGCGCTCAGCATACTGGCCCCGTCGCGGAGCCGATCCTCGATGAACACGCGACCCGCCGGCCCCTTCAGCTCCCCCGATTTTTCCAGCTTGTAGAGCGGCTCAACCCGCTCGAACGAGCGACTCACGTGCGCGACCAGGTCCTTCCACGGGTTCGACGCGTCCACCGGCCGCATGTCGCGCATCGCCGGCCGCAGCGATTCGTAGGTGATCGACTGGTCGCGGATCACCCCGTCGTCGATGTAGGAATGGAAGCGCTTGTCGGTCGTGTAGCCGCCCGGGTTGTCGCCCACCCACCCGTTGTGATGCCGCGTCGTGTGCAGCGGCTGCGCGGCATCCCCCACGAAATGGCTCAGCATGCCCATGTGATACGCGACATTGGCGCGCGCCATGCGAAGCTCGTCGCCCCGCGCCGGGTCGTTGAGCTGCTCCAGCGTGCGGAGCGTCCGAAAGCACGCCACCAGCTTCGCGTAATGCTCCGCCATCGCGTGCAGCAGAAACCCGGGCCACTCCTTGGTGCGCTCCGGGTCCTTGCCGGCGTCGTACGCGCCCGCGCGGCCCGGGTCGACCTGCTTGGCCAGTACCAGGGAGCGCAGGTACTCCGCTCGGAACGGCGACACCCGGTCGAGCGCCAGCCCGAACCGCTCCAGGTCCTCCACGTCGAGGTAATGGTCCGGCTTGTTCTCGTGACCCAGCGGCGGCGTCGACGTCCCGCGCCACCGGTCGGCCTCGCTCGACTGGTACGCCACTTCGTTGCGGAAGGCCGACTCGCGCATCCAGCCCGGCACGTCGCTCGGAAGCCCGTCCAGCGCCAGATACGTGATCAGGCGATGCCCGCGCGCCCCCCAGCCGAGCGCCGACTCCAGCGGCAGCGCGGCGGCCACCAGCAGCCCAACCGCGCGACCGGCCCAAGGCCCGACGTTCCGTCTCGTCGCCCGCATGCAGTCCTCTCGTGACGCGCCCGTCGCGCTCGAACCCCGGCCTCGTGCGCCGCGCGGCTCAAGGTTCCGGCTCGCCGACTTTCTCGGTCGTGAAGAAACTGACTTGGCAGTCCGGCCGGCGCCAGGCGTCCGCACTCACGCCCGCCTTTTCGGTGCAGCAACGGGAGAGAAACTCCTCGCGCGTCAGGCCGTGCTCCGCCGCCACCTCCGGCAGGAACAACCCCCGCTTCGCGCCGCAGCGGATCAGCACGCCGTGGCGTCCCGGCTCAAATGACAGCGGGTCGTCCGCGGGGGCGGGGCGCGACAATACGGAGATCTCCACCCGCACCAGGCTGAGTTCCGACGGAGCCAGCGGCGGGAACCGCGGGTCGTGCATCGCCGCATCGACCGCAACGCTTCGGATCGCGTCGACCAGCGGCGGGCTCGTGTCCAGCGTACCCATGCACCCGCGCAGTCGGCGTCCCTGCCGCAGCGTCACGAACACGCCGCCGAATTCACGCGCGACGCGCGGTGCGGGTACGCCCCCCACGTCTCCACCGCGCACCGCCGCCTCGATGACCATCCGCGCGAATCGCAGGCACTCCGCCAGCTCGGAGTCCATTCGTACGCCCCAGACGCGCGCCGCGCCGCGTCCGGCGGCGCAGCGACCGCCGACCAAGCCGCGATCCGGGCGAAGATCAGCTCGCCGCCTTCTTCTTGTAGATCACGAACCCGACGATAACCAGAACCAGCAGCCCGATCATGGTCGGCAGGTAGTACGGACTGTCCGTAATCCCGCCGAGAATCAGCGAATGGCTCATTTGCGGCACTCCGAGGATCGCGTTACCGTCCCGAGGACGTTCTGAGACACCTGCGTAGCCGACACGCGGCAACCTGTCAACCTTGAGCCCTGCCCATCCCACGACTGACGCAACGACCGCGAACGACCCATGGTCAAACCGGCCCGTGACCGTCATGGGCCTGGGCCGTTTCGGCGGGGGCGTCGGCGTGGTGCGCTGGCTCGCCGGACTGGGCGCCGACGTGACCGTAACGGACCTCGCACCGCCGGCCAGGCTCCAGTCCTCGCTCAACCAGCTCGCTGACCTGCCGATCCGCCTGCGACTGGGGGAGCACCACCTGCGCGACTTCACGCACACCCGGCTCGTCGTCGCCAGCCCCGCCGTGCCGCGCGAGTCCCCCTTTCTCGCCGCCGCACGCGACGCCGGTGTCCCGGTCACCACCGAGATCGCCCTCTTCGCGCAGCGCTGCCCGGCGCCCTGCGTCGGCGTCACAGGCTCCGTGGGGAAGAGCACCATCGCCGCCATGACCGCTCACGTCCTCGAGCAAACGCTGCCCGGCCGCGTCTGGCTGGGCGGCAACATCGGCCGCTCCCTGCTCGACGTACTCGGCCAGATTCGCCCCGACCACACGGTTATTCTTGAACTGTCGAGTTTCCAGCTCGAATGGCTCGGCGAAGCCCGCTGGAGCCCGCACGTCGCCGTCGTCGCCGACGTTTCCCCCAACCACCTGGACCGTCACGGCACCTTCGCCGCCTACCTGGCCGCCAAGCTCAACATCGTCCGCCACCAGGACCCCGCCCGTGACCTCGCGATCATCCAGGATTCGCCGGCGCTGCGCCGCAGCTTCGAGTCGCTTTACGGCGATCTGTCCGGTCTCTGGCGCTACGACCTGGACGAAGACCGGCCCGTCGCGCGACGTCAGTCCGCGCCCGCCGCCGACTGCGACGACCAGCGGCTCACCTGGGCCGACTTGCGGCTCGACCCTCCCGGGCGTCACAACCGCCTTAACGCCGCCGCCGCGCTCACCGTCGCCCACGTGCTCGGTGTGCCGCCCGCGCCGGCCGTCGCGGCTCTCGCGACCTACCGGGCGCTACCCGACCGCCTGCAACTCGTCGCGACCCGCGCGGGCGTCGCCTACTACAACGACTCGAAGTCCACCACACCCGAGTCGGCCGTCACCGCCATGGAGGCCGTCGCCTCGCCGCTCCTGATGATCGTCGGTGGCTATGACAAGCACGTCGACCTTTCCGGGCTTGCCGCGCGGATCGCCGCGCGCGCGGCGTTCGCGGCCTGCGTCGGACAGACGGGCCCCGCGCTCGCCCGCGACATCGCCGCCGCCGGGGGATGCTCGGCGCTGTTCGGCACGCTCGAGGACGCGGTCCGCGCCTGCGCCCAGCGCTCCAGGGCCGGCGACGCCGTCCTCCTCTCCCCGGCCTGCGCCTCTTACGACATGTTCGAGGACTACCGCGCACGGGGGCGCGCGTTCACCGACGCCGTGCAACGTCTTGCCTGAGCCGAAGCCCCGCGCAGCGAGGTGCTTCAATGTCGCGATTCGCGCCGGGGATGAGTCAGTGGCGCCGGCCCGGGACCATCCTGCTTCCTCTGGTCGCGGCGCATGCCGCACGTGCCCAATGCCCCACCTGGCATCCGACCGACGGCAACCCGGGCGCCGCCGGCGACGGGGCGCTGCTCTCGCCCACGACCTGGGACCCCGACGGCGCCGGTCCCGAAGACGAGTGGCCCGTGGTCGCTGGCGGCTTGGTCGGCGCAGGCGACGTCGCCGCTGACGGCATCGCCCCCTAGTGCGCGGAAGTCCCGACCGCCGACGCGATCGCCACGTCCCCTGTGTGCGAAATGGACAACTCGATCCGCGCCAGCCCGAGCTCCGCCGCCCGCGCCGCGCATCCGCCGCTCAGCGCAACCATCGGCTTGCCGAGCGCGTCATTGAGAATCTCCATGTCCGTCCACGCGATGCCCCCGCGCCACCCGGTGCCCAGCATCTTGAGCAACGCCTCCTTGGCCGCGAATCGCCCGGCAAACCGGATCGCCGCCGTCCGCCCGGCGGCGCAGTAGTCCCGCTCCCGGGCGGTGAACACCCGCGCCACGAACCGCTCGCCGTGGTCGGCCAGCAGACGGGCCACCCGCGCGATCTCGACGATGTCGATTCCGTGCGCCAGGGAAGTCATTCCGTCGCGACCTCCGTCGAAGGCGTCGATCCGTACAGCTCCCGAGTGCATCGGGCAGCGCCGCACCTGCCGGCCCCACTATGATACTGCTCACGCACCGAACCGCTCGGGCAGCGGTGACGGTACCCTTCGAGGCGCCCGGAATGACCTGGTCGCTTTTCACCCAACGCGTCACCGACTGGTTGGATGCGCGCCGCCTCCTGCGCCAGGGGGCGCGCTGGGTGATCGGCGCGTCGGGCGGCGCGGATTCGACCGTCCTGCTGCGGGTCATGGCGGAGATCGGGCGCCGCTCCGACCTCGACTGGCGCATCCACGCCGCACACCTCCACCACGGGCTCCGCGGGCAGGACGCCGACCACGACGCGGCTTTCGTCGCCCGCCTGACGGCGGATCTGGATGTGCCGCTGCATCTGGAACAAGCCGATATCCACGAACTGGTCCGTCGCGGCGGCGGCTCCACGGAGGAGGCGGCCCGCTCACGCCGTTACGAATTCCTCGAACGCGTCGCCCTCACGACCGGCAGTGACTGCGTCGCCGTCGCGCACCATGCCGACGACAACGCCGAGACCGTCCTGCACCGAATCTGCCGCGGAACCGGACTCCGCGGCCTGGCCGGCATGCACGACGTGCGGCCCATCCGGCCCGGAAGCCTCATCCGGCTGGTGCGGCCGCTGATGGGCCTGCGGCGCGCGGACGTCGAGGCTGTCTGCCGCGCCGAGCGGCTGGAGTTCCGCACGGACGACTCCAATTACACCGAGCAATTCACGCGCGGGCGGATCCGCAATCATGTCCTGCCCCTGCTGCGATCGAGCATCAACCAGAGCGTAACCGACGCGCTGCTGCGACTGGCCGAGCAGGCCCGCTGGCTCGGAACGTACCTCGAGGACGCCGCCGCCAGGGTCTTCGACACCATGCTGGTGTCCGAACGCCCCGGCGAAATAGTGCTCAACACCCGCGCGTTCCTGCACAAGCAGCGCATCATTCAGGCCGAGGTCGTCCGTCGCGCTGTCGCGCTCGTGACCGCCGGGGACCAGGAGCTGGGCTTTGCCCACGTCGAGGCCGTCCTGGCCCTGCTCGAGGACGCCACCAGCGGCAAGGAGTTGCACCTGCCCGGGCGGGTCGTGGTCCGAAAGGTCTACCAGCGCCTCGTCTTTCAGACCCTCGACCCGAACAACGCTCCGGCCGCGATCGAACTGCGCCCGGTCGCGGTCCAGTGCCCCGGCGTGACGCCTTTGCCCGAGCTGCGGGCCGAGCTGGTCGCGGAAGTGCGCGATTTCAACGGAGGCGACATCGCCGCCCTGCGCGCCCGTCCGCACCCCAACGAGGAGTGGATCGACCTCGACCGCATCGTCGGACCGCTGATCGTGCGCGGCCGCCGCACCGGTGATCGCTTCCGCCCGCTCGGCGCACCCGGGGCCAAGTCGCTGGCGGACTTCCTCAGCGACGAGAAGATCGACCCCGTCCTGCGGGCCGGCATCGGCGTGCTGTGCGACCAGCGCGGCCCGCTCTGGGTGATCCCGCTGCGAATCGACGAGCGCGTTCGGCTGCGCGACGGGACGCAGCGCGTGCTCCGGCTCATCTATCGCCCCTGCCACGAGTCCGCCGACCATGGCGGGTGAATCCGCCGCCGCCCGCCGCCCGCGCCTCACTCGCGCCACCGCGTGGGTGTTCGCCCTGGCGCTCCTGCTGCGCGTCGCCTGGGTGCTGCTGGCATGGTCGCGGCACGGCGAAGCGCTCGAGTTCGACGACGAGCGACTGCATTGGGCGCTGGCGCGAAATCTCGTGACCCGCGGCTCGATGGTCACCGACGACGGTCTCTTCGCCGCTCGCTTGCCGGCCTACCCGCTCTTTCTGGCGTGCTTCGCCTGGGCCGGCGACCGCGGCGTGCTCGCGGCGCGGCTGGCGCAGGCCGTGCTCGGCGCCGCCGCGGCCGCGATCGTGCAGCGCCTCGCGCGCCGCGAAGTCGGCGCCGCCGGCGGTGTCGTGGCCGGGTTGCTGGCGGCGTGCGACCCCTTCACGGTCTTCGCCTCCAACCTGCTTCTCACGGAGGCGCCCTACATCTTCCTCAGTCTCGCCTTGCTGGCCGCTACGCTTCGACTCGCCGGCGCTCGTAGTGCCGCGGCCCTGGCGGCCGCTTCCGTGTGCGGAACCGCGTGCGTCATGACCCGGCCCGCAAGCCTGTTGTGGGTCGCGATGCTCTGGTTCTGGGCCGTCGTCCGGGCATGCACGGCGAGGCAGCGCTGGCGGCGCCTGGCGCTGTTCGCGGCCGTGTTCGCCTCCGCGATGGCGCCCTGGGGGCTGCGCAATTACGCCGTCATCGGCGACTACGCCTGGCTTTCCACCAATGGCGGGATCACGCTCTACGACGGACAGGGACCACGGGCCGACGGATCCAGCGACCAGTCGTTTCTCGCCGACATGCCCGAAATCGCGGCCCTGCCCGAAGCGCAGCGCGATCGGGCCCTGTCGCGGCTCGCCCTCGCGCAAATGCGCTCCGACCCGCTGCGCTGCCTGCGACTTGCGTGGGCGAAACTCGTCCGAATGTGGAACATCCTCCCCAACCACCCGGAGTTCCGCGCCGGAGCGATCGGTTGGCTCAGCGCGGCGTGGACGACGCTCCTGGTCGCTTTCGCTCTCGCCGGCTCCGGGCGAGCCACCGCCCGAGACCGGTTGCGGACGGTGAGTTGGCTCACCATCGGCTACTTCACGCTGCTCCACTGCGTCTATGTCGGCAGCGTCCGATATCGTGTGCCGCTCCACCCGTTTCTGGCCCTTCTTGCCGCCGGGATCGCCGCCAGGCCTCCGGCTAACCAACCCGCGGACGCCGTGTCTGTGCGAGCATAGGATGTACTACTCGAAGGAGACGTCCATGACACGCACGCGGTTGGTGATGGCGGGCCTGGTCGGGTTGTTCGCGACTCAAGCTCTGGCCGACAGTTGGGGGTTCAGCTTCCGGTACGGCCGCTCCCGCTGCGACGACGTGGTTTACTACCCGTCGTATCGCGATTGCGACACGATCGTTTACCGTGACTACTCGCCGCGCTACTACGACCGCGTGGTGTACAGCGACTGCTCGCCGCGGGTCTACGTACGCGACTGCGCGCCCCTGGTCGTCCGCGACCGTTCGCCGCGCGTCTATCACCGGAGTTATCGGCCGTCGTACTACCGCTCGACACGCGTCTACCACGGCGGCAGCCGGCACTACTACTCGAACTCGCGCTCGCGGCGGCACTGCGACTAACGTCGCGCGGTATGCGGACTCCCTGACGAAGACTGTCAGGAGCCGGTCGGGGGCGGCTCCCACCATTCGGCGTTGCGCAGAATCTCGAACGGGCGGAATCGGGCCTTGTAGCGCATCTTGGTGCAGTCGCGCACGTAGAAGCCGAGGTAGACGTAGGGGATGCCCTCCTGTCGGGCGAACTCCAGGTGTGACAGGACGTTAAAGGTCCCCAGCCCGCGCGCCGCGAGGTCGGGGTCGTAGTAGCAGTAGACCGCGCTGAGGGATTCGTCGCACACGTCGCAGATGGCTGCCATCACCAGCCGGTCGTGCAGGAAGTACGACCATTCGACGGTGGAAACGCAGGACTGATAGAGGAAGTTGGCCAGCCCGTCGGGCGAGTCGTCGTCGCCCGCGTCGCCGTGGCGCTCACGCTGATAGCGCCGGTAGAGGGCCCAGCGCTCGTCGTCGAGGCGCGGCGGCCCAACGCGCACGTCCAGGTCGCGGTTGCCGCGCTGTACGCGGCGTTGGCCGCGACTGGGACGGAATTCCGCCGCGCGAACGCGAAGCTGTCGGCACTCGTCGCACGCCTCGCACACGGGGCGGTAGATCGTCGCGCCGCCGCGGCGATAGTTGAGGTTCATGAGCCGGTGATAGTCCGCCGGGGAGACGCGCGGCGCGAACAGGTACTCGTGCCGGGCGGTTCGGCCCGGAAGGTAGCAGCATGGCTGCCCGCCGCTGAGCACGCGCAGGGCGGCGATCGGTTGCTGGACGCGTTGCGGGGTGTCGAACATCGGCGCGCATTCCGAACCGGGGGTCGCGGGCCCCGGTGACGCGCGGCGGATTTTCGCCCGGGCGCCCGAGCGTGTCTACATCACGCCGGCGAGCGCGAGGCGTCAGTCCAACTGCTTGCGAAAGCGAAGCACGCTGAGCGCCAGGATCGCGGCGCAGCAGGCCGCCAGCCCGGCGACGTGCGGCGCGAGGTCGCGCCACTCGGCGCTGCGGAGGATCACGCCGCGGAGAATCTCAAGGAAATAGGTGACCGGGATGGCGAACGTCAGGCAGTAGATGGGCAGCGGCATGCCCTCGCGCGGGAACATGAAACCCGAGAGCAGGATCGACGGCATCATGATCAGGAACGCGATCTGGATCGCGCCAAGCTGGGTCCGGGCGATGGTGGAGACCAGCAGCCCCAGCCCCAGCGCCGTGACCAGAAAGAGCAGGCTCAGCGCCAGCAGGAGCGGCAGGCTGCCGTGAATCGGGACGCGGAAGACGTACACCATCACCAGCAGGATCACCAGCGTCTCGAGGAAGCCGATGACCGCGTATGGGGCGAGCTTGCCCAGGAGCAGGGCCACGCGCCCGACGGGCGTGACGAAGAGCTGTTCGAGCGTTCCGTGCTCGCGCTCGCGGACGATGGCAAAGGCCGTCAGGAACAGCGTCACGAGTTGCAGGATGATGCCCACCAGCGCGGGAACGAAGAAGTTCGCGCTCCGCAGTTCGGGATTGAAGAGCAGCCGCGGGCGGACTTCGATCGGCAAGGCGAAGGCGCCGGTCGGGTCGCGGGCGGCGGCAACCTGGATGGATTCAGCCATCGTCCGGGCGCGGCGCAGCGACTGGTTCAGGCCCAGCAGCGCCGACGTGTTGAGCGCGGTCATGGCGGCCTGCGAGTCGCTCCCGTCGATGAGCACCTGGACCGCGGCGCTTTGCCGGCGCAGGAGCCGCTCGCTGAAGTCGGGCGGGATGCGCAGCGCCACCTTGGCGCGCCCCGAACGGATGGCGGCGTCGAAGGCGGCCTCGTCGTGCACGCGTTCGACGACGCGAAAGGTGCGCGAGTTGGAGAAAGCCTCGACCAGTTCGCGCGCCGCCTCGCGCCCGTCCTGGTCGAGGACGACCGTGCGAATGTGCTCGATCTTGGTGTCGATGGCGTAGCCGAAGATCGTGAGCTGCAACACCGGGATCAGGAACGCGAACACCAGCGTGCCGCGCTCGCGCCGGATGTGCGCCACTTCCTTGAGCAGGATGGCCAGCAGGCCGTTCATGGCGGGCGACGCGCGGGCGCGCCCTCCGCGGAACCCGGGACGCGTCCCGTGCTCGAACCGACGGTGTGCACCAGCAGCGCGTTGGTCCCGCCGGACCTGCCCGGACGGGTGGCGGTGACGACCACCACGCGGTCGCCCGGCGCGGCAAGGCCCAGGCCTTGCAGGCCGGCGTCCAGGTCGGAGAAGATGCGCTCCGGCTCGGTCCGCGGTGGCATCGCCAGCGTCCGCACCCCGTAGTAGAGACTCATGCGCCGCGCGACGCGCGCGTCGTGCGTCAGTCCGACGACCGGGATCGGGAGACGCTGCGCCGCCATGAGCCGGACCGTATTGCCCGAGGTGGTCCAAACGGCGACCAGGCGCGCGCGCAGCTCGTAGGCGGCGCGGGCGGCGGCGGCGGTGACGGCGGCACTCGGCGCGTCGGGGCGCTCCGGGTCGCGGTTCAGCTCCGCGAGGTTGGGCCAGCGGTCGGCCAGGTGCGCCTCCGTCGCCGTCGCCACCCGCCGAATCACGTCCACCGCCAGCATCGGGTATTGCCCGGCCGCCGTCTCCGCCGAGAGCATGACCGCGTCCGCGCCGTCGAAGATCGCGTTGGCCACGTCGCTGACCTCGGCGCGGGTCGGGTTCGGGCTGGTGATCATGCTCTGGAGCATCTGGGTCGCGATGATCACCGGTTTACCGGCGCGGCGGCACAGCGCCGTCAGCGATTTCTGGACCAGCGGCACCTGCCACACGTCCATTTCCACCCCCAGGTCGCCGCGCGCGACCAGCACGGCGTCCGACAGCTCGATCAGCGCGTCGAGGTGCTCCAGGGCTTCAAACTTCTCGATCTTGGTGACGACGCCCGCCGGGCTGCCGAGCTCGATCAACCGGGCGCGCAGCGTGCGCACGTCCTCGGGCGTACGCACGAAGGACAGCGCCACGTAGTCCAGGTCGTTCTCGGCCGCCCAGCGCAGGTCGCGCAGGTCCTTGTCGGTGAGGGCCGGAACGTTCAGCCGCGTGTCGGGGAGGTTCACGCCCTTTCGGCTGGAGACGCTCCCGCCGGTGGTGACCGTCGCGGAGCAGGCGTCGTGGCCGCGGGCGGTGACCAGGAGACGCACCTGCCCGTCGTCGATCAGGATGCGCTGGCCCACGCGCACTTCGTCGAGCAGCGCCGCGTACGACGTGGTCCAGCGGGTCGGCTCGCACGGCCCTTCGCCGCGGCGCAGCTCGACCGCCTGGCCCGTCTCGACCCGCACCGGTTCGGAAAACGGGCCCAGGCGGATCTTGGGTCCGCACAGGTCCCCCATGACCGCCACGGGCTGCGCGAGCTCGGCCGCGACGCGACGGATCGACGCCAGCACCGCGCCATGGTCGTCCGGCGTTCCGTGGCTGAAATTGAGGCGGCACACGTCCACCCCCGTCGCCAGCATGGTCCGCAGCGTGGATTCGTCCCGCGACGCGGGTCCGACCGTGGCAACCAGCTTGGTGTGGTTCGGGCGGTCGAAAGTCGGCATGCCGTCCTCGCGTGTCGGCGCTGATCATACCCGCAGCCCCGACACCGGCACGCGCGGGCAGCGGCTGCGGGTCGCTAGAATGGTCGCGTCCCACGGGACATCGGAGGACCGGGCGTGCCAATGAGTGCTGAAGGCCGCGCGCAGCGCCCCTCGGGGCGGACGGGCTGGATTCCGCGCGCCATCGAGTGGACCGGCGGGCGCGCCGGGGTGCTGCGGCTGCTGGACCAGACGCTGCTCCCCGAGCGCGTGGAATGGGTCACGTGCGCCACGGTCGCCGAGGTGTGGGAAGCGATCCGGCGGCTTGCGGTTCGCGGCGCGCCGGCCATCGGCGTCGCCGCCGCGTACGCGATGGCGCTCGCGACGCGCGAAGCTCGCGAGGGTCCGGTGGCCGCATTCCTGTCGCGTCTGCGCGAGGCCGCCGCGTACCTGTGCACGGCGCGGCCGACGGCGGTGAATCTGGCCTGGGCGGTGCGACGCGTGGCGGAGGCGGCGGAGCGTCGTGCGGGCGGGACGTCGGACGAACGGTGGGACACGCTGCTGGCGGAGGCCGAGCGAATCGAGGCCGAGGACGCGGCCATGTGCCGCGCGATCGGCCAGGCGGGCGCGACACTGATTCACGACGGCATGGGCGTCCTGACGCACTGCAACGCCGGCGCGCTCGCGACGGCGGGGTTGGGAACGGCGCTGGCCGCGATGTACGTGGCGCACGAGCACGGCGTGCGGTTCCGCGTCTACGCCGACGAGACGCGCCCGCTGATGCAGGGCGCGCGTCTGACTGCGTATGAGCTCGCGGCCGCGGGCATCGACGTGACGGTGATCTGCGACAGCACGGCGGCCTCGATGATGCAGGCAGGGCGGGTGCAGCTCGTGATCGTCGGCGCCGACCGGATTGCCGCCAACGGTGACACGGCCAACAAGATCGGGACGTACGGACTGGCCGTGCTGGCGCGGCATCACCGGATCCCGTTCTACGTGGCCGCACCCAGCAGCACCATCGATGTGAGCCTGCGGTGCGGCGCGGAGATTCCGATCGAACTCCGATCGGAGGCGGAGATGCGACGGGGGCCTGGCGGGGTCTGGGTTGCGCCGGGCGCCGCGTGTCTGAACCCGGCGTTCGACGTGACGCCGGCCGCTCTGATTTCGGGGCTGATCACGGAAAAGGGGCGTTCGGAACCGGTTTCGGAGGCGAATATCGCGAAAATAATCGAGTGAGGGTCTTGCAACCGGGGTGCGGGCATTTACACTGTGCGGCTTAATTTGGCGGCGCGGTCGTAGTGGGGTGTCGGTACAGGCAGTCTCGACGCCCCCGAGTCAGAATTGATCAGCCGCCCAAGACACAACGTTTGATCGGCGCGTGGCCGATCGCATCGGTCCAGTCGGGCCGGTATCGCAAACTTCGAAAGGAGGCTCGCGATGACCAAGAAGACTTGGTTGAAGGGCGCGCTGATTCTCATGACTACCGGGACGCTGTTCACATTGCAGTCCTGTCTCGGCGCCGTGATCCAGCGCATCCTTGTCGCGGTCATGTTCGACTAGGAAACAGGAACTCTGATCACAACCGAGATACAGGAGCTCTACGAAATGTTGAAGAATGCCAAGATCAAGCTGGCGCTGCTCGGCGTCGGCGTCCTCATGCACCTCGCCTTCGGCGGTTGCGGGACGTGGCTGGGCGACGTCATCGGCGACATCATCGTTCTGCGCGGCGTGGACTAACCGGTCAGGATCATGATCCGGGCGACGTTGCCCCATCAGCGGCCGCGGCCCGGGTTCGGAGAATTACACATGAAGAAGTCGAAACTGTTCGCCCTGGCGGCGCTCGCGCTGGGCGGCTCGCTGTTTCACATCGGCTGCGGCAGCCTGGGCAGCCTGGGCGGCTTCGGCAAGGGCCTGCTGAGCTCGGGTTGGCCGGCGGGCAACCGCTGGGTCGGCCTCGCGTTCGACATCCTCAACGAAGAACTGTTTGGTTGATCATCCGCGCGCACACCGCGCCGATCGGCGACGCACGCGCGGCGCTATCGCGCGGTTAGCGCCAGCTTTCACGGCGGACGGCGGTTGCCATCCGCTCAACTGGAGATGCGAAATGGCTAAAAAGATCGCCGCCCTGTGCCTGCTCGGCAGCGGCTTCCTCATGGCGCTCGGCTGCAACATCCTGCCCAACATCCCGGGCCTGTTCAGCGGGCTCACCAGCATTTTCACCGGCTAAGGCGGGGCGCAACGGGCCTCACGCCCCGTTTGCACACGATCTAAACGCGGACCGCGACACAGCGTCGCGCTCCGCGTTTTCGCTTCCGCGCGACCGCCGCGCCCCCTCTAACCCCACACGCGATGCGAGATCTCCGTCCGGCAACGCGGAATGCTGTCCAGGAATGCACGTCCGTACTGCTTGGTCACCACGCGCGGGTCGAGCACAACCGCAATCCCGCGATCCGTCCGGCTTCGAATCAGCCGCCCGAATCCCTGCCGGAACTTCAGGATTGCCTCCGGCAATTGATAGCTGTTGAATGGATTCCCGCCACGCCGCCGGATCCTTTCGATCCGCGCTTCGATCGTCGGACGATCCGGCACCGCGAATGGCAGCTTCACCACGATCACGCTCGAAAGCGCGTCGCCGGCCACGTCCACGCCCTGCCAGAAGCTGTCCACGCCGAAGATGGCCGCCCGCGGCGTCGTTCGAAACGCCTCCAGCATCCGCGAGCGCGGCATCGATTCCCCTTGAACCAGAATCGTATACCCCTCCGGGCGCAGGGCCTGCGCCACCGCCCGCGCGGTCTGATCCAGCAACGCGTAGCTCGTGAAAAGCGCGAACGCGCGGCCCTCCGTCTGTCGCAGGTAGTGCGTGACGGCCGCGGCCGCCGCCGCGGCGAAGCGCTCCTGGCTGGTCGGGTCCGGCATGCCGGCTTCGATGTGAAGCGTGACCTGCTTCTCGTAGTCGAACGGCGATCCCAGGCGCAGCGCCGTCGCCGCCGGCGACCCGACCCGCTCCAGCAGGTACTCGAACTCATCGTCGCCCGCCGCCGCCAGCGTGGCGCTGGTGAGCACGACGCTTTCGACCCGGTCGAAGAGCGACTCGCGCAGCATCGGGCCGGCGTCCAGGGGCGCCGCGCACAACGACACTCGCCTGGCTCGGTCCGTCTCTACCCAGAACACGTGCTCGGCCAGCGACTGCTCGAGGATCGCCTCGATCTGACCCGCGAACTCGTCGGCCCGGTCCACGTACGCCCCCAGCTCCACCTGGTCCTCCTCGCGCGGGAGCGACGCCTTCAGCGGTCGCAGCGACTGCGCCAGCCCGCGCAGGGCCGGCGACAGCGCGTTGTCGATCGGGCTCCTGGCGACCAGCCGCCCGTTCGATCGCCCGTAACGCTCTTGCCAGACGCGCAGCTCCTCGAAGAACTGCGTGCATGCGCCGGCGGCGCCGATGACGTCGCGCCGCTGCCGCTCCGACCCGATGGTCGCCAGATACCCCTTCCCGGTTCGCTCGTTGAACAGCCCGCTGAGGAAGTACTGAATCTGGCTGCCGGCCACCTGGATGCCGAAGTGCTCGGCCGCGACGGACTCCAGCGTGTGGGCCTCGTCGATGACGACCAGGTCGTAGTCCGGCAGGACGCGTGCGTCGCCGCGGCGCAGCACGAGGTCGGCCACGAGCAGCGCGTGGTTCACGACCAGGATGTCCGCGCCTTCCGCGCGGCGTCGGGCGCGCTGATAGAAGCACGGCTCGTAGGTCGGACATCGCCGGCCCAGGCAGTTGCCGTGCTCGCTGCGGACCGCTGCCCACACTTCCGGGGCGGGCGGCGCGGGCAGGTCGGATAGCGACCCGTCCAGGGTCTGGTAGGCCCAGTCCTCGATCCGGTGCAGCACGGTGAGCGAGGTCGGCGACGCGAACAGGCTGCGCTGCCGCTCGCTGGCCGACTTCAGCCGCCGCAGACCGAGGTAGTTGCCGCGACCCTTGACCAGTTCGGCGGCGAAGTCCTGTCCCAGCTCCGCGTGCAGGAAGGGGATGTCCTTGTGAATGAGCTGTTCCTGAAGCGCGATCGTGTGCGTGCTGATCACCACGCGCTTCTTGCGCCGCGTCACCTGGTCGATGGCGGGCAGCAGGTACGCGAACGACTTGCCGACGCCCGTGCCGGCCTCGACGGCGAGATGGTGCCCCGCCTCGAAGGCCTGGGCGACCGCGTCGGCCATCGCCTCCTGCTGCGGACGGTGCTCGAACCGGCCGGACTCGACGAACCCGCGCAGCCAGTCGCGGGCGCGCCGCGCGTCAGTTGCCCGCGGGCTGGGTGTCGGCATGAGAACAGTGTAGCACGCCGCCGTGCGCCTCAGGCATCGCGCCGCGCCTTGCGTCAGCTCGTTGGCGCGAGGTTCGACGCCACGTCGGTCGCGTACGCGCGCAGCGCCGGCCAGAGCCCGGCCACGACGCCCAGCGCCGCGATGCAGAGCGGCGCAATCAGCATCGCGACGTGCGGCGCCCACGGATCGAGCACCACGCCCGTCCGCGACCGCACGGCCGATGCCGCGGCCAGCATGATTCCGGCGTACACGGCGAACCCCGCGGACGCGCCGACGGCTGCGATCGCGCCCGACTCCGCCAGGATCGTGACCACCAGGGTCGCCCGCCTCGCGCCGACGGCGCGCAGGATCGCGAAGTCGCGCTGCCGCTCGCGGATCGTGTTGTAGACCGCCGCGAGGATGGACGCCCCGGCGACCGCGACCACCAGGTAGGCTACCAGCGCCAGAACCTGCGCGAACCAGCCGATCTTGCGGAAGAAGTCGGCCATCACGGTCGAGATCGGCCAGACGAAGGTCGTGCTCCCCTGCGGGGTGTTGAACGCCTGGGCCAGCGAGAACCCGGCCGCGTCGGTCTTGAGCTGGACCACGACCGCGCTGACCTCCTTGTGCTCCGGCGGGATCGGCTCTCCGGGGCGCGGCTCGAAGGTCTGACCCGCGCCGCGCAGCACGTGTCCCGACATGCGCATCACGCCCTCGATCGGAATCCAGATGACGCGGTCTGCGGGCGAGTTGGTCGGCGACAGGACTCCCACGACCAGGTAATCCTCCGCGTGCTCGTGCCCATCGTGTGCGCCCACGCCGTGTGTCGGGTGAAAGCTCGAACCGACGCGCAGCCCGGTCTCCTGCGCTACGAAGCTGCCGACGACGGCCTCGCGCCGCTCTGCGTCAAAACACCGTCCGGGCGGGTCGACCGCGAATCGCTTGCCCCGCTGAAACTCGAAGCGCGAGAACGCCTCGGCGGTCGTTCCTACCACGCGGAAACCGCGATAGCTGTCTCCGACCGCGTAGGGCAGGGCGAGTGCCACGCGCGGATCGTCGCGCAGCGCCTCGTAAAGATGCCAGGGAACGTTGCCGGGCGACGTCTCCAGGTGAAAGACCGTGTTGAGGACCAGTTGAAGCGGGCTGCCGCGCGCCCCCAGAATCGCATCGAATCCGAGCGTGCCCCCGGTGAACGCGCGCGTCGCCTGGGCCGTCACGCCGAATACCGCCAGAACCAGCCCGGCCGCAAGCGCGGTCGAAAACGCCGTCGTCGCCGACGAGAGTGCGTGCTGCCGCAGGCTGCGCCGCGCCAGAAGCGGCACCGGCGCCAGCGCGGCGATGGTCCCGGATCGAACGGCCGGCGCCGGCCGCCCCGGCGGGTCGGGCGGGTCGGGCGGGCGCGCGTCGCCGGTGGGCGGCGGCGCGAGCCGCAGGGCCTGCAACGCGACCACGTGCTCGAAGCGCGCCAGGACGTCGCGGTCGTGGCTGACCAGCAGCAGTCCGATTCCGCGCTCGCGGCAGATGCGGCGGATCAACTCGATGACGTCGCCCGCATTCCGCGGATCGAGGTTTCCGGTCGGTTCGTCGGCCAGCACCAGTGCCGGCCGGTTCACCAGCGCCCGCGCGACTGCCACGCGCTGCTGCTGGCCGGTGGACAGATGCCGCGGACGGTAGCCAAGCCGATCGCCCAACCCGACGGCGCGCAGCGCGTCCGCGGCCGCCCGCCAGTCCGTATGGCCCGCGAGCATGGTCGCCAGAGCGACGTTCTCCAGCGCCGTGTGCCCCTGAAGCAGATTGAAGGACTGGAAGACGTAGCCGATGTGGGTCGCGCGAATGCGATCTCGCCGGCTCTCGGGCGCGCCGCTGAGGTCCTCACCCGCAACCAGGATGCGCCCCGCGTCCGGGCGGAGGATGCCTGCGATCAGGTGAAGCAGCGTGGTCTTGCCGGCGCCGCTCGGCCCTTCCAGCGCGAGCTGTTCTCCCGGCGCCAGCTCAAGCCGCTCGACGTGCACCACGGGCAGGCGCTGCCCGTCGGGCGCGACGAACGACTTCCGCAGGTCGTGAATGGAAAGCGCCGCGACCGGTGCGTTGCAGGTCACGCTCAGGGTTGCGACGGGTCGGGCGCGGCACGCCGGGCCGCCCGGTCGTAGCCCACGCGCACGCCACGGCCGGCGCCGACGCCGGTCGCGCGCGCCGGAGCGCCTCCGCGGCCCGCCACGGCGGAGCGGGCTGGATCGACCGCCTGGACCTGGGATCGATGCTCGGATACGCCGGCCCGGCTGGCGTCGCGCGGCGACGTGGCCGTCAGGTTCCGAGCGCGGTCATATCCCACGCTGACACCCCGGGCGTGCATGTCGACCGGGACCCTCGACGGCGGCTGGTAGAACTCGAGCGGGTCGTAGCCCGCATCAGGTTCGCCCAAAAGTGCCTTCTCCTCCGGCGTCAGCTCCGGGATCGGGGGCAAGGCCGCCAGGACTTCGCGCGGCCGCGGGTCGCCGCCCTGCACGCCCACGTCGACCGGATAGATCGAGCGCTGGGCGAGGCTGCGCGGCGGTAGCTCGTCGGGACTCAGCGCGCGGTCGAATCTCGGCCGCGCGCAGCCGATCGCCAGCAGCAGGGCTCCCGCCGACGCCAGCGCCCAGGCCGCCGCACCCAGCCGGCCGCCGCCGGCGCTTCGATTCGCTTCGCGTGCAGTCATCGGCAGGGCACGCTATCCAATCCCGAGGAAGTTGGCAAGCAACCGCGGCCCTTCGAGCGTCAGGAAGCTTTCCGGGTGAAACTGCACCCCGTCAAGGCGGTGCGCGCGGTGCCGCACGGCCATGATCTCGTCCGGGTTGTCGTCGCAGGTGGCGCTGACCTCGAACTCCGGCGGCAGCGTGGCCGGGTCGATGATGAGGGAGTGGTAGCGGGTCGCCTGGAATGGGTTGCTCAGCCCGGCGAAGATGCCGCGACCGTCGTGACGGATCAGGCTGGTCTTGCCGTGCATCAGCCGCGCGGCGCGGACGACTGCGGCGCCGTGCGTGAACCCGATGCACTGGTGCCCCAGGCAGACCCCCAGCAGCGGCACCGTCCCCGCGAACGCCCGGATCACGTCGTTGCTCACGCCGCCCTCGCGCGGCGTGCAGGGCCCGGGTGAGATGATGATGTGGTCGGGGCGCTGCGCGGCGATTTCTCCGACCGTGATCGCGTCGTTGCGGTATACGCGCACGTCGATGCCGGCGTCCAACTCCCCGATCCGCTGCACGAGGTTGTAGGTGAAGGAATCGTAGTTGTCGATCAGCAGGACCATTGGGCGTCCTCGCGGGCCGGTGTGGGCAGCCTAGCCGGTCGCGGCTCGCGGGGTAAGGGAGCGAACGCGCGAGCAGGGCGTGCGGCGGCCGCGCGGGCGTTCCAGCCGCGGCGCCGATATGATGCCGGCTGCGTCGCGGAGCGCGAACCGTCCGATCCGCAACGACGGAGGTGCAACGTGGTCGATCCACGCGTTACGAAACTGGCCGACACGCTCATCCATTACTCCTGCGCCGTCAGGAAGGGCGAGAAAATCCTCATCGAGGCCATCGACGTGCCGCACGAGTTCACCTGCGAGCTGGTGCGGCTTGCGGCGCAGGCGGGCGGCATGCCGCTGGTGCTCCTCAAGAGCAACCAGATCAACCGCGCCCTGATGCAGGTCGCCACCCGGGAGCAGTTTGAGACCATCGCCAAGGTCGAGAAGCTCCAGATGCAGAACGTCCAGTGCTACATCGGCGCCCGTGGCAACCCCAACGTCAGCGAGCTGTCCGACGTCCCCGGCGACCGACAGAAGACCTATGAATCGACCGTCTGGAAAAAGGTGCACACCGACGTCCGCATCAAGCACACCCGGTGGGTCGTGCTGCGCTGGCCCAGCCCCAGCATGGCCCAGCTCGGCCAGATGTCCACCGAGGCCTTCGAGGACTTCTACTTCGACGTCTGCACCATGGACTATGCGAAGATGGGCCGCGCCATGCAGGCCCTCAAGAAGCGCATGGAGGACACGGACGTCGTGCGGCTCAAAGGGCCCGGCGAGACCGACCTCACCTTCTCGATCAAGGGCATCCCCGCCATCCCCTGCGACGGCAAGCTCAACATCCCCGACGGCGAGGTGTTCACCGCCCCGGTGCGCGACAGCGTCAACGGCGTGATTCAGTTCAACGCCCCCACGCTCTATCGCGGCGTGACGCACGAGAACATCCGCCTCGAGTTCCGCGACGGCAAGGTGGTCGGCGCCACCAGCACCAACAGCGACAAGCTCAATGAAGTGCTCGACACCGACAAGGGCGCCCGCTACGTGGGCGAGTTCGCCATCGGCTTCAACCCCTACATCCTCAAGCCGATGAAGGACATCCTGTTCGACGAGAAGATCGCCGGATCGATCCACTTCACCCCTGGCAACTGCTACGACGAGGCCTACAACGGCAACAAGAGCGAGATCCACTGGGACATGGTCATGATCCAGCGGCCCGAGTACGGCGGCGGCGAGGTGTACTTCGACGGCAAGCTGGTGCGCAAAAACGGGATGTTCGTTACGAAGGATCTGGTGGGACTGAATCCGGACGCGCTGATGACCAAGGGTGGGTCGCGCAAGCGAGCCAGCGCGTAGGCACGGCGGTGGAGTACGCGATCACCCCGGACGGGGCCACGCAACGTGGCATCGCCATGTGACCCTGCGCCCGGGCGCTGGCGCGGAAGGCCCGGCCGCAGCCACGCTCCGATGATGACCGCCGTCAGCGTCCGCCGGCGGCCCGATTGACTCGGGGCGCCGGCCGCGTTCGTGGGCGGCCCAGCGACGGTTGCGCCCTGACCTGCCCAATGAGCGCCAAGCCCCGCCCTGCCCGGATCCTCGGCTCACGGATGCCCCTCGCACGCGCCGCGGCCGACCCGTGCGACGCGGGAACGGTCGAGCTATAATATTTCGGAAGATATTGAAACTTCAGGATGAACCCGATGTCGTCCGCGCTGGCCGAGTCCAAGGCCGCCCTGGTCCGCCGCTGGGGGGAGATGGGTGGATACTGGGGCATCAACCGCACCATGGCCGAGATCCACGCCCTGCTCTTCGTCACCCGCCAGCCGCTGTGCACCGACGACATCATGGCCCACCTCCAGGTCTCGCGCGGAAACGCCAGCATGAACCTGCGGGCCCTCGTCGATTGGGGACTGATCGAGCGCGTCCACCACTTCGGCGACCGCAAGGAGTATTTCCGCGCCGACACCAACGTCTGGCACATGTTCGAGACCATCATGCGCGAACGCCGCCGTCGCGAGGTCGAGCCCATCATCGCCACCATCGACCGCTGCCGCGAGATGATCACCGGCCACGCCCGGCTCGACGGCGTTGACCCCGCCGACGTACAGGAGTATCGTCGCCGCCTGGACGAGCTCCGCGGTTTTCTGACCACGATGGGCTCGCTGTTCGAACTCGTCCTTCGCTTCGGGCAAACCGGGCTGGGACACCTCACGCGGCTGATCGCGCCGCCCGCCGCCGGCCGGACCAGGACCAGGAACCCCGATGGAACGTCCGCGCCTCGCCGCAGCCCTGCGCCGCGCCGCGTACCTCGAAGGTGACTTCACGCTGCGCTCGGGTCGGAAGAGCCGCTACTATCTCGACAAGTACCTCTTCGAAACCGATCCCGACCTGCTGCGCGAGCTCGCGCGGCGATTTGCGGAGTACATAGGTCCGAATACGACCCGCATCGCCGGCGCAGAGTTGGGAGCGGTTGCGCTCGCGGCGGCCACGTCCCTCGAAACGGGCAAACCGTTCGTAATCGTCCGAAACTCGCGCAAGTCGGATTACGGCCTGGCGAAGCCATTCGAAGGGCGGCTGGACGCCGGGGACCGGGTGTTGCTCGTCGAGGACATCGCGACGAGCGGCGGACAGGCGATCGAGGCCGCCCGGACGCTTGTCCAGGCCGGAGCGACGGTCGAGCGGATCGTGGCGGTGATCGACCGGCTGGAGGGGGCGCGGGCGGCGATCGGCGGCGCGGGGTACGCATTCGATGCGCTGTTCACGTCGAGGGACCTGGGGATCGAGCCGTGATCGAAATCCGGTTGCAAGTCGCCCGGGTTCGTGATAGAGTAGATCAGGCGTGGCGGCTGACCACGCATCTCGAACAGTTGCGGCGAATCGATCGCACTCATCTCAATTATCCTGCGAATTCGTCCTCAGCCGACAATCTGGACGTAACGGATTCCTTCAGCGCGGCAGCGCGCTGAACGGCGGGTGCGCGCCATCGCGGCGTGCGGCGCGCCGTGGGTGTTTGAGGTGAGTCGTGGACACGGTGAAGTGCAGCTGCCCGAAGTGCGGCGCGAAGTACCGCCTGCCGATCGAGGCGCAGGGGCGTAAGGCGCGCTGTAAGCGCTGCCACGAGCCGTTCGAGGTTCCCAAGCTCGAACGAGGTCTCGACGACAGCGTGCTGGAATGGCTGATGGACCCCGCGGGCGAGCCCGAGGAAGAGCTCACGCAGCCGCGCGTCATCAGCATGAAGGCCGAGCAGGCCGCTTCGCCGGAAGCGAGCCGCGCCCTCAAGGGGATCATTCGGCCGAAAGCCGACACAAACGCTCCGAAATAACCGACCTCAACGCCGTGCCGCCGCAGCGCCGAGATGCAGCGCGCATCGACTCGTCGCGATTTGCGCACGCCCGAGCGGCGCTGCTGCGCTGGTACGACACGCACCGCCGGGCGCTGCCCTGGCGGACGGTCCCGGGCGATCCGTACCTAACCTGGGTCTCGGAGATCATGCTCCAGCAGACCCGCGTGGCAACGGCCGTTCCGTACTTCCGGCGGTTCGTCGCGGCGTTTCCGGACGTGGCCGCCCTGGCTGCCGCCCCGCTTGCGCGTGTGCTGGCGCTGTGGGCCGGACTGGGGTATTACCGCCGGGCGCATCAGCTCCACGCCGCGGCGCAGCGGATCATGGAGGGGCACGGCGGTGCGGTGCCGAGCGAAGTCGCCGAGCTGCGCACGTTGCCGGGGGTCGGGAGGTACACGGCCGGCGCGATCGCGTCGATCGCCTTCGGTCGTGCTGTCGCGGCCGTTGACGGTAATGCGGCCCGCGTGATCTCGCGCTGGATCGGATTGCCGCGCGTTGGAGAGCAGGTGTGGGGAATCGCGGAGGCCCTGGTGCCGAAGCGGCGTCCGGGCGACTTCAACCAGGCATTGATGGAGCTTGGCGCGAGGGTGTGCCGACCCGCGGCGCCCGCGTGCGGGACGTGCCCGATCCGGGCGGTCTGCCGCTCGCGCGACAGCGGCGATGCCCCGGGGACCGTGCGGCGTCGCGGCGGGCCGCGGCAAAAGCGGCGATTCGAAATCGCGGCGGTGGTGTTGGAGAAAGGCGGCCGCGTACTGTTGCGGCAGCGTGCGAAGGCGGGGCTTTGGCCGGGCCTGTGGGACTTTCCGCAGGCGGAGTTGCGAAGCGGCGAGCGCGCGTCGGACGCGGCGGCGCGGGCGGCCGCGACCGTTGGCGTTGCTCCGGACGCGCTGCGTCCGGCCGGCACCGTGGAGCGGGACCTGACCCATCGACGACTGGTGATCCACGTCTTCCACGCGGACTGGCCGAAAGCCGCGCCCGGATCGCGCCGCCCGCGGGGTACGACGCGCGTTGACCGACAGGTGGATTCGAACGCCGGCGCGTCGCAGTGGGCGGACCCGGACGATACGTCGCTGGCGAAGTCGGCGGCAGCGAGGGCGGTATGGCGGGCGGCGCACGCGATTCGCGCGGAGCCGATGCGTTGACGCGCGGGCCGCGGCCGGCCTGGCCCGCGCGACGGGGGCTATTTTCGATAGTACGTGCGATCGCGAAACGTGTACTTGCTCAGCTTGTCGTGCACGTGGAGCGCTTCGAGCACCAGTTCGATTGCGCTGGCCAGGTGCAGGGGCGAATCGGGCCCGCCGGCCTGCTTCCGTACCGCCCCGGCGGCAGGGACGAGGCCCTTGATAGCCTGCGCGTGCTCGACGACCGCTTCGGCCGGAACGTCGTCGCCGACCTCGAGGTTGACCTTCCCCCCGGCGAACTGCGCCACGACGCCCTCCAGGTTGCGCACTTCGACGTAGGACTCCGACACGTTCCGGACGGCTTCGCCGATCAGCGCCGTCAGCAGCTTCTCCTCGGATGATTCATCGTCGGCCAGCATCATCTCGATCTTGCCGCGGCATGCGGCCGGGACGTGCTCCAGGTCGCTGACGCGCGGCACGATGGCGGGCTCACGGTGCAGCAGCGCGCGGCGTTCGGCGTTGGCGACCAGCACTTCCAGCGCGGTGATGGAGGCGCGCACCGATACGCCCGACTGCTGGCTGATGTGCGGGCTGGTGCGCGCCAGGCGCACCAGCTCCTCGACGATCTCGCTCATGTAGCCGGGCAGCTCGACCTGCGGAGCGCCGGGCGGGCGGTCCAGCCGCGCGTTCTCGCGCGTGATGCGCTGCGCCTCGGCCGGTGTTCCCGGGTAGTGCGTTCGAACGGCGGTGCCGATGCGGTCCTTGAGCGGTGTGACGATGCGGCCGCGGTTGGTGTAGTCCTCGGGGTTGGCGGAGAACACCAGCATCACGTCCAGGTTGAGCCGGATGGGGTAGCCGCGGATCTGCACGTCCCGTTCTTCCAGCACGTTGAAGAGCCCGACCTGAATGCGCGGTGCGAGGTCCGGCAGCTCGTTGATGGCGAAGATGCCGCGGTTGCTGCGCGGCACCAGCCCGAAGTGCATCGTCGTCTCATCGGCGAGGTGCCGCCCCTCGGCGTGCTTGATTAGGTCGACGTCGCCGATCAGGTCGGCGATGGTGACGTCCGGCGTGGCGAGTTTCTCGTGGTAGCGCTCGACGCGGTGCAGCCAGCGGATGCGCGTGTCGTCGCCGAATCGCTCAACCAGCGTTCGCGTGAACTTGAGTTGCGGGTTCAGCGGGTCGTCGGGCAGCTCGACGCCGTCCACGACCGGAATCCACTCGTCCAGCAGCTCGGGCAGCGCCCGCAGCAGGCGCGACTTGGCCTGCCCGCGCAGACCGAGCAGCAGGATGTCGTGCCGGGCCAGGATGCCGTTGACGATCTGCGGGATGACCGTGGCGTCGTAGCCGACGATCCCCGGAAAGACGGGCTCATCACGCCGCAGGCGCTGGATGAGGTTGTCGCGCAGCTCTTCCTTGACCGGGCGAAAGGCGTATCCGGAGCGGCGCAACTCGCCGAGCGTCGCGGAACGCCCCGAGGGGGGTCGCGGCAGGGGCATGAATGTCTTCTTCCTCCGGCAGGTTGATCGTAGGATCGGCGCGGCCGGCACGCAAACGCGTCGTCTTCCGCGCCCCTGGAGCCCGGCCGCAGCTTCGGTGAGTCGGAGCCCGGATGTAGCCCCGCCGCCCCCCGCCGGGTATCACAGCGCGTGACCACCCGCTCGCCCCGGGGATCGGAGCCTCCGATGCGCTTCGCACGTCTTCACGCCTGGCCGCGCACGCCCGCCGCGGCGATGGCGCTCCAGCAGGCCCTGCGCGACCGCGTGCGGCTGGTGCCGGTGCGGTTCGAGCCGCGCTACATTGCCGGCGCGGATGCGGCGGTGGAGCCGGGCGGGCGGCGGTTGATCGCGGGGGTGGTGCTGTGGGACGCGCACGAGCGCCGAGTGGTCGAAACGCGCGTCGTGCGCGTCGCGTGCCGGTTTCCGTACGTGCCGGGCCTGCTGGGCTTCCGCGAAGCGCCCGGCGTGCTGGCCGCGCTGCGCCGCGTGCGGGGCCGGGTGGACGCGCTTCTGTGCGACGCGGCCGGGCTGGCGCACCCGCGGCGTTTCGGCCTGGCCTGTCACGTCGGGCTGTGGGTGGGCCTGCCGACGATCGGGGCCGCCAAGTCGCGGCTGTGCGGCGAGTGCGGGGAGCCGGAGATGGTGCGCGGGGCGGCGGCGCCGCTGACACTGGATGGCGTGGCCGTCGGGACGGTGCTGCGCACGCGTGCAGGCGTGCGGCCGCTGTTCGTCAGCCCGGGGCACCTGTGTGACGTGGAGTCGGCCGCGCGGATCACGCTCCAGTGCGCGGCGCGATACCGGCTCCCGGAGCCGGCACGGCTGGCGCATCAGCTCGTGACGCGCGAGCGGGGGACGTGCTGAGCGGCTGTCGGAATGGCGCGCGGTCCGACCGTCCCCAGCCGCAGGGCGTCGGCGCCCGCGTCACGCATCGCCCGCGACGCTGCGCCGGATGAACCGCCGGGCCTTCATCTCGAAGCGCGGCAGCGTGCCCGGCGCGACACAGCGGACATTGGCATTGAAGAAGAGGCGCTCGCGGATGGCCGCGGTGACCGCCTCGACGAGTCGGGCGGCGTCGGGTTGGCCCGCCGCGGGCTCGATGTTGACGTCGACCGTCGTCAACGCGGCGGACTGGCCGATCAGCACCTGGTATTCCGCGACGCCAGCGACCGCGCGGATGACTGAATCCATCGCGCTGGGGTAGACGTTGTTCCCACGGACGAAGAACATGTCGTCCGATCGGCCGATGATCCCACCGACCAGGCGGACGAAATGCCGCCCGCAGCCGCACGGGCCGGACTGGAGCCGCACCACGTCGCCGGTGCGATAGCGCAGCAGCGGGCTGCCCAGGCGGCCCAGGTTGGTGAGGACCAGCTCACCTTCGAGCGGGTCCGAGTCGGCCGGCTGCTCGTCGCCGGCTTCGAGCGTGGCCCGGCCCGTGGCGGGGTCGACCAGCTCGACGATGCACTCGGACTCGATCATGTGCACCGAGCCCGGCCGGGAGTGGCACTCCACGCCCAGGGGGCCGATCTCGGTCATGCCGGTGTGGTCGAAGACGCGCGCCCCGAAGGCGCGCTCGATGCGATCGCGCGTCCCCGGCACGCTTCCGCCCGGTTCCCCGGCCACGATCAGCAGGCGCACCGCCGACGACGTCAGGTCGACGCCTTCACCGGCGGCCGCCTCGGCCAGGTGCAGCGCGTACGTCGGCGTGCACAGAAGCGCCGTGGCGCGGTTCTGAAGCAGCATGCGCAGGCGCGCGGCGCTGCTCATCCCGCCGGTGGCGATGCAGAAGTTGCCGCGGCGCTGGGCGGCCTCGAACGCGGCCCAGAACCCGATGAAGGGTCCGAAGGAGAACGCGAAGAGCAGGCGGTCATCGGGCCGCAGACCAACCGCGTCGTAGATGATCTGCCAGCAGTCGAGGAACCAGGACCAGCTCTCGGGCGTGTCCAGCCAGCGCAGACCCTCGCCGGTCGTGCCGGAGGTCTGGTGCAGCCGCGTGTAGCGCGCGAGCGGGTAGGTCAGGTTGGTGCCGTAGGGCGGCTGCGCGAGCTGGTCGGCGACAATCTCGGCCTTGTTGACGAAAGGCAGCCGCCGCAGGTCCGCGAGCGACCGCACGCCGTCCGGCGTGACACCCGCATCCGCGAGGCGCCGCGCCCAGAAAGCATTCGCGACGCCGATTTCACGCAGCAGCGCTTGCAGCTTGCCGGTCTGGATCGCGCGCAGGCCGGCGCGCGTCTCCCATTGCTCGACCCGCTCGCGGTGCGGCTGCGCGGACATCCAGAGCCGATGATAGGTCGGTCGCGACGCTTCGCACAGCGGGAGCGGCGTACCGTGCTGTGGCTCACCCGGCGTCGAGCTTGAGCGAGAGCTCGAAGATGCGCCCGGCGACGCACTGCCCGCGCCCGTCGACGCACTCGCTGGCCCGCGTGCGGACGTTCAGGCCCGAGTGTCGCGCTATGCCGTCGAACGCTTCCGCGGTCGAGCGGTTGGGATCGGCCACCAGCGCGCGGCTGGTCGGGGAGGTACGGAGGTGTCGCCGCACGAAATCGGCGATCGGCACGAGGTTCCGCGTCTCGTACAGCACGTCGGCGGCGAGGATGACGTCGGGCCGCAGGTCCGAGTACGTCTCGCGCCAATCCACGAAGCGCGTCCGCGGCCCGGGCAGCCCGTTGTGGGCCGCACTGGCCAGCGCAAACGCCAGCGCATCGTCGTCGTAGTCGGAGAGGATCACGTGCCACCCGCGCGCCGCCGCGACCAGCCCCGCCAGCCCCAACCCGCAACCCAGCTCCAGCACCGTCGGCGGCTCAACGTCCGCGCGGGACCACGAGGCGACCTCCGCGGCCAGCATCAGCGCCCCCGGCCACAGGTCCGCCCAGTAGGGCATGTATTCGTCCTGCGCGAAGCGAGCCGCGACGCGCGGCTCATCGATCAGCGCGGCGAAGTTCGCCGGACCGAGCAGCTCCAGCCGGTGCCCGCCGACCGCCACCGGCCTGACCATCACCGGGTAACCCGCCACTTCCGACGGAGCGCGCTTCGCCACGGGCGCTGCGCCGGCTGCGGCGGACGGTCGGGGGAACATCGACGGCACTCCGGGGGAATCGGTGCTTCGCGCCGGGATCAGTAACCGGCTGCCTGCCCGTCCTTGCGGGACTCGGACGCGCCGAGGTAGACGTCGCGTGCCGCGTCGTACGCAATGGCCTGGTACCCGCCGAAGGCGCCCGGGCTACGGCCCAGGCGGTGGCCCATGGCGGCCAGCGCCTGGGCGACCGCCTCACCGACGCCGGTTTCCAGCGCGAGCGTCCCCCCGTCGCTCATGCGCGTGCCGGTCGGCTCGGATGACCCGGTGTGATACCAGCGGGCCGCATCTCCGGCCTCCTGAAGGTTCATGTCGAAGTCGATCAGGTTGCAGAGGATCTGCACGTGCCCTTGCGGCTGCATGTCGCCGCCCATGACGCCGAAGCTGAGCCAGGGCTTTCCGTCGCGCGTGACGAAGGCCGGGATGATGGTGTGAAACGGGCGTTTTCCGGGGGCGTAGACGTTGGGATGGTCGTCTTCCAGTGCGAACAGGGCCCCGCGGTCCTGGAGGCAGAAGCCCAGCCCGTCCGGGCAGAGGCCCGAGCCGAAGCCGCGGTAGTTGCTCTGGATGAGCGACACCATGTTTCGATCCTGGTCGGCCGTGGTGAGGTAGATCGTGTCCCCGTCGCGCAGTGCCGCGTCCGCGGATGCGGGCCACAGCCCGTCGGCGCCTGCCCGGTCGCCGCTCTTGTCCCCGGGCGGGTAGGCGGGCGCGGCCCGGTCCGGGTCGATCAGCTTGCGGCGTTGGGCGGCGTATTCCTTCGAGAGCAACCGGGCCAGCGGCGGGGCGGCGAACTCCGGGTCGGCGTAGAAGCGGGCGCGATCCTCGAAGGCGAGCTTCTTGGCCTCGACCTGGTGATGCAGCGCCGCGGTCGAGTTGTGCCCCATCGCGCGAAGGTCGAATCCTTCGAGGATGTTGAGCATCTGGAGCGCGGCGGCGCCCTGCGTATTGGGCCCGATCTCCCACACCTCGCAGCCGCGGTAGCGGGTCGACACGGGCTCGACCCAGGTGGAGGCGTGCGCGGCCAGGTCGTCCTTGCGCAGAAAGCAGTCGACGCGCCGGCAGAAGGCGTCGATCCGGTCGGCGATCTCACCCTTGTAGAACGCATCGCGTCCGCCGGCGGCCAACTTCTCCAGCGTGTCCGCCAGAAGCGGGTTGCGGAAGATGTCGCCCTTGCGCGGCGCCTGGCCGGATGGAAGGAACGTATCGCGAAAGCCTGGGTACTTGCCGAGGACCCTGCCGCCGCGGCCCCAGTAATAGGCGATCAGTTCCGTGACCGGGAATCCGTCGCGGGCGTACCGGATCGCCGGGGAGAGCACGTCGCGCATCGGCAGCTTGCCATAGCGCGCGTGCAGCTCGAACCAGCCGTCCACGCAGCCAGGCACGGTGACGGGCAGGGGGCCGTAATCCGGCATCTGCTTCAGGTCGAGCTGCCGCAGGTGCGCCAGCGTGAGTGCCCTGGGCGAGCGGCCGCTGGCGTTCAGAGCGAAGAGCTTCTGCTGCCGGCTGTCCCAGACCAGCGCGAAAAGGTCGCCGCCGATGCCGTTGCTGACCGGCTCCATGAGTCCCAGGGCCGCGTTGGCGGCGATGGCGGCGTCGACCGCGGAGCCACCCTTCTTGAGAATCTCCACGGCGATCTGCGTCGCCAGCGGATGGCTGGTGGCGGCCATTCCGTGCGGTGCGATGACCTCGGAGCGCGTGGCGAAGGGACGGCCGGTCACGCGGTCGCCGCCGGCGGCGCGCTGCGCGAGCGCGACGAGAAGCAGGACGGAAATGCACGTCAGGCGCGCGACGAACGGCATGCGTGGCTCCGAACGGGTCGGCGACGCCGATTATAGTCGGTCTGCCGGCGGCCCCGGAGCAGAGGCGGTCCGCTTCGGCGCAGGAGAATCGCCATGGTCCGCGCCGCCGCAAGCGAACTTGCGCGGCAAGCGCGTACATCGTTCGTCCACGCCTTTCCGGTCGGGCGCGACGACCGCCGGCAGGGGCCCGTCCCCCCCGCTACCGGTCCGACGCCCCCTTTCGCCTCTCGAAGCCGTACGCGTCCCCGTTCACGTCCACCACGATCTCGTCCCCGGCGGCGAAGTCGCCCGTCAGGATGCGCTTGGCCAGCGGGTTTTCGATCTGCTGCTGGATCAGCCGCTTCAGCGGCCTGGCGCCGTATACCGGGTCGAAGCCGTCGTGGGCCAGTTGGTCCCTGGCGGCGTCGGTGACGGTCAGCGTCATGTCGCGCGCGGCGACGCGCGCCCGCACGTGACGTAGCTGCACGTCGACGATCCCGCGCAGGTTCTCGCGGGACAAGCGGTGGAAGATGACCACTTCGTCGATGCGGTTGAGGAACTCCGGGCGGAAGTGCCGCTTGAGCTCCTCCCGCACGCGCAGCTCGACCTCCAGATCGCTGGCCGACGCCGACGCGGCGATGGATTCGCTGCCGATGTTGCTGGTCATGGCGATGATCGTGTTGCGGAAATCGACCGTCCGCCCGTGACCGTCGGTCAGGCGCCCGTCGTCGAGCACCTGCAGCAGCACGTTGAACACGTCGCGATGCGCCTTTTCGATCTCGTCGAAGAGTATGACGCAGTAGGGCCGGCGGTGGACGGACTCCGTCAATCGCCCGCCCTCCTCGTACCCGACGTAGCCCGGCGGCGCGCCGATCAGCCGCGCCACGCTGTGCGGCTCCATGAACTCGCTCATGTCGATGCGCACGAACGCCGCCTCGTCGTCGAACAGGAACGCGGCCAGCGCCTTGCACAGCTCCGTCTTGCCGACGCCCGTCGGACCCAGGAACAGGAACGAGCCGATCGGCCGGCCGGGGTCGCCCAGTCCGGCGCGCGAGCGGCGAACGGCGTCGGCGACCGCGCGCACCGCATCCTCCTGACCGATCACGCGGTCGTGCAGGCGCTCCTCCATCCTCACCAGCTTCTCGCGCTCTCCCTCCATCAGCCGCGATACCGGCACGCCGGTCCACTTGCTGACCACCTCGGCGATCTCCTCGGCGGTCACCTCCTCGCGCAGCAGCCCGCCTCCATCGGCATGCAGCTCGGTGAGCTTCTGCTCGCGCTCGCGAAGCTGCCGCTCCAGCTCCGGCACGTCGCCGAAGCGGATGCGCGCCGCCAGCTCGAGGTTGCCCTGCCGCTGCGCCTGCTCCAGCTCGGTGCGGCGGGCGTCCAACTGCTGTTTGACCGACTTGATGGACTCGATCACCCGCTTCTCGCTCTGCCAGCGGGCCGTCAGCGCGCGGTCCTCTTCCTTGAGGCTCGCGATCTCCTTCTCCAGCGCGGCGAGCTGCCGCCGGCTGGCGTCGTCGCGCTCCTTCTTCAGCGCCTCGCGCTCGATCTCGTGCTGCATCAGCCGCCGCCGAAGCTCGTCCAGCTCGCTGGGCATGCTGTCGTTCTCGATCCGCAGCCGGCTGGCGGCCTCGTCGATCAGGTCGATGGCTTTGTCGGGCAGATGGCGCTCGGTGATGTAGCGATGCGACAGCGTCGCGGCCGCCACGAGCGCCGCGTCCTGGATGCGCACCCCGTGGTGCGCGTCGTAGCGACCCTTCAGCCCGCGCAGGATCGCGATGGTGTCTTCGACCGTCGGCTCGCCCACGTAGACCGGCTGGAAGCGGCGCTCCAGCGCCTTGTCCTTCTCGACGTGCTGGCGGTACTCCTCGAGCGTGGTGGCGCCAATGCAGCGCAACTCGCCGCGGGCCAGCGCCGGCTTCAGCAGGTTGCCCGCGTCCACGGACCCTTCGGCCTTGCCGGCCACGTCCACCGTGTGCATCTCGTCGTTAAACTGGTTGACGCGGGCGGCGGTATCGAGCATCTCGCGCATCACGGCCTTGAGCCGCTCCTCGAACTCGCCGCGGTACTTGGCGCCCGCGATCAGCGCCCCCATGTCCAGCCCGACCACCCGCTTGTCCTTCAGCGCTTCGGGCACGTCCCCGGCCAGGATCCGCTGTGCCAGTCCCTCCACGATGGCGGTCTTGCCCACCCCCGCCTCGCCGATCAGCACCGGGTTGTTCTTCGTCCGCCGCGCCAGGACCTGCATGCAGCGGCGGATCTCGTCGTCGCGACCGATCACCGGGTCGAGCTTCCCCAGCCGCGCCATCTCCACCAGGTCGCGCCCGTAGCGCTTCAGCGGCTCGTACGTGTCCTCGGGGCTCGGTGTCGTGACGCGGGCGCTGCCGCGGATCTCCTTCAGCGCGGCCAGAATGTTGTCGCGGCTGACCGCGTTGACGCCGAGCAGCTCCTTGGCGTCGCTCTTGACGTCCGCCAGGGCCAGCAGCAGGTGCTCGGCGCTGACGTATTGGTCTTTCATCCGGTCGGCCTCGCGCTGCGCCGCCTGAAGCACCGCGGCGAACTCGCGCGTCGGCGTGAGCGACCCGCCGAACACCTGCGGGCGGCGGCGCAGCTCCGCCTCGACCATCCCGCGAAGCTGGTCGACCGGGGCCCCGGCCTTGCGGAGCAGCGGGACGACGATGCCGCCCTCGGATCCCTCCGCTGAAAGCAGCGCCGCGAGCAGGTGCAGCGGGGCGAGCTCCGCGTGGCCCGCAGACTGTGCCCGCTGCTGGGCGGACTGAACCGCCTCGGCGGCCTTGATGGTGAGTTTGTCCAGGTTCACGCGATCCGACTCCTGGTGGACATGGCTCGGTAAGCATGGGGCGTGCCAGGCGGCGCGGCGCTCTGCGTGGCCGCGGACGCGGGGAAGCGGGCGGCGTGTGCCAAAGTGGCATGGCCGGGCGTGACGGGCGACGCGAGCATGGGCGGCAATGTTCGCCCACGCGGTGTTGCGCGAAGGGGGGCGGGACGGTGGTGGGAGCGGTGGTCGCCGGGTACGTTGACGAAGGTCGGAAGGGCTGGACCCCTATCGCGGGTGTGCCGTCGCGGGTCGTGCGCCGATCTGCGCCGCGAGCGCCCAATATCACCGCCGGCCGATAGAATTCCGTGTCGGGAGTGGCGATGTTCTACCTGCGGCTGATTGTCACCGCCATGCGCAGCCTGGAGACCAACTTCCTGCGCTCGCTGCTGGCGACGCTTGGGGTGCTGATCGGCGTGGGCGCGGTGGTGTCGGCCATGTCGATCCTGGAGGGGTTTTCGAACGATTTTGCGCGGCGGTTCAAGTCGATGGGCTCCAACGTGCTGTGGGTGATGCCGAGCGAGGTGCGCATTCAGGGCCGCTCGATGGGGGTAGCCCAGACGCTGGACCTCAAGGACGTCGTCACACTGTCGCGCGAGATGGGCGAGGAGGTGGAGAACATCGCGCCGGAAGCGTTCGCGTCGGCGATCATCAAGCGCTTCCAGAAGTCGAAGGAATACACGGTGGTCGCCACGTCGAACGCGTACTTCGAGATCAACGACTACAAGGCCGAGTCGGGGCGGACGCTCACGCCGGCCGAGTCGCTGGACGAGAACGCGTGCGTGGTGTGCCTGGGGCACAAGGTGGCGGAGGACCTGTTCGGGGGCGGCGACCCTGCCGGGCAACTGGTCAAGATCCGCAACGTCTCGTTCCGCGTCGCCGGCGTGATGGAGAAAAAGGGGAACATGGGGTTTCTCAACGCCGACGAGACGGTCTACATCCCTATCCAGACCGGACTGAAGCGTTTTCTCAACCGGAAGTGGCTCAACCGGCTGACCATCTCGATCAAGGACGTCAAGCAGCTCGAGGCCGCGCAGAACAAAGTGAAGCGCGTTCTGCGTGTGGCGCACGACATCCGGCCCGGCGAGCCCGACGACGTGAACACGTTCACGCAGGAGGAGGCCACGCAGAACGTCAACCAGGTGATGTTCATCTGGAAGGCGGTCTTTTACAGCATCTCGGGCATCAGCCTCGTGGTCGGCGCCATCGGCATCATGAACATCATGCTGGTTTCGGTGACGGAGCGCACGCGCGAGATCGGCATCCGCATGGCGGTCGGCGCGCGCCGCACCGACATCCTGGTGCAGTTCCTGGTCGAGGCGCTGGTGATCAGCTCGCTGGGCGCGGCCTTCGGGCTCATGCTCGGCGCCATGCTGGCCGACATCCTCGGCAAGGTGATCGAGGGCGGGTTCTTCAAGACCGAGATCACGGCCAGGATCGTCCTGGTCGCGGTCTTGTCGTCGGGCATCGTCGGCGTGCTCAGCGGCATGTACCCGGCCTTCAAGGCCAGCCGCCTGGACCCGGTCGAGGCCTTGCGCTACGAGTAGCCGGCACCGTTGTGCCCGAACCGCGCCTCCACCCCGGCGGCGTCCGGCGAGATCGCCCGCCCCGTCGTCCCGTCGAACCAGCGCAGATCCGCCGCGCTGACCGCGACCCGCACGCGCTGCCCGTCGGTCGCGACGGCGGCGTCCGCGCGGCACCTCACCACGCGCTCGCCCACGGCGACGTCCGTGACCACGTGCGACCCCAGGCGTTCGACGTGGACCACGCTCCCCTCGACGGCCGGCTCGTCGGGGCCGGACTGCGAGGCGCGCCCGACGGGCGCGACGCGCGCGTGTTCGGGACGGAAACCGCACACCAGCTCCGGGGCGAGGTCGGTCGCCGCGGGCGGCAGCGGGATTCGCCAGGGGCAGCCCTCCACCTCCAGCACCGCGCCGCGCGCCGTTCCGTCCGGCGTGGTGCGACCGGACAGCAGGTTCATCGCCGGCGCGCCGATGAACTGGGCCACGAAGAGCGAGGCGGGGTGCTGATAGACCCGGTGCGGGGCGTCGAACTGCTCGACCGCGCCGCGGTTCATGACCGCGATGCGGTCGGCCAGGCTCATCGCCTCCAACTGGTCGTGGGTGACGAAGACCGTGGTGGCGTGCAGCTCCAGGTGCAGGCGGCGGATTTCGTCGCGCATCGTCTCGCGCTGCCGCGCGTCCAGCGTGCTGAGCGGCTCGTCCATGAGGAACGCGGCCGGACGGCGCACCATGGCACGGGCGATGGCGACGCGCTGCTGGTCGCCGCCGGCGAGCTGCGAGGGCCGGCGTGACGCGATGCCGCCCACGCCCAGACGCTCCAGAACGTGCTCGACGCGCGCGTTGATCTCGGCCCGCGGCAGGCCGCGGGCCTCGAGCGGAAAGGCGACGTTCTCGCGCACCGTGAGGTGCGGATAGAGCGCGTAGAACTGGAACACCATGGCAATGTCCCGCTGCGCCGGGCTGCGGCGCGTGATGTCCACGCCGCCCAGGACGATCGACCCGCGCGTGGGCGTCTCCAGGCCGGCGATCATGCGCAGCATCGTGGTCTTGCCGCAGCCCGACGGGCCCAGCAGCACGACCAGCTCGCCGGCCTGGACGTCAAGAGTCACCTCGCGCACCGCGTGCGTCCCGCGGAAGCGCTTGTCCACGTTGCGCAGCGACAGGTGCGCCATGGTCAGCGGCGCTCCTGCGGCGTGGCCGCGAGGTGCGACGCGACGATGAACAGGATCGTCGCGCCCAGCGTCACGAAGAAACCGATCCGGAATCCCCCGGCCCAGAACGGCTGCGACATGGCCGCCACCCCGGAGACGATCAGGAGCATCGCGATCCGTTCGAGCATGGGGCACCGGCGCGGCGGCGCGAGGCGCGCCTGTCAGGTGGACGCGGTCGGCGCGCCCGCGGCCCGCAGCTCACGAAGCTGCGCCTCGTAACGGCCGATGATCCGCGCCAGCGTGCCCGCGGCGCGCGGGTCGCCGGCGACCAGCCTCTGCGCCCGGCGGTAGGCGTCCAGCAGGCGGTCCGTGTCGGCGGCCAGAAGCGGCAGCAGGTATTGATAGTCGAGGTAGTGGTGTCCCGCGGTGCCGATTCCCAGCGACACCGGCGCGGGGGCGCCCCCCGCCCGGAGGATCTCGTTTACGAGCCAGGCCTTGTGCTCGTTGCTGTCCTTGAGCAGGCGATCGAACCAGGGGACGCGACCGGCGGCGGCCCAGGACACGAAGTTGGCTGAAGCTCGCAGGCGCGACCGCTCGCTCGCCGCTTCGAGCGCCAGCAGTTCGTTCAGCACATCGACCGTGTCCATGAAATCCGTGACCTCGACAGGTCCTGCGCCGCGCCAACGGCGCGGTGCATCAAGGGTGCGCGGCCGGCGCGGCCTGCGCCAGCGGCACGGGCGCGACCGCGGCGGCCCGCGGAACGTAGATTTCGCCGGCAAAATCGTCGGCCTTGGCCTTCAGGTGCGAAACCCAAACCGTGCCGGTCAGGATCAGGAACAGCGCGCAGGCGCCCACCGTGATCCGGCCCACGAGCGGGGCGCGCAGCGGTCCGTCGGGACCGGGCACAAAGTACATTTGCCATACGACGCGCGCGTAGTAGTACAGGCTGACCGCCGTGTTGAGCGCCACGGCCAGGACCAGCACCCACAGGAACGGTGCGCCCTGCGACGCGGCTCCCAGCGCGGTCAGCAGCCACCACTTGACGTAGAACCCGGCCAGCGGCGGCAGCCCCACGAGCGAGATCAGGCACACGGACAGCGCTGCCGCCGTCGTCCCGTCGCGGAAACCAAGCCCGCTGAACGCGTCGACGTTCTCGCTGCCGGTGTCGTAGGCCACCAGGCCCAGCGCCATGAAGGCGCCCAGGTTCATGAACAGGTAGACCAGCAGGTACGCCACCACGGCCGCCATGGCGCTCTCGTACCCCGCGGCGCGCTGCACCACGGCGCCGGCCATCAGCATGTAGCCGGCGTGCGCGATCGAGCTGTAGGCCAGCATGCGGCGGACGTTGACCTGTCGATACGCGGCGAAGTTCGCGAACGTGCACGTCAGGATGCCGAAAAGTCCGACGCCGGTGCTGATCATCGGCAGCACGGAGGCGTCGTACACGGCGCCGGTCTGGCCGGCGAAGACGAACACCAGCCGCAGCAGCAGCACCAGGCCTGCGCCCTTGCTGGCGACGCTGAGCCACGTGGCCACCGGGAGGCTGGCGCCCTCGAAGACGTCCGGGCACCAGAAGTGGAACGGGACGGCGGAAATCTTGAACGCGATGCCCGCGAAGACCAGCAGCAGTGCCATTCCCAGCAGCGGGCCGCTCACATTCTGCGACGCAAGCCTCTCCGCCAGCGTCGGCACGTCCAGCGTGCCGAACATGCCGAACAGCAGGCTGGCGCCAAACACCATGAAACCGCTGGTGGCGGCCCCGAACACGACGTACTTCACGGACGCCTCGGCCGCCGGGCGCCGGACCTTGTCGTAGCCGGCCAGCGCGTAGCTGGGAAGCGACGCCAGCTCGATGGCGATGATGATCATCAGCAGGTGCGTGGTCGACGTCATCAGCGCCATGCCCAGCGCGCTGGCGACCAGCAGCGTGAAGAACTCGGTCGGGTTGGCCTCATGTTCGGCATCGAACATGAGCCACATGCCGATGATCGCGGCCAGGAAGACCATCAGGAACACGCGGAAGAAGCTGCTCAGCGGATCGACCAGGAGCATGGGCGGGCCCAGCGAGCCGTCCGGGCGCTCCACGCCGAAGAGCGGCTCGCCGCCGTTGACGCCCCGCAGCGTCAGCATCGCGAGCACGGCGCACGCCACGGCCCCCAGCAGCGCGATCAAGGCCGCCCGGTCGCTGCGGCCGGTCAGGACGGGTGCCATCACGAGGGCGACCAGCGTCGCCACCAGGACCAGCTCCGGCGCGATGAGCGTCATCGTCGCCGAGTCGGGCATCCACATCTGTGCCAGCAGTTGCGTCATGGCGTCTCGCGGATCAGGCGGGGACGCCGGCGGCCCGCAGGATGCCCTGGAGCGCGCCGGTCACGAAGTCGAGCAGCGTCTGCTGCGGAAGAATGCCCAGCGCGATCGCCAGCACCGCCATCGGCGCCAGGATCAGAATCTCGCGCGCGTTCGCGTCCGGGAATTCGCGGTACTCCGCCCGCTCCTTGCCCAGGTACACCCGCTGGAGCATCCACAGGATGTAGCCGGCGGTGAGGATCACCCCCGCGGCGGCCGCGATGGCGAAGGGCTTGGCGTAGACGCCCAGCGCGGTCGGGCCCGACGCGAACGCGCCGAACACCGTGTACACCTCGCCGATGAAGCCGCACAGCGCCGGCAGCCCCAGGGAGGCGAAGAAGCCCAGCGTCGCCAGCGTGCCGTACACCGGCATGCTCAGCCACAGCCCGCCGAAGCGGTTGATCTCGCGGTGGTGGGCGCGGTCGTAGATCACGCCGACCAGGAAGAAGCACATCGGGCTGGAGATGCCGTGGGCGATCATCTGGAACATGGCGCCCTGGAACCCGGCCTCGGTCAGGGCGGCGATCCCCAGCGTGACGTAGCCCATGTGCGAGATCGAGCTGTAGGCCACCAGCTTCTTGAAGTCGCTCTGCGCCATCGCGCACAGCGCGCCGTACAGGATGCTGATGACGCCCAGCGTCCCCAGCGCCACCGACAGCGACTGCGCCGCGGTGGGCAGGATCGGCAGGCACACGCGGAAGATGCCGTACCCGCCCATCTTCAGCAGTACGCCCGCCAGGATCATCGAGATGGGGGTGGGCGCCTCGACGTGCGCGTCGGGCAGCCAGGTGTGGAACGGGAAGCTCGGGACTTTGATCGCAAAGCCGATGAACAGGAAGATGAACATCACGACGGCGAACGGCTGACCCAGGAACGTCGCCTGCTTGAAGATCGACTGGATGGTGGCGTTGTTGGCCAGCTCGATCAGGTTGAACGTCCGCGTGCCGATCGGCACGTAGAAGTAGAACGCCAGCATCGCGACCAGCATCAGCACCGAGCCCGCCAGAGTGTAGATGAAGAACTTGATGGCGGCGTATTCCTTCCGCGGCCCGCCCCAGATGCCGATCAGGAAATACATCGGCAGCAGCATCACTTCCCAGAACACGTAGAACAGGAAAAAGTCGATCGCGACGAACGTCCCCAGCATCCCGGTCTCGAGGAACAGCAGCAGCATGAAGTAGCCCTTCATGCCCTTCTTGTGCCAGCTCTCGAAGTTCCAGCTCGCCCCGCACGCCAGCAGCGAGATCAGCGTGGTCAGAATCACCAGCGGCATCGAAAGCCCGTCCACCCCGACGTGGTAGTTCACCACGAACGCCTCGTCGGTGGTCTGGATCCAGTTCACCCGCTGCTCGAAGTGAATCTGCCCGTACCGCGCGCCCGGCGCGCCCGCGTCGCCGTACAGGAACGGCTTGAAGAGCCACAGGCTCAGCACGAACGGCAGCAGGGTGAAGACCAGCGCCAGCCGCTTGATCATGGCCGGGTTGTTCACGAGCAGCAGGAGGACCATGCCGATGGTCGGCAGGAATACGATCCAGCTCAGCAGCGTGCCTTCGTTCAGCATGTTCAGCAATCTATTGGGTTCAGGTTGTGTTTCTGTCCGTCACCACGTCACGGCCTGGCCGACGCGTACTGCGGCTCGGGCGGCGCCCGCAGCACGAACCGCGCATAGAGCACCAGCGCCAGCAGCACCATCAGCCCCAGCTCGGCCGCGCGGGTCCCGCTCGCCACGTATCCGCTCCAGAACGCCCGCAGTCCGTTCCAGTCCCACTGGCCCGGGTCGCCGGTCCGCCCGAATCCCTCGGCGACGATCGTCCCCACGCGCACCAGGACGGCCGCCAGCGCGACCGGCATCGCGACGTGGACGAAGAACGCCGGCGCCACGACCAGGCAGGCGCCCAGCAGCACGAAAACCACCGCCAGCGAGACGCTCCAGAGGCTCAGCATCACGCCCGCGACCACCGTTGCCGCCAGCAGCACGTAATTACGGATCAGCCCCGAGTGCGCCGAACGCAGCGCCCCACCGATCTCCCATGCCAGGCGACCCGTGCCGTTCACCGCGCCGTCGACGCCCTTATCGTCCAGCACGCGGCCCGCGAACATCGCGATGCCCTTGGTGAACTGCCCGCACAGGTTCACCAGCCCGTCGATGACCCACGCGTCGAACAGCCCCGAGATCACGGCCAGCAGCCGCGTACCGCCCACCAGCGCGAAGTTGTACACCTCGTCGAAGTAGAACTTGTTCCACAGCAGTTGGTAGAGCGGCGCCACCCCCGGGAGCCTGCGGATGGAGTCCGCCAGCGCCAGTCCGTTGCGATACACCCCCCACGCCAGCCCCAGCCCGACCACGAACGCGAACCCGACCGCCAGGCCCAGCGGCCCGTGTACCGCGTGGACGGCGTGCGCGTGGCCGTCGATGGCCGGCACGAGCGGGGCGTGCTGCGGAGCCGCGTCCGCCACGAACGCGCGGAAGAGCATCCACCCGCTGATGGCCGTCATGGCCGCCAGCACGTAGAGCGGAATCACCATGATCCGGCTCTCGTGCGCGTGCTCGTAGACGTGCGGGTCGCGCGGCCGGCCCAGGAACGTGAGGATGAAGCAGCGGCCCATGTAGAAGGGGGTGACGTAGGCGATCAGGATCGGCAGCAGCAGCAGCCAGTACGGCAGGGGTGCGACGCCCGGATACCGTGCCGGATAGTCCGCGTCGTCGTGACCGCCCCCGCGCCCGGGAGCCGCGTGCGCTTGGGTGTCGCGCTGCGGCGGGGCCGCGGCATGCTCCTGCGCGGACGACGCCGCCACGATCCGCGCGGCGTCCGGCTCGGCGCGTCGGCGGGCGTGCCGCTCCTCGGGGACGCTGGACGCGGCGCGCCACTCGTGGTGGCGATACCACGACACGGCGAGGATCTCATCCTTGCTGTAGAAGCCGCCCAGCCCCAGCGCGGTCCACGGGATGCCCGCGCCGGAGATCGCCAGCACGGCCACGAGGAACGTGAACGCGGTTCCGGGCAGCTTGCGCCACAGTCCCCCCATCCGCCGCATGTCCTGCTCGTGGTGACAGGCCTCGATCACCTGCCCGGAGCCGAGGAACAGCATGGCCTTGAAGAACGCGTGGGTGAGGAGGTGGAACAGGGCGCCGATCCACGCTCCGACCCCCAGCCCGAAGATCATGTACCCGAGCTGCGAGAGCGTCGAATATGCCAGCACGCGCTTGATGTCGGTCTGCACGATCGCGATCAGCGCCGCCATGGTCAGCGTGATGCAGCCGATCACGGCGATCACGAGCTGTGCCTCGGGCGTGAGCATGGTGAAGATGCGACCGACCAGGAACACGCCCGCCGCCACCATCGTCGCTGCGTGGATCAGGGCTGACACGGGCGTGGGACCTTCCATCGCGTCGGGCAGCCAGACCTGGAGCGGGAACTGGGCGCTCTTGCCGATCGCGCCGCAGAACAGCCCGATTCCCATCCACGTGGCCAGGTTGACGCCCAGGAAGGTCGTCGAAAAAAGTGCCGCGACCGAGGCGGCCCGCTCGCTCGGTACCTCCCGCGCCAGGTCGCTCGGTGCGCCGTGGGTGAGACCGGCGTAGCGCGCCCCCGCCTCGAAGATCGCCGCGGACCCGTCGATCGTCAGGTCTCCGACGTAGGTGAAGAGCAGCATCATCCCGATCAGGAAACCGAAGTCGCCGACGCGATTGGTGACGAAGGCCTTGATGGCGGCGTCGCTGGCGGATTTCTTCTCGAACCAGAAACCGATCAGCAGGTAGCTGCAAAGGCCGACCAGCTCCCAGAAAACGAACAGGAAGAAGATGCTGTGGCTTACCACCAGCCCCAGCATGGAGAAGCAGAACAGCGAGAGGTAGGTGAAGAACCGCGCGAAGCGCGGGTCGTGCCGCATGTACCCGATCGAGAACACGTGAATGCACGTCGCGCACAGCGAGACCATCAGGAACATGATCACGGTCAGCGAATCCAGCTTCACGCCGAACGTGATCGGCACGCTGCCCATGCTGGCCCAGACGACGGCGTTGGTGCGGCTCTGGTCGGCGTAGTTGACGCGCGCGTGGTCGTCAGCGGCCCACCACGCCAGCAGCACCAGCGTCGCCATCGCCAGCGAGAAGCCGATCGCCAGGGTCGCCACGATGCCGGCCGTCGGGTTTCCCTTGGGGACGCGGCGGACCTTGGGCGGAAAGCCGTGGTCTCCATGCCCGTGCCCGTCGCCCGCGGCGTGCTGTCCATGCTCCGAGACGTGGGCGTCGCTCGCGTGCGCGTCGCCGCCGTGACCGTGGCCGGCGTCGTGCTCATCGTGACCATGGCCGCCCGGCCCGCGGCCCGGCAGGCGCGTGCCGAAGAAGGCGAGGAACACGAAGCTGGCCAGCGGGACGAACACGCCCAGCAGCAGGCACAGTTGCAGAAAGCCGGTCGTCATCGCATCGCCTGGCGGCAGCACGCCGCCGCTCTCGCGTAGGAACTGGTCACGGTCGGATCTCGGCGTGACATCGGTGGTCTCATCCCTTGGTCGCGTCCGCGCGATCCACGTCGATCGTCGCAAGGCTGTGATAGAGGTTCAGGAAGATCGCCAGCGCGATGGCCGCCTCGGCCGCCGCGAGCACGATCACGAACACCGCCGCGATCATCCCGTCCAGCCCGCCGACGCGGTAGCGCCCGAATGCGACGAAGTTGATGTTGGCCGCGTTGAGCACCAGCTCCGCGCCGATCAGGATCCCGATCGCGTTGCGCTTGAGCGTCATGGTCACGACGCCGCAGACGAAGACGGCCGCCGAGACGACCAGGTAGTGCTGGATGCCGATGTCGAACATGAGTCTTGCGATCCTTGGCGTACTCGTCGGCGCTAGCGCCTCTGCGGCCGCGCCAGATATGCCGCTCCCAGCATCACCGCCAGAAGCAGCACGCTGGTCACCTCAAACGGGACCAGGTAATCGGTCAGCAGCGCGTGCCCCACGTCGCGCATCGGGGCCACCTTGCCCGGCTCGACCGGGCCGCGCGCCGCGGGGAGCTCCGGCCAGCTCCAGCGGGCGCTGACCCAGATCAGCCCGACGAACAGGACCAGCCCGACAATGGCCGCCATCGCCCGTTCGCCCGGCTTCGGCTCGAAACGCAGAAACGGGCTGCGCGCCGTCAGCATCACGCCGAACACGATCAGGATCAGGATTCCGCCGGCGTAGACGATGAGCTGGACGGCGCCCAGGAAATTGGCCGCCAGGAGGAAATACAGCAGCGCCGCCGCCCCCAGCGTCCCAAGCAGCCAGGTCGCGCTGTGAACGATGTTCCGCGTCGCCACGATCATCAGCGACGAACCCACCATCACCAGCGCGGCCAGGTAGAACACGACCGCTTCCAGCGTTTTCGGGTCCAGCGCCATCGCCTAGGCTCCCGGCATCAGGTCGCGCACCAGCGTGCCGACCAATGCCCGCCGCCGCCTGAATCCGTACGTCACCGTCGCCAGGACGGCTGCGACGGCCAGGATCCCGATGCCGCCCAGCGCCACGTTCGAGACCAGCGTCAATCCGCGCACCAGTACGTTCCCGCTCGCCAGCAGGTACTCCCAGATCACGCTGCACAGCAGCACGACCATCACCAGCGGCAGCATCACCTGCACGCACGAGTAGAGCACCTGGTCGATGCGGATCCGCGGCAGCGTCCAGCGCAGCCACATCTGCAAATACACCAGCAGCGCGCACTTGAGCACGAACCAGACCGGCCCGCTGAACAGCAGCCCGTATACCAGCTTGTCGCGCAGCGACGTCCCCTGCCGCAGCCATTCCGGCGCGGGCCACGGTGCATGCCAGGCGCCCAGGAACAGGATCGCCACGAGGCCGCTCACCGCGAACATCGCCGCGTACTCGGCGAAGAAGAACAGCGACCAGCGGAACCCGCTGTACTCGGTGTGGAAGCCCGACACCAACTCGCTTTCCCCCTCGGGCAGGTCGAACGGCGCCCGCTTGCAGGAGGCCAGCGACGCGATGAAGTACGTGAACATCGCGATGAAGGCCCAGGGGCTGTGGAACGCGATCCAGGTGAACCAGCCCCCGTCCTGGCGATCCGCCATGTCGCTGAACCGCAGCGATTCGGCGATCATCACCGGCACCAGCAGCGACATCCCCATCGGAATCTCGTAGCTGATCACCTGGCACGCCTCGCGCATCCCCCCGAACAGGCTCCACTTGTTGTTGCTCGCCCAGCCCGCCAGGATCACCCCCATCACCTCGATCCCCAGCGTCGCCAGAATGAACAGCAGCCCCACGTCCAGGTCGCGAAACACCCAGTACCCCGCAAACGGCAGCGCCACGAACGCCGCCAGCGCCGGCACGAACGCCAGGTACGGCGCCAGGCGGAACAGCGGGCCGTCCGCCCCCGCCGGCACGATGTCTTCCTTGGTCAGCAGCTTGATGCCGTCCGCCACCGACTGCGACCACCCATGCCACCCCCCGACCCGCATCGGACCGCAGCGCGACTGCATTCGCCCCGCCACCTTCCGCTCCCCCCAGATCCCCACCACCGCCACGATCGACACGAACGCAATGATCCCGATCAGCGCGATCAGGTCCCGCGCCAGCAGCGACTGGATCGGCCACAGCAGCGCGCCCGGCGTCGCCAACCCGATCCGGGCCGCGCCGTCACTCAGTTGCGCCACCGACCATGCCCCGCCGAACGGCCATGCCCCCTGAGGCGTCGCGCCGACCTGCAACAGGGCCTGCTGGACGGCGCCGAACTGCTGAAAACCCAGCACAATCGCCCAGGTCCCCGCGCAGCTCGCCACGACCGCGACAACGAACACCGCCGCCGGAAACCGCCGGATCAACGGACCCAACGTCCGATAGGCCAGCACCGCCGGCGCCGCAACCAGGGCGGCCAGGCCGCGGATTCGCGGTCCGGATCGCGGCGTCCAGGGAACGTACATGCGCGACATTCGAGCTTGGACCCGAAAGCTTGTGAAGAAAGTCACGAAGTATAGCGGCCTGCGGACGCCGGTAAAGGTGCGAAGCGCACAATCTCCCAAACTTCAGCTCGACGCGCCGCCGGGCAGCCGCGCCGCGGCTTCGCGAATGGCGTCCCAGGCGTCGGCCACGTGCCGCCGCGTCGTGTGCGTCTGCCCGACCGCCAATCGGATGGTGAACCCCTCGCGCAGCCGCGTGTGGGTCAGGAACATCCGCCCGCCGGCGTTCAGGGTCTCCACCAGCCGCTGGTTCAGGCGATCGAGCTCAGCCGCGTCCGCCGCGCCCGTCCCCCGCCAGCGAAAGCAGACCGTGTTGAGCGGGTGCGGCGCCAGCACCTCGAAGCGCGGGTCGGCGCGCACCCAACCGGCAAACTCCTGCGCCAGGCGGATGTGCTCGCGGAGGTAGGCGCGCAGCCCCTCCACGCCGTAGCTGCGGATCACGAACCAGAGCTTGAGCGCCCGAAAGCGGCGTCCGAGCGGGATGCCCCAGTCGCGGTAGTTGATCACGGCGTCATCGGCCTGGGTCCGCAGGTATTCGGGCTGGATGGAGAACGTCCGCTGCAAGCGCCCGGCGTCGCGAACAAACATCGCGCAGCAGTCGAAGTTCGTCAGCAGCCACTTGTGCGGGTTGAAACACAGCGAGTCGGCCAGCTCCATCCCGTCGAAAATCCAGCGCAGCTCCGGCAGGATGGCGGCGTTGCCCGCCAGGGCCGCGTCCACGTGCAGCCACAGCCCGCGGTGCCGGGCGATCTCGCCGATGCGTCGCAGCGGATCGATCCCCGTGGACGAAGTCGTGCCCACCGTCGCGCATACGAACGCGGGGCGGACGCCCGCGGCCACGTCGGCGTCGATGGCGCGCGCCAGGGCGTCCGCGTCCATCGCGTACTGGCCGTCGGAGGGCACGGGGCGCACGTTCTGGCGCCCGAAACCGGCGATCTTGGCGCCCTTCTCGATGGACGAGTGCGCCTGATCGGAGACGTACACGGCCAGCGGCGGACCCCGGTACACCGCCCAGCCGCCTTCGTTGATCGCGTCACCGGTCGCCTGCTCGCGGGCGCACAGCAGCGCGCACAGGCTTGCCGAGGATGCCGTATCCTGGAGCACCCCCTGCCACGAATCGGGCAGCGCGGTCATCTGCCGCAGCCAGCCCAGGACCAGGGTTTCGAGTTCGGTCGCCGCCGGGCTGGTGAGCCAGTTCATGCCGTTGACCGCCAGCGCCGCGGTCAGCATTTCCCCCAGCACGGAGGCCGGGCTGCTGTTGGCGGGAAAGTACGCGAAGAACGACGGATGCTGCCAGTGGGTGATGCCGGGCAGGATGACGCGCTCGAAGTCCGCGAGAATGTCCGGAAGCCGCTCGCCGCGTTCCGGCGGCGCGGCCGGCAGGGCGGCGCGCACCTCGCCCGGGCGGGCGCGCGACAGCACCGGGTAGCGCTCCACGTCGCGCGCGTAATCGACCATCCAGTCGGCGACCTGGTGCGCGAATCGCCGGTATTCGTCGAGCGACAGGTGCGGAATCTCCACGCCGGCCTCCGTCCAGAGCGCGGGATTCTAGCGGGGCGCTGTACACTTCGCGGCACGAGGAGTCACGACCATGGCCTGGATTCGAACGCCGGCCGACGAAGAGGCCGACGGCCCGCTGCGGGCGATCTACGACGCCGCTCGCGCACGCGCCGGGCGGGTCTACAACATCCTTCGGCTCCAGGGACTCAACCCGCCCGTGCTGCGGGCCACGATCGAGCTGTACCGCGCCATCCTGTTCGGCCCGTCGCCGCTGTCGCGCGCCCTGCGCGAGCTGCTCGCAGTTCGGGTGAGCGCCGCGAACCGGTGCGAATACTGAGTTCAGGCGCACGCCCACGACCTCCGGTCGGAGGTCGACCGCGACTGGGAGACCCTGTGTGACGCTCCGCGGCCCACACCGGCGGGTTTCGACGCGTTCGTGCACGAAGCGGTGTCGGACTGGCGCCGCTGCCCGCTGCGCGCCCCGGTCGCGCGGCTGATCGAGTTCGCCGAAAAGGTCACGCGCGGTGCCGCGGATTGCTCGTCCGCGGACGTCGAAGCGCTGCGCCGGCTCGGCTGGTCGGACGAAGCCGTCCACGACGCGACGCAAGTGGTGGCGTACTTCAACTACATCAACCGCATCGCCGACGCGCTGGGCGTCGATCCGGAGCCGGAACTACCGCGGTGGGGACGCGCGTAGGCGAGCGCCGCAGCGCGGCACCCTTCCGGCCGTCCGCGCGCCGCACCCGGGCGGCGGTCGCCCGGCGTCGGCGCGCCGCGCACGCCGACTATACTCCCGCGGCGGCCGCGGCGGCCGGCCATACGAGGCGCACGTGCATCCCGACGTCCAACCGAGCCGCGAGAACCGCCCCGCCGACGCGCTCATGGCCGAGCTGTACCGCGAACTGCGGGCCCTGGCCGCCGCGCAGATGCAGCGCGAGCGTCCGGGACACACGCTGCAACCCACGGCGCTGGTCAACGAGGTGTACCTGAGGCTGGCCGACCAGACGCGCGCCCACTGGAAGGACCGCAACCACTTCTTCGCGGTCGCCGCCGGCGTCATTCGCCGCGTCCTGGTGGACCACGCGCGGGCGCGGCACGCGCTCAAACGCGCCGCCCCCGGCGAGCGCGTCACGATCGACGCCGACCTGGACGCGGTCGCGGGTGGTAGGGGCGTGGACCTGGCGGCGCTGGACGAGGCGCTGACGCGGCTGGCGGCGTTGAATGAGCGGCAGGCGCGGGTGGTGGAGCTGCGCTTCTTCGCCGGCCTCAGCGTCGAGGAGACCGCGACGCTGCTGGGTGTTTCGGAGGGGACGGTGAAGGGGGATTGGCGCGTTGCGCGCGCCTGGCTTGAAGCCAACCTTGACGACAGGCCGTAACCACACGCGTCCCGTTCCCGGGTCCCCGTGGTCGGATTCCCGCCCGCGGCTCCTGGTTGCCCCCGGTGGCCGGTTGCCGGTTCCCTCCTCCGGTCACCTCCACAGCACGGTCAGGTAGCGCAGCAGCTCGCCGTAGTACACGTACCAGCGACACGCGACGTACACGTAGCTCGCCAGCAGGAACCAGCAGCCGAGTTCGGCGATCGCATGCCGTCGCAGCGCCAGCAGAATGGCGCTGCCGGCCACGAGCAGCCCGCCCTTGTACGCCGCCAGCAGGTGCGCCGAGTCCAGCATCCGCGCCGCGACCGGATTCAGCTCGGTGAAGAACCCGAAGCGGTGCGCAAAGAGCGTGAACCCGAGGTCGAACGCGTTCAGCACCCAGATTGCGATCAGCAGGAACACGATGCGCTGGGGGCGCCCGCGCGTCGAATCGACGGGCACGCGCCCGACGGTGCGTCCCATATTCCAGATCGCGGTGAACATACTCACGCTGCGCGCTTCGGCGCGCGCGTCGTTCGACTTGAATTCGGGGGCGACCTCCCCTCTCCGGGCGGGCGCCACGCCGTTCGGCCCAACGAGCGCTTTCGCAAAAAAAAGTCTGACCTCGCGGTCCCGCGTCTCCGCGGTTCGTGCGGATGGGCGGGACGGATCGCGAGTGCGTCACTTGCGGCCGCCGCCGACAGAACAGACCCGCCGGGTTTCGTACCGGGCGGGAACCAGGAGCCTGACCATGAAACGCATGCCGACTTACACGCAGTGGGTGATTGCCGCGACGACCGCCGCCGTCGTCACGCCGGCGCTGGCGGAGGACGATCCGGTTCCTCCCGGCGTCCCGGTCACCTGCACGTATCGCCAGCCGTGGACCCCGCCGGCCACCGCGTATCGTTCGCGGGTGGCAAGCTGCCAGGATCCCACCCCTGCGGACCGGGTGGCGCTGGACGATTGGGGCTGCACGAACGGCGGCGTGGCGGTGCGCGTGCGCTGGTGGGGCCAGGTGCTCGACCAGCAGCAGCTCGACGGGCGTCCGTACTACATCGCGTTCTACTCCGACAGCGGGGACTGCAAGCCCGAGGCGCTCCTGTACGAGACGTGCGTTGTGCCCCAGGTTCAGTTCGTCGGAGTGGACTGCACCGACCGCGACGTGTTCCAGTTCCGGGCCGCCATCCCGGCGTTCCCCGTCACGGCCGGCGAGCACTACTGGATTCAGATCTCCGAGGTTGACGCGGCCAGCGCCAACGTCGGACAGGACGACTTCCGCTGGTCCGGCCGCCAGCCGGCGCGCTTCTGCAATGCCGGGCAGCTCGACGCCGCCGGCGAGTTTCACAGTCCGCTGGTCGACGCATGCAACGGCAACATCGACGACCTGAGCTTTAGCGTGAAGGTCGTCGACGCCCCCTGATCTTCGTCGCTCGAGTCCGCTCGGCAACGCGGAGAGGTGAGGCACGCGGCGGCGAGCCGGCGACCTCCCCCTCTGCGTTCCGGGCGTTGGCGCGCGCGAAGGCGCACGGCTGCGCACCGGCGCATTACGTCTGGGCTGGGATCACCGCCGACAGGCCGGCGCAGGCCGACGAGCCGCGCTGCGAAACGACTCGCCGCCGAGTAAGGGTTGAAATCGTACCGGTTCTGTGCTATATATCCGATTGCGGAGGTACGTATGCTGGCGCTGACTCGCCGGACGGAGTACGCCCTGATTGCGATGTGCCACTTGGCGCGAGTGTCGCCGAAGGTGTCCAGCGCCCGCGATATTGCCGATCGGCACGGCATGCCGCTTCCGCTGTTGATGAACGTGCTTAAGTCCTTGACTCAACATGGTCTTGTGAAGTCGCTGCGCGGATCGCACGGGGGCTACTCTCTCGGGCGTCGGCCGAGCGGCATCAGTTTATCAGACCTTGTCGAATCGCTCGAAGGGCCAATCCGCTTGGTCCGTTGCGTCGGACAGAGGCACGCGGAGACGACGTGCGAAATCTCCGCCACGTGCCGCATTCGCACTCCGATCCTTCGAGTTCAGGAGCGCCTGAAGGGCTTCCTGGACACGGTGACGATCGCCGACCTGGCGTTCGACGACGGATGCGTCGAAGTTCCGGTCGCGCTGTTGAACACAGGGACTGCTGCCCATGCGCTACATCTATCTCGATAACAACGCCACCACGCAGGTCGACCCGCGCGTGCTCGACGCGATGCTGCCATTCTTCTGCGAGAAGTTCGGCAACGCCGCCTCGCGCAACCACAGCTTCGGCTGGGAGGCCGAGAAGGCCGTGGAGAATGCGCGCGGCCAGGTGGCGCAGGTCATCGGCGCCGACGCGAAGGAAGTCATCTTCACCAGCGGCGCCACCGAGTCCAATAACATTGCCATCAAGGGCGTCGCGGCGATGTACGCCGACAAGGGCCGGCACATCATCACGCAGGTGACCGAGCACAAGGCGGTGCTCGACCCGTGCGGGTACCTGGCGCAGCACGGGTACCGCGTGACGACGCTGCCGGTCGACAAGTTCGGGACGGTCGACCTGGCCGAGTTGAAGGCGGCCATGACGGACGACACGATCCTGGTGTCGATCATGCACGGCAACAACGAGATCGGCACGCTCCAACCGATCGCCGAGATCGGCCGTCTGTGCAAGGAGCGCGGCGTGATCTTCCACACGGACTGCTGCCAGACTTTCGGCAAGGTCGCAATCGACGTCGAGTCGATGGGCATCGACCTGCTGTCGTGCAGCGGGCACAAGATTCACGGGCCCAAGGGCGTGGGCGCCCTGTACGTCCGGCGCAAGAAGCCGCGCGTCCGCTGCGAGGCGGTGCTGCACGGCGGCGGACACGAGCGCGGCATGCGGAGCGGCACGCTGAATGTGCCGGGCATCGTGGGGCTCGGGGCGGCGGCGGAAATCTGCCGCGCCGACTTCCCCGAGGGTCCGCGGCGGCTGGCGGCCATGCGCGACCGGCTCAAGACGCGTCTGCTGTCCGAGCTGGATGACGTCTACCTGAACGGTCACGAGACGCAGCGCACGCCGAACAACCTCAATCTCTCGTTCGCGTACGTCGAGGGGGAGAGCATGATGATGGGTTTCTCGAACATTGCCGTGTCGAGCGGGTCGGCGTGCACCAGCGCGTCGCTGGAGCCCAGCTACGTGCTGAAGGCCCTGGGGGTCGGCGACGAGCTGGCCCACAGCAGCATCCGCTTCTCGTTCGGACGGTTCAACACGGATCAGGACGTGGACGAGGCGGCCGAGGCGGTGATCGGGACCGTGCGGCACCTGCGTGACATGAGTCCGCTGTACGAGATGGCGAAGGAAGGAATCGACCTGAGCACGGTGCAGTGGGCGCACCACTAAGGGCGCCCGACGCCGGGCGTCGGTCCAGAGAGGTACGTCATGGCTTATAGCGACAAGATCGTCGATCACTACCACCACCCGCGCAACGTAGGCACGCTGGACAAGAACAGCGACCTCGTCGGCACGGGAATCGTCGGCGCGCCGGAGTGCGGCGACGTCATGCGGCTCCAGATCCAGGTCGACGACGACCTGAACATCATCGACGCGCGCTTCAAGACCTTCGGGTGCGGGTCGGCCATCGCGTCCAGCTCGCTGGCGACCGAGTGGCTCAAGGGCCGCAAGCTCGACCACGCGCTGGACATCAAGAACACCGACATTGTGCGCGAGCTGGCGCTGCCGCCGGTGAAGATTCACTGTAGCGTGCTGGCGGAGGACTCGATCCGCGCCGCGGTGGCCGACTTGAAGAACAAGCTCGCGCGGCGCGGGCACCCGGCCGCCCGGGAACAGTCCGAGGCCGCTGCGGCGGCCAAGTGAGGTGCGCTGCGGCTTGGGCGCCGCAGGACGCACGCATAGGATGAAGGCGCGCCGGCCAGGGCCGGCGCAGCATGAAGGAAGGACGACATGAACGCACCCGCGGATGCCAACCCCGCCCCGGTCCCGATGACCCCGACCGCGCCGTCCGCCCGCGCGCGAGCCGCGCCGGCGCGCGAGGGCGCCGACATTCATCTCTCCGACAAGGCCGCGGAGAAGATCCGGGAGATTCTGGTCAAGGACAACTACCCCGACACGATGTACCTGTACGTCGGCGTGAAGGGCGGCGGGTGCAGCGGGCTGTCCTATGTGCTCGATCTTCGCGACGAGGCCACCGCCGCCGTGGGTCCGGACGACGAGGTGTTCACGTCCAACGGCATCACCATCGTGAGCGACTTCAAGAGCTACATGGTGGGCAACCTGTCCGGGACGACGATCGACTACCAGGAAAGCATCATGGGCGCGGGGTTCGTGTTCCATAACCCCAACGCCAAGCACACCTGCGGATGCGGGTCGAGCTACTCGGCCTGACCCGGGCCGGGGCACGAAACGCTGGGACCGGGTGCGGGCCCGTGCGGAACGGCCGACTTGCGTCGCCGGGTTCGCACGGGCCTGGTTCTTGGCCGGCCCGAAGGGTGACGCCATGAGTGACGCACGCTCGGCTCCGCCGCCGCAACCCGTCACGCCCGCCAAGTGCGCCGCGTGCGCGCGCCCGATGGACAACCCGATCGTCTGCGCCGGCTGCCACACGCTTTGGGAAGACGGCGCGCGGCAGGACTATTTTCTCATTTTCGGGCTGCCGCGGGGCTACGCGCTGGACGCGGCCGAGCTGCGCCGCCGCTACATCGGACTATCGCGCGAGGTGCATCCGGACCGGTTCCCCGGCGCCGACGAGACGGTTTTGAGGCGGAGCATGGAGGTCGCGGCCCGGGTGAACCGCGCCTACGAGGTCCTGGCCGATCCGGTGCACCGGGCCGAGTACCTGCTCGAGTTGAGCGGCGGGCCGTCGGCGGCGCAGGACCGCAGCGTCCCGCAGCCGGTGCTGACGCAGACGCTCATGCTGCGGGAAGAGATCGAGGCGGCCCGCGAGTCGGGCGACACGGAGGCACTGGCGAAGCTGCGTCCGGGCGTCGAGTCGGCCCTGCGCGAGACGCAGGAGAACATCCGGTCCCTGGCGGGTACGCTGCCGGGAGACGCGCGGACGCGCAAGGCGCTGCGCGAGGCGTTGAACAGCGTGACGTATCACCGGAACCTGCTGGAGGAGTTGCGGCGCTGACGCGCGCGGTTTCTCGCATGAATCCACCGGACGACATGATCGTTGGCATCGACCTCGGGACGACCTTCTCGCTGGTCGCGTACGCCGATGACGCCGGACCGCACGTGATCCGCGACGAGAACGGCGAAGGCCGGCTTCCGAGCGTGCTCGGCTTCGCGCCAGGGCGGGACGGGGCCGTGCAGGTCACGGTCGGCTGGGCTGCGCGGGCCAGCGCCGTGGAGAACGCGCGAACGACCGTCTATTCGATCAAGCGTCTGATCGGCAAGGGACCGGCCGACATCCAGCGCGAGCTGCCGTTCCTCTCGTACAGCGTGACGCCCGGGCAGCGCGACACGCTCGCGGTCGAGATCGACGGCCGGAAGTACACCCCGCAGGAGATTTCGGCGCTGATCCTGGTCGAGCTGCGCCGCCGCGCCGAAGCGCACCTCGGCCGGCCTGTGCGGCGCGCGGTCGTGACGGTACCGGCCTACTTCGATGACGCGCAGCGGCAGGCGACGCGCGACGCGGCCCAGATCGCCGGATTGGAAGTCGTGCGGATCATCAACGAGCCGACCGCCGCCGCGCTGGCGTACGGGATCGGCGTGCGCGGCCCGACGCCCGCGGCGCCGGAGAAGGACGTGGCCGGTCGGCCGGGCGGTATCCTCCCGCTGCCGATGCCTCGGTGCTCCGACGGTGCCGTGGCGGGTGCGCCGGGTCCGCCGGGCGGTGCGGTCACGGGCAGCGGCCAGACCGTGGCCGTCTACGACCTGGGCGGCGGGACGTTCGATGTGTCGATCCTGCGGCTCGAGGACGGCGTGTTCCAGGTCATGAGCACCTGCGGCGACACCCACCTGGGCGGCGACGACTTCGATCGCGAGATCATCACCCGCGTGCAGGCGGAGGTGCTGCGCGACTTCGGGGTGAAGATCGACTCGCCGGCGGCGCGGCAGGCGCTGCGCACGCTGGCCGAAGCCGTCAAGATTCGGTTGGGCGAGCAGGCGTCGGCCGGGCTGGAGCTGGACCTTGGGGAGGGGCGCGTGTATCGCCGGTCGATCACGCGGGACGAGCTCGAGGGCTGGGTCGAGCCGCTGGTGCGTCGTACGCTGGACGCGTGCGGGCAGGCGCTGCGCGACGCGGGCCTGGCCGCGGGGGACGTCGAGCAGATTGTGCTGGCGGGGGGTTCGACGCGGATGCCTCTGGTGCGGCGGCGGGTGCAGCAGTATTTCGGGCGCGTGCCCTACACGGCGCTGGATCCGGACGAGGTGGTGGCGCTGGGTGCCGCGATCCAGGCGGCGGTGCTGAGCGGTCGGCAGCCGGGGACGCTGCTGCTGGACGTGATTCCGTTGTCGCTGGGGATCGAGACGATGGGCGGGGCGATGGGCAAGCTGATCCTGCGGAACACGACGATCCCGTGCCGCGCGACGGAGATGTTCACGACGTTCGTGGACGGACAGACGGCGATCCGGATCTCCGTGCTTCAAGGGGAGCGCGAGCTGGCGGCCGACTGCCGCCGGCTGGGGGAGTTCGAGCTGCGGGGGATCCCGCCCATGCCGGCGGGCATCCCCAAGGTGGAGGTGGCGTTCCTGGTGGACGCCAACGGGATTCTGAACGTGTCGGCCCGCGAGACGCGCAGCGGGTGCGAAGCGAGCATTCAGGTGCTTCCGAGCTATGGCCTGACGCGCGCGGAGGCCGATCGGCTGATGCGCGAGAGTCAGATTCACGCGGCGGCCGACCTCGACGCGCACCGGCGCATCGACCTGGCCAACCAGGTGGAGTTCGACACGCACAAGGCCGAGCAGATGCTCCAGCGCCACGGGCACCTGCTGGACGCCGGCGAGCGCCAGCGGATCGAGCGCGACATCGCGACGCTGCGCGAGCTGGCCCGGACGGAGCGCGACCTGGACGCGCTGCACCGGGCGCTGGACGCGTTCGGGCGAAGCACGCTGCGGCTGGCCGAGCTCGGAATCACCGAGGCGATCAAGGGCCCGGCAGAGTAGGACACTGTCGGCACACGTAAGGACCCGTCCGGGCCACACGCCCGGGCTGAGAGGATGACACGGATGGGTGGACAAAACCCCTACATCGCGGACTCCCACGTCCGGCTTCCCACGCGGAAGTACAAGCTGACCATCATCGACGAGCAGCGGAAGGAGCACGTGATCGAGGTCGATCCGGCGCGGATTCCCTACGAGGATCACGGCCTGCCGGGCAGCATCCTCGACATCGCCATGGCGCACGGCGTCGAGCTCGATCATGCCTGCGGGGGCGTCTGCGCGTGCAGCACCTGCCACGTCATCGTGCGCGAGGGCGCCGAGTCCTGCGGTGAGGCCAGCGAGGACGAGGAAGACCAGCTCGAAGAGGCCTATGGGCTGACGAGCCGGTCGCGGCTCGGATGCCAGTGCGTTCCGGACGGGACGAGGGACGTGGTGGTCGAGATTCCCACCTGGAACCGGAACCTGGCGCGCGAGGGGAAGTAGGACCGGCCGGCGCGCCCGGTTCCCGGCTTCGTGTCACGCGGCCTTATCCGCGCTGACGGGAACGGCGGCCAGGACTTCGCCCAGCACGCTGTCGGTGGTCAGCCCCTCCGCCTCGCCTTCGAAGTTGAGCAGCAGCCGGTGGCGCAGCGCCGGGGCGGCCGCCTTGTTCACGTCCTCGAAGCTGACGTTGAAGCGCCCGTCGAGCAGGGCGTGAATCTTGGCCGCGAGGCTGAGCGCCTGGGCACCGCGCGGGCTGGCGCCCCAGCGGATGTACTTGTTGACGCCGGGGGTGGCGAACGCACCATTGGGGTGGGTTGCGAGCACCAGGCGGACGGCGTAGTCCTGCACGTGGGGGGCCATCACGACGCGCCGGACGAGGGCCTGGGCGGCGATGATCTGCTCGCCGGTCATGACGGGCCTGACATCGGGCTTGTAGCCGGCGGTGGTACGGTCGAGGATCGTCCGCAGCTCGTCGCGGCCGGAGTACCCGACGATGAGCTTGAAGAAGAACCGGTCGAGCTGGGCCTCGGGCAGCGGATAGGTGCCCTCCTGCTCGATCGGGTTCTGGGTGGCCATGACGAAGAAGGGCTCGGTGAGGTGGTACTGGTGCCCGCCGGAGGTGACCGAGTGCTCCTGCATGGCTTCCAGCAGAGCGGATTGGGTCTTCGGGGTGGCGCGGTTGATCTCGTCGGCCAGGACCATCTGGGCGAAGAGCGGGCCGCGCTGGAACTGGAAGTGCCGGCGGCCGGTCTGCGGGTCCTCCTCGATGATGTTGGTGCCGATGATGTCGGCGGGCATGAGGTCGGGGGTGAACTGGATGCGGGAGAAATCGAGGCTGAGGGCCTGGGCCAGGGTGCGGATGAGCAGAGTCTTGCCGAGTCCGGGCACGCCTTCGAGCAGGACGTGTCCGCCGGCGAAAAGGCAGGTCAGCACGCCGTCCACGATCTCGTGGTGGCCGACGATCATCTTGCCGACTTCGTCGCGCAGGGCCTGGAAGTCCCGGCGAAATGCGTCCGTCAACTGCTGAACCGCCGCGTCATCGCTGGCCATGCCGTGCTCCCTGCGCCCGAAGGCGGCCCGCGCCCGGGCGGCCGGTCGGGTCCGGAGCGCATCATAGCTGACTTGGCGTACTGCGGCCCCGCGCGGCGGGGCCGGCGCCGCGCGGGGCCGGGGCGGCTTGCCCATCCGCCGGGCAGCGGCGATAGTTTCGCGTGGGTCGCAGCGCGACCTGCATTGGAGGGCATTCCATGACCGCCGCCGCACCCGCCGCTCCCGAGTTCCCGCGCCGCTACGTGGCGCCTGACGCGGACTTCGGCCTCTGGGCGACCGCCGAGCCGTACTTCCGCGAGCTGGCGGACCGTCCCATGCGATCGGCCGAGGAGCTGGAGCGCTGGCTGCTGGACTGGAGCGAACTGGACGCGTGCTTCAGCGAAGCGGGCATCGTGCGCGAGGTGGCCTATACGCAGGCCACCGACGACCCGGAGCGGAAGCGCCGCAACCTGGAGTTCATCGAGCACGTCAAGCCGCAGCGCGAGCCGTGGGTGATGAGGCTGCGGCGGCGGCTGGTGGAGGAGGCCGGGCGGTTCAACCTGCCGCCGCGGCGATTCGAGGTGCTGCTGCGCAAGGCACGGACGGCGGTGGAGATCTATCGGGACGAGAACCTGCCGCTGCTGGTGGAAGACGACAAGCTGGTGGCGCGGCACAAGGAGATCACCGGCGCGATGACGGTGCAGTTCGAGGGCCGCGAGCAGACGCTGCAACAGATGGCGCTGTACCTGGAGCAGACGGACCGCGGCGTGCGCGAGGCGGCGTGGCGCACGGTGACGGACCGCTGGCTGGCGGACCGCGACGCGCTGAACGACCTGTACGGGCGGATGGTGGCCGTGCGGGACCGCGTCGCGAGGAACGCGGGCCTGCCCGATTACCGCGCCTATGCCTTCAAGATGCGGCAGCGCTTCGACTACACGCCCGACGACTGCCTGCGTTTTCACGACGCGATCGAGGAGATCGTGGTGCCCGCGCATGGCAGGCTGTGCGCGGAACGACGGCGGAAACTGGGGCTGTCGGCGCTCCGCCCGTGGGACTTCAACGTGGACCCGGACAACCGGCCGCCGCTGCGGCCGTTCGAGGACGCACAGCGGCTGTCAACGGGCTGCCGGGAGATCTTCCGGCGGGTTGACCCGGACTTCGCGGCGATCTACGACAGGATGCGCGAGCGGGGGATGCTGGACCTTGCAAGCCGGAAAGGCAAGGCGCCCGGCGGGTACCAGGAGTCGTTCCAGGAACAGCGGATGCCGTTCATCTTCATGAACGCGGTGGGGACCGAGCGTGACGTGAGCACGCTGCTCCACGAGGGCGGGCACGCGTTCCACGCGTGGGCGTACCGCAACGAGCCGCTGGAGCCGTACCGCGACGCGCCGATCGAGTTTGCGGAAGTGGCGTCGATGGGCATGGAGTGCCTGGCGCATCCGCACCTGGAGGAGTTCTACGGTGGGGACGCCGACCGCGCTCGGCGGCACCACCTGACCGACATCATCGAGTTTCTGCCCTACATGGCGCGGGTGGACGCGTTCCAGCACTACGTGTACACGCACGTGGAGCACGACACGGGCCGGCGGCTGGAGGAGTGGTGCCGGCTGCGGCGGCGCTTCGCGCCGGACGAGGATTGGACCGGGCTCGACGAGGCCGAGCGACATTTCTGGCACCGCAAGCTGCACTTCTTCCAGGTGCCGTTCTACTACGTGGAGTACGGGATCGCGCAGCTCGGCGCGCTTCAGGTGTGGCTCAACGCGCGGCGCGACCCGGCGCGGGCCGTGGCGCAGTACCGGGCGGGCCTGGCGCTGGGCGCGTCGCGGCCGCTGCCGGAGCTGTTCAGGACCGCCGGATGCCGCTTTGACTTCAGCGCGGGGACGCTGCGGCCGCTCGTGGACGCGGTGATGGAGGAGCTGGCGCGCAGCGGCTCGTAACGCGCCGGTACGCTGCGGGCGGAGTCCGCGTCGCGTCGGACTTGTGCACCGCGGGTGGGGCGCGGAAAATACGGCTTCGAGACCCGCCGTGAGCGGTCGCAGGAGAAAGGCATGGCATCTACGCCGGCACGGATCGCCAGCGCGGTCGTCGCCCGCGACCCCGGAACGGACTCGGCAGGCGCGGACTATCGTGCACGGGAAAACTGCCGCACGCTGGTCAACTACCGCTGGACGCTCTTCTGGACGTTCCTGGCGGTCGCCGTGTGCGGGGCCGGCTACCTGCTCGAAAAGTACGTGTTCATGCGCGGGCTGGGCTGGATCCCGGACACGCCGCACCGCATGTTCAAGAACCCGGCCGAGCTGCCGATGCGGCTGTTCGGCATTCCGCACATCCTGGTGGGAACGCTGTTCCTGTTGTCGTCGCGGCGCGTGCGAGCGCCGGGCAGCGCGTGGCGGCTGGGCGTGCTGGCGGCGGTGGGGTTCGCTCTGTGCTGGCTGTTCTACAGGTTCGACGGTTCGCTCAACCCGCTGGCGCTGCTGCTGTTCTACTTCTACTTCCTGATTCACGGATTCCGCGACGAGGCGTATTTCTACAAGGCCAACGGCGACATGCCGGCCGGGCACGAGCGCACGTACGATCGGCTGATGATGCTGCTCCAGTTCACGTTCCTGGGCATCATGGCGTCGCTCATCATCCCTGGGTACATTTTGTACGGGCAGTACTACCCGAAGTTCCGCCACCCGCTGCTGGAGAGCATGTTCCCGGCGGAATGGCCCTACCTGCTGCGCTTCGCCGCGACGCTCCTGCCGATGTCGCTGGTGGCGTGCGGCGTGTTCTGGCGCATCGCGCGCGAGTTTCCGGGCGGCCTGCGCGGGCTCTGGCGTGCGCACTGGCCAATCCTGAGCATGTTCCTTTGCTCGACGGCGATCATCCTGCTGCCGCTGGCGACCGGTCCGTGGCCGTTCAACGTCGTGGTGCTGATGCACTTCGTGGGGTGGTACCTTTTCGGGCGGCAGCGCCTGGCGGCGGCGGAGGCGGCGCGTCCGGCGGGCGCACCCGCGCCGCGCGCCGGGACATGGGAGTGGATGCGCGGGACGCGGGTGGGGTTCACCTGGCTGCACCTGGGTCTGGCCGGGGTGGTGGTGGGGCTGGTGGGGCTGAACGCGTGGGGGTTCGGAACCACCGGGCCGCTGGAGCTGGTGATCGGGTCGAAATCGTTCTTCTACTGGACGATCATGCACGTGACGCTGAGCTTCTTCCCGCGCTAGACCCGGCGGAGAGGCGGGGTCAGGCGTCGCTGTCGCGCCGGGGCGCCGCAGCGCCGTGGCGGGCCGCTGCGACGCTTGCGAAGCGGATGGCGAGGCGGATGGCCGACGCCATGCTGCCGGGATGGGCGCGGTTCTGACCGGCGATGTCGAAGGCGGTCCCGTGGGCGGGGCTGGTGCGGATGACGGGGAGTCCGAGCGTGACATTCACGGCCTGATGCAGAGCCGCCAGCTTGAGGGGGATGAGGCCCTGGTCGTGATACATGGCGACGAGTCCGTCGAAGCGCCCGGCGACGTGGGGCAGGAAGGCGGTGTCGGGGGAGAGCGGCCCGCTTACGCGGATTCCGGCTTGGCGGGCGTGGGTGAGGGCCGGCTCGATGATGCGGCCCTCTTCGTCCCCGAGCAGGCCGCCCTCGCCGGCGTGGGGGTTGAGCCCGAGCACGCCGAGGTGCGGGTCGGCGACGTCGTAGTAGTCTCTCAGGGCGGCGTGGAGCAGGTCGATCGGTTGGCGCACCAGCCCGATTGTGAAGTGGTGGCGCAGCTCGAAGAGCGGCAGGTGCACGCTGGCCAGCGCGACGCGCAGCGGGCCGCCGTCGAACATCATCGTGACGCGGCGCGTGTCGAAGCGCTGCGCGAGCAGCTCGGTGTGTCCGCTGACGCCGTAGTTGGCCATCGACCAGCTTGTCTTGCTGATGGGGGCGGTGACGAGGGCGTCGATGGCGCCGTCGCGGAGGTGGGCGATGGCGCTTTCGAGGAACTGCATGGACGCGTAGCCGCACAGCGCGTCGGGGGCGCGCTGCCGCGGAAGCGGGGGCAGGTTCAGGTCGTCGAAATCGGCCAGGGCCACACCGCTCGCGACGCGTGGTCCGTGCTCGCGGGGGACGCGCCACCAGAAGGGAGCGATCTCCGCGCCGTCGGCGGCGACGGCGATGATCTCCTCCAGCCCGTAGACGATGAAGCGGGCGGCGCGGCGCAGCTCGGGGTCGGCCAACGCCTTGACGATGACCTCGGCGCCGATGCCGCCCGGGTCGCCCATGGTGATGCCGACCAGGGGGCGGCCCGCGTCGCCCGGGTCCGGTGCGGCGCGCGTCATGGCGCGACCTCGCGCCCCGGCACCTCCGGCACGCCGGCCGGTCCGGGTCGCAGCGAGTCGAGCCCCAGCGCGTCGAGCTGCCGCAGGACGACGCGTGCGATCAGGTCGGTTTCGATGTTGACCGCGTCGCCGGGACGAAGTCGCCCCAGCGTGGTTCGATCGAGCGTGGTGGGGATGAGCGCGACGGAGAAGGACGGCCCGCGCACGTCCACGATGGTCAGACTGACGCCGTCCAGCGCCACCGATCCCTTGGGGACGACCGCGCGCAGCCCGTCGCCGGCGGTCGTCACCCACAGCTTCCACTCCGCTCCGCGATGGTCGATGCGCGCGACTCGACCGAGCGCGTCCACGTGGCCTTGCACGAAGTGGCCGTCGATGCGGTCGGCGACGCGCAGCGATCGCTCCAGGTTCACCGGATCGCCGGGGGTCAGCCGGCCCAGGTTCGTCCTCTGGAGCGTCTCGTGAATCACGTCGAACGAGGCCGCTCCCGACCGGCCTCGCGAGCCGGTCAAGGTCAGGCACACGCCGTTGACCGCAACGCTCGCGCCGGCAGGCAGCTCGTGGAAGTAGTCGTCGGCGGCCACCTCGAGTCGGCGATGTGCGGGCGCACCGGCCCGGTGCTGGACACCGCCCAGCGCCGCGACGCGACCCGTTCTCTCGACGATGCCTGAAAACACGCTCGGACCCCTGCGCGGCGTCCCGCCGCCGCCAGCCGAACTATTACACGCGATCGGGCTCCGACGCCGCAAGCCGCAGGCGGCGCCCCAGCGCAGCGCATCCGAAGTCCGCTTGCGGATCCGAGTCGGATCGGGTCGCCTTCCAACACCGCGTGCGGGCTGCTGTGGCGCGCGGCAGGTTCGCAACCGAATTCCCGACGCGCCGGTCGGCGTGCGGAGCGGCTCCCGCCGGCGGCGTTGCGGCGGCGCGCGGGCAGCGCTAGACTTTGCCGACCTGCGCGCGGTTGGACGTCGTCCCGCGCGACCGGAACTATTCCGCGGAAGTCGCCGCGAGATTGGCTTGCCCGGCGAGCCGCGATGGGAGCCCGAGGATGGGTGTTCAGATCATCGACCCCGGCGCTGTGGCCGCACTGCTTCGTAGCGGCGCGCCCTTTGTGCTGCTGGACTGTCGCGAACCGGAAGAGGTTGGGACTGCGTCCATACCCGGCTCGCGCCACATCCCGATGGGCGACATTCCGACGCGGCTGCCCTCGCTCGATCCCGACCTGCCGACGATCGTGTACTGCCATCACGGCGTGCGCAGCCACAAGGTGGCGGTGTGGCTGGAAAAGCAGGGCTTTACGGACGTCCGCAGCCTGCGCGGGGGAATCGACGCGTGGGCGGTCGAGGTGGACCCGACCGTGGCGCGCTATTGAACCGGGAGTCCGATGCACGCGCCGGTCGGCACGATTCCCCGGAAGCGCCCGACAACGGCCTGGCTCGGCCGCCGCGCGCGGGACTGCGGGCTGCGGGTGGCCGCGGCGGTGTTGCTGGCCGCGGTCGGATGCGCGCCGAACGCGGCGCTGCGCGTCGCCCCGTCCGCCCGGGTCGTGCGGCCTGCGCGATCGGTGGTCGTCATGTTCGCCGACGGACTCGATCCGGCGCGGGTGGAGGAGCTGGCGCGGGCCGGGCGCGTCCCGAACCTCTCACGCCGTTTCATCGCCGGCGGTGTCGTGGTGGACCGCGCGATCAGCTCGCTGCCCCCGATCACGTACGCGGTGACCGTGTCACTGCTCACCGGCGAGCTGCCCGGGCACCACGGCATCCTGGGCAACCGCTGGTTCGACCGCGGGACCTTGCGCATGGAGGACTACATCACCGCCTCGACCTACCTGAACTGCAACCACCATTTCGGCGCGCCTACGCTGTTTGAGGTGCTCTCCGACCGCTTCACGGTCAACGTGCAGTGCCATACGCGCCGCGGCGTCCATTCGACGTTCGACGTGTGGCTTCCGGAAAGCGTGGCCTGGATCCTCGGCGACTACGTCAGCTTCGATGCGAGCGTGACGCCGCAGATCGAACGGCTATCGTCGGTGGCGGAACGGGTCGGGCGCTGGCCCAGCCTAGTGACGATCTACTGGCCGGGAATCGACGAGGTCGGGCACCGCGACGGCGTGGCGTCCGAGGCCTACGCGCGCGCCGTCGAGAACTTCGATGCGCAGGTCGGGCGTGTGGTGGACGCGTTCGAGCGCGCCGGACTGATGGGCTCGACCTACTTCGTGCTGATCAGCGACCACGGACACGTCCAGACCAACGGCGGCGACTGGTGCGACGTGGCCGGCGCGCTGCGCCGCGGGCTGGGCTGGAAGGTGTGCGACCGCGTGCTGTACGGGGGCGATTTTCCGCAGCGCGTCTCGATGCTCGCCGGCTACGACGCGGTCATCCTGCCCGGCGCATACCGCGCGTGCCCGATCCACGTTCGCGGCCCCGGGGGCTGGCACGAGCGCCCCACGCCCGAGGCGATGGAGGCGCTGCTGACGCGGCCGCTGCCGGTGGAGGCCGGGCGCGAGCCGGTGGCGCTGGCGAACCATCCGGCGGTGGAGCTGGCGGCGATCCCCGCGGGGCCGGGCCGCGTGCACGTGATTTCGCGCCGCGGGCGCGCGGTGATTCAGCGCGACGCCGAAGGCCGATATGCGCTGCACGTCGAGTCGGGCGATCCGCTGGGGTATGACGGCTCCGGGCGGGCCGACGCGCCGACCGCAGGGCCGCACACGTCGCGCGAGTGGCTGGCGGCGACGGCGACGGCGCGCATCCCGGATTTCGTGCCGCAGGTGGTGGAGATGTTCGAGTCGCCGCGCGCCGGCGACGCCGTGCTGTTCGCCGGGCAGCGCGCGACCTTCGTGAAGAACGGGGAGAAGGGTGGTCACGGCTCGTGCCTCGCGGCGGACATGCGCGTGGTCTGGATGGCCTGCGGTCCGGACGTTCCGCAGGGCGGGCGGGTCGCCTTCGCGCGCTGCGTCGACCTGTTTCCGACCGTGCTGGATTTCCTCGGCGAGCAGGCCCGCGCCGCGCGCTACTCGCGCATCGACGGCGTCAGCATCGCGGACGAGATCCGCCGCGCCGCTCCGGACCGGGGCCCTCCCGTGCCCGCCGGAGCGCCATGATGAGCGCGCTTCGGCGCTGGCTGGTGGGCCTGGCCTACTACCCGTCGCTGCTGTTCAACCGCGCGATGTGCGCCGCCGGCCTGTGGCGCGCGTGGGACTGGATCGACGAGCACGTGCTGGTCGGCATGGTCCCCACGCGTGGGCAGTTGGAGTCCCTGCGCCGTCTGGGCATCGGCGCGGTCGTCAACCTGTGCCAGGAATTCGCCGGACACCGCGACGAGCTGGCGCGCCTGGGAATGCGCCACCTGCATCTCCCGACGCTGGACTTCCATCCGCCGACCACCGACGACATGCGCCGCGGAGTCGCGTTCATCCAGGAAAGCATCGCCGACGGTCGGAAAGTCTACGTTCACTGCAAGGCCGGACGGGGCCGGAGCGTTACGCTGGCTCTCTGCTACCTGATCGTCGCGCGCCGCTGGACGGCGGCGCAGGCGTACGCGCACATCCGTGCCGCGCGACCGCAGGTCGATCGGCGGCTGACCGAGCGCGCCTGCGTGAGGGAGATCGAGCGGGCGATGCTGGATGCGCGTTCGGCGTCCGTGTCCTGATTCCGGAACGTGAACATGCGATCTGCCGGGCTCCTGACCGTCGTTGCCGTGCTGGGACCGCTGGCCTGCGATCGCGGCTCGCCCGCCGCTCCGGAGACCGGCGGAGCCGGGCACGCGAATGCACCCGCCACGCAACCGGCTGGCGCGGCCGTCTCGCAGCCGGCCGCCGCTATGGACGACGCCGAGTCGGATCGGATCCTGTCGCTGCCCTATGCCGGCGCGGCGGAGGCGCGCCCCGGGGAGGAGCACCTTTCGGGCGTGGTCGTGCACGAGCGGGCGCGGTGCGAGCCGGGCTACACGCTCTATTCGCTGCTCTACCAGACCGGCGGCGCCGACCTGGTGGACGCCGACGGGAACGTCGTGCGGAAGTGGCGCCGCCCCGCGTGCCAGACGTGGATGCACGCCGAACTGCTGCCCGACGGGGACCTGCTGGCGGTCGGTACGGAGTTTCCCGGCGGCCGCCGCCTGCCGCGCGTTGACGACATGCGCTACGTGTATCGTTTCGACTGGAGCGGTGCGCTGCGGTGGCAGACGCGGCTCGCCGCTCACCACGACATCGAGGTCACGCCCGACGGGCGCTTGCTGACGATCGTCAACAAGCGCCGCCGCATCGAGGCGGTCAACCCGCACCAGGACGTGGTGGACGACGAGCTGACGCTGCTGTCGCCGGAGGGGCAGGTGCTGGAGTCCGTGTCGCTCTACGACGCGGTCGCCGCGCGCCCGGACCTGTTCCCGTTCCGCTGGCGGCGGCTGGACTCCAACGAGCTGTTCCACACCAATTCGGCGGAGTGGATGCGGCACGCGGCCCTGTTCGGGACGAACCCGCTCTACGATCCGCGGCACGTGCTGGTCTCGGTGCGCAACGAGAGCCGCATCGCGATCCTCCACTGGGACCGCCGGGAGCTGGTGTGGGCCTGGGGCGGACGCAACCAGATCGACGGGCAGCACGACGCGACGCTGCTGGAGAGCGGGCACATCCTGATCTTCGACAACGGGGTGCGACAGAAGCGCTCGCGCGTCATCGAGCTGGACCCCGTCGCGAACCGCGTGGTCTGGGAGTACGTCGCGCCGGTCCCGCCGGATTTCTACTCGCGCTCGCGCGGGGGCGCACAGCGGCTTGCGAACGGCAACACGCTCGTGGCCAACTCGGACAGCGGCGAGCTGTTCGAGCTGGCGCCGGACGGCGCCGTCGTGTGGCGCTACCTGGCGCCCTACAAGGCCGACTTCAGCGCCCGGCGCGTCACGTTGAACCGGGCCCATCGGTATCCCCCGTCCATGATCGCGCCGCTTCTGTCCGGGCCCACGTCGCAGCCGGCGTCCGCTCCCTGAGCCGCCGCACACGCGTGCTCCGGCGGCACAGCGTCGCGTGCGCGCCAGCCTCGCCGCCCCCGGAGTACGCACCGCGGCCCGCGGGAGCGAGGTCGCACACGGTCGGCGCGAATGCTAGAATGTGCGCATGTCGGGCGAGATGCGCATCGCGACCGCCTACGAATCGCGCGGGAACCCGTCCGAGCTGGCCGAGCGGCTCGTCGCGGGTGTGACCGCCCGCATCGGCGCCGCGCCGACCACCGCGGTGCTGTTCGCCAGCGCCCATTTCGAGGAGCAGGCCGAGGAGATCGGCGCCGCGGTTTACGAACGCCTCGCGCCGCGATCGCTGGCGGGCATGACCGGGGAGAGCGTCATCGCCGACGACCGCGAGTACGAGAACCAGCCCGGCGTGGTGCTGTGGGCGGCGCAGATGCCCGGCGCGCGGGCCGCGACGTTTCACCTGTCGCAGGACGACCTGGGTCGGCTGGAATCCGCGGCCGCGCTGCGCGAGCACCTGGGCGTCGCGCCCGACGATGCCTCGGCGTTCGTGCTGCTGGTCGATCCCTTCAGCCTGAACGCGGCCTACGTGCTTGACCGGCTGGAGCGGGCCTATCCGCGTCGGCCGGTGTACGGCGGACAGGCGTCGGCGGCGGACGCGCCCGGACAGAGCCGATTGCTCTTCGACGGGCAATGCCTGCGGCACGGCGCCGTCGGGATCGCGTTCACCGGCGAGGTGCGGGTGGACGGCGCGGTGTCGCAGGGTTGCCGGCCGATCGCGCGGCACCTGGTGATCACCAAGGCCGATAAAAACGTGATTCACGAGCTGGGCGGACGAACGGCGGTTCGCGTACTCGAGGAAATCCTGCGCGAGTGCCCGCGCGAGGACATGGCCCTGGTCACGCGGCCGGGGGGGTTGCTCGTCGGCCGCGCGGTGGACGAATCGAAAGCGACGCTGGACCGCGCGGAGTTCGTGATCCGCAACCTGGTGGGGCTGGATCAGCAGACCGGGGCGATCGCGATCAACGACTCGGTGCGCCCCGGACAGACCGTTCAGTTCCACGTACGCGACGCGCGGAGCGCGTCCGAAGACCTTCGCACGGCGTTGGGAGGGCTCCCGGCGGCGCCGGCGGCCGGCGCGCTGCTGTTCACCTGCAACGGACGCGGTCGCCGGATGTTCTCGCGGGCGCACCACGACGCGCACGCGTTGACGGACGCGCGTGGGGCGATGCCGGTGGCCGGCCTGTTCTGCGCCGGAGAGATCGGACCGATCGGCGGGCGCAACTACCTTCACGGACATACCGCCAGTGTCGTGCTCTTCCGCCAGGCCGATGAGTCCGCTCGGACCGAGTGAGCCCCGTCCGCGCGGCGCCGGCGCCCGGTAACCGATGGTCGCGCGCGAACGGTCAACGCGGTTTACGCTTCCGCGCCGCAATCGGATCCGACGGCGCGCGGACTTCGTGCGAGCCTACGAGCGGGGGGCGCGCGCGGCGACGGCGCTGCTGACGGTCTGGATCCTTCCCAACGACCTGGACCAGGCCCGCCTGGGCGTGAGCGTCACGCGACGTCACGGCAACAGCGTCCGGCGCAACCGGCTTCGGCGAATCGTGCGGGAAGCGTTTCGACGTGTGCGCGGCGGGCTTCCGCCAGGCCTCGACGCGATTGTCGTGCCGCGCGTCGGTGCGGAACTCGCGCTGTCGGCGTGCATGGAGCAGTTGGAAGATGCGATCGGCCGCGCCGCGCGGTTCGTGTCGCGCGCCGATCGCGGCCGGTCACACTAGCTGAGCGGGGGGGTTCGCGCGGCGCGCCGCATCGCGTAGGGTGTCCGCATGGGCAGTCGTTCGGCCCACGGGCCGATCATGGTGCTGACCGCGTCAGCCGGGGCGGGACACAACGTGGCTGCGCGGGCGCTGGAGGAAGGGTTGCACGCCGCCGCGCCGGAGCTCGAGGTGGAAGTCCTCGACGTTCTGGACTGGTCGAACCCGTTCTTCCGGCGGCTGTACGCGCAAGGGTACCTGAGCCTGGTCAACCATGCGCCGACCGCGATGGGGGTGCTGTACGAGGCAATGGACCGCCCGAACCAGCGCTGGCGCGACGCGATGCGCACCGCGTTTCAGAACGCCAACGTCGGTCGTGCGCTGCGGCACCTGATCCGTCGTCATCCGCGGATCATCATCAATACCCACTTCCTCCCGGCCGAGATGGTGGCCCAGGCGCGGCGCCGCGGGAAGCTCGACTGTCCGCAGGTGACCGTCACGACCGACTTCGAGACCCACCGGCTTTGGGCGCAGTTCCCGACCGAGCTCTATTTCACGGCGACCCAGGAGGGCAAGGCGTACCTGTGCACCTGGGGCGTTGACCCCGGGCGGGTCCACGTGAGCGGCATTCCGGTCCGTGCCGCGTTCGAATCCACCGTGGACGGCGCCGCCGTGCGGTTGCGCGAGGGGCTGGCGCTCGACCGCCCGCTCGTGCTGCTGCTGTGCGGGGGGTTGGGCGTGCGCGCGCCCGAGCAGCTCCTCCGGGAGCTACAGGCGCTGGCCGACGACCTTCAGATCGTGGCGGTGGCGGGTCGCAGCGACAGGCTGCGGGCGCGGCTGGAAGCGGCCGCGTCGCGCGACACGCGTCAGCGGACGCGCGTGGTTGGGTTCACCGACCGCATGCACGAGTGGATGGCCGCCGCCGACATCGTCGTCAGCAAGCCCGGCGGGCTGACAGTCGCTGAGTCGCTGGTGATCGGCGTGCCGATGGTGATCGTGAATCCGATCCCGGGGCAGGAAGCGCGGAACAGCGATTACCTTCTGGAACACGGGGCGGCCATCAAGGTCAACAACCCGCGGCTGCTGGGCCATCGCGTGTCCGCGCTGCTGCGCGACGCGGAGCGCCTGCGGCGGCTACGCGCCGGCGTGGCGCGGATCGCGCGGCACGGCGCCGCGGCCGCGATCGTGCGCGAGGTGCTGGAGCGGATCGAGTACGCGCCGCCGCCCGCGCAGCCCGGCGCGCCCGGGGCGACCGAGTCCCCGCCCAGCGCCAGCCCGGCCCCGGACGACCCCGCAGAATCCACGGCGCTGCACTCCGTGTGAGTGCCGATCGGCGCGGCGCCACCGCGATCCCGGCCGGGCGTGCTCCGTCGCATGCGGCTCCTTGGCACACCACGCGTGTGCGCGCCACCGGTCCAGGTCCGAAATCCTCGCCCCGGCACGCGAATTGCGGTAGATTCTGACCCGAGTCGGCGGGCGCGACGTCCGCCCCCAACCGAGCTGGTGCCACATGCCTGACACACGTATCGAAAAAGACTCCATGGGCGAAATGACCGTGCCCGCCGGCGCCTATTGGGGCGCTTCCACGCAGCGGGCCGTGCTCAACTTCCCGGTCAGCGGCTATCGCTTCGGGCGCAGGTTCATCCGCGCCCTGGGGCTGATCAAGTACGCCGCCGCCGAGGCCAACGCGTCGCTGCACAAGCTGGACGCGAAGGTGGCGTCGGCGATCCAGAAGGCGGCCCGCGAAGTGACCGACGGCAAGCTCGACGACCATTTCCCGCTGGACATCTTCCAGACCGGGTCGGGGACCAGCACCAACACCAACGCCAACGAGGTGATCGCGCGCCGCGCCAACGAAATCGGCAACGCCTCGCTCGGCGACCGCCGCATCCACCCCAACGATCACGTCAACATGGGCCAATCGTCCAACGACGTGATCCCGACGGCGATCCACGTGGCGGCGGTCGAGGCGCTGCACCACGAGCTAATGCCGGCCCTGCACGGGCTGCACCGGGCGCTGACCGCCAAGGCGCGCGAATTCGACTCCATCGTCAAGATCGGACGCACGCACCTGATGGACGCGACCCCCATCCGGCTGGGGCAGGAGTTCGGCGGGTTCGCGAACCAGATTTCGCACTGCGACCGGCGGCTGATGCACAAGATCACCGTGCTGCGCGAGCTGCCGATCGGCGGGACGGCGGTCGGAACGGGCATCAACACACACCCGGATTTCGCGCGGCGCGTGTGCGAGATCCTCAACCACGAGACCAAGGAGTCGTTCCACGAGGCCAGAAACCACTTCGAGGCGCAGGCCGCCAAGGACGGGATCGTCGGCGCAGCCGGAGTGCTCAAGACGGTGGCCATCAGTCTGATGAAGATCGCCAACGACATCCGCTGGTTGGGAAGCGGGCCGCGCTGCGGACTGGGGGAGTTGATTCTGCCGGCGACGCAGCCGGGCAGCTCGATCATGCCCGGCAAAGTCAACCCGGTGATCTGCGAGTCCGTCATGCAGGTGTGCGCGCACGTAGTGGGCGCAGACGCGGCCATCACGACCGCGGCGATCGCGCTGGGGAACCTGGACCTGCACGTCGGCATGCCGGTGATGGCGTACAACCTGCTGGAAGCGGTGCGGCTCATGACCAACGTCAGCAAGGTCTTCGTGGAGCGTTGCGTCGACGGCTTGGCCGCCAACGTGGCGCGGTGCGAGGCGACGATCGAACAGTCGCTGGCGATGTGCACCAGCCTGGCGCCGCTGATCGGCTACGACAGCGCCGCCGCCATCGCCAAGAAGGCGCACGAGACGGGCCAGACGGTGCGGCAGCTCGCATTGGAGCAGATCCGGGCCGGCCAGATCAAGCTCAGCGAGGCGCAGCTCAACGAGGCGCTCGACCCGCGCTCGATGACCATGCCCAGCGAGAAGGTGCTGCCGGGGTCGGCCTAGCTGTGCGGTTCGGACCGCGAGGACCGGATGGCCGTAGAATCTGCGAGCAGCGCGTCGCGCGCGGGTGCCGGCCGACATCCGCGGACCGACCGGCGACGCGACGTACGATGAGGCTGTTTCCATGACGAGCCCGCGCCTGGGATGCTCGGCGTCGCGTCGCAACGCGCGCGCGAGCGGGATGAGTCTGCTGATCTTCGCCGGGCTGGCGACGGCCGCCGGCGGCTGCCTGATGATGGACACGTCCAATGGGGGCGACAGCGGCCCCACGGCGGCGAACGCCGTCGCCATTCAGAACTTCAGCTACCGCCCCCGCAGCATCACGATCCCGGTCGGTCAGGCCGTGCGGTGGACCAACCGCGACGCCGTCGCGCATACCGTGACCAGCGGGAACCCGGGCGACGCGGACGCCGGCGCCGCGTTCAACGCAAACCTCGCCCCGGAGGCCACCTTCGAGCACACGTTCACCGCGCCGGGCGAGTTCGTCTATTTCTGCATTCCGCACCAGTCGATGGCGTCGATGCGCGGCGCGGTGGTGATCGTGACCGAGTAGTCCCGGTTCTCGCGCACCTCGTCCGGGGTCGGCCGCGCCGCGGCCCGCCCGCGGGAGCGGCACGATCCTGCAACCAGCCGCCGAGTTGCGGCGAAAGCCGGGGCGGCGCCCCTCCCCGCGCACGCTGACTCGAACCGCCGCGCGGCGCCCGGCGTTCCCGCTCTCCGTGGTCCGCGTGTAGTATTCCCATGTGGCACCCTTGTGGTTCATTCCCTCTTGGGCGACGGGCGTCGCCGCGCACGGGAGTACGAGGTTGATCGATCGGCGGCCGCGCTGGTTCGTGCTGCTCGCGTGCGCCGCGGCGTGGGCGCGGTCCGCGTCGGCCGGTCTTGCCCCCGTACAGGATCGTGTGCCGGCGAGCCAGGCGGCGGAAGCGGCCGCTCGCGCGGCCGTGCGGCTGGCCGACATTCCGGGGGTGGCGCTGCCGTCGTCGGCGCCGGTCGAGAGTCACCTCGACGACGCCCCGCAGGTCAAGGAGCTCTACGACGCCGCGCTGAAGGCATTCGAAGCGCGCGAGATCCCGCGGGCCGTCGCCCGCCTGGATGCGGCGATCGACGCGGCGGGCGAGGACTACTACGAGCTGCATTATCTGCTGGCGCTGGCCAAGTACCGGCTGGGCCGCTTCGGGGAAGCGCGCTTGTCGGCGCAGAAGGCGACCGAAATCCGCCCCGCCGCGGCCGACGCGCACTACCTGCTGGGCAAGCTCTTCGCGCGTCAGGGACAGGGCGAGCGGGCCATCGAGCAGTTCCGAACGGCCACGTTGGCCGCCGACCGCGAGCTGGGCAACGTTCGCGTGACGCTCTCGTGGTACGAACTGGGACAGTTGCTCGAGTCGACCGGCCATACGTGGGCGGCGGCGGAGGCGTACGCGCAATTCGATTCGGCTGTCTGGGAGGTCTCCCCGGAGCACCGCACGAACGAAGAGGTCGCGGAGATTCTGACCCGACATCCGGACGGCATGCTCGAGGTGCGCGTGGCGCTTCTGGAGAAGCTGGGTCGCGCCTCGGAGGCGCTGGCGGCGGCGGAGTGGGGCACGCGCAATCGACCGCGCAACCCGACGCTCGCGCGCACCTACGTTGCCGCGCTCATCCACGCCGGACGCGCGGACGCGGCCCTCGCGGAAGCCCGTAGCCGGATGGCCGACCCCGCCACGCGCTCGGGCTACGTGCGGCTGGCGGTCGAGGCGGCGCTGAGGGGGCGGCTGGTGGAGCGCTGGCTGGGCGACCTGCGCGCCGACGTGCCGGCGGCGGACCGCGGCGGCTATGTCGCGGAAGTGGCGACGGCGCTGCACGCGCGCGGCGAGTACGTCGCTGCCGTTCGCCTGTGGCGCGAATTGGCCGCGGAATCCGCCGACGACGTGGAGGTCGGATCGCGACTCGCCGCCGCGCTCCGCGATGCCGGCGAGCTGCGGGAAGCGGTGTCGACGCTGGCGGCACTCGTGCGGCGCGGCGACGGCCCGTCGCGCATGATCCACCTGGACGGGTGGATGACGCGCTACGACGACGTGGACCGGTTTCTTGCGATCGTCCCCGAGATCGAAAGCGACCCGCAATGCGACTTCGCGACGCGGTTCGTGCTGGGCGGACTTGCCGCCGCCGCCCGCCAGTCCACGCTGGCGCAGCGCCTGTTTCAGGCGTGCCTGGAGCAGCGACCCGATTTCGCGCTGGCCCACGTCGCCTGGGGCCGCCTGCTGCTTCAGGAGTACCGCTGGCCGGAGGCCGTCGAGCACGCGACCGCGGCGCTGGCGATCTCCGCGGAGCTCGGCGCGGCGCATTGGGTGCTGGCCGAGGCCCAGTCCGGACTGGACGAAAACGACGCGGCCGAACGCAGCTTCAAGGCCGCGATGCGCTTGTCCCCGCGCGACCGGGCGTGCGCCATCGGCATGGCGCGGCACGCCCACCGCCTGGGCGACGTCCTGGCGGCGCAGCGCTACTTCCAGCAGGCCGCGATGCTCGACCCGACCGATGCCGAAGCCGTGGATGGCGTGATCGAGAGCTACATCTCGTCCGGGAAAGTGGAGATCGCCCAGGCGCAGCTGCGTCGCGCGGAAGAGGCCGGACTGGACCCGCAGGCGCTGCGGCGCAACCGGCTGATGATCGAGTTCGCTTCCACGCCGTTCTCGGCGGCGCACGTCGCGGCGCTGCGGGAGCACGTCACGGCCTACCCTGAGGACGTCGTCTCCACGTTGCGCCTGGGGGCGGCGCTCTACGTGCATCGCCGCGACGAGGAGGCGCTCGAGCTTGCGCAGCAGGCGGTTCGAATGGCGCCGGACGACTCGCGGGCGCTGTCCCTGCTGGCGCGGGTCCTGGTGCGCCGGCTCGACTACGGGCGGGCGGCGGCCATCATCGAGGGGCTGGTGGCGCGCTATCCGAATCGTGTCGCGATGCTCTCGGCGCTGGCCGAAGTCTACCTGTACGACTTCCGCGCCGCGGACGCGCGCGCAATGTACGAGCGCGCCCTGGCGCGGGCGGGGGACGAGGCGACGCGGCGTGCGATGCGGGCCAAGCTGCTCGAGTGCCATCGGGTGACGCGCGACTGGGAAGGCGCCCTGCGGCGGGTGGACGAGTGGGAGCGCGCCGGCGTGGAGGAGGACGCTCTGGCGACGCGGGCCCAGATTCTGCTCGATGCGGAGCGCCACGAGGAGGCGCTGGCGCTGGTCGAAAAATGGCTGGACGAGTCGCCGGGCGACTGGGGCCGGCGCGCCGCGTATCAGCTCTGCGCCATGCGCGGGCGCGCTTACGACAAGCTCGCCGCACGAATCCAGGAGTGGACCGAGCGCAAGGCCGAAGCCGCCCCGCCCGATCCGTCGGTGGACTACGCGCTTCTGCTCGGACAGTGGCAGGCCGACGTGTTGATCGCCCTGAAGCGGCCCGACGACGCGCTGGCGGCCCTGAACCGCCTGCGGACCGCCGATCCGGGCTCGGAAATGGCGATGCGGCTGCTGCGGACGCGCTGCGACGCGGCCGCCGGTCGCGTCGACCAGGCGCTGGCCGAACTCAAGGCACTGCGCGAAGAGACCGCCCGCGCCGGGCTCCGCGGCGGGTCCGAGGAGGTTCGACGCCGAATCATCTCCACGCTGGCCGAGGCGAAACGCTACGACGACGCGCTGAAGGCCTGCGACGAATGGCTCGCCGAGTCCGGCCCCGACGACCTGGCCGAGCGATTCACGGTGAACGAGTATCGCCGCGGCGTCCTCCAGGAGGCGGGCTGGCACGAGAGGTACGTTGCGACGATGGAGGCGCAGCTCGACTTGGTCGAGCGCCTCGTCAAGCTGGCCGAAGACAGCGGGCGCCCGGCCACGGTCGACGCGCTGCGCCGTGAGCGCGCCGGACTGGCCAACGACCTGGGCTACACCTGGGTGGACCGTGGCGAAAACATGCAGCGCGCGACGGCGCTGATCCGTCAGGCCGTTGCCGAGAACCCGCTCAACCCGGCGTTTCTCGACAGCCTCGGGTGGGCCCTCTACAAGGCCGGCGACTACGTCGGGGCGTGCAAGCACCTCGATCGCTCGCTCCAGCTCATCGGCGGGCGCGACGCGACCGTGTACGACCACCTCGGCGACGCCGAGTACCGCCGCTCGGACGCCGCCGCGGCGCGCCGCGCCTGGGAGGAGGCGCTGCGCGTGATGGAGGAGGAGCAGGTCCGCGGAGACCATCCCGACGCCGAGTTGCTCAGTGCCGTGCGACACAAGCTCGACGCGCTCAAGTCGGGCGCGGTCCCCGACGTCGCCGCGGCCTCCGGAGCCACGCCGTGAGTCGCGTCCGCGAAACGGCGGCGAGTGCCGAGCTGCGCGAGGCGCTGCGCGTGGCGCGCGAGGTGATCGCCGACGAAGCGGCGGCGCTGGCCGAGCTCTCCGGATCGCTGGCCGACGAGTTTGAGCGCGCCCTGGCCACGATTCTGAACGACACGGACCACATCATCGTCGGCGGGCTGGGAAAGAGCGGAATCATCGCGCAGAAGATCGCCGCGACCCTGACCAGCACCGGTACGCCCGCGACCTTCATGCACCCCGTCGAGGCGCTGCACGGCGACCTGGGCATCGTCACGCCGCGCCATTCCCTGATCGCCCTGTCGCGCAGCGGGAACACCGACGAGCTTCTCAGGTTTGTGGCACACTTCCGCCGGCTGGGCGGACCGGTGATCGCGGTGACGCAGGCGCGCGGCAGCCGACTCGCGGAACTGGCGCGCCACACGCTGCTCCTCCCGGACGTGCCCGAGGCCGGGCCGCTGGGGCTGGCGCCGACGTCGAGCTGCGCGCTGCAACTGGCGCTCGGCGACGCGCTGGCGATGTCGCTGCTGCACGCGCGCGGCTTCCGCGCGCATGACTTCGCGCAGTACCACCCGGAAGGGACGCTCGGCCGGCGGCTTTTGCTGCGGGCCTCGGACCTGATGCACGCGGGCAAGGCGCTGCCGCTGGTTCCGACCGATGCGGACTTCCGCGCCCTGATCGTCGAGATGACGCGCAAGCAGCTCGGACTGGCGCTGATCGTCGAGCCCGACGGGCGGCTGCTCGGGACGTTCACGGACGGAGACCTGCGGCGGATCTTCGAGCGCGTCGACAACCCGCACACGCTCACGGCCCGAAGCGCGCACGCCAAGAGCCGCCGTGCGCCCGATGCGCCCGCCGTGCGGCAGTCGACGGTTCCGGAGTCGATGATGGCGGTCGAGTGCCTGCGAATGATGCGCGCGAGCGAAATCACGAGTCTGGTTGTCGCAAATGAGCACGACCGCCCGCTGGGCGTCCTGCGCCTGCTGGACCTGCTCAACGCGGGACTTGCGTGACTGGGGGAGAAACTTTCGAGGGTCACGGGGGGTTTTCGCGTGTATTGCGACGGGAGCGATGTTCTACTACGCCCGCGGGCGTTGCGGGCGCGAACCTCGGCTGGACACGGCGTCGGACCGGGGTAAGATGCCCCGCCTTTGCTTTGCAAACCTCACAGGAGATCACCATGCGTGGATCGATCAGGATGACCGTCGTGATGAGCGCTCTGTGCTGGGCGGGGTGGGCCGCGGCGGACACGCTCGAATCCGTCGAAAAGTCCATCACGGACAAGGTCGGCAAGCTGAACTCGTATTCCATGAAGAATACGTTCAAGCAGGACATGGAGACGGCGGACTACTCGAACAAGGCCGAGGGCAACAGCACGCTGGAAGCCCAGAAATCCGGGGAAACGTGGCTGTTCCGCATGGAGGGCACACAGAAGATGACCATGAAGATGGGGGGGCAGGAAACCAAGAACGACGGCACAAGCCTGATGGTGTGCGACGGAAAGTTCAACTGGTTCCTGACCGAAAACAACGGCCAGAAGATGTGCATGAAGTCGAAGGCCGAGAAGATGTCCAACATCATCACCAAGGAGTACTTCGACGAGATGCGCAAGACGCACAACCTCAAGCTGCTCGCTGACGAGAGCGTCGACGGCAAGTCCTGCTGGTCGATCGAGTTCTCCGCCAAGGAGCCCACGCCCGGCGGTCCGAACACGATGATTATGAACTTCGATAAGGACACCGGACTGAACCTGAAGATGGTCGGCAAGGACGACAAGGGCAAGGTCATCATGACCTCCACGACGACCGACGTGAAGATCAACGCCTCGATCCCGGCCGACCGGTTCGCGTTCAAGGTCCCCGACGGCGTTCAGGTCCAGGACATGACGCAGATGGGCGACGCCGGGGCCTCGGGCGACTCGGGCGCCAAGGCCGAGGAGAAGAAGGCCGAGGAGCCGCCCAAGCAGGAGCCGAAGGAAGAACCCAAGAAGGAAGACAGGAAACCGAAGCTGCCCAAGCTCCCCAAGCCGTAGGCCGCGACGACTCCCCCCGGCTTCATCCGCGACCCATCCGCTGCGCGTCCGAGGCGGGTGGGTCGCCGCGCACCGGCGTCGTCAGGCGGCGGGCTCGCCGCGCGCCGCACGCAGCGCGTCGTCCAGTTCCAGCGTGCCTTCGTAGATGGCCCGGCCGACCACCGCCCCCAGCAGTCCAAACCGCGACAGTCGGACCACGTCATCCCGGTCCGTGATTCCCCCGGCGGCGATCACGGGAACGCGCGAGAGCGCGGCGACCGAGCGGATGGCGTCGAAATTCGGTCCCAGAAGCAGCCCGTCGCGACCGATGTCGGTGTACACGATCGCTGACAGCGGCCATTCCGAGACTGCTTCGACCACTTCGGCAGCGCGGCGCTCCGAGCTCTGCGTCCAGCCGCGCGTGGCCAGACGGCCCTGCCGCGCGTCGAGTCCCAGCGCGAGCTTTCCGGCGTAGCGAGGCTGGTGCGCCAGGTCGCAGAACCAGTCCCAGTCTTCCAGCGCGCGCGTGCCGATGATGACGCGGCTGGCCCCTGCGTCCAGCGCGGCATCGACCGCGGCTTCGTCGCGGACCCCTCCGCCGAACTCGACGTTGGCGCGCGTCGCGCGGGTGATGCTGCGCAGCGACTCGATGTTGGCCACGCGGCCGTCCCGCGCGCCGTCGAGGTCGATCACGTGGAGCCACTCGGCGCCCGCGTCCCGAAACTCGCTCGCGACGGCCACGGGATCGCGCTGATAGTGGATGATGCGGTCATAGCGGCCCTGGACGAGCCGTACGCACGTGCCTTCGAGCAGGTCGATGGCGGGCAGGATGAGCACGGGCAGCTCCTCCGCGACGATGCCGCACGGCACACCCGCAGCGCGGGCGCGACCCGAAGCGGGACGATGCCGGACCGTGCGGCGCGGCTCCGATCGGACGCCGGCGCGCAGGCTACTCCGGTCCGCCGCCCGTGGCTTCCTTGGCGGCCGCCTCGCGCGCCGGCTCCATCACGGATTTCACCGCCACGATCTGCACGCGACGATTGATCTGCTTGTTGGCCTTCGTGTCGTTGGGCGCCAGCGGGTTCCATTCGCCCTGGCCCGCCGCCACGACGCGCCGCGCGTCGATGCCTTGCGCCATCAGCTCCATCGCGACCGTGCGGCCGCGCCACTGGCTCAGGTGCAGGTTGTCTTTCCAGAGGTTCTTGGTGACGCGGATGGGATCCGTGTCGGTGTGCCCGATGATGAAGAGATCGCGATCGCCGTAGCGCTCTTTGATCTGCTGCGCCACGGTTTCGAGGACGCGGCGACCCTCGGGCTTGAGGTCCGCCTTGCCCGAGTCAAACAGAATGTTGTCGGCCAGGTTGGTCCAGGCCAGCGGCCCCTGCTCATACCAGCCGTCGCGCTTGCCGGCGCTGCCCTGCAAGTCGCGCAGTTGCTTCTGCAAGTCGGCCAGGCGTCTGCGAGCGGCTTCGTTGTTGCGCAGCGCATCGGCGAGCTGCTGCTCCAGCGCGGCCTTGTCGCGCTCCAACTGCGCGTTGGCATCCTGGAGCGACTCGATCTGCATGCGGTGCCCACCCGGGTCCGTGCAACCGGTCAGACTCAGCCCCGCAACGACCGCCATCGCTCCGCACAGCTTGCCAATTGCTCGATACATGGCGTTCTCCCTGATTGCACGCCCGGCCGCCGCCGGGGTCCGTCCGTGTCTGTCCGCGCCGCAACCGAATTGGGCCGCTCACACGGAAATTACGCGATCCGACACATCGCCGCAAGGGTCGCGTTTGATTCGCAACCTCCGGCGGGAATAGAAGCTATCAGCAGGGGCGCGCGCCGCCCCGGTCCAGGCCGCCGCGCGTACTCCAACGGCAGGGAAACATGACTCGCACGCGCACGCTCGTGATCCTGATCCTCACCGGCGCGGCAGACGCACGCGGCCAGTTGCTGGTCGGCAACGACGACTTCACCGGCGGCACGAACGCCTGGCACATCGACCTCGCCAGCGAGCAGGCCAGCCCGCTGTGGGGGGCCGGCATGCCCGAGGTGTGGGGCATGGCGGCCTCGCCCCAGGGGTCCGTCTACGTTTCGTCGGGCGTCGGCTACTGGTCCGGCCCGTTCCCCGCCGTCCCGACACGCGTCGGCGACTTCACCGTCAACGGCGTGACCGTGTCGATGGTCGGGCTGGCGTGGGACCCCGCACAGGGAACCCTCTACGGGTCGCGGAATACCTCGACCGCCGACGCGCCGGAGGGGCTCTACCAGATCGACCCGGCCACGGGTGTCGCGTCGCTGGTTCTGGCCGTGTCGCCGGCGCTCGACTTCGACCTGGGAGGCCTCGACTACAACCCGGACGACGGATACCTGTACGCGGCAGACGACGCGTCCGGAGGCGCCGGGACGGGATTGTTCCGCATCGACCTGGCGGCCGGCTCGCTGACGCGCATCGCCGCCTATCCCGCGGGCGAAACCGACATCGACGGGCTGGCGATCGGCGGCGGGCGCGCGTACCTGATCGAGGATGAACCGGGCGACAGCATTCACGTCTACGACTTCGGCGCGGGCGCCTACCTGGCCGACATCGCCAATCCCATGCCCAGCGCACAGACCTTCGCGGGGGGCGCCTTCATCCCCGAGCCTGCGACGCTCGGGCTGCTGTGCGTCGCCGCAGGTTGGATCGCGTCACGGCGGCCGCGGCCCGCCTGACTGCCGCGCGATTCCCCCATCGATCCCGCGCGCGGGTAGGATGGCCGGGAGTCACTCGGCGAGGCCGTCCGCGACATGCTGGTCGATGAAGTCGTCATTCACGTGTACGGGGGTAAGGGGGGCGACGGCTGTGTTTCGTTCCGCCGCGAGAAGTACGTGCCCAAGGGCGGCCCCGACGGAGGCGACGGCGGCCATGGCGGGGCCGTGTACCTGGTCGCGACCGCGGGCGTTGACACCCTCCTCGACCTTGCCGGACGACACGACTGGCACGCCGGCAACGGCGAACCCGGATCGGGCGCCAACCGCGCCGGCAAGCGCGGCGCATCGCTCGACATTCCCGTTCCCTCCGGTACGCTCGTCTACGATGCCGACACCGGTGTGCTTCTCAAAGACCTCATCGACGACGGGCAGCGCGTTCGCGTCGCCCGCGGCGGGCGCGGGGGGTACGGCAACCTGCATTTCACCACCGCGACCAACCAGGCGCCGCGGCAGTTCACGCCCGGCCGCGACGGCCAGCGGCGGACGCTGCGCCTGGAGCTGAAACTCATCGCCGACGTCGGACTGGTGGGACTGCCCAACGCCGGCAAGAGCACGCTGCTGTCGCACCTGTCCCGCGCCCGGCCCAAGATCGCCGCGTATCCGTTCACGACGCTATGGCCGAACCTGGGCATCATGGAGCTGCCCGGGTACCGGCGGCTGGTTCTGGCCGACATTCCGGGGCTGATCGAGAGCGCGCATGCCGGTGCGGGGCTGGGATTCGAGTTCCTGCGGCACATCGAGCGCACGCGGGTCATCGTGCACCTGGTGGACGTGTGCCCGCCGGACGGCACGCCGTCGCCGCTGGAGGCCTATCGCGTGATCCGCGAGGAGCTGTCGCGGTACAGCCCGGACTTGGCGCTGCGGGATGAGCTGGTCGCCGCCAGCAAGATGGACCTGACCGGGGCCGCCGAGAGTTTGGAGGCGCTGCGCGCGGCACTGCCCGTGCCGGTGTACCCTATCTCGGGGGTGACCGGTGCGGGCCTGCGCGAGCTCGGCGAGGCGCTATGGGACTCCGTCGCGAAGGCGCGGCAGCGCGAGGCGCAGGCGCGGCAGGCGGCGGCCGCGCAGGACGAAGTGGCGCGCGCGCTGGCCACGACGGGCGGCGTGGACGAGTCGGACGACGTGGAACCGGAGGTCGCGCCGGACGGCCCGATCGTCACGCTGCCCGACGAGCCGGCCGCCGAGGCGACGTGACGGGCCATGCCGGAAGTGATCTCACAGGTCGGGCGCGCCCACCTGCGCTGGGCGCTGACACAGGGAGTGGGGCCCATCATCTTCGGGCGGATTCTGATTCAGATCGGGGACGCCGAGTCGGCCCTCGGTGCGCCGGCGTCGCTCCTGGCGCAGGTCAAGGGCATCAGTCGCGAAGGCGCGGACGGCGTGGCCCGCAGCCGCGACGCGGCGGAAGTCGACGCCGAGATCGAAGCGGCGGCCGAGCACGGGGTGCGGATCCTCTGCCGCGCGGACGAGGATTTTCCGGGCGCCCTCCGGCAGATCGCCGACCCGCCGATCGTGTTGTACGTCAAGGGAACGCTGCGCGACACGGACGCCATCTCGCTGGCGGTCGTGGGCAGCCGCCGCTGCACGCTCTACGGCAGCGAGCAGGCGCGGCGCTTCGGCGAGATGCTGGCGGCGGCGGGGTTCACGGTCGTCAGCGGGCTGGCGCGAGGCATCGACTCGTTCGCGCAGCACGGCGCCGTGGACGCCGGGGGCCGCTCGATCGGCGTGCTGGGCTGCGGGCTGGACACGGTCTATCCCCCGGAGAACCGCGCCCTGGCCGACAAGCTGGTCGAGCACGGCGCGCTGCTGAGCGAGTTGCCGATCCGCTCCGCGGTCCTCGCGGGCAACTTCCCGCCGCGGAACCGGATCATCGCCGGCATGACGCTCGGGACGCTGGTGGTGGAGGCCGCCAAACGCAGCGGAGCGCTCATCACGGCCGGGCTGGCCAGCGATTACAACCGCGAGGTGTTCGCGCTGCCCGGCCGCGTGAACGACGCGATGAGCCACGGCACGAACGCGCTCATCCGCCGCGGGGCGGCCAAGCTGGTGACGTGCCTGGAGGACATTCTGGACGAACTGGGGGAGGTCGGCGCGCGGCTGCGCGGCGCGTATGCCGACTCAGGCCGGGACGATCCGATGCTGCCGCGGGCTGGCGGGTCGCGCGGGGCGGAAGCGGGGCTTTTTGAACGCCATGACTCGCCGCATCGGATGGGACTCAGCGAAGTGGAAGCGCGGGTATTCGCGGCCGTGGGCGACGACGCCATGCTCCAGGACGCGGTGATGGGGCTGCTGCCGGCGCTGACGCCCGGAGAGATCCTCGCGGCATTCACGTCGCTCGAGCTGAAGGGGCTGGTGCGCCGGCTGCCCGGTCAGCTCATCGTACGGCGCTCGCGAGTCTAGCCATCGGCGCGGCCCCGCGCGTCGCGCCGGCCGAACGACGCGGCCCGCCGCCACCGGCAGCGGCTGACTCCGGCCCGCTCCGGCGGTAAGCTGGACCGATCGGGCGTTCGCGACGTGTCAGCACCGCTCCCCCGCGCAACGGCTCGCGCAGCGTCGCGGAAAGGGCTAAGTTCGCGACCGCGCCGGCGTTTCTACCGGG
>CAYNYG010000001.1:0-19477 GCA_964401365.1 uncultured Planctomycetales bacterium | reverse complement strand
CGCGCAGCGTCGCGGAAAGGGCTAAGTTCGCGACCGCGCCGGCGTTTCTACCGGGAGAGATGGAGTCGTCCGATCCTACGCGCGCCAGGCCGCCGACGGTCGCGGAGGGCGTCCTCGACCGAATCCTGGAGGACCTGCGCGCCGGAGCCGAGCCGGACGTTGCGCGCCTGGCCGCCGAGTACGCCGAGACTCCCGACGACGTGCGGCAACTGGTCGCGGTCGTGCGGATGGTCCAGAGCGTCGCGTCCTCGGCCGATCCGGACGCCGGCGTCGAGCCGCCGCGCGCCGTCCCGGAGCGCGTCGGCGACTACCGCCTGATCCGCGAGATCGGCCGGGGCGGGATGGGCGTGGTCTACGAGGCCGAGCAGGTCTCGCTCCGGCGGCGCGTGGCGCTCAAGGTGCTGCTGCCCGGCGTGCGCGTCTCCTCGCGCGTCGCGCAGCGCTTCGACCGCGAGGCCCGGACCGCCGGGGGTCTCGACCATCCGCACATCGTCCCGGTGTACAGCGTCGGTTGCGATCAGAACCTGCGCTACTACGCCATGCGCCTCATCGACGGTCGGCCCCTGTCCGCGCCGCCGGGCGCTGCGCGCCACGCGAGCGGCGGCCGTCCGCCGCCGGCCGTCGACTATCGGCGCATCGCGCACTGGGGCGCGCAGGTCGCCGATGCCCTGGCCTATGCCCACTCCGCCGGCGTCATCCACCGCGACGTCAAGCCCTCCAACATCCTCATCGACGCCGGCGGTTCGGCCTGGATCACCGACTTCGGCCTGGCGCGGCAGCAGCAGGACCTGACGCTGACCGTCCCTGGCGACGTGCTGGGCACTTATCGCTACATGTCCCCCGAGCAGGCCCGCGGTGGGGGTACGGTCGACGAGCGCACCGACGTCTATTCGCTCGGCGTGACGCTCTACGAACTGGTCGCGGGTCAGCCCCCGTTCCTCGGGCCGGATCGCGAATCCACGCTGCGCCAGGTGCTGCTCGAGGAGCCGCGCCCGCTGCGCCGCGCGGATCGGCACGTGCCCGCGCCCCTGGCCACCATCATCCACCGCGCGATGGAGAAGTCCGCCGACGGCCGCTATCCCAGCGCCGCGGTCATGGCGGAGGACCTGCGGCGATTCCTCGACCACCGGCCGCTGCTGACGCGCACGCCGGGACTCTGGTCCCAATGCCGCCGCATCGCGCAGCGCCATCGCCGCGTCGTGGCGGCCGCGGGGCTTCTCTTCGCCGTCGTGGCGGCGTTCGGCGCGTGGATGAGTGTGCTCTACGCCCGCGCCGAGCACCTGCGCCGCGCCGCGGACCTGGAGCGCGCCGGCGCGGTCATCGCCCGCGACGCCGAGGCGCGCGCCCGCGCGCGGGCCGAGGTCGAGGCGACCCGCGCCCGCGAGGTCCAGTCATTCATCGAGGGCATGCTGCGCTCGGTGAATCCCGACATCGCGCAGACGCGCGACACCGCCATCCTGATCGACCTGCTCGACGCGGCCGCCCGGCGCGTGCGCGAGGACCTGGCCGACGATCCCGAGGTCGCCTCCGCGGTCCAGGCGACCATCGGGGCCACCTACCGCGCACTGGGCCGCTACGACGAAGCCGAGGAGCACATTCGCGCCGCGCTCGACGCGCGGGTGCGCATCCTCGGCCCGGAGCATCCCGACACGCGCCGCTCCCGCCGCGACTGGGCCAACCTGTTGCAGCGCCGCGGCCGCACCGCCGAGGCCGTCACGCTGGGCCGCGCCTGCCTGGAGATCGACCGCCGCGCCGCCGGCGAATCCAGCGCCGACGCGCTTTCCTCCGCGAACGTGCTCGTGCTGGCGCTGCTGGACCAGGGCGCGCAGCCCGAGGCCGAGGACCTGGCGCGGCACACCGCCGCCGCCGCCCGCGCGGCGCTGGGCGCGCGCCACGAAGTGACCATCCAGTCGATCAGCAATCTCGCGGTGGCGCTGGAGAAGGCGGCCAGGCTCGACGAAGCCGAGCCGCTGCTGCTCGAACTCTACCAGGACCTTCAGCTCCGCCTGGGGTCGCAGCATCCCGGGACGCTGACCGTGCTGGGAAACCTCGCCAGCGTCTTGTCCCGCATGGGCCGCATCGACGAGGGCCTGGAGCTGAGCCGTCGCGTGATGGAGATCAGCCGCACGGTCTATCCGGCCGATCATCCAGCCCGGCTGATCGACCTGGCCAATTACGCGACCGCGCTGCACCGCGCAGGCCGGCTGGAGGAGGCCGAGCCTTACGTCCGGGCCGCGCTGAAGTCGCTGCGGCGCATCCTGGGCGAGGATCACCCCGATGCCCTTACCGGGCTCTACAACTATGCGGGCCTGCTGACCGAGCTGGGCCGCCTGGAGGAAGCCGAGCCGCTCATGTGGGAGGCGTTGGAGCGCTACCGCCGTGTTTCCGGGCCGGAGAGCGCCGATGCCGCCGACGCCATGGCGCACGTGGCGTCGCTGCTCACCCGGCAGGGCCGCCACGCCGAGGCACTGGGCCTGCTCGAGCCGGCCGCCGCCCTCGCGCAGCGCCTCTTTCCGCCCGACAGCGTCCGCGCCGCCGGCATCCTCAGCGACTACGGGGGCTGCCTCAGCGCCCTGGAATGTTACGACCAGGCTGAGCCCCTGCTCATCGCCGCGCTGGCGACCCTTCGAACCCAGCTCGGAAACAGCCACAGGTACACGCAGGAAGCCGCCGCACGGCTCATGGTGCTCTACGACCGCACCGGGCGCGAGCCTGAGCTGGCGGTGCTCCTCCAGGAGTTCGCCGAGCTGCCCTGACCCCGCCGCAACGCCCCGGCCGCGGCGCGGACCGCACCGCCGCGCCCTACAATTCGCGGCCATGAGCCCCGACCGGTCCGCGCTCGAGACCTTCCCCAACCCGGCGCCGCGGCGCAACTACGTCATCCGCCACGTGGCGCCCGAGTTCACCAGCCGATGCCCCGTCACCGGCCAGCCCGATTTCGGCTCCGTCACGATCGAGTACGTCGCCGACAAGCTGTGCGTCGAGCTCAAGAGCCTCAAGCTCTATCTTCAGTCGTTCCGCGAGACCGGCGTCTACTACGAGGCCGTCACCAATCTCATCCTCGACGATCTGGTCGCGCGCTTGCAGCCGCGGCGCATACGGGTCGAGACGCACTGGAACCCGCGCGGGGGCATGACCTCCGTCGTCGTCGCCGAGCACCCGTCCCCGCGCCCGTCGGCCCGCGCCCCCCGCGACGCGGGCGTCACGCGTCGATGATGCCCTCGCGGATCGCGTAGCGCGCCAGCGCCACCCGGTCGTGGATCCCCAGCTTGCGCAACAACCGGCTGCGGTGCGAGTCGGCCGTCTTGTACCCGACCGACATTCGCTCGGCCGCCTCGTGCAGCGTCAGCCCGGTCGCCAGCAGCGGCAGTAGCTCCGCTTCGCGCCGCGACAATGCCGGGTGCCGTGCCCGTTCGATCGCCCGCGTCAGGCGGTCGGCGATCTCCTGCGAGATGTGCGACCGGCCGGCACGCAGCGCCTCGATCGCGCGCGACAGCTCGTCGAGGTCCGCGTCGCGCGCCACGAATCCATCCACCTGGCACGCGCACCACAGCCGCGCGTCCGCCGGCGTGCTCATCGCGCTGACCACCAGCACCGGCGTCGTCGGACACGTCTGTCGCAGTCGGTCCACCGTCGCCCGTGCCGCCCGCGCGTGCGGCTCGGCCAGCACGATGAACAGGCTCGGCGATGCGAGTGCCGCGGCCGTGATTTCGTCGTCGGACAGGTCGGCCGCGATGGTCGGACTACCGACCATCTGCCGCAGCAGAGAATCGTACGCGCGACGGTCGAGCGCATCCGCACCGATCACGCAGACCGGTCGGTCATCCGTGCTTGCCATGTTTCTCTCCTGGTCTTCCCCGACCCCGGGCCCGTTGGCCCACCAGCCCGAATACTCAAGTCTTTCAAGTCATCGCCCTTCGGGGCAACGCTCGCGTAAGTGACTATCGTCACGGCTCGCGACTTTCCTGACGGATTCCAAAGCCGCAGGGCTTATCCCTTAGCGGGCGAGTACCCGGCGCGCGCGTGTGAGCGGACGACATCGTGTGTCGCCTTGGAATTGTCCGTCGTGTTCACGTACACTCGAACCGTTTCACCCCCTTGTCGAGCGACCACGCGTGTCCGACGATTCTGCGTCTCCCGCTCATCCCGTGCACGCCACCCCCCATGCGCTCAATCCCGACGCCGTCGCTCGCAATCTCCCCGCCTGGCTTGTTCAAAACCGGAATTTCGTGCTTCTCTGGGCTGCCTACGGGGTCGCCGCCGTCGGCGATCATCTGAGCGAAATGGCCCTCTTGAAAGCGCGCGGCGGCATGAGCCGCCCCGACGCCACACGCGTCCAGGCCCTCATCACCTTCGGATTCTTCCTGCCGTTCGTGGTTCTTGGCCCGCTGGCAGGGTGGTGGTCTGACCGCTTCAGCCGAAAAGCGACCATGATCGTCGCCGATCTGCTGCGGGCCTTGCTGGTCTTCAATCTCGCCGCGATCGTCCTCCGGCTCGAACGCTGGCTCGAGCCGCAACACGCCCAGGACGCCGGCGCCTTCACCGCTTCCGGCGACTTCGCCATCGTCGTCCCTCTCGCCGTCGTCGGCGCGCTGGCGGCGTTCTTTTCCCCCGCACGCCAATCCATGCTCCCTACGCTGATCCGCAACGACCAGCTCGTGCGCGCCAACGCGCTCATCAGCGCACTGGGCACCATCGGAACCATCGTCAGCGCCGTCGTCGGCGGTTACATGGTCAACACCATCGGACCGGTGTGGAACTACAGGATCAACGCCCTGACCTTCGGCCTCAGCGCCCTCTTCGTCGCCGGCATCGCCATGTCGCGAACCCGCGCCGTGCCCCACCCACCCATGAACGGCATCTGGAAGCCCGTCACCGACGGCTTCCGCTACGTCCGCACGCATCGGCGCGCGTTCCAGATGATCCTGCTCGGCACCGTCTTCTGGGCCGCCGCCGGGGTCGTCATCTCCGTCGTTCCTGCCATCGTGCAGCGCCTCGTCGGCGAAAACTACGCCGCCGCCGGGACGTTCCGCGGGCTGATCGGCGTCGGGCTGGCCGTGGGCGCCACCGTCATGACCATCCTCGGCCCGGCCATGCCCATTCAGATCGCCGTCCTCGGCGCTCTGGGCGGAGCCATCTTCTGGACGCTCCTCCTGAACGCCTCCTACTCGTTCGCATGGGGCGTCTTCGCCAATGGGCTGTGTCTCTTCGGCATCGGCGGCGCCGGCGCAGCCCTGCTCGTCACCATCATGGCCACCCTGCAACGCTTCGTCCCCGATTCGCGCCGCGGACGCGTCTTCGGCGTTTCGGACATGGCGACGATGGGAGCCATGGTTCTGGCCACCGGCGCGCTGGGACTGCCGCGAATCCCCAACCTCGATCGCTACATCCCGTTCATCCTGCTTGCCGTCGCGGTGGGGTTCGCTGCCGCCGCCTGGTTCGCCTGGTGCGAGTACCGCCGCGGCAAGCCCTACCCCCCGATCCTCGGCGTGGTCTGGAAACTCGCGACGTTCTACGCCCGCTACTGGTTCAACGTCCAGCGCGTCGGACCCTGCACCATCCCGCGCCAGGGGCCCGTCATCGTCGCCGCCAATCACACCGCCGGCATCGACCCCATCCTCGTCTACGCCACCAACCCCTATCGCGTGATCGGGTTCCTGGTCGAAAAGGCGTACTACAACATCCCCGTCGCCCATTGGTTCCAGAAGATGGTCGGCTGCATCCCCGTCGATCGCGACAAGCCGGGACCGTCGGTGATCTCCGGCATGCTCCGGCTGCTCCACGACGGTGGCTGCCTCGGCATCTTTCCTCAGGGCACCTTCGAGCGGCCCGGCGAAAACCTCGGTGGAAAGTCCGGCATCGGCATGATCGCCCTCCGCAGCGGGGCGGTCGTCATCCCGTGCCACATCAGCGGCACGCGCTACTACGACAGCGTCCTGCGCTCCTTCTTCGCCCGGCAGCACGTGCGCGTCCGCTACGGCAAGCCGGTCGACCTCTCCCCGTTCCGGGGGAAGGAGCGCGACCGCCAGGCGCAGGAGCAGGCCGCCGACCTCATCATGCAGCGCATCCGCGAGCTGGGCGAGGCCCCTCCGCCCGTTGCACAGGTCGCCTCGCCCCATCATTGAATCCCCCGTCCGCTGGCGCACACCGACCCCGGCACGCCGGCCAGGCACAGCCGCACCATGACAGCTCCTCGCTCGCCCCCCACCCCCGATTCGCAATCGCCCACATCGGAGAGCACCGGGTTGGATGTGGACGCGAGGCAGGTGGTTTAGGCCTGACCCCGCGTCCCACATCGCCCACTGCTGCAAGGTCTTGCTGGCAATAGCGGGGAACGCAGCCCGAGTCCGCATCTATTTTTCCGTTTTCGGCGATGGGGCTCCTCCCGCCCGCGCGGACCGTGCGCGCTCCCACCACCCGCGCGCGTCGTCTCGGACGGTTCCGCCGTCTGTCGAACCCGTCCCAACCGGACCCGCGGGGCGCCTCCGCCGCGCGGGCCACGCGTTCCTCGGGTATAAGACTCGCGTCGAAGTGCGTCGCGGTCACGCACAGGGTGTCTCCCCGAACGCCGCGCGGAGTATCGCCGTGAACCGATCCGCCCCGCTTTCCGTCCCTGGCATCGGTTGCGTGTTGGCCATCAGCGCCCTCGGAGCCCTGCCCGCGGCGGGCGCAGCACTGCCGGCCCTGCCCGCGCCCGCCGCGGCCTGGACCGTGCCGAGCCGCGCGCCGGCCGACGATTTCGACCTCGAGATCATCACCCCGCACCACGAGGACATTCAGAAGGAGTTTGAGGCGGGGTTCGCACAGGCGATGAATCGCGAGCTGCGCATCCGCTGGATCAAGCAGGGCACCGGGGAGCTCATCCAGCTTCTCGACGCCAAGGAGCGCGCCGCCGCAGGCGCCTCGTTCGGCCTGGATGTGTTCTTCGGCGGCGGGGTCCCCGACCACGACCTGGCCGCGTCGCGCGGCTACCTGGAGGCCGTCACCCTCCCCCGGGAGATTCTGGACGCCATCCCGGCCAACATCGCCGGCGTGAAGCTCTATGACGACCGTCGCCTCTGGTTCGGGTCGGCGCTGTCGTCCTTCGGCATCATCTACAACAAGCGCGGCCTGGCCAACCAGAAGCTGCCCGAGGTCGCCACCTGGGACGACCTGGCCCAGCCGCGCATGTTCAGTTGGGTCACCGTCGCCGACCCGCGCAAGTCCAGCAGCGTCCGTGTCATTTATGAGGTCATCCTTCAAAAATACGGCTGGGAGCGCGGCTGGGTGTTGCTGATGCAAATCGCGGCCAACTCGCGCGGCGTCGCCGTCGCCAGTTCGCAGATCCCCAACGAAGTCGCCGGCGGGGACGTCCTGGCCGGACCCTGCATCGACTTCTATGCCTATGCGCAGATGGGCGTGGCCGGCCGCGACGTGATCGGATACGTCAATCCTCCCGGCGCTTCCGCCATCACCCCCGACCCCATCTCGATGCTCCGCAAGCCGCCGCACCGCGAGCTGGCGCAGAAGTTCATCGAGTTCGTCCTCAGCCCGGCCGGTCAGCAGTTGTGGGTGCTTCCCCGAGGCGCCCCCGGCGGGCCGCGGCATGTCGAACTCTGTCGACTCCCGGTGCGGCCCGACGTGTGCGCGGCGAACGCCGACCGGCTGGTCATCAAGGACCCTTTCCGCGAAGCCGGCTCGGGCGTGTTCATGAAACTCGACGGGGACCTCGAGCGCCGCCGCACCACGCTGGTGCGCGAGCTGGTCGGAACGGTCCTGGTCGACCTGCATGACGACTTGCGCGCAACGTGGAAGGCCATGATCGACGGCGGGATGAAGCCCGCCGCGGTCGCGGAGTGGAGCAAGCCCCCGTTCAGCGAGCCCGAGGGTCTGGACCTCGCCAGGAAGATCGCCGGCGGCGGCAGCGACGTGCGACGCATCACGCGCGGCTGGGTCCGCCAGTTCGCCGACAAGTTCCAGCGCGTGCGCGACCTGTCGAAGTAGACCCGCGGATCGACGCCCGCGGCGAAGTGCGGCCGTGCTGTCGCGATCGCGCGGGAAGCGCCTCGCGCTGAATCGCGCCGACTCATGCGCGCTTCCGCTCCCTCCGCTATCATCATCCCCCGGACGCACGCCCGACATGCAGGACGCCGCATGGCCGCCAACCTCACGCCGCAGTACCGCGAGGCCGAGGCGCGCTTCCGCGCCGCCCAGGACGCCGACGAGCGGCTTGCCGCGCTGGAGGAGATGTGGCGCGAGCTGCCCAAGCACAAGTCCACCGAGAAGATCCAGGCCGACCTGAAGAAGAAGCTCTCGGCCGCGCGGAAGGAGTGCCAGCAGGTCGAGCGTCACAGGGGTGGACGGGTCGATCCGTACGCGATCCCGCGGAGCGGCGCGGGTCAGGTTGCGCTGGTCGGCCCGCCCAACAGCGGCAAGTCGTCACTCGTCGCCGCGCTCACCCACGCCCACGTGCGGGTGGCCGACTTCCCCTTCTCCACCAGCGTGCCGGTGCCCGGGATGGTGCCCTACCTCGACGTGCAGATTCAGCTCGTCGACACGCCCCCGATCACCGCCGACCACGTCCCAACGGGCATGGCCGGGCTGTGGCGCTCCGCGGACGCTCTGGTCGTGGTGGCCGATCTCTCCACCGACGCATGCGCCGAGGACACCGCGATGTGCCTGGCGCACCTGGCGTCGCGGCACGTCGAGCTGACCGACGGACCGCGCCGGCTCCCCGAAGCCGCCGGCCAGATGCTGCGGGTCCCGGGCCTGATCCTGGCGGCCAAGGACGACGCGGACGGGGCCCCCGAGCGGCTTGAGTTCCTGCGTGAGGTGACCGGGCTCGGGCAGCGCATCGAGCCGCTCTCGACGCGCGACCCCGCCCGCATGGCCCGGTTTCCGCGACGGCTTTGGGAGCTGCTCGGCGTCATCCGCGTGTACGCCAAGCCGCCGGGCCGCAAGCCCGACCTGCACGAGCCGTTCATCCTGTGCGAGGGGGCGGACGTCGCGGCGCTGGCGGCGCGGGTCTTTCGCGGAAAGGACCACGCCGTGCATTCGGCGCGAATCTGGGGTCACGGAGTGGCCGACGGCCAGCACGTTCAGTTGCATCACACGTTGCAGGACGGTGACGTGGTCGAGCTGCACTCGTAGGCCGCCTCCGGGGTAATCCCCAGCGGGCGCAAGTTTTGCGTTGTCGCGACAGGTAGTGCTCAGTACGATACCTGCGGAACCAGCGGCGGAGTTGTCATGCGCCGAGTTCACACGGGGTCGGGCAGCGCGCGGGGGAGATTCGCGTATCTTATTTCTTTGGCGATACTTGCAACCGTCGCGGTCGGCGCCGCGCCGGCCGACGTGGTCCGCCTGGCCGACGGGCGCGTGGTGCAGGGCGACGTCGTCGCCCGCTCCAGCGCCGCCGTCACCGTGCGAACGCCTGCGGGGCTGGTCACCGTTGCCGTGGAGCAGGTGGCCGCCGTGGAGGAGACGCCGTCCGTCTTCGACGAATACGACGCCCGCCGCAGGGCGGTCGCCGACACCGCCCAGGCCCAGTTCGAGCTGGGGCGCTGGTGCGGGGAGCAGGGGCTCACCGCCGAGCGCGAAAAGCACCTGCGTCGCGCGGTGGAAATCGACCGCAACCACGCCGCGGCCCGAAAGGCGCTGGGTCACGTGCGCATCGGCGGGCTTTGGGTCGAGGGGCGCGCGTCCGGGCGGTCTCCCGCGTCGCAGCCCGTGTCGCGCCTCGCCCGGCCCCTGGCCGCCGCGCCGCCCGACGACGGCCGCGACAGCGACGCCGCCGTTCGTGCCGTGCAGGGTTCGTGGATGCGGCGCATCAACGCCATAAAAACCAGCCTCCTGGACGCGTCGCTCGAGCGGCTTGTGAAGCAGGGCCGCGAGCGCATCCTGGAGATCAAGGACCCGCTGGCGATCGTGCCGCTGGTGAAGCTGCTGGGCAAGGGCAGCGTGACGTGCCGCGAGGTGCTGGTCGAGTCGCTGGGCCGGTTCGATGACGACGAGGCCACGATGAACCTCGCCGTGCTGGCGCTGGTGGACCGCAACGAGTCGGTGCGCGGCGCGGCGGTGGCGCACCTGGTCGCGCGCGACGACGAACGCGTGGTCGCGCAGTTCCGCAAGGCGCTGGGCAGCGGCGAAGAGGCGCTGATTCTGCGGGCCGCGGTGGCATTGGGAACGATGAAGCGCCCCGAAGCCGTTCCGGACCTCATCGGCGCGCTCACGGTGCGGCGGCGGATGAAGGTCGAGACGCCGGTGGCCAAGTATTTCGGTGAGATGCCGCGGGAATTCGCCTCCGGAGACGACATCCACGTGGGAGGCGCGTCGGTCTCGGTGCGGCGCCGCCCGCAGATCGGGCTGGCGGACGGGACTGGGCTGGTGACGGTCGAGATGGAGCCGCGGCTGCGCGACGTGACGGTGTTCCGCACCGAGGTGCGCGACGCGCTGCGCGCCATCACGGGGCAGGATTTCGCATTCGATGAGGAAGAGTGGCGACGCTGGTACCAGGAGTATCACCGATGATTCAGCCGACGCTGTTGTGCCTCGTCCTGTCCTGCTTCGCGGCCTTTGACGGGCAGGCCGACGACCGGGCCCTGCTGCAAAAGGCGGCGCGCCAGTCCACCGCGGCGCCCGCCCGGCCCGCGGCGGAAGCGCCCGACCCGGCCCCGCGCGACGACCTGTCGCGCGACGAGCGCGAGGCCCGCGCCGAGCTCGCCTTGGCTGCGGCGCGGGTCGAGCTGATCGAGGCCCGCAAGGCACTCGCCGGCGGTCGCGCCGCGCAGGCCGACGCCCACGCGCGGCAGGCCCTGGCCCTGCTCGCCCGTTCGTCCGATCCCGCCGCCGCCGAGGCCGATGCGCTCCAGGCCGAAGGCGTCATCGCCCGAGCCGCGCGGCTGGCGGTCGGGGGCGGCGAGATCACCGCCCAGTCCTCTCAGCCCGACCCCGCCGCCGAACGCGAGCTGCGCCACGCCCTCCCGAGCGACCAAAAGGCGCGGCAGGCCGCACGCCTGGCGCGGCGCTACGACGGCGCCGACACCGACGATGTGGACACGACCGGCGAGCCGGCCGCGCTGCGCGAGCGCGCGTACGCCAACCAGGTTCCCCACCCGCGCTACGGGTATCGCCCGGCCGAGGAGATCATCGACCTGGATTCGATCCTGCGGCGCGATGAGCAACGCTGGTTCTATGAGCGCGCCCTGCGTGAGGCCTACCTCGAAAGCGAGGCCGAGCGCCTCCTCGCCGCCGACGAGGCCCGCGTCGCCCCCGACGCCGAAATCGCCTACCCCGACGACTGGCCGCAGAAAACCGCACGCCGGGCGCGGTACAGGGACGGCGTCGCCGCGCGTTCTCCCTCCTGGGTGGACAAGGACGGGCGCGAATGGTACGTCGCCATCTACGACATCAGCGACCTGACCTACGTCCCGCCGAACTTCATCCCGACCGAAGGCGTGCCCCTCGGCCGCAACCTGCGCGACACCCTCGATCGCGACGCGCTGCGCCTGCGCAGCCAGATCTTCAGCGGCTATGCCGACGACCTGGCGCCGGGCATCCCACTGCTGCGCTACTTCGGTGGAACGGACGATTTCATGGCCCGCGGCGGCGGCCACAGCCCCGAGCGGCAGCGGGAAATCGTCGACCTGATCGAGCGCTTTACCGGCGCCAAGTCGGCTGAGCCGTACACCGCGCCCTAGCCGGCATCCTCCGGCCTCACGCCACGGGCACGCCCCCGCCGCGGTGTTCCGGTCCGAGCGGGTCGTTGCCTCGGCGCTGTGCAATCCGCGAAACAAACCCGGCCCTCGCCGTGCGCGATGCGGCACCGCGAAGGGCCGGTCGCGCTACCCTGAGTGTGTCGCCCGTGCTGGGCGCGTTGGGAAGAAGGGCCCCGCCGCGAATTGCGGAAGAGTGCGACCCGAGCCTGCGGTCGTGACGACACGCCCGGCACGCTGCCAGCTAGGGCGTCGCACAGGGATCGAGTTCGGCGGCCTCCCGCGGGGCGGCGCCGCCGCCCCTGAGAGCGGCCGTCGGCGGAGAAGGCCGTTCGGAGAGCAAGCGATGAATGGCGGCGGCGCGCGCCGCCGGCGCGAGGTGCTCCAGCCACCGCGTGTCCGCCGCCGGGCCGCGCAGCGCCGTCCGCAGCAGCGCGTGCGTGGCCGCGAGCGCCGCGGCCTCCGCGTCCGGAAGCTCGGCGAAGTGCATCGCGTCCGCCAGGACGCGGCGGCCGTCCGGGCGCCGCAGCACGTCCTGATAGGTGCGCACCAGCGCGGCCCGCTCCGAAGCGGACAACGCTTGCCACGCCGCCGCCGCAGCCGGTTCGATCTCCGGCACCGGTACCGTCAGCCCGGTGCGGACGATCACCGCCGCCCACGCAACGCATAGGCCGGCGATGATCCAGGTATCAGTTCGAGTCTGGGGCATGCGGTTTCTCAACCGTTTCGAGCCGGGCCAGCTCGCGGACCGTCTCGAAGTCGTCCGCGATCCAGGGGTGCTCCGCCAATGCTCGCAAGCCGCCCAGATGCAGCGCCGCCTGCAATTCAACTTCGCGCGCCACGCCCGGCACGCTCCCGACGAAACGCGGCGCCGCGCGCGGCGGCGTGGTGATGATCGCTGCCGTCACCGCGCCCGCCGCAACGACCACATACGCGGCGGCCCGCAGGCGCCGCCGCCGCGCGTGCACGTCTCGTCGCAGCAGCGCGTCAATCCGCTCGCAGGCCCGCGTCACGCTGGTCAGTGGAAGTTCCGGCGGTGCGTCGATCCGCAGCACCCGATCCAGCCGCGCTTCCTCGTCCAACGCGCGGCGGCATTCGGCACACTGGGCCAGATGCGAGGCGATCCCACCGGCGTCCGGGGCGCCCAAGCCGTCCCTCGCCCATTCGCGCAGAGCGTCGATGTCGGGGTGTTCCATGCTCTTCCGGCCGCGCACCAGCGCCAACCGAGCCGACCTCGCGCGGACCGCCGCAGCGGCCCGGTCAGGCGAGCCCGGCCAGCCGCTCGCGCAGGGCGTTGCGCGCCCGCGAGATCAGGCAGCGAACCGCTTCGACCGTCACGTCGAGCACGCTGGCCACCTGTTCGTAGCTCAGGCCCTCGTACTCGAAGAGGGCCAGGGCCGCCCGTTGATTCATCGGCAGGGCGCCCAGCGCGTCTCCGACGCGCCGCCGCAGCTCATCCAATCCCACCGCCCGTTCGGGCCCGCTGCCCTGGTCCGCTACGTCGTGCGCGCCGAAATCGCCGACCGAACGCGTGTTGCGCCGGTTCTGCTGCTTCTTGGCGAAGTTCAGCGCGCGGTTCGTGGCAACGCGGAAAAGCCAGGTCGAGAGCTTGGCGCGCGGCTCGAAGTCGCGCGCCCGCGACAGCACCTGCACGAAGACGTCCTGCGTCAGGTCCTCGATCGACCTCGGGTCGCGCACGATCCGCGAAACGTAGCGGGCCACACGGGCGAAGTTCCGCTGCACCAGCAGGCTCGCCGCCTCGGCGTCGCCCTGCCGGCACTGGAGCATCAACTGCGTGTCGTAATCCTGGAGCGCCGCCAGTTCGGCGACCCGCTCCGCCGACTCCGACACTGTCGAGCGGACCGGCCCTGCTTTCCGTGTTCCCGAACTCATGTACCCATCCAGACGCGACCCTCTATGCTACCCGAGCGCTGCCAGGCCCGACAAGCGCCTTCCAAACACCGAATCGACCGCCGCCAGACCAGCGCCGGCTACGCCAAAACCAGGTCCTGGTCCAGCTTCAGCGGCGCCCCCGCCAGCCGCTCGCGCAAATCCTCGCGATCCAGAGCAAACGCCGGGCTGATCTCGACGCGCAGCATCGGCTCCCCCTCGGCATCCCGCGGGATGGGACGGCCGCACGATTCAAGCCACGTCGCCGCACGCCGAAGCAGGTCGCGCCGCGCCGTAGCCACAGAATCGATCCCCGTTGCATTTTTTATAGGACTGAACTCCTCGGCGCGGGTCGTATACATCACCAGCGGCCGCTCCGCCAGCGGTATCGCGTCGAACACGAACATCTCCAGCTTCACTGCGTTCGGGCGCTCCGGTTGCACCGCTCGTCCATTATCGTCGACGGTCTGCACCTTCTTTTCGGCCCGGTGCCACGGTAGCCGACACTCGCCGCGCGCCGTCAACCGTTCCACGAACGCGCGGTCGAACACGTGGATGGCGATGCTCCCGGCGTCTAGCCGCCGCGAGCCGTCGGTGTTCCTCGCCCGCGCCAGCGATTCCGGCAGGTCGCTATATTCGATGACGCATAGACGCCCGTCCGCCACGCAGAAGTTTCCGACGCGTTCGAGATCCTCCGCCTTCCGTACAGCCTTGCTGGACGCTTCGGATCGCTGAAGAGCGTGTAGCCCGATGAAGAGCGGGTCGATGGGGCGCACCAGCGGGTTGTCCACCTGGAAATAGCTGATGACGTCCACGCCGCGGGCGCGCATGTCGGAGAGTGCCCCGGACGCGGCCAGCGCCGTCAGGCTGCCCCCGTGTCCGTTGGGCGACAGGGCGACGCGATGCCGGGACTCCAGCAGGATGCGCCCCGTGGGGTCAAACGCCGGCATCTGCCCTTGGGAAAAAAACATGACGTCGCCCTTGGACAGCCCGAAGTATGCATGGTCCTCGAAGAAGCGCACCGTGGCGGAGTGGTTCCCCGGACTGGTCATGATGTACCAGGGCGGGCGCCGCCCGTATCGGCGTCCCGTCCCGACGAGCGATTCGGCGAAGAGCTGGAACAGCGTCGCATGTCGGATCGGACTGATGGGGAATGCGCCCTTCGGACCGTCAAAACCCAGCCGCGTTCCCTGGCCGCCCGCAACCGTGAACGCCGCCACGCGCCCGGTGCGGATCCGCTCCTCGCCCATTCGACGCGCGTCGGCGTACAGCGCCGCCAGCGCCGCGTCCGGGACCGCGGGAAAGACGCGCGGCGGGTCGATGCGGTCGGGCAGCGGAAGCGCGGGAGGCTGCACGACCAGTTCGCGCGCCAGACGTGCACACAGCGGAAGGTCGATCTGCTCGATGTCGTCGAGCAGCGCGGCGCGCTCGGCGACCGACAAGGCCGGCCAGAATCGAAGCAGATGCTCCTGCGAGACCGCGCGGAGCGCGGCGCTGAGCCCGGAGAATCGCGAATCGAGAGATCCTTCCATCCTGTGCATCCACGCGCGGGGCGCCGGCGGCGAGGTCCCGGCCTGAGCCGGGCGCAGGCCGCCGCGCTCGCGCCGGGATTATACGAACCTGCCGTGACTGGTGCCGGTCACCCGCCCCGGTACGCGACACCGCGCTCCAGCTCCGCCGCGCGGCGCTCGATCGATTCGAGCAACGCGAACTGGGCGCGGGCGCGGTCCAGATTGTGTCCCGGGTGGGCGATCGCGTAGTACACGTCGCCACACAGGTGATCCGTCAGGAAGCGCACCCCCTGCTCCAGCGTGACCACCATCCCGGCCGTGACCAGGTGGGCGCGCTCCGCGGCCGAGAGCATGCCCCGCGTCGCGCCCAGGTATCCGTCGACCAGCGCGTCGAAGAGCGCCGGCTCGACCTCCACGCGGTCCAGCCGCGCTTCGTCCTCGTCCGCGGTGCACGTCGTCGAGCGGACCAGGTCGCCGAAATCGAACAGCGGCAGGCCGGGCATGACCGTGTCCAGGTCGACGACGCACAGCGCCGCCCCGGTGTCGGCGTCAAGCAGTACGTTGCTCAGCTTGGCGTCGTTGTGAACCACGCGCTCGCAGGCCAAGCCCTCGCGTTGCAGTTGCAGCAGAATGCCCGCACGACCGCGGCGCGCCGCGGCGAAATCAAGCTCCGCCCGCACGTCGCCCCGCCGGCCCGCCCGGTCCTCGACGACGGCCCGGTCGAGCGCGGCAAAGCGCGCCGGCGTGTTGTGGAAATCCGCGATCGTCTCAAGCAGGCGCGGACCGGGAAGGTCCGTCAGTTGACGTTGGAACGCGCCGAAGGCCGCTCCGGCCGTGCGGGAGTCTTCCGGGGCGGCGACGGTCAGCCGGCTGCGCGACGACTCGATGAAGTGGTACATCCGCCACGCGTCGCCCGCCTGCGACAACCAGAGTCCGCCGGCGCGCGTCGGCACCAGCCGCAGGCAGCGCCGCTCGGCGTCGGGGTCGCTGCCGCGCTCGACGCAGCCGCGCACGTGGTCGATGACCCGGCCGATATTGCGCATGAGCGCCTCCGGGTCGCGCAACACGCGCGTGTTGATCCGCTGAAGGAGATAGCGCGTCGTACGACCGAGGCGACGGACCGATACGACCCAGGACGCGTTGATGTGACCCCCCGCGAAGCGCTCGCTGCCGACCAGTTCGCCGTCCAGGGCGAATTCCGCCGCCACGCCGCGGATCAGCTCCGACGCGGGCTCCCGGCTCACGACCACAGCTCGCGCGGATACTCACCCCGGCTCACCAGCTCCGCCACCTTGCCCCGGACGCGCTCGCGGTCCGCCACGTGCGTCAGCCCGCACCAGGCATCGCCGCCGCCCAGCACGCGCACTCGGGCGGCGCCGCGTCGCAGCAGGTCGTTCACCACCGCCGGCAGGTAGAACTCGCGTTCCGGGGCGCTCCGTTCGCTCAGAAACTGCGCAAAGGCGGCTTCGAGCTCCCGGAACAGCGCGGGCGTGAAGCCCCAGCAGTTCATCGACACGATCGCTTCACCGGGAATCCGCCCCTCGCCCGACGACGCGGCCGGCGCCGTCCCCGATCGCACCGCGCGCGCGTCCTCGCCGGCCGGTATCAGGCCGTGCACCTCCTCAATCCGATCCAGCCACCCCGGTTCCGCGCAGTGGCAGACGCCGCGGCTGACGGCGCCGGATGCCGTCAACGTGTCCCGCAGGCGGTATCCGACCATCGCATAGATCGGCACCGGCGCGGCGATCGCCGCGCCGCTCAGGAACGTCGCCAGCGACTGAAACGCGGCGCGACCGTAGAAATCGTCCGCGTTCACCACCGCGAAAGGCCCACGCACTCGCGGCGCCGCCGACAACACCGCGTGCCCCGTGCCCCAGGGCCGCGTGCGCGCCGGCGACGGCGTACGGCCGTCGGGCAGGTCCACGCGCTGGAACACGTACGAAACGTCGAGCCGGCCGGCGTAGCGCGGCACAAACTCGCGCGCGAACGCCGACTCCATGTCCTCCCGGATGACGAACACCGCCCGGCGGAACCCCGCCCCCGCCGCGTCATAGACCGCGAAGTCCATCAGCGTTTCACCCCCGCCCCCGACTGCGTCGAACTGCTTCAGTCCACCGAAGCGGCGGCCCGCCCCGGCCGCCAGCACGACCAGCGTCAGCGAGCGCTCCGGAGTGGCGTGGCGGTCGACCTGCGGCTGCATCGATGCATGGTACCCCGGAGTCCCCCCGCGGCGCGAAGCCGGAGCGCCGCACGCCTAGAACCGGAACGCTTCGTCCGTCAGCCCGGGGTTGACCACCACCCGCGTGTAGACGTAGCTGCCGAGCAGTTCCTTCCCTTCCCGGTCGGCCCACGAATAGACCGCCACGGGCAGCATCGTCTCCTGGTCGAAATGCAGGTCCATTCGCCCATCGGGGAACCCGCAACCCGCACCGGTGTACGGCAGATAGCGACGGATGATGAGCGTCGGCCGGCCGTCGATCACGCCGTCGCCCGCGTACGAGATGTCGAGCACACCCCGGGCGCGCGCCAGGGCGTTGAAGCGCGTCAGCAGATCAAGCGTGGCCTTGAATCCAAACTCGTCGATCGCGCGCCGGCTTGCACGGCGCGACCTGTCGCCATGAATCGGCACGAGCGTCTCACTGACGAACAGCCGCGCGATCACTCCCGCCGGCTCCACCAGGGCCTGTTCCTGCCCGTTGGCGGTGTGACGCCCCTTGATGTACAGCGCACGCCGCGCCCCGTCCTCGTTCCGGTTCCATTTCATGTACACGCTCAGCGGCTCGGCGCGGAAGCGTACGTCGATCTCCTGAACCGGCGTCAGCCGACCGCCGATGTTCTCCTGCTTCAGGAATACGCAGGTGTAGTCGCGCACCTCGCGAAGCCGCTCCAGCGACATCGCGGCCAGCCGCTCCGGATCGCGCTGCGCGATCTCCCGCAGGCTGGAGCTCGACGCCGCCAAACGCGGCGCATCGACGACCACCCCCGGCTCGACGATCCAGGCGTTCTCCGGGCTGGAATCGGTCGATCGGGGTGTGAAGCCCGCCACAAGCACGAGCGAGACCAGGCAGGCGAGCATATAGCCGCACTTTCTATAGGGCTTGGGTGTCAATGCAACCTTTCGCGCGGGGCCGCGCAATGAACGGCCGCGCCGGGCTGCCAACCTGCTCGTATCGACGAGATACGCCGCCGAATCCTGCATCTGACCGCGCCGAGAGGTCCGTCAGCATCCGTGCGGCTGTCACGGCGGGTTGGCAAGCATGACGCGCGAATCATAGTCTCGAATACATCGGGCAGCAACCGCGGTTGCGGTCCGCGCGTCATCCGCGCCCGAATGGGGCGTGTTTTTGCCTCGACGCGGGCGCTGCGCGCGGCCGATAATAAGCCGGTGGAGATGCCCATGCTCAGGTTGTTCGTCCGCTGTCGGCCGCGCGGTTGGGCGCTGGCGGCGATTTTCACGACAACGCTCGATTTCCACGGGCTCGCCCTGGGCCAGACGCCGGCCAGTGCCCCCGTGGATGACGTCGCCGGGGTTGCGTCCACCGAACGCATCGTCGGCGGTGACGCGCAGAAACGGTACCTGCTCATCCAGGCCGATCCGGCCGTCCAGCCGCCCGCGGAGGGATTCGGCCTGGTGCTGGTCATCCCCGGCGGCGACGGATCGGAGTCGAATCTGGGGTTCGTGAAGCGCGTCTTCAAGGCGTCGCTGTCCGACCGCTACGTGGTCGCCCAGCTTGTTCCCGCGCGCTGGTCGCCGGACCAGAAGCTGGTGTGGCCTACCGAGCAGCTCACCGCCCCCGGCCAGCAGTTCAGCACCGAAGCGTTCGCAGCGGCGGTGATTCGAGACGTGTGCGAGCGGCTGCGCGTCGATCGGCAGCGGATCTTCACCTTCGCCTGGTCGACCGGCGGGCCGGCCGCCTATGCGCTGTCCGTCATGCAGGATACGCCCGTGCGCGGGTCCCTCATCGCGATGTCGGTCTTCACGCCGTCGCTGCTGCCCGGAATCGATCGCGCACGCGGGCAGGCGTACTTTCTCTATCACTCCCCGGACGACAAGGTGTGTCGGTTCGAATTCGCCGCCACGGCCAACGAAGTGCTGTCCAATCTAGGTGCGACGGTCGAGCTGCGCACCTACGACGGCGGTCATGGCTGGCAGGGTTCGCACTTCGTCCGGCTCAGCGCCGGCTTTCGTTGGCTCGAGGACCACGCCGGCGCGACCCAACCGGCCGCGTCGTCGCGCCCGGCGATGGCGGGACCGGTGCGCATGCCGGCCGAATCCGCCGCGCCGGAGAGCGATCCTGGGCGCGGCTACGCGGACGCCGCACCTCCGCCCGACGCACCGCGCAGCGCGCGGCCTGGACGCGCTTCTCGGGGAACCTGCAGCAGGCG